>NZ_CP092842.1:0-859431 GCF_030272265.2 Bradyrhizobium sp. 62B | reverse complement strand
CTCTCCGGAGGAGAACGGGCGAAGAGTCTTGGCAGCCGCTGGTGGAAAAAGGGCGGCGCCCAGCGAGCGGAGTTGACCAGAGAGTAGAGTGGCATGGCGGGAAATGCGCGCGCTCGCTGTCTCCGGCCACCCCTCCTCTGTCTCAAAAACTCTCATCTTTCCAATCCAAAACGGTTTTTGCACCTCAGACGGCGGATTACCGTCTGCAGACTCAACACGATTCCCGAGTCGGCGCAAGAAAGAAAGGATTAACTTTGCGCGCTCGCTCCTCCAGACCCATTCATCGCCAAGCCCCCCGCCACCCACAGCCACCTTAGCCGTCGAGGCATTGTGCGCGGCAGCGCCAGCGATCAAGGTGTCACCGGCCGGCGTCGGCCGCATCCTGCCCCGCTTTGAATTAAGCCGCATACGGATCTGGAACTGGCGGGCCGGAGCGCCGCTCAGCCCGGCGGGGCTGCCATATCGACGTTAGAGGCTTCGCCACGCGAGCGGCCAACGCGCCTAGGACCCGCTATAACATGGTACCGTCCGCACGGGGCCCGAGGCCAAACCACCCATCCCGGCATGGCTACCTGGGCTACCAACGACTCCTCCTTGGTCGCTCGGGGCTTCTGAGCCTACCGAAACGAGCGGCAGGTGAATGGACCCAGGGTCCACGGTTGCCACGGCACTGTTGTCAGCTGACAACATGCGGGACAACTAGCGGCAAGGGAAACGGATGACGCCTGGAGACGGAGAATGATGCTAGCGTTCACGTTGCGCTGCCGAATCCATCAAGCCGGCAATGGTACGGCACGAGCGAGGAATGCGCCAACCGCTACTTGCATGCCGGCCCGGGGGCTGGATGCAACCCGCGCGATCGAAGTTCCTCGCATACCAGGCCACGTCCCCGAAAGGAGCTCCAACTTTTGGTTGAGCCCTGACAGTCCCAGCGCGGACTAGACTGCACCCCAAACCGACACAGATGAACTGGTCTAGAAGGCGCTTGAGGAAACCACATTGGTGATCCGGCAATTTACCGCTCGGATGGATCCCATTCCCCCATCGAGAAGACCCCCGCTCGGAACCGGCCTAAGAGCCTTGCCTCGTAGTATACGGTCGGGCGCCGTATTGTTGTCAGCTGACAACATCGGTACCAGAGCTCAACTCGGGAAAACTACTTTGTCGAAGTATCGAACCTGCCGATTCTTCCCGCGATCACAACTCGTGCGATGTGGGGGAGGCCAAAAGAGGCGCGACGAGAAAGCAGGCGAACCGGGTTGTCAGCTGACAACACCTTCTAGGTAATCTCCAGAAACTCCGACGGGTCGCCCATTCGAGCACTGTAGCCCCGCGCGTCGGCGAAACATGGTTAATACATTATTAATGGTGAATCCGAGGCCAACACTTCGCAGCAAAACGTTGTCAGCTGACAACACAGCCTAGCTCAATCTAGGCCTGTTGATAGAGACGTTCTCACGACTGGCCAGAGCGAGGCCTGCGAAGCTTCAAATCGAACTATGGTTGGATGATCGCTCGAACCCTTCTTGAAGAAGTCTCGTAAGCGTTCTTTGACCATCCGCCGATACGCCGCTAGCGGGTCGGGACTCTTCAAGACGACCGTTGCCACGCCTGATCTATCTCAACGCCAAATCCGGCTGCTGATCTCCGCAGGGGGCAGCTCTCGAATGACCTTCGCGCCGCCGCTACAGACTGCCTAATCATGCGCCAGACTCATGCGGGGCCCAGTGTGGGGCCAGCCCAGCAACTGGCCCCGCCGATAGTAATGATGCCAACCGGGTTGCTCTACAGGCAGACGGCCGAGGAAGGAGAATAGAGGCTAGGGCTCCCCTTAATCACGGAGTCTCCGAGCAAATTTCGGCTGCCGACATCGGCTGAAAGACCGATCGGCACTAACGCTTGCACGCTCACCACAGCAGTTGAAGCTATGTCGCTATGACGGATGTTAGCGGCATGATAGCTTCCGTGTCGCCGATTCTCATTAAAGTTTTCAAGGCGTTGTCTAGTAGCTACAAAATACCAGAACCGTTGCCCTGGTCGGCGATTGCAGTTCCGCTCGCAGCCGCGGAAGATGCTTTAGCCCGTCTAGATGAGCGCCTTGCGAAAAGCCCAATTCGCGACGGCTGGATCAGTCGGACGCACTTCACCGACGCCTGCGCCACTCTATGGCTGGAAGGCGAACTCGTCCACCTCGAAGATTTCGTTCTCCATGACGCCGGCATGGACATTCGTGTACCAACCCACGAGCTGAGCCGGGCACGCGACGTACTCCGCGCGCGCCGGCGCATTCACCGCGAAGGCCCCGACTGGGCTCTCTCTTCCGCTGGGATTGCCGCTCTGCGCGGATTAGCCGGAAGAAATGGAATGGAGGAGGAGTGCGAGCCGCCGCACATCGCAATAGCGAGTAAGGCGGAGGAGGGCAGCCATGTGCCGGAAACCTACGACCACGCTTCAATAGCTCAGAGCAGTGACAGACTCGCGCAGGCTTTCGCCGACATCGACGCTGCGATCGCAAAGACCGATCAGGTCTTAACCAACGATCTTCGTCGCATGCCCGAGCGCGATCCGCTGGTCTACGACCCAGATTGGGACGAAGAGGAGCGTCTTGCCCTCTGGCGGCGCAGCCTTGAGCAAAGCAGGGGCCTACCTCCGACGCTCGCGACGGCCATCGCCGCAGACGCCTGGCGCAGTCTCGAACCCCTTCAGCACCGACCGTGGCTTGGCCAGCTGCTTGCGTCTGCGCTGCTAGGTCAGCGGAGAAAAACACGCTCCCACCTGGCTTGCCTGAATGAGGGGCTCAAAACGATCCCGCGTGAGCGGCGCCGCTCTCGCGACCTTGCAACACGCCTTGTCGCGGAGCTCGAGGCTATCACGGCCGCCGGTGAGATTGGCCTGAAGGCGCACGACAGGTGGCTCAACGAGCGCACTCTGATGCTTCGGAGGTTGGCCGGCCATCGATCGACGTCGAAATTGCCGGCCCTCATCGACTACGTCCTCACCCGCCCAGTCGTGTCTGCCGGCATGATCGCAGAAGAGCTAGATATCACGCCACGCGCAGCATTAAGTCTCGTAAAAGAGCTTGGTTTGCGCGAGACGACCGGACGAGGGCGTTACCGAGCCTGGGGGGTTCTCTAAAAAAGATCGACGTTCCTACCCGGAGCGCCGGCAGACGAACGATCTGCCGGTTTCCGGATGCCCGCAGGATCGACCAGCCGTCGAGGCTTCCCGAGATTCTGGTAAAAACACGGCTTGCGCCTCAGCCGGCATCGGCACCGATCGGTCCCCACCCAAATAAGCTGGGCTCAACGAGCGAGATGGACAAACGGCCGATCTGCCGCAGGCCCGTTCTCGCGACATTGGAAGACGCCTGCAGGAACGGCTCAAAAGTCGTCAAGCCGTAACCATCTGCTTTACTGAGTTTCTTCGGGTCTGTTTCAATGGCGGCAGCCTAGACCGACCGTCTGATTGATAAAGCGATTAGCAGAAGCCTTGAACCTTCAAGCCACTCCGGGCGGGATATCGTCCATGGAGGGAACGAAGCAGGCCTGGTCCCATGATTGGCGTAAGCCTCACCAGATTCTTGAGAACCAAAAGGGAATTGAGACCCGATGCGATCGGTACCTGACACGGAATGGGATCTGACCAATCTCCCCGATGCGGACCGCCGCATGCGTCTGCTGGAGGAGGTTTCCGGTGACACCCTGATCTCTCAACTCTCGGCAGCAACTCAACAGGCCCGCAGCGGTGACCTGGTAGAATTCCAATGGCAACTGGCTGAAGATACCGAGGCGCCGCCGAACACTTATCGCATCGTTTGCCAAATTCCTTTATCTGAGCCGTTATTCGACCAACTATTCACGGCCGCTGCGGCTATCGAGCCCAATACTATCTCAGTCCGGAAGAGGGCGAGGCATTCAATCGTCGTATTGTCGATGTCATTGAAGGAATGCTGGACGAACCGGCGTCTGCAAGGCTAGGCATCCCCCAAGCGCTTCTCCGCCGCTCATTCAAAGGGGCGTATTCAAAGATTTGGGCCTTCGACGAAACACGGGTTTTCGAGGCGGCGGCGCCATGCATGTTGATGCCAGCGAGATGGAGACCGTATGCCGGTCGTGGTACCCGCCTTCCAGTGGCCAGTCATCTGGATGTCAAAGGCACATTCATTCAAGCGGATGGAATGGATTGGGTTGATCCTCTCAAGCTAACTCGCGCATGCGATCTACACGAGCGCGGCTACACTTAGCGATGAGCCGGCGTGCAGCGTCTGGTGCCAACTAGCTGCATCATGCTTCGGCACCAATGCCGACTCGTCGGCATTGGTGATGCCCCCCTTATCCAGAATGGCCTTGAGGCGGGCAGCTCCTTTAGCCAACTCACGGTCGAGCTCTGGCTTTATGGCCACGGCGTAGTCGATACCGATTCGAGGGCATGGGCTGGATCGTTGTGATCAGGCGTTCTGACGGAAGGAGCTGATATGCCATCGTCCCCAGGGAGTGGGTATCGTTTGCGCATCGGTTCGCGCTCATATGGCGGAGCTTCCACCCGGGCGGCCCGGGGAAGATAGAGCAGGTCGTGTCCCGGCGATGGTGTAGCTCGGTAGAGCAAAGTCGTCCGCACGCGCGCCCTCGACTAGCGCCGTAGCGCGCGGACGGCTTTGCGGTGGTCACCGATGATTCGTCGACCGTGAAGATTCCTGTTTTCAGGTCGGATTGAGCAGCGGCCGGGCGAGGAGTGCGGCCAGGATTTGGTGCAACAAACGGCTGAGCCAGCGGAGGAGACGGCGGAAGTTGTAGCCGACGGCGGCAAGCACGGCGTTGTTGGCATCGCCGTGCTTGCACCAGAGATAGTTGCGTTCCATGCGGTGCTCGGCCTTGAGATGGCCGATGACAGGCTCGATGGCGGATCTGCGGCGCATGGTGCGCTTGATCGACGGCGTGACACCTCGCTTCTGACCCGAGATGAAGACCCTGAACTTGTAATCCGGCGGCGCGTTGTGGCCACGGTATCCCTTGTCGAGGAGGAGCCGCTCGATGATGTTGCCGACGAGCTTCTCCATGTCCGGGATCACGGTGGCCAGTGTATGGCCGTCATAGGGATTGCCGGGCAGCGACTTCACATGGGTGACGAACTGGCCGCCCCTGGCACGGCTGAGGGTGGTCGCGACGGAGACTTTGACGCCGAACTCGTACGGCCGATGGGCCTTGCCTTTGCCGATGCATTCGACCTCCGGCGCATGCAGCGAATAGACCTTCGGCCCCCGTTGGCGCTGCTGCTGCTCGTGCACGCGGCGCGCCAGCAATAACAGCTGGGCGAACCTCTCCTCGAGCGGGGCGTTGCCTGCGATCTTGCGGCCGATGTCGCGCATGACCCGGCCGAGATAGGTGCGCAGCGTCTTCAGCGTCCGCCTGGCACGCTTGAACTGCTTGGCATGGGCATAGCGCTGATGCTTGATCAGAGTGAACTTGCCCACCCTCGCATAGGGCTGGCGTAAACCCACCCCGGTGAGCTGCGCCAGCCGCACCAGCTTCTCGCGCGCCCGGTTCAGAAGCTTGGCATCGGTCGGGAACATCACGTTATTGGGCTGTACCGTCGTATCGACGATCACCCGGGAGAGGTCGGACGGCTTGATCGCCTCGGTCTTGGTGGCAACCGATAGGCTCTCCTGCAGCAGCGCCTTGAGCCGCTCCTCGCCCATCCGGTTGCGCCAGCGCGTCAACGACGAGCGATCGAACACCAGCCGGTGCTGGAAAAACTCCTCGCCGCAGAAGAACTGGTAATAGGGGTTCTCCACCCAGCGCTCGCACAGCACGTCGTCGGACAGGTCATATGTGTGCTTGAGGATCGCGAGCCCCGCCATCAAACGCGTCGGCAGCGGCGGCTGGCCAGGGCCGTCCGTGTAGACCGCTCCGAACGCCTGTTCCAGGAAGCCGCAATCCACCGTGCGCGCCAGCTTCGCCAGTGCGTGCTCCATATCGATGATCTGATCGAGCCGGGAGCGAAACAGATCCTGCTCGCCGGTCTCGCGCCGCTCCCGTGGCCGCATCCAAAACCTCCGCTCATGCACTCTGACGAGCAGAGAATCACGACCGCCGATTCGACGGAATCCCTCATTCGATTTTGCAAGGAAATCGGCCCCGCCATCGCGATTGCCGGCAAAATCAATCGCCGACATTCTTCGAATTAGCCCGTAACTTCAGGCCATTCGCATTACTTCACGGACGACTGATTCGTCGGTAAGGTTTGGATTGCGACAGCCAATTTGATTCGAGGGACCACCGATAACCACGACGAGATGATGAACCTTCGTGCGCTCGTGGAGAAGGCCCCAGACGCCTGTCTTTTGCGCGAGATGATCGGCTTTGCTGCTCAGCGGCTAATGGAGCTGGAGGTCGCCGGGAGCTGACCGAAGCGGCCTATGGCGAGAAGAATGCCGAGCGCCTTGCCCAGCGCGATGGCTACCGCGACCGGACCTGGGAGACGCGCACCGGCGCGGTCGAGCTGCGCATTCCCAAGCTGCACAAGGGAAGTTACTTTCCCGGCTCTCCAGGAGCCACGCCGGATGGCCGAGAAGGCGCTGACCGCCGTGGTTCAGGAAGCCTATGTGCAGGCCGTCTCGACCCGCTGGTGGACGATCTGGTGCAGGGCATGAGCGGGATCTCCAAGAGCCAGGTAAGCCGGCTCTGTGCGGAGATCGCCGACAAAGTGAAGGCGTTCCTCGCCCGCCCGCTCGAAGGCGACTGGCCGTATCTGTGGATCGATGCCACCTATGTGAAGGTGCGCCAGCAGGGGCGCATCGTCTCGGTCGCGGTTGATCATTGCGGTGGGCGTCAACAGCGACGGCCGACGGGAGACTCTCGGCATGGATATCGGCCCCTCCGAGGCCGAGACGTTCTGGACCGGTTCTTGCGCCAGCTCGCCCGCCGCTGCCTGCGCGGCGTCAAACTGGTCGTCTCGGACTCCCATGAAGGCATCAAGGCCACCGTCGCCAAGGTGCTCAATGCCGCCTGGCAGCGCTGCCGTGTGGGGGCGTTGAAAAAGCTGCTATTCGCTGATTCCGTTCTCGTCGTCGATTCGCGATCGGCGGAGCAAACGAGATGCTGGGACGCAAGGAGCGGGATCAGTTGGAGCTCTTCATCACGGGCTCGCTGAAACAGCTCGTCCCAGATGAGCACGTGCTGGCGCGCGTCGATCGTGTGCTCGATCTGTCTTGGCTAAGGGAAGAGGTCACGGGTTGTTATTGCGCGAACGATGGCCGACCCGGCATCGATCCCGAAGCGGCGGTACGGTTGATGCTCGCCGGTCTGCTCATCGGCATCGTGCACGATCGCAAGCTGATGCGCGAGGCTCAGGTCAACATCGCTATTCGCTGGTTTGCCGGTTATCGCCCTGCATGAGCAGCTACCGCACCATTCCAGCTTGACGCGCATCCGCCAGCGCTGGGGCGAAGAGCGGTTCCGTAGGATATTCAAACGCACGGTCGAGGCCTGCCTGAAGGCCAAGATCGCAACAGCCGAAGTGGTTCACATCGATGCGTCGCTGATCCGCGCTAACGTGAGTTGGGACAGCCTCACGGAGCAACATGTGATGGATGTGCTGAGCGAAAATCAAGGTGAGGATGAAAGCGAACTCGAGAGAAAGGGCCGGCAGAGCGGCAAGTCCAAGAAGATTTGCACCACCGATCCTGATGCGACAATGGCCACAAATGCCCGAAACCGGCGGCTGGAGCCCGCTTACAAGCAGCACACTGCCGTCGATGACAAGGTCGGCGTCATTTTGGACGTCGCGGTTACGACCGGACAAACGAACGAAGGGGAGATGATCGAGCCGCAAGTCGATGAGGTTGAAGCTGTGACAGGCGTCGACATCAAGACGGTCACCGCGGATGCCGGCTATGCCTATGCTAAAGTCTACGGTGCGCTCGAGCGGCGCGGCATCGACGCCCTGATCGCAGCTAAAGCCGAACCAATTAAGAGCCGCGTACCGCTCAGACGCTTCCGATACGGATGCCAAGCACGACATCTTGAAGCCCGCAAGGACGTATCTTGCGCCCCGCGCGACCCATCAAGCACGGCCGTTTCTTCTATTCGAAGGCGAAGGATTGCGCCCGGTGTCCGCTCAAGGGCGATTGCCTATCGAAAGGGCGGGTTAACAAAGCGGTCGTTATCGGTGACGATTATCCTGCACTGCTCCGCGCTCGCCGCCGTCGCGAGCGATGGAGCAGACAGGATCGACGGCTCTATCAGCGCCATCGCTGGCGCTCAGAGGGCTTCCACGGCGAAGCCAAGACCTGGCACGGACTGGCGCGCGCCATACGGCGTGGTCTGCCAAACATGAAGATCCAGGCCCACCTCACAGCCGCCGCCATCAACCTCAAGCGGCTGGCAGCCGCTCTGCTTGCGCTTATTCTGCCTTGGATTGTCCCTCATAGTGCGTTTGCGGCTTCAGATCGCGCTGTAGCGCGGGTTTTGACGCGAGGGCCATGACGGGGCCGGTCGCTGCATCGCGCGAAATCTATTGGCCACTTCTTCAACGACCCCCGTGTCCACTTCATGCGCAACGTGTTGGGCGCATGCCGGCAAGAGCGGGCGGCGCGTCGTCTCCGCCTTCATCGCCACCGCCTTTGCCCAGGACGATGCCGAAGCGGCCAGGGCGCAGTGGCGCAAGGTCACCGACCAGCTCCGTCCCAAACTGCCCAAGCTCGCCGCCTCCATGGATGACGCCGAGCCCGACCTGCTCGCCTATATGAGCTTCCCGGCTCCGCACCGCGCCAAGCTGCACTCGACCGATCCGATCTAACGCCTCAACGGCGAGATCAAGCGGGGGGCCGAAGTCGTCGGTATCTTCCCCAATGAGGACGCCATCGTCCGCTTGGTCGGCGCGATCCTGTTCGAGCAGAACGACGAATGGGCGGTGGGGGGCGCACTCGCTCGTGCTGGCCTTCGATCGCGTTCTCGGACCGGAGGCATCGCGCGTCAAGCGAGGCGAGCTTCGTTCAAATGCGCCGGAGGAACTTGGCCGATTGCTGAGCGGCGCATAGCGGTTCGCAGTGCGGTTTAGCAGATCGCCTTTCCGCCGCATTGAGGACCGTGTCCCTTTGGCGCGCTCCAGACATCAGGCGCGTTTGCTCTCCGACAGACACCGTGTGGCATGTTGCATACGGTCAGCTCAGGGGAGTGGCGATCCGGATTCCAGTTCTGTCGCGGTGCGATGCTTTTTTTTTGAGCGTTCGGCATTCTCGTGATGAGCGCCACGTTTGACTCGCTTCCCGTAACATTGAGGCGGCGGGAGAATGCTTCGACCATGAGATTGTCCCGACGGGGGCTCCCAAACATGCCATGTTGAGGAGAGTACCAAGCTGCAACCTCTGCAAAGCCCTTCGAACGCAGCGAGGCCGGGGCATTTTGACATTCAGTCATAGGATCTCAAGCAACTCGTTCCGTCTTCTATTGCTCCCGACATCCCCGAATGGCTCGGTGTGCACGTTCTCCGATTTGTCACTATCGACTAGGGCGGCCGATCCCGGCATGGGCGACGCTGCAGCGGTATCCATTCGGCACATTGTGCACCCGTCTGCGTATTTCGCAAGAACGGGACAGCGGTTTCGCTAACTGACGGACAGCAGTTTCGCTAAATCGCGGACAGCGTGGCGGCGCTGGCTTTTGGTTGCCTTGTTGTTGAAGTCAGTTGGTATTCGTTTCGCTGTTTTCGACGTCGATCAAGGGGCGCGCAGCTTTTTTCCTTCGCATGCTGTCGCCTTCGAGGGCGATACGGTGGGAGTTGTGGATGATCCGGTCGAGGATAGCATCTGCGATGGTCGGCTCGCCGATCATATCGTGCCATTGGGCAACGGGCAGCTGAGCGGTAATCAAGGTCGATTTGCGCCTGTAGCGCTCTTCGAAGATTTCGAGGAGATCAAGGCGCTGCTGGTCATTGAGGGTGTGGGTGCCCCAGTCGTCGAGGATGAGCAACTGGACACGTGCGAGCTTATCGATGAGGCGCGGGAAGCGACCATCGAGACGGGCCATGGCGAGGTCTTCGAACAGGCGCGGCATACGCAAATAAAGGACGGAATGATCGAGCCTGGCCGCCTGGCGTCCGAAGGCACACGCCAGCCAGGTTTTGCCAGTCCCGGTCAGGCCGGTGATGATGAAGTTCTCATGGGCTTTCAGCCAGGCGCCTTGCGCCAGCTGCAGGGTGTTGCGCCGGTCAAGGCCACGGCGGGACGCGAAGTCGACGTCTTCGATACAGGCGTCGACGAAGCGCAGCTTGGCTGCGGCCAGCCGATTGGTCAGGCGCCGGTCGGCGCGCATGGCAGCTTCGCGATCGAGCATCAGGCCGAGCCACTCGTCGCGGCTGAGATCGGCGGCATTGTCCTGTTCAGCCAATTGCCGGTAGGCCGCCGCCATTCCGGCAAGGCCGAGCGCCTGCATCTGGTCGAGGGTCGGGTGGGTCAGCATCGCGATGTTCCTTTCCTTCATTGATAATAGCCCCCACCACGGATGTTGGCGTGCGAGGGGGTGGCTTTGACGGGGGCGGCAGCAGGGCTCGCGCGGTCGAGCCCGGATTTGAGGATCGCGCTCACCGAGGAGTAGCTGATTGCGTTGATGACGAGTGCCCGCTCGCAGGCCGCTTCGAGCCGATCGCGCTCGTAACGCCGCGCCAGGGCGATGATCCCCATGGCGGAGCGATAACCCTGCTCGGGATGCGGGCGCTCACGCATCATCCGCTCGACCAGCGTGGCGGCGTTGACGCCGATCCGCGCCGCCATCTTGATCAAGCTCGCCGGCGTCATATTGGCGTACCGCTGGTGGGCCTTGGGCATATGCTCGTTCACGGTGACATGGCCGCCGCGCTGGGAACGGCGTACATGGCTGGCGATACGCTGGTGATCCTGGAAGATCTCGACGGCCCGATAGGTGAGCCGGACGTCCACCCGACGGCCGATCAGCCGGTGCGGCACCGAGTAAAAGGTCCTGTCGACTTCGACGTGATAATCGGGGTGGACCTTCGCCGTTTTCCATTCGGCGTATTCGAACGGCTCGCCCGGCAGCGGCGTCAACGCAGCGCGCTCGATCTCCTCGAACAGCTGCCGGCGGGATTTGCCGATATGGCGCATCGGCCGATGGTTCAGCTCCTCCAGCAAATCGGCGATCGCAGTATTGAGATCGGTCAGGTTGAAGAACCGCCGATGGCGCAGCCGTGCCAGAATCCAGCGCTCAACAATCAGCACCGCGCCTTCAACCTTGCCCTTGTCGCGGGGCTTGCGGCTGCGGGTCGGCAAAATCGTCGTGTCGTAGTGCTCGGCCATGGCGGCAAAGGTTTGGTTGAGCGTCGGCTCGAACCACAACGCCTTGACGACCCCGGCCTTCAGATTGTCGCAGACGATCGCCTTGGGAACTCCGCCGAAGTACGACAAGGCTCGGGTCTGGCCTTCGATCCAATCTGGTAGTCGCTGACCGAAGCTTCCCATAGCGAAGGTCAGCGACGAGGCCCCGAGCACCGCGACAAATATCTGCGCCTGACGGATCTCGCCGGTTTGCGGATCGATCACCTCCACCGTCGGACCGGCATAGTCGGTCTGCATAACTGCACCCGCCGCGTGGCGATGACGGAAGGTCGGGTTCGCCCGGCGCCGATAGACGTCAAACTTCTCGCAGAACCACGTGTAACCATAGCCCTCGGGATGCGCCGTCCGGTATTCCTGCCACAACAGCGTCAGTGTCACGCCCTTGCGCTTGAGCTCCTGCGCGACCCGCGGCCACTCAGGCTCACTCAAGTCCTGCGGAGGCCGCCCGACCCGCCGGAACAGAGCCCGCTGCAACGCCGCCTCGCTCGCGTAAATCGGCGGTAACGGCCAGCTTAAGCCCGCCTCGCGTGCCCGCAGCAGGTAGGTGGCAACCGAGCTCTTGCTGATCTGCAGCCGTTCCGAGATCTCCCGAACCGACAGGTCCTGCTCGTACGTCAGCCTCAGGATCGATCGTAGGTCCTTCACAGTGGTTCGTTTCGCTTGCTTCCGTCTCGGCATTGCCCCTCTCAAACTCAGCTTGAGAGAGAACATTGCCTGAACGGCGCTCCCGAAAACCAACCTCCCGCAACTGTCCGCGATTTAGCGGAATCCCTGTCCGGGAATTACTGAAATCGCTGTCCGCAAATTACCGAAATCGGTGTCCGGAAATTGCCGAAACACGCACCCGTCCGGCCCTCGTTGTTTGTACGGCGATTCCCTTCCTTGCTCCGCAACTGCATACCGTGGTTTGAGGGTTCGAGACGAAAGCGGCTTAGTATCCCTTAGGGTTCCGCTGCGGTGGTGGCGTGCTTCGCGCACGCGATGCTCGCGATGCCTGGGCGTTCCCTGAGGGAGTTTGCCGGGTCTGTACCGCACGCGCTGGGACCTGTGCGCGCGGTGCAGAACCCCCTTGGCATCGTCGTCCCGAGAATGCCAGTTCATCGGCAACATCATGCGACCAAGCACGACCATCTCGTTTATCACGCGCATGCTCTGGATTCGGTCGAGGTGGTCTCCGCAGTCGAAGCCGGCGCGAAGGCAACGTCAGCATTTGCGCAATCAGTCTCATCCGGGGCCTTTCAGGATCTGCTGATCAGGCTCAGCAAGTTCGTGCAGTCAAGGCAAGTCGATTCCATTCAAGAGCGCATTTTGGAGGCATCCGGCGTACAAGCTTTCGCCGGAGGAAAACCTGATGGCGGTGGCACATTATCTGCAAGCGCTCTATTTCCAGAAGGAGATTGGCAAACGCCATGCTGTTTACTGCGGCAAGAACCCGCATGCGAACTGGCTGGTTGGTGGCGCAGCCTGCGCGATCAATGTCGGGCATCGGCGCGGTGGCGCGAGCAACATGGAGCGATTGAGCCTGTCGCCTCGACGACCGATCGCGTAATCGATCCATCGAACAGGCTTAATCTGCCGGATGGTGAGGCGGATCGACGCTATTCGGCAGCGACGTATCATCTTGGCGTTCACAATTTTTGCGGACTAAGTGGGCCAGAGTTGAGACATCGGCTGCTCAGCCGGTGCGATGAATTAATCCCGCGCAATCCCAAAAAAGCGCCCGGCGGTGCCCGGGCTCCAAACGCGGATTGAGAGGAATACAATGAGCCGGCTGCAAATCGTGCGCCAAAACATCTTCAGCGACGAATCGTCGGCGGAGTTCAACTCGAGGCCGGCCGAGGCGACGCGCGAGCACAATTCACGCCCCAAAGCCGAAGGCCTCTACGATCCGAGCCTGGAGAAGGATTCCTGCGGCGTCGGCTTCATCGCCAACATCAAGGGCAAGAAGTCGCACGAGATCGTCTCGGACGCGCTGAGCATCCTCTGCAATCTCGAGCATCGCGGCGCCGTCGGCGCCGACCCGCGCGCCGGTGACGGCGCCGGCATTCTGGTGCAGATCCCGCACGCCTTCTTCAGCCGCAAGGCCGGGGAGCTCGGCTTTACGCTGCCAGCTCCGGGCGAATACGCCATCGGCGCGTTGTTCATGCCGCGCGACACCGCCTGGCGCAACGTCATCAAGAGCATCGTCGCCGACCAGATCAAGGAAGAGGGTCTGACCCTGCTCGGCTGGCGCGACGTGCCGACCGACAATTCCTCGCTCGGCGTCACCGTGAAGCCGACCGAGCCCGCCTGCATGCAGGTGTTCATCGGCCGCAACGGCACCGCCAAGACCGAGGACGAGTTCGAGCGCCGGCTCTACATCCTGCGCAAGTCGATCTCGCAGGCGATCTACCAGCGCCGCGACCGCGGCCTTGCCGGCTATTACCCGTGCTCGATGTCCTGCCGCACCGTGATCTACAAGGGCATGTTCCTCGCCGACCAGCTCGGCAAGTACTATCCCGATCTGCACGAGGCCGACTTCGAGAGCGCGCTCGCGCTCGTGCACCAACGCTTCTCGACCAACACCTTCCCGGCCTGGTCGCTGGCGCATCCCTACCGCATGATCGCGCATAACGGCGAGATCAACACGCTGCGCGGCAACGTCAACTGGATGGCGGCGCGCCAGGCCTCGGTCAGCTCCGAGCTCTACGGCAAGGACATCAACCGGCTTTGGCCGATCTGCTATGAAGGCCAGTCCGACACCGCCTGCTTCGACAACGCGCTCGAATTCCTGGTGCAGGGCGGCTACTCGCTGCCGCATGCCGTCATGATGATGATTCCGGAGGCGTGGGCCGGCAATCCCTTGATGGATGAGAAGCGCCGCGCCTTCTACGAATATCATGCCGCGCTGATGGAGCCGTGGGACGGCCCCGCCGCGATCGCCTTTACCGACGGCCGCCAGATCGGCGCCACGCTCGACCGCAACGGCCTCCGGCCCGCGCGCTATCTCGTCACCAAGGACGATCGCATCGTCATGGCGTCCGAGATGGGTGTGCTGACGATCCCCGAGGACCAGATCATCACCAAGTGGCGGCTGCAGCCCGGCAAGATGCTGCTGGTCGATCTCGAGCAGGGCCGCCTGATTCCGGACGACGAGATCAAGGCTTCGCTCGCCGCCAGCCATCCCTACAAGGCGTGGCTGGAGCGGACTCAGATCGTGCTCGAAGACCTGCCGAAGGTGCCGACCACTGGCGTGCGCTCAAACCTGTCGCTGCTCGACCGCCAGCAGGCGTTCGGCTACAGCCAGGAAGACATCACCATCCTGATGACGCCGATGGCGGCCACGGGCGAAGAAGCCGCGGGCTCGATGGGCAACGACACGCCGATCTCGGCGCTGTCGGACAAGGCCAAGCCGCTGTTCACCTATTTCAAGCAGAACTTCGCGCAGGTCACCAACCCGCCGATCGACCCGATCCGCGAGGAGCTGGTGATGAGCCTCGTCTCGATCATCGGGCCGCGGCCGAACCTGTTCGACCTGCAGGGCATGGCTACGACCAAGCGCCTCGAAGTGCGCCAGCCGATCCTGACCGACGCGGACCTGGAAAAGATCGGCTCGATCTCGGAGGTGGCCGAGTCGCACTTCAAGTCGCGCACGCTGGACACCACCTTCCACGCCGGTCTCGGCGCGGCGGGCATGGACCAGGTGCTCGACGAGCTCTGCGCGCGCGCCGAAAGCGCGGTGCGCGAGGGCGTCAACATCATCATCCTGTCCGACCGCATGGTCGGCACCGACCGCGTGCCGATCCCATCGCTGCTGGCCTGCGCCGCCGTGCATCATCACCTGATCCGCACCGGCCTGCGCACCTCGGTCGGCCTCGTCGTCGAATCCGGCGAGCCGCGCGAAGTGCATCACTTCGCTTGTCTTGCGGGCTACGGCGCCGAAGCGATCAACCCCTATCTCGCGTTCGAGACCATCATCGCGATGAAGGACCGCCTGCCCGGCTCGCTCGACGACTACGAGATCGTCAAGCGCTACATCAAGTCGATCGGCAAGGGCCTTTTGAAGGTGATGTCCAAGATGGGCATCTCGACCTACCAGTCCTATTGCGGCGCGCAGATTTTTGACGCGGTCGGTCTCAAGGCCGACTTCGTCGCAAAATTCTTCGCGGGCACGCATACCCGCGTCGAGGGCGTCGGGCTTGGCGAGATCGCCGAAGAGGCGGTACGCCGTCATGCCGACGCGTTCGGTGAAGCTCAGGTCTACAAGAGCGCGCTCGATGTCGGCGGCGAATATGCCTATCGCAGCCGCGGCGAGGACCATGCGTGGACTGCCGAATCGGTATCGCTGCTGCAGCACGCCGCGCGCGGCAATTCGCAGGAGCGCTACCGCGCCTTCGCAAAGATCCTCAACGAGCAGTCGGAGCGTCTGCTGACGCTGCGCGGCCTGTTCCGGATCAAGAACGCCGACGAAGAGAAGCGCAAGCCTGTAGCCCTCGACCAGGTCGAGCCGGCCAAGGACATCGTCAAGCGTTTCGCCACCGGTGCGATGAGCTTCGGCTCGATCTCGCGCGAGGCGCACACCACGCTCGCGATCGCGATGAACCGGATCGGCGGCAAGTCGAACACCGGCGAAGGCGGCGAGGAAGCCGACCGCTTCAAGCCGATGCCGAACGGCGATTCCATGCGCTCGGCGATCAAGCAGGTCGCCTCGGGCCGCTTCGGCGTCACCACGGAGTATCTCGTCAACTCCGACATGATGCAGATCAAGATGGCGCAGGGTGCCAAGCCCGGCGAAGGCGGCCAGCTACCCGGCCACAAGGTCGACGCGACCATCGCCAAGGTCCGGCACTCGACGCCGGGCGTCGGCCTGATCTCGCCGCCGCCGCACCACGACATCTACTCGATCGAGGATCTGGCGCAGCTCATCTACGACCTCAAGAATGTCAACCCGACCGGTGACGTCTCGGTCAAGCTCGTCTCCGAGATCGGCGTCGGCACCGTGGCTGCGGGCGTCGCCAAGGCGCGCGCCGACCACGTCACCATTGCGGGCTTCGAAGGCGGCACCGGCGCATCGCCCCTGACCTCGATCAAGCATGCCGGCTCGCCGTGGGAGATCGGCCTCGCCGAGACCCATCAGACGCTGGTGCGCGAGCGGCTGCGCAGCCGCATCGTGGTCCAGGTCGACGGCGGCTTCCGCACCGGCCGCGACGTCGTCATCGGCGCGCTCTTGGGCGCCGACGAGTTCGGCTTTGCCACCGCGCCGCTGATTGCGGCCGGTTGCATCATGATGCGCAAATGCCACCTCAACACCTGTCCGGTCGGCGTCGCGACCCAGGATCCGGTGCTGCGCAAGCGCTTCACCGGCCAGCCCGAGCACGTGATCAACTACTTCTTCTTCGTCGCCGAAGAAGTCCGGGAGATCATGGCGAGCCTCGGCTTCCGCACCTTCAACGAGATGGTCGGCCAGGTTCAGCTGCTCGACCAGACCAAGCTGGTTGCGCATTGGAAGGCCAAGGGCCTCGACTTCTCCAAGCTGTTCGTCAAGCAGAAGGAGGAGAAGGGCCAGAAGATCTATCACTCCGAGCGCCAGAACCATCATTTGGAGGCGGTGCTCGACCGCTCGCTGATCGAGAAGGCGACGCCTGCGCTCGACCGTGGCGCGCCGGTGAAGATCGAGCCCGCGATCAACAGCACCAACCGCTCCGCCGGCGCGATGCTGTCCGGCGCGGTCGCCAAGATCTACGGCCATGCCGGCCTGCCGCACGACACCATCCATGTCAGCCTCAAGGGCACCGCCGGCCAGGCCTTCGGTGCGTGGCTCGCCCACGGCGTCACCTTCGAGCTCGAAGGTGAAGCCAACGATTATGTCGGCAAGGGCCTCTCGGGCGGCAAGATCATCGTCAAGCCGCCGAGGAACTCGGCCATCGTGCCGGAAGAGAGCATCATCGTCGGCAACACCGTGATGTACGGCGCGATCGCGGGCGAGTGCTACTTCCGCGGCATCGCCGGCGAGCGTTTTGCCGTGCGCAACTCGGGCGCGGTCGCCGTGGTCGAGGGCGCGGGCGATCATTGCTGCGAATACATGACCGGCGGCATCGTTGTCGTGCTCGGCAAGACCGGGCGCAACTTCGCGGCCGGCATGTCCGGCGGTATTGCCTACGTGCTCGACGAGGCCGGCGACTTCGACAGGCTGTGCAACCTCAGCATGGTCGAGCTCGAGCCGGTGCTGTCGGAGGAGCTGATCAACGCCGGCACCTATAATCACTCCGGTGACCTCGAGGCGCATGGCCGGGTCGACGTGTTCAAGAACCTGCTCGCCTCCGACGTCGAGCGGCTGCACGTCCTGATCTCGCGCCACGCCAAGGCGACCGGCTCCAAGCGCGCCGCCGACATCCTCGCCAATTGGAAGGACTGGCTGCCCAAATTCCGCAAGGTGATGCCGGTCGAGTACCGGCGCGCCCTTCGTTAGCCTCAGGCCAATGCTGAAGGCCGAGCCGAAAAATCGAAATCGGGGCGTAAGAAAACGATCTCATGGTGAGGGGGCAAGGGCCGCCTCGTAAAATACACAAGGCTGTCGCCGCCGGCTTTAATTACCCACATCTCAGCGAGCTCTGATCGCGATGCATCATTGAGGCGTGTTAGGCCTCGCCAGACGACCGTGTTTCCTGGCGGCGGATCGAGGCCAAGCGACTGAAGACGCTGGAGAAGGAGAATGCGAAGCTGAAGAAGCTTCTGGCCGAGCAGATTCGATGCGGCTGCCCTTCGCGAACTCCTTTCAAAAAAAAAGAGGGCCCCGCCGCCAAGCGCGCTGCCGTCGCGCATCTGCAGGCGGTCATGAGCCTGTCGGGAGCGGAGGAGGGCCCGTTCAATCATCAGCGCGGACCGGAAGATGATCCGCTATCACTCCAGCCGCCCTCTGGATGCGGAGCTGCGTGGCCGCGCGATCTCGCCACCGGGCGGCGGCGGTCGTTCGGCTACCGCCGGCTGTTCGTCCTGTTGCGACGGGAAGCAGAGCCATCGGGGATCAACCGGATCTACCGGCATTATCGGGAAGAAGCGCTCGCGTCCGCAAGCGATGAGCTCGCCGCAAGGCCGTGGGGACCCGGCCCCGATCCTGGTGGAGGCCAGGCCCAATGCACGCTGGTCGCTGGACTTCGTTCATGACCAGTTCGCCATGGACGGCGCTTCCGCATCCTCAACATCGTCGATGACGTCACCACAAAGTGCCGGGAGGCTATTCCGGATACGTCGGTCTCGGGCCGGCGCGTCGCCCGCGAGCTGACGGCGATCGTCGAGCGACGGGGCAAGCTAGGGATGACCGTGTCCGACCATGGCACCGAGTTTCACCTCCAATGCCATGCTGCCTGGTGCAAAGGATCATCGACTGGTACTTCATTGCGCCCAAAAAGCCGATGCAGAATGGCTTCATCGAAAGCTCCAACGGCTCGATGCGTGACGAACTGCTGAACAAGACCCTGTTTTCGATCTTGACGACACCCGCGCCAAGATCGACCGGGTCGCTGACTACAATATCCCGCGGCCTCACTCGTCGCTGAATACCTCACCCAGCGGCCTATGCCGCCCAACTCACCGAAAGGACGATCGGTTACGCAAACCCGGCCAGCTCCGCCGATCATCCGCTGCTCCACACGCCCGCTTGGCGTACAAAACCCTGAGACTCTAACCGCTGCCGGATGAGTGGCAGGTCATGCCGATTATACAAGGATTGATTTGTCCAGGATCGACTTATCCCCCCGCTCGGGATACTGCGATGCGTCTCGTTTGGATCCCAAGCCAAGAGATGCTTGCGGATTTCCAGGCTGTTATGGCTTCGAGACGAAGCTAAGGACTGCTGAATCGCGCGCTGTTGGCATGTGATCGCCAAAACAGTTGCGGGGAGACTTGATATAAATGGGCTGCTTCATCAGGTCGGACAGCTGTTTAACTGCATCGATGATCATCACTGGTCGACTCCCGGCGGACCTCCTGATGTGAGGCGGCCTAATGCGCACGTCACCGACGACTCGCTGGAGAGTTTGATTGATTGTCTCACTAGCGACGCGCCGATCAGACGAGTGGCTCCTCGTCTTCCGTATTTGAAAGGAACAATCAGGCGTTGGTACGACAGCTGAACTTTGTCGTTCAAATGGGGTCTACGAATCTTGGCATCGACCTCATCTAGGCGAGGTTGGTGCGTTTCTAGGACAGACTCGTACATACCATGCACCCATCGCCCATATTCATAATCCGGTTGTTCATCAACCGGCATGCCGGGCGCATTCTCCCGCCAGGTCTTGCTGAAGATTTCGAAGCCGGCTCCGAGATCGATAATGGTGAGGCGACCAGCCACGGCCTCAATCGCGGCGAACCTGACCGCGGCTGTGGAGCACAACGCCTTCTTCAGAGCTATCAGATCGGCGGTTCGGTCCGAACAGTCCCAGTAGGACAAAAGCATGGATAGTGGACCTTGGCAGCCTACCAACGTCTCAATCGGCATCTGCCTGTATCGAATGTTTGTCGCCGCTTGCCTGCAAGGCTCGCCTAGCCGCTGATTTATATATGTGACCGCTTGCGAACGAGTTGAAAACAACTTGTCAGCGAGGTCTACCGAGTTTGAAATGACAATTCGCTCCACCCCAAGGTCGCTGACAAGATTGATCGCCGCAGCAACGCTGGCTGGGGTGGCAGTCTCAAACCGGATTCGTATCTGTGCCGACCCGGGACGGAACAGAGCAACTATCACGAAACCCATATTATTGATGAGATAACTCAGGAACTCGAATTCGGTCACTGGGTAGTGTAGAAAACATTTACGCAGAGCTGAAGAACATGCGTCCCAAGCGTGGCCGCGATCGTCCAGTACGATTGTCCGCATGAGGGCCTCACGGCAAATCTGAGTGCCATTGTTTGCGCCAACTATGCGACTACAAAACATCGCGCCCGCGCGCTTGCACAGTGCCGCCAGCAGCCCGAAACAAGATGCCAATCCAATGCAAGCATCAACCTGCCAAGGTTGGTAATGGGCCCGCACGACGGGACGTAATTGGCTGCGGGACATTCCTACCAGGGCTGGTCATTGATCGTCTGTAGCGGTCGTGTATCAACTCGTAAATGATGAAAACGGTCGGGAAATGGTCGTCTGATACTGAAATCAGTCGCCGAGCAACCAGCAGAGAGTTCGTATGCATTCCGAGTCAATATCGCTCATCCCCGACACTCACGACGATCTGTTTCTAATCCCCAGGGTCGAGGCGGAGATCGCGCGATATGGCATGAATGAGAGGCTGAGTCGCGCCTATACCCGCGCAGGCGCCATCCTGTCTCCATTCGCGAAAGGACGTGGCGGACGAGATCCTCGCCTTCGCGAACGTCCAGTAGAGCTGGCGCTTTGCGTGATTGCGGCGACGACAAATTACTTGCCGCGCGCCGGTGTCGGCCTATCGCGACGCCAATATCTCTCGGTGATCCGGACTATTCATTCAATGCTTGCCGCGTCTGCGGGCGCATCATTGCCGAAGAGAGCATCGCCAAAATCGAAAGTGAAAGCGGCACCGCTCGATGAGGTCGTTCGCCTAACGCGCCCACTCCCGAAATAATGATGGTACGAGTCGACTATAACGAGGAAGAGCCCGTGATCACTCAGAAAATCATTCTCGAGGACACCACTCTGCGCGACGGCGAACAAACACCTGGCCTAGCGTTTTCGACCGAGCAGAAGCTCGCTATCTTCGATGCCCTCATCAAGATAGGAGTACGATACATCGAGCCCGGCATCCCAACCATGGGGGGAGACGAGACGACGGCGCTGAAAGCAATGCTCGAACGTAAGGATGAAGCGCTCCTGGTCGCGTGGAACCGGGGCGTTCGCCAAGACATCGAGGCGGGTCTCGCACTTGGATTCCGGGCCGTTCACATCGGACTGCCGACCTCCCGGCATCATCTGGAGAAGAGCCTTGGACGAGACCGGACTTGGCTCATCGGAAGAGCGACAGAACTCATTAAGTTCGCCAAGGATCAGGACGTCTTCGTCTCAATCAGCGCAGAAGACGTCGGAAGGACCGAAATTCCGTTTCTGCAGGACTATGCCGGTGCTGTCACTGCAGCAGGTGCCAACCGGTTGAGATTGTCGGATACGATAGGCATCATGACGCCACAAACCTATGCCGAACGGGTCAGGAGCGTCCGGTCGGTCTCGGACATTGCCGTGCAGTGCCATTGCCACAACGACTATGGTCTTTCGATCGCGAACACTTTGGCCGGTCTAGAGGCAGGTGCGACCTATTTCCATGTCTGCGTCAACGGCATTGGCGAGAGAGCCGGCATGCCTGATCTGGCGCAGATGACGATGGCGCTGAAGAAGCTTTACGGTATCGATCTCGGCATCGATACAACGGCGCTCGTAGCTCTGGCCACGCTCGTGAGCGAGACCACACGTCAGCCGCTGCCGATTTGGCAACCGATCGTCGGTCGTAACATCTTCGCGCACGAGTCCGGTATTCACGCAAAGGGCATGCTCAAGAACGCCGGCACCTTCGAGCCCTTCCAGCCTGATGAGGTAGGTGGAGAGCGACGCTATGTCGTCGGAAAGCACTCAGGAAGGGCGGTCGTGAAACACGTCCTGGAGGGGCAGGGCGTTACGGTCGATGAGGATCTGCTGCCTGCTTGCCTGGAGACAGTCCGAAGTGAGGCAGTTCGCATCGGTGGACTGATTGAGCCCGATATTTTGCTTGCAATCTATCAGACCATCAAGACCTCATCCGGGCGCGTTCGGCCCGACACGAAGGTATAGGCAAGGCGGGTTCCAATGGAAGAGAAGACAATCCCTCTTGCGTCTACTAGGCAACTAGGCCAGTCCGAGCAGGATTCGCAGGCCCCCTATGACGCGGTATCCAACGCATACGACGTCACACGCCGCCCTGATCCAAGACTGGCCGACGCAATCCTGGAACGGCTTCGCCCAGATCATGGCAAAACGTATCTGGATCTTGGCTGTGGCACCGGGAACTACCTTGCGGAATTTGCTGCGCGGGGCTACGCGATGATAGGGCTCGACTTGTCACAAGGCATGCTGCGAGTCGCCCAAGAGAAATCGAGGAACTCCGAGTTTATTTGCGCACCTGCTGAAAAAATGCCGATGGCTGACGCGAGCGTGGCTGGCGCGTTCTCGTGCCTGGCAGTTCATCACTTCAACGATCTCGAGGCCATGGCAGGTGAGGTCTATCGCGTGCTCGAACCTGGCGCGCGGTTCGTCATCTTCACTACCGATCCCTCCCAGACCCGGACCTTCTGGCTCAACGAATATTTTGGCGAGCTGATGAGATCCAGCGAATCCCTAATGCCGTCCGTCACGCGTCTTGTGACGGTGCTCCAGCGTGTCGGATTCCGTCCAGTGAAAGTTTCGACCTGGGACATCCCCGAGAATATGGTCGACCTGTTCCTCTATGGCGCCAAGCATCAGCCGGCCCTCTATTTGCACGATGAGGTGCGGCAGGGCATCACGCGCTTCCGCCGGGCAGGCCAGAGCCGAATGGTTCAGGAAGGGTGCCGGCGACTGGAAGAGGACATTCGCTCGGGCCGATTCCGCAAAGTTTTGGATCAACATCCATCGGCATGTGGTGATTACACCTTCATTACGGGTTGCAAAGCTGCGGCGCGCAGCGAATGAACGCGAGGACTGGCCAGCACTTCGATTCCTAAGTTCGCGTTTGGGCCGCATCCGTTTGCGAGCTTCGAGAGCGAAGGAGCACCGGTAGCTCGGGTTTCCATGGTTCGAATGATATCAGGCAGCCTCAGCGAGCTTGTAGGGGCCAGGTGTGGATAACGATTGACGTCGTTGATGCCGGTCATGATGCTCTCCTTGAGTTCGTCTCACCGGATGTGACGCAGGATGGCGTGCCCGAGTTTGGAGAAGAAGTCGGTGACGAGGTTGAGGTAAGAGCTGTGCTTGGGCGTGAACATACATCTCTTAAATCCGTCCGACGAGCCGCGTCGTTAGACCGAAATATCCGCGATGAACGTGACCGGCTTAGCGTCGCCGAAGACGAGCTGGACGCGCTCCCCGGCATAGAGCGTTTCGTGGTACACGATAGGATGGGACTGCGAATCGACGTCGAGTGCCTCCACAAGCAGCACCGGCACCGATTCCAATTGCCTCAGATGGTGTGCGTCCTCCTTGGACGGTATATGCGCAACGCATCGGGTGACATCCCGGAAATAGTCCAAGACATCAAAGGACTCCAACGCCTTCGTCATTGACATCGTCTTGCGGTAGATCTCGCCAAAGCCGGCAAATCGACTGGCTGGAAGGTAGGTCTTTGCGACGCTGATCGGCAATCTATCGGCCTCGCCGACGAGATGAAGAAAAACAGCTCGATCGCCATCGCGCATTTTCAGCGCTGCTGCGACTTTGCCGTAGATCGGACGTTCGCCAGCGGCCAACAGCGTATGGCCGGGCACCTTCCCGAGTAGCTTGATGTTGGTGCTGAATCGCGTCCGCTTCCCGATCGGATAATCTATTAGCTCGGGAACGAGATAGGATCCGCCGCCCTTGCGCTTGAAAACGACGCCGCGCTCGACGAGACCGGCGATGGCCTGCCGGACAGTGTGCCGATTCACGCCGAATTGCGAAGCCAGCTCTTTCTCCGACGGCAGACGATCGCGGTCCTTGAACCGTCCGCCTTTGATGAGCTTGAGCAGGGTGCTTTCGACCTGCTGCCACAAGTGGTCTCCTTGCGCATGCTCAAGCTGTTTGCGGAAGCTGGCGGAAATCATTGCAGGCTCTCTGTCATGGAAGATGGCTCGATCGGTCTGGCATGACCCGGCTCAATCGGAGTCTAAAGATCGCGCGCCAGGGCGTGATCACCCGTCATAAACCTGTAGCAAAACCTGTCTAGACAGGTTGCCGCGATCGACGAAACAATTCAAGCGGGAAATATGGCTGGGCTCTCCATTATCGGTCTGTCGAAGGGCTTTGGCTCGGTCAAGGTTCTGAAGGACCTCTCTCTTCAAATCAAGGATGGCGAGTTTCTCACTATACTCGGCCCATCGGGCTGTGGGAAATCGACCCTTCTAAAGATTCTCGCGGGTCTCGAGACAGCGGACGCTGGTTCGATCTTCCTTGGAGACAAGCAGCTGGACGGCGTACGTCCAAAACATCGCAATGTGGCGATGGTCTTTCAGTCCTATGCTCTTTATCCGCATATGACAGCAGCGGAGAATGTTGCTCTGCCCCTGCGCATGCGGCGTCTAAATGTCTGGCAAAGGCTTCCGGGAATCGGCGCGCTCCTGCCCGGTGTGACCGCCGCGAGCGAGGGAATCGCTGCAGACGTGTCGCGGGTGGCTGTCGCACTTGGGCTCGATGAGCTCTTGCACAGGAAGCCGATGGAATTGTCCGGGGGACAGCGGCAGCGCGTTGCTCTGGGGCGCGCGATCGTGCGCGAACCGGCCGTCTTCCTTATGGACGAGCCGCTGTCGAATCTCGACGCTAAGCTTCGCATCCAGATGCGGGCCGAAATCAAGGAGCTCCATCGAAGACTTGGCAGTACCTTTATCTACGTGACACATGACCAGACCGAAGCGATGACGCTGTCGGATCGCATTGTTATCATGAGTAACGGTGAGATCCTGCAGGTGGCCCGGCCTCAGGATACGTATGCCGACCCCTCCCATTTGCGAGTTGCCGAGTTCGTCGGTTTCCCAAAGATCAACATCGTCGAAGCACTGGTTGTTGGTGGGCATATCGAAGTTGCCGGGACGCCACTTCGGGTCGATGGGGTGCCTCACGTTGCCGACCGGATTTTCGTCGGCATCCGCCCCGAATCCGTCCTTCCGGCGGAGCCCGGAGCTCTTGACGCGCTGTCCGGACGTGTTCGTCTGGTCGAGCATATGGGATCAGACGCCCTGGTGCACCTCGAGCTGCCCGGTGCAGCAGACCTGTTCGTTGCGCGCCTGTCGCTCGAATGTGCCTCCCGCATCCAGATCGGGGAGTCGCTCCGGCTCCACCTGCAGCCTGAGCTGCTGCTGTTCTTTGATTCTGGCGGCCATCGGATCAGGCCAGTGCGCCCCGTTACGCAGATCGAACGACGGGCGTTCGCATGACGACGTCCGGCGTCGCGATTTCACGACGCGCTGATCAAGGCGCGTCGGCGTTGGCTAGGCCAAGCGTGACGGAGCGGTATGCCGAATCGATTGCCGCCTATGTCCTTGTGTTGCCGGGCGCGACGCTGCTGGGGCTGCTGTTCCTTCTACCTTTGATTGCAATTGCTGCAATCGCAACCACGAATTGGCATTTCGGCAACTCGAGCCTGTCCTTCGTCGGCCTGAAGAACTTCCGCCAGGTGTTCGTCGATCCGACGTTCCGAAGCTCCCTGTTTAACACGATGATCTACGTGCTGATCGTCGTACCGGGAACGGTTGGCTTCGGACTGTTGGTCGCGCTGCTGATCGAGGCAGGAGAGAGCCTGCGCAGATTTTATCGGGCGATCCACTTCATCCCGTTCATGGCGACGCTTGCAGCGACCGCGATCGCCTGGGAAATGCTGCTGCATCCGACAATCGGACTTTTCAATCAGGCGCTGCTGGCCATCGGCTTTCCGACGACCAATTGGCTGCGAGATGAAAGAACGGTGCTTCCGATCCTTGCATTGATCGGCGTCTGGCAAAATGCCGGCTTCGCCATGGTGCTGTTCCTCGCAGGCCTGAAGGCTATTCCGAACGAGATATATCAGGCTGCCGATATCGATGGCGCGGATGGTTGGTTTGATAGGCTGAGTACGGTCACGCTGCCGATGCTCGGACCCGTGTCGATGTTTGTGCTCATTGTCGTCGCGATCAGAGCCTTCCAGGTCTTCGACACCGTCGCCATCCTGACGCAGGGTGGCCCGGGCCGAGCATCGGAAGTACTTCTCTATACGCTCTATCGCGAGAGCTTCGAATACCTGCGCACGGGATACGGTGCAACCGTGACCATTGTCTTCCTTGCAATCATCGTTGTCTTGACCTTGGCCCAGGCTTGGATCATGAGCCGGCGGGTGCACTATTCATGAGGGGCGGGCGCCAATTTGGTCCGTCGGCGATCGGACGGCACGCAGCGCTGCTTACCACCGGCGGGCTGACGCTTGCGCCGTTTCTGTGGATGGTGTCGCTGTCCCTAAAATCACCGAGCGAGATCTTCGAGCCGGGATTTTCGTTGCTTCCGAGACATTGGTACTTATGGCAGAACTATTCGGAGGCGCTCACGGCAGCGCCGCTGTTCCGATTCCTGGCCAACGGCGCGATCGTCTGCTCCTGTATCCTTGCGCTGCAGCTCCTGATTTGCGTGCCCATGGCCTACGCATTGGCGAAGTTGCGATTTCGCGGCCGGGGCCTGCTGTTCGGCGTCGTGCTGCTGACGCTGCTGCTGCCGCATCAGGTGCTCGCGCTGCCGATTTTCATCCTCTGTCACAAGCTCGGCATTCTGAACAGCTATGCGGCGCTGGTCCTGCCATTCGTCGTATCGCCTCTCGGGATCTTTCTGTTCAGGCAGTTCTTCCGAACAATTCCGGACGACGTCATCTACGCGGCGCGGCTGGATGGATTGTCAGAGCTTTCGATCGTCTGGCGGATCGTCTTGCCGATGTCGATGCCTGCGGTGATCGCGTTTTCGATCCTGTCCGTGGTGTTGCATTGGAACGACCTGTTTTGGCCAAGCATCGTCATCAAGACAACCCAGCTGATGCCGCCATCGCTTGGTGTGGCAGCATTTCGCGGTATCGAGTCTGGAAGCGACTACGGTCCCCTGATGGCAGGCGCTGTCATCGTGGTCCTGCCGCTCCTGATCTGCTTCTGGCTTGCTCAGCGCTGGTTCATCGAAGGCCTCACATCCGCGGCTATAAAGTGAAAGAGGAGTCTGCCGTGAATCTCGCTTCCCCAATCATTGTATGTTTTCTCGTCTGCATATGGTCTTCCGCTCTCACGGCAAAGGAGGTTACGCTATCCCTTCTTTATCCCAATGATCGCACCACGGCTGGCGCGCACAACGAGATCCGCGCGCTGTTCGAAAAGGAAAATCCCGGCATCAAAGTCGAAGTACTTGCGCCCGCGCAGAGCTATGAGGAGCTCTCCCAGAAGGTCGTTCGCGGTGCGATGATCAGCGACACGCCCGACGTGGTCCATCAGGGGCTTAGCCTAATGCGGGATCTGGTAGATCGCGGCCTTGCGGCCCCGCTCGATCCGTTCCTCGCGGAGGCCGGCGGCGGCGCAAAGCTAGGCTATGACGACAGCATGTTGAGGCTCGGGGCGCTCAAGGGAAAGCACTACGGCATTCCGTTCGCGATTTCGACGCCGGTGGTCTATGTCAATCTCGACCTGTTCAAGCAGACAGGCGTCGATCCGAAGGATTTTCCCAAGACATGGGATGAGATCGTCGCGCTCGGCAAGCGCCTCAATGATCCCGCGAAGGGCGTGGTCGGCTTTTACTTCCAATGGGACATCACCGCCAACTGGATGTTTCAGAGCCTCGTCTTCGCGAATGGCGGCCGGATGACCGACGACGACGAGAAGAAGGTTGCATTCGATCAGCCCGCCGGACTGAAGGCACTCGAGACGTTGGAGAGGTTTGCCAAGTCAGGCATGCCGAACCTCCCCTCGAGCCAGGCGCGAACGGCCTTCGCCGCCGGCAAGCTGGCGATCTTCGCAGATTCCACCTCGAACCTCGGCAAGGCCACCACGGAGATCGGTGATCGCTTCAAGTTTCAAGTTTTTCCATTTCCGCTCCCGGTAGCGGAAGGGCAGCTACCCGCCGGTGGGAACCTGGTCGTCATCCTGACGAAGGATCCTGACAAGCAGCGCGCTGCATGGAAATACGTCCGGTTTGCCACAGGACCCATCGGTCAAACGATCATGGCCAAGCACACGGGCTATCTGCCCAGCAACAAGATCGCGATCGAGACGCCGGATCTGCTGGGCAACTTTTACAAGGAACGGCCGAATTATCAGACCAGCCTGGACCAGGTGCCGCGGCTGACGGGCTGGTACGCTTTTCCCGGCTCCAATTCGCTCAAGATCATCGACACCATCAAGAAGGATACGGAGTCTGTCGTGACAGGTAAGGCGACGGCGGCCGAGATGATGCCTCGAATGGCATCTGACGTTCAAAAGTTGATGGAGTGATATCGGTGGCATCTGAAGCGACCAAACAGGCCAGCCCCTACGACGGGTTGGCGACGCAATATGGCCGCGCGCGTCCGAGCTATCCGCCCGACAGCGTTGCTTTTCTTCAGGCCGCTGAAGGCGATCTCGTCGTGGATGTTGGGGCCGGCACGGGGATATTCACCCGCCTGCTTGCGGCCCGTCTACCTTGGGCGCGGGTGATCGGAGTCGAGGCCAGCCAGGACATGCATCGCGAGGCGGAGCGGGCCTCCGAAGGCGTCGCAAATGTCTCGTTCATCCGGGGCACCGCAGAGTCTCTCCCGCTCAATGACAATTCGGTTCGTCTTCTGACGGTCGCGACTGCGATCCATTGGTTCGACAGGCCGGCCTTCTACAAAGAGGCCGTCCGCTGTCTGCAGCCGGATGGCGAACTGCTGGTCTACCAGAACATCCGGCGCTGGTGGCAAAGCGCGTTTCTCGCGGATTACGAGACCCTCCATGAAAGAACCGTGCAGGACTATCGTCGCGGTCGTTATCCGGCGGCCCATGGTGGTTTTGATGAGCTCAACGTGGCGCGCGAGCTCCGTTCAAGAGCTGACTTCTACGATGTCAAGGTCAGCGAGTTCGTCTGGTCGCTCAAGATGTCGGCTGATGAGTTCGTCGGCTTCAGTCTGTCGTCATCCATCACGCAGCGTGCCATCAGAGAGATGGGCCGCGGAGCCTATTTCGAAGCCCTCCACGCGTTGTTCGATCGGCACGCCGTGGAAGGCCTCGTTGAAATATCTTACGTGACCAAGGTGACATTAGCCAAACCGAGTTGAGGAAAACAGGGTGAGCAGCCGTTCTGTCCCAGCGCCGCAATCCATTGACGTCTCGCATCCGCCGATCCGGATCATCCAGATATCCGACCCGCATCTCAGCGCGGGGCGGCCATTCTTCCAGCACAATTGGGAGTTGTTGGTTGATCTCCTCAACGAGGAGACTGCCGAGATTATCATTTGTACGGGCGACATGACTATCGATGGCGCCAACGTGCAGACAGAGCTTGCCTTCGCATCACAGCAGTTCGAGCGAATCTCGAAGACGGTTTTGTTCGTTCCCGGCAATCATGACATCGGTAATAGTATTCCCGACGTCCGCGGAGGCGAAACCGTGATCACGGAAGCGAGGCGGCGAGCCTACCGGCGCTTCTTTGGAAACGATTGTTGGTTCCGCGACATCTGCCCGTCGTGGCGTTTGGTTGGTCTCAATTCTATGCTGTTCGGCAGCGCTATCGCAGGCGAAGAGCAACAATGGGAGATGCTGGAGGAGGCGATCCAAACCGCCGGCGGTCGCTCAGTGATGATCTTCCAGCACAAGCCGCTCTACCATCGAACGGCAGACGAGACGATACCGACCCAAAGTGCCATCTTTCCTGAGCACAGGGCTCGGCTGCAGAAGATTCTTTCGGGTGCCAAGCGGCCCATTGTCTGCAGTGGCCATATCCACAGCTATCGAACCGCGCAGTGGGGTAAGATTGCGCAGGTTTGGGCGCCCTCGACGTCTTTCGTTATGTCGATCCCTAGCCAGAAGCCGGTGAGAGGGATGCGCCGGGTCGGATATCTGCGCCATATACTCAATGGAGCAACAGCGCGTCACGAATTCGTTGAACCTAGCCAGTTCATCAATATGGACGTGGGGAACTGGGCCAGGGATCCGCGTGGGTTTCATGCCCGTTACGCGACCGAGTCGCTGCGTGGCCTCGTGCTCGATCCCGCGTTACCCCATGAAACCATCGAGCCGGGCTCGGAAAAGCCAGGGTTGCCGGGAGCAGCTCGCTCGGTAGCAGGTTCGTGATCGTGAAATGGCTAGAGTACACGCCAGGCCGGACGGATAGGTTTGGAAGCAAGCGAGGTTCGCCGCGGCCGCCATTGGGATGATGGGCACGGCATACTGGATCTTATGTTCGCCCTCTGCGCCGACGGGCGGTCCGCCCCGCGGCAAGCTCCTCTTGAGGGTTGCGCCGGATGCGTCCGGCAAGGAACAGATGGTGCAAGTCCATTGCGATGAAGGAGTAGCGCGCGAGATGGCCCAAGGCGTGCGGCACCGTCCGTGAGGGCGTTGGCAAAGCGTCGGCTGGGGGGAGCGTGCAGGCCAGCCATCGAACTTGCGAAAGAAGATTGTCCCGACACCCGACTCTGTATCCAGAGCGGAAGGTGACGCGGACGATACGCGAGCACCTGGACGGCTCGGCCTGGTCGTTGCCTCTGGCATTATGAACGTTCCAGGGGAAAATAGCTGGAGCATGCGCTTATTGCTAGAACGGGCCTGCTTAAGATGCCCCTCGTTGATCGGGTCACTTGCAGGCAGGCGTGCAATGAGTTTTGACGGCTATCATTACGTTGCTGCTGTACGAGCGGGCCGCGGCGTTCTAAGTGCCTCGGGCGGCGCGAGCCTTTGTGGCGCTAACGCCGGCTGTTACAGCTCTCGCGGCTATTCCGATACTCGATTCTGGCTTGCAATCACAATGATCTCGATCGGCGTGAGCGAGGTCCAGTGCCGGCTTCGCGGCTGTGAATTAGCTAATGCCTCATATTTGCTCCGCCCCGATTGACTGCCGGTGGAACCTGTTCTCGCGGACAAAGCTCGCATGTCGCCGCGCCGGAACCAGATGGCGCGTCCGCAGCGCAGCGGCGGATTGGCCGCCGTGAAGATGATCTGTTCGTCGGCCCGCATGCGCAGCACCTCATGCGGAAGGATCAGCGCCCGCCACGTGAGTTGTTTGGAACGTGTCCGCGACAAGCCGAAATTTGCGACGAGCGGCTGAGCTGGTCCACTCGACCGTCGTGTCGCGGCAGCGCCTCGAATGTAGTCGGCGGTTGCGTGATCATTGGAACGAGATCCATGACGCTCTCGAGCTATTTGCTGGTCGCGTCGCGTCCGCCATAGGCCTCCCGCATCTGCCCGATTCTGATAGAGCATCAACTAGTGATGCCGTACGTACGACCGGCATCGCGCGCCGTCCCAAGGATGTAGATAGCCGCGACGGGCGGCCCCGTCGAGCAGAAACAGGGTGCGGTCGCCGACCTCACCATTGCGCTTGTAGATCGCATTGAGCAGGGCGCCGATGATGACACGGGCGCGGTCGGCATGGTTCTCCAGCGTCTTCAGGTCGAGGTTGATGAAGACGTCGGTTCGGCCTTCAGCAAGCTCGCGGTCGTGAAGCTTGCCCCTGACACTAGCGCGGCATAGTTGGCGTAAGAGAGCCAGTGGATCTCCTTCACCGCGTTGGCGTAGACGCCGCTGAATGTCTCCGGCGTCATCCCGATGAACGACGCAACGTTCTCCTTCACGAACTCCGGTCCCGAATTGTCGTAGATCGTCTGAAGCCGCTGGCGCAGCGTCGGCTTAAGCTCAGACAGGTTGGTGCGGACTTGGCGCAGGTGCTGGGTCCCTCCTTTCCGTGTGACCGTACAGGGGGACGTCGGGCGATCAGGAGGTGCAAGGCTGAGGCGCCGAAGAAGTCGTCGCGAGCCCGCGTCCTTTCTTCACGAGTCGTATATCAATGACGATTTCGTCCGTCATCCAGGATCATGGCGACGCGATCGTTGCCGGAAAGGCCAATGCCGACGAGACCATGCCTAACCTTGCTGCCTCTACTTTTACCTTGCAAGCCAACGAATTGAGGGCGAGCAGATCCACTTGCGCAACATCCGCGCTTGCGAAGGCAAGCGACGCACGGTTGCCGCTATGGGAATTATAAACCCGAGCCTATGCGTTTGAAGTCGACTCCGACCGAACGATCTATGATTCCCAGACGAAAGCGGACGGGGGTGACAATGACTCCGCTTTGGCGCGTGCGGCTCTCACCACTTCGGGCTCGCGTGAACCGAGCCGCACGGCGCCTCGGCCATCCGGGTTTGATCCCTGGCTCAAAGAAGAAGCGGAGCTCCTCGCCGGGGGCACTCGGAAAAGGGTCCCGCCGTCATGAAGGATGACGGCGTCGCTATCACTACCCCGTTCCCGGGTGCCCTTTTAAAACCGGTCTCGTCGCTGCACTCGGTCCCGCGTGCCGCCTTCGGCGGCGCTATGCTCACGCTCTTGCGGGTGCATTTTTCGTCGAGACGATGCGCGGATCGCGCCTGGTCTGGGACTGTCAACCCCGCTTGAACGAGGCCCTACGATGAATGAGAGATAATGCGGGTTGCTCGCGCTTTGCGGGTGTCTGAATTGTCCCTTGAGGCGTGGAGCAGAGGGGCTTGGCTCCCGGGGAGCCGCCTGGGGCTGAGATAACGCCGTATTGGTCCGGCCCGCAGAGGCTTGAGAGTAAGAGTAGCAATCGGGTGTGGCGGTGACGGGTTTTGGGTTGCGAGAGAGGCTCGCACCGCCCGTCGGGAGACAGCCGATGTCAAGACATGCTCTCGCGAAGCGCACGGGCGAGGACCGAACCAACCTCTATGACGAAATCACCAATAGGATCATCGGAGAAATTGAAGCCGGGCGTGTGCCATGGGTCCAGCCTTGGGGAACGCCTTCCGCAAGCACCTCCCTGGCGATGCCGAGAAGCGCTGCGAATGGCCGTCGATATAGCGGCATCAACATCCTGATACTTTGGGCGGCTGCCACTGAGCGCTCATTTACCGGCCAGAGCTGGCTGACCTTCCGTCAAGCCTTGTCCGTCGGTGGTCACGTCCGCAAGGGCGAGCGCGGCACGACCGTAGTCTTTGCCGACCGCTTTGTACCGGCCGACGAAAAGCGCAGCGGCCGCGAAAGCGGCGAGGAAGCGCAGGCCATACCGTTCCTCAAGCGCTTCACGCTTTTCAATACCGACCAATGCGAAGGCCTTCCTCCGGAGGTCGCGACGGCGCCGCAGCCTATGCCGCCAGGCCGGATCGAGCCGCAGGTCCAAAGCCTCATCCGGGCGAGCGGGGTCGACTTCCGGATCGGCGGCAACCGTGCCTTCTATGTCCCGGCAGAAGACTATGTGCAGGTGCCGCCGCCGCAAGCCTATTTCGAGCCGATCAACTGGCATCGAACGGCCCTGCATGAAATGGCCCATGCCAGCGGCCATCCGTCACGTCTTGCCCGTGACCTATCGGGTAGCTTTGGCAGCAGGACGTATGCCTTCGAGGAGCTGATCGCCGAGATCTCTTCCGCGTTCACTTGCGCTTCGCTCGGTATCGTGCCGACCGTGCGTCATGCTGATTATATCGGCTCCTGGCTCGACGTGCTGCGCCAGGACAATCATGCCATCGTGCGAGCCGCTTCGCAAGCGAGCAAGGTTGCGGATTATCTCCTCGGGTTCTTACCGGAAGGCTCCCTTGAGGCGAAGACGGCCAAAGCCAAGCGGGAGGCGGCGTGATGCCTCTCTCTCCACCACCGCGAAACGAGAGTGAGAGGAGGGCGGCGGTTATTCGCGACGGATTGGAGAGGCCGAGAGAGAGGCTCTCGGCTGCTCATCGTGGAGAACCGCGCATGACCAAGACTATCCAAAAGATCACGCTGTCGCCTTGTGACATTCCCTTCAACAAGCGGGTGCTGAGCCAGCCCAAAGTGCGGCGCGTGAAAGCAGGCGTTTCAATCGAGCAGTTGAAGAGCATCGCACAACCCACGCTTCTGCAAAGCCTGAACGTGCGGACCGTCATCGACGTCGACCGCAACGAGACCGGCATGCTCGAGGTGCCGGCGAGCGGCCTGCGTTATCGCACACTGGACCTTCTAGTCGAGCAGAAGCACATGGCAAAGACGCAGACCGTGCCCTGCGTGGTGCGCGAGGGCAGCATCGCTAAAGACGACCCGCTAGCCGAAAACGATGAGCGGGTCGGGCTTCATCCGCTCGATCAGTTCCGGTCCTTCCAGGCCTTAAGCTGCCCAGGGATTGCCGAGGAGGATATCGCGGCTTGGCACTTCGGGGGCCCGACTGTCGCGAAGCAGCGGCTGCGCCTAGCCTGTGTCTCACCAAAGCTGCTCGAAGTCTATGCCGAAGATGGCATGAGCCTGGAAAACCTGATGGCTTTTTCTGTGACAGCTGATCCGGCAAAGCAGGAGCAAGTCTGGGACAGCGTCAGCGGATCCGGCTATGACGAGTCCCACCAGATCCGCAGAGTGCTCACGGAAAACACCGTGTGGGCCTCCGATCGGCACGTGCGATTCATCGGTTTTGATGCATGCAAGCAAGCTGGCGGCGGCATTCTGCGCAACGAGCATGTTTTCCCTTTCGACCAGGGCACGGCGATCCTGCTGCCGGAAGGCATCCTATTTGCCACCTACGCTACGCCGCGCACCGACGAGCGCGGCGAGAGGCTTTCGCGCGTGCGCCAGATCATCGCATGGTTGGTCCCGCACTTCGCCCGAGTAAGCGCTTTAGACGAGAGCCACGCCATGCAAAAGGCCGAAGGCCTGAAGGGCGATCGCGGCGAGCTCAAGGCATGGGCCGAGAGCATTGTCGTCACCGAGCGGCGTACGATCTATGCGCATTCCGCGTGCGGCACCGAAACGCGCTGGCTCACGGTCACCATCCGCGACCGACTGCGCAGCCTCGGCGTGTTTGCTGAACTCATCTCCTGCAGGCTGCGCATGCTCGTGCCGGTGGATACGCGCGGCGACGAAGTGCTCGCAAGGCTGCTTGCGCGCTTTCCGCTGACAGGCGTCAGTGACCGGGAGGCGGCGTAATGGCTTACGAGCCTTCTGAACTGGCACGTCGCCTCGCGCGCGAGGCCGAGGCGGTGTGCCGACACTATCTGTCTAATGGCAAACGGCGAGGGCGCTACTGGGTCGTTGGCAATGTCCACAACGCGCCGGGCCGCTCGATGTTCGTGCGGCTCCAGGAGTCGCACAAGGGCCCCGCCGGCAAGTGGACAGATGCTGCAACCGGCGAACATGGAGATCTCCTCGATATCATCCGCGAGAGTCTCGGGCGTTCTGACTTCCGCAAGGCTGCCGAAGAGGCAAAACGCTTCCTCGATCTACCTCGTAGTGGGCCGGACACCCTCTCGAAACCTGTTCGGCTCGCGGTACCAACCGGATCGCGAACGGCCGCCCGCCGGCTCTTTGCGATATCGGGCCCGATCGAGGGGACCTTGGCCGAGACTTATTTGGAACGCCGCGCAATAGCGCCTATCCACCATGGCGGCAGTCTCTGCTTTCATCCGCACTGCTACTATCGCCCGGACGAGCATTGGCCGACCGAAATTTGGCCTGCGATGATCGCCCGCGTTACTGATCTTAAGGGCCACATCACAGGCGTGCACCGGACCTGGCTCGACCCGAACAGCTTCGATCGGGTGCGGCTCGGCAAGGCGCCGGTCGAGACACCGCGACGGGCGATGGGCGACCTTCTTGGGAATGCCGTTCGCTTCGGCGTGGCGGACGACGTATGTGCGGCTGGGGAGGGGATCGAGACTATGCTATCGCTGCGGTGCGTCCTGCCGACCATGCCTATGGCGGCCGCACTGTCGGCGGGTCACCTCGCAGCCATGTTGCTGCCTTCCAACCTGCGTCGCCTATACATCGCGCGCGACGCCGATGCCGCCGGCGATACGGGGCAGGCCGCTCTGACCCAGCGCGCGGCAGAGGCCGGCATAGAGGCGGTTCCGCTGTCGCCGCGGTTTGCCGATTTCAACGACGATCTGCGTGTCTTCGGCGTTGAGGCCTTGCAAGCGGCCTTGAGGATCCAGCTCGTGCCGGACGATGTCACTCGCTTCCTGCAGCCACTCGGGATTGCAGCGGAATAAGCCTCCTCGTTCGGTCGATCATGAAAGGTCGGACATCGCAGAGGCCAATGCCGGAACGACGCGAGGCCCCGGCCTTCTAGAGGGCGATCGGACGGCAAGCGGCCCGGGCCGGCAATGGCTTTGAAGCGGCTATTTTCCGCCGCGCGACATCATGCAAGTGGATGTCAGGATTTAAACGGCGCGCTTTGCATCGCGAGGCAAAATAGCCGCACCAAGCCATCCTTCGCTGCCGCTTCGGCCCTTCGGGTTCTGGCCCAGTCCGCCTGCCGTCTGAAGTGATCGCCACGAAGGCCGCGATGGGCGCGGTCGATCCGGCAGAGGGCCCTCCGATATGACCGACCATGGCGACATCGAGCCACAGCATGCTTCTTCTCCGACCGGCCACGTGCTCAGTGAACTGCAACTGTTCGGCTACCGTCCCCTCGATGACAATCCCGATCCAAGGCCACTGCCAGACGCCAGGATAATTACCGGCGCTGTTGCAGACATGTTTGACGCCCTAGTTGCCTCATTGAGCGATACCCGGCTGGAGCCTGACCTCGGTGGTCTCCTCTGGTCGACGGTCAACCTGTTCCATCGCGCCGTCGAACGCATCGAACGAAAGCTCGACGTCAACGAACAGGCGCAGCAGAAGAGCCAGCGCGAGCAGAACGGCTCGGAAGTGCGCTCGGTCGAGCTCGAGCGCCTGACGGCGGAGGGCATTTCGCTAATCGAGCGCCGCAATTGCCTCGAGCTGTTCCGCGACCAGGCGATCGAGCGCTTTGAGGTCCACGCCGGGACTGCCTGGCGCCCGCGGTCGGGATCGCTGGTCAACCACCGCATGCTCACCGCGGCGATGATCGACTCTCGCGACTTTCTCGCAGCCAAGCGCCGCACAGAGACCGAAATCATGGTGCCGCCGGGTCCGAAGATCGCCCTGACCGGTGGGCTCGACTTCAACGACTATAGCCTGATCTGGGATCGGCTCGACAAGGTGCACGCCAAGCATCCCGACATGGTGCTGCTGCACGGCGCCTCGCCAAAAGGCGCCGAGCTGATTGGCTCAAAATGGGCAACCAGCCGCAAAGTGCCACAGATCGCATTCAAACCGGATTGGACCAAACACGCCAAGGCCGCCCCCTTCAAGCGCAATGACGCGATGCTCGAACTACTGCCGATCGGCGTCCTGCATTTCCCCGGCACGGGCATTCAGGACAACCTTGCCGATAAGGCAAAGCGGCTTGGCATTCCGGTCTGGAGGTTCGGCGGCGCGTGAGCGCCGTCTTGCCGTCAGCCGACGAGTGGCGACGCCGCACGCGCCGCAACTCCGCCTCGTTTTGTTTATACGTCAGCGGCTGCGCCATGGTGGTGGTGGAAGGCGCGAGCGCTCACGCCATGCCTTGGAGCCACCACGATGCTCGCCCTCGGGCTTCTCCTCAATATTGCTGGTATCGGCCTGTTTTGCTGGCTCGTCGTTGTGCTGGCGGTCTATGCGCTGCCGCTTTTCGTTGCGGTCAATATCGGATTGATGGCGTTCAACAGCGGTGGGGGCATTGTCGGCGCACTGCTCGTCGGCACAGTTTGCGCTGTGCTCACACTCGCAGCCGGCCAGCTGGCCATTACCCTTAGCCGGCACGTGACCCTGCGCCTTGCGATTGCGGCCGTGTTCGTCGTTCCGGCGGCCGTCGCCGGCTATCACGTGGTGTTCGCGCTCTCACAGATCGGAGTGCCGTCGCTGGCTTGGCGCGAGACCTTTGCGTGGCTGGGCGCGGTTTGCATCGGCGCTTCGGCATTCACGCGCTTGAGGATAATCTCGAAGACCCGCCCGATCGAGCCGGAAAGGACGGGGGGAGAGCCGTCTCGACCCGTTCTCACAGCCGCGGCAAACGAGGGATGAACTTTCCGCGCCTTCATCGTCGAATGTTCGCAGAATAGGCCCCGTTGACGACGGATGATGCTCACCAGAGCAGAGGAAGCGGGCTATCTTCTCAGAAGCCTTCGAGCAGGTGCTGGAGATTCCCAATCCGGCACACATAGCTGCCGCGGCTGGACCAAGCGCACCGCTTGACCGCTTTGCAGGCACGATCCCGCCCATTCCCGCAGATTGTTTCTCTTTCTTCGCCGAACCGTTCCGACCTCTTGTGCAGAGAAGCCGAGATTCGCCAAGTCTTCTCCCGGCGTTGTGGTTCAGCACGCGGGACCCACGTGGCCTCTTTGATGGCTCGATCTGGCCGAAGACCGGCTGCGCCTCGATCGTCTGAGCCGCAACGCCGTCTTGCGACTTTCTTCCCCTGGGCTGACGCCCATTCCTCGCGAAACAAGAAAGTCGCCTCAACAGCGTCCTCCGCTGCGCTTCGGCCCGAAGGCGGGTGCGTCGCCGATCGTCCTCGCCCTTCAGATCGCCATCGAGGCCGCGGTGGTCGCGGGCTCGAAACACAACAGGAGAAGCAACATGGCTAACATCGGAACTTTCAAGAAGGTCGGCAATGATTTCCACGGCGAGATCGTCACGCTGAGCCTGCAGACCAAGGGTGTGCGCATCGTCGCCGAGACCAACCGCTCCAACGAGAACGCCCCCAGCCATCGCATCTATGTGGGCCGAGCCGAGATCGGCGCAGCCTGGTCGAAGCGCTCCGAAGAGGGCCGCGACTACCTCTCGATCAAGCTGGATGATCCCTCCTTCAACGCGCCGATCTACGCCAACCTGTTCGACGACGAAGGTGGCGAAGGCTACAACCTGCTCTGGTCGCGGCCGCGCAAGAACGGGGAGTGAGCCTCTACAAGCCCCGCCCGGTTCGCTGGGCGGGGCATCGATCGTAGAAGGCTGTCGCCATGACGCCAAACCGCGGTCGCATCCGCTGCTTGCCCCCAACTGCGGACAGTCAAGCTACGCCCCGAGCAAGACTCTCGATCGTGCGGCGCACTCGCACTTTGCCGGGACCGACGTGGTAGTCCTTGATCACGCCATCCTCCAGAGCCCGCTCGGCCAGCGTAGAGCGGTTCCGCTGCCGCAGATAGTCATGCCATGTGTGGAAGTGATAGCGCTCGATCCACGCTTCTGGGTCTGCCATGTTTTGTGCGATCGACCAGCCGTAGGCGCCATTGCGCTGCCTGACGAGCCGAACCTCTTGCATGGCCTCCCGAAAGTCCGGAGCGTTTTTCTGCTCCACCCGATATTCGATCTCGATCACCACAGGACCGTCGCGCCCCCTGACCGGCAACCGCACCTGCGGATCTTCGAGGAGGCTTCCCTCTTCGGCACCCTCACCAACAGAAGGCATCCGCAATCGTAGGCCGACCAGGGGAGATGCCAGCATCAGCGAGGCTGCAACAAGCAGGGCTGTTTCGACGCCGGCGATGTCGGTGAGGTGTCCCCACCCCCAGCTGCCTATGGCAAGGCCGCCGGATGCGGCGGCCTGGTAGGCCGCCAGAGACCGCGCGGCAACCCAGCCAGGTGCAGAAAGCTGTACGCCGATATTAAGCAGCGTCCAAGACAGCGTCCACCCGGTGCCAGCCAGAACCAACCCGAACGCAGCCAGGAACGCATTTTGGCTGAGTGCCAAAGTTGCAATACCTGCCGCCAATGAGAGCGCGCAGCATCTCATGGCAACTTCGCCACTTAAGCGCTCGCGCACCAGAGAAATATTCGCCGCTCCCAGAATGGCTCCTAGGCCAAAGGCGCCCAGCATCACTCCGTAGGTTGGCGCGCTGCCGAGGAGGCGATCACGTACGACCAAAGGCAACAGCGCCAGGATAGCTCCGCTAACCAACCCGAAGATGATCGTCCGAACCAACACGATCATGATAGGTGGCGAGTTCGTAATGTACCGGACGCCCAACAGAACGGCATGGCCGAGCCGTTCCGGTGGGAGACGAGACCGCTGACCTGCCCGCTTCCACAGATAGAGAGCGGCGATAAGTGGCACAAACGAGATCGTATTGAACGCGAACGCGGCTACGGTCCCGGCGGAGGCCACAATGATACCCCCGATTGCCGGACCTACGCTCCGCGCGATGTTATAGCTGATACCGTTCAAGGCAACTGCGGCTGGCAGGGCTTGCGGAGGCACCTGTTCGCCTACTGCCGCTTGCCATGCCGGTCCCAACATTGCGGTGCCACAACCCGCTGCAAAGCAAAGACCAAGTAAGAGGTCCGGCGTCAGCAATCCGAGCAAAGCAAGCGCCGCCAGCGTCGCACTGGCGGTCAAAGCAATACCGAGCGAAATCAATGCCACGATGCGTCGGTCATGCAGGTCAGCAATTGCGCCTGCCGGAATCGCAATGAGCATCACGGGCAATCCGAGAGCGGTTTGGACCAGCGCGACCTTGTCCGCTGACGATGACATTTCGGTCATGGCCCAGGCCACCCCGACACCCTGCACCAAACTCCCGAGATTTGATGCCAGGCTAGCGATCCAGATCCGGCGGAACGTGCGGTGCCGTAGAGGAGCGATAATGCTATCCGCCTTGGCAGAGTGGAGGCGACCTCCGGGGGCAGGCGGGCTTGGCTCGGTTTCCCCGGTCCTCTCGCCTGTCGGCTCACGCGGAGCTGGGGCGGGACCGTTCAACGAGCGAAGCGAATGATCTGGACACACGAAGGTCTTCCTTTCGGCGGACCTTTTCACAGTCCTACCGATCCCTTAGAATCACACATCATACCTATCCCCGCCGAAGAATTGCAGTGACGAAGTCTTGCTTCACGCCGGATTGCGGCACCTAGAGGGCAAATGCCGTAAGCGGGATGAATTGCACCTGACAGGGTAGTGGCTCGATGATGAGCTGAGAGCCGCGATATCTGATTTTCGGCGTCCGGGGCCGTACCGATCAGTTCGCAGATGCCCTGCGGTACGTGCACGCAGCAATGCCTGGCTTGAGGCCTTCACCTGAATGGCCTTAATCTGCATGGTGAGATCGCGTTCGCATCTATGACACTGCTTGGACAGACGTACTCGACTGGGCGGCCGAGGTGGTGAACAACCGACTCACCCGATAGTTACCGCCGCGGTGCGCAAGAGCTATGGCTGATTCTGGGTGACGCGGCCTGATCAGGCGGCGTGGCTTTCAGCGGTCGGAATGACCTCGATGCCGTCAGTAAACTTTACACCGGCGATGACCTTCGGCAACTGATTTGTTCCTTTCAGTCGGCGCCAGGTCTTCGATGCGGCGTCGGTCAACTTGAACACCATCAGCTTCGTGGTTTTCGGCGAGAGCGATCCTTTCGTTCGCACCGTCCGGTGCCGCACCGTGGCGAACACGCTCTCGATCGGATTCGAGGTGCGCAGATGAACCCAATGCTCGGCAGGGAAGTCGAAGAACGCGAGCAGCGCCTCGCGATCCTTGATCAAGCACTCGACCGCAGGCCCGTATTTGGCACGGTATTTCTCGACGAAGGTGTCGATCGCGGTTTCGGCATGCGCCCGGCTCGGTGCCAGATAGACGTTCCGCAGATCGTTCTTCATCGCGCCCTGCACGGATTTGGCGACCTTGTCGAGCACGTTGCTGACTTTGTGGCACCAGCACCGCTGGTGTCGCGTGCCGGGGAAGACCTCATCGAGGGCCTTCCAGAACCCCAGCGCGCCGTCACCGACCGCCACTTCAGGAGCGATCCGCAGGCCGCGCTGCTTCACATCGATCAAGAGCTCACGCCAACTCTGGGCGCTCTCGCGGGCGCCCACCTGGAAGCCGACCAATTCCTTGCGGCCCTCCGGCGTCGCGCCGACCAGCACCAGGATACATTCGCTGTGATCCTCCATCCGGGCCTGCAAATAAACGCCATCGGCCCAGAGATAGACGTAGCGCCGCGCCGACAGGTCACGTCGCTGCCAACGCTCGTACTCGGCCTGCCAGTCGGCCGTCAGGCGTGCAATCACCGACGGCGACAGGTTCGGCGCATCCTTGCCGAGCAGCGCCGACAGCGCGTCCTGGAAGTCGCCAGTCGAGATGCCGCGCAGGTAGAGCACTGGCAGCAGGGCATCCAGGCTCTTGGTGCGCCGCGCCCACAGCGGCAGGATCGCCGAGCTAAAGCGGATCCGATTGGCCCCGGAGGCGCCGCGGTCCCGAACCTTCGGCCGGGCGACCTCCACCGGGCCGATGCCGGTCTGAATTTGCCGCGCCGGTCCATAGCCGTGCCGGACCAGCCGGGCCCGGCCGTCGGGCAGTGTCAGCTCGGACGTGCTGGCCAGAAACGTATCGACCTCGATCTCGACCGCCCTGGCAAGCAGCTCGCGCGCCCCAGCGCGGAGGATATCGGTCAGTGGATCGTCAACCGTGGAGGGCTGACGAAAAGCAAGAACGTTGGTAGTCTCGGTCATGGCGTATCGCTCTCCTTGAGAGGTTCTGGCAGGCTGGACACCCGCCTCGATACGCCGCCTCTCTCAACCCGTCATCACCCAGTTTCGGCCATAGCTCGGTGCGCAAAGCCGGACCGTTTTGGCGCGTTCCTCATCGTCATACAGATTTCTAAGATTGGTAGCCGACGAGGCATGATGTCGTGTGAGCAGCTTAACGGCTTGCCTATGAAGTGCTACGAACAAGCAGCACGGATTATCACGTCTCGCCCCACATAGCTCCGGCGCCGGGACGAAGCGCACCGCTTGACCGGCTTTGCGGGGACGATTCCGCCCTTTCTCGCAGATTGTTTCTCTTTCTTCGCCGAACCGTTCCGACCTCTTGTGCAGAGAAGCCGAGATTCGCCAAGTCTTCTCCCGGCGTTGTGGTTCAGCACGCGGGACCCACGTGGCCTCTTTGATGGCTCGATCTGGCCGAAGACCGGCTGCGCCTCGATCGTCTGAGCCGCAACGCCGTCTTGCGACTTTCTTCCCCTGGGCTGACGCCCATTCCTCGCGAAACAAGAAAGTCGCCTCAACAGCGTCCTCCGCTGCGCTTCGGCCCGAAGGCGGGTGCGTCGCCGATCGTCCTCGCCCTTCAGATCGCCATCGAGGCCGCGGTGGTCGCGGGCTCGAAACACAACAGGAGAAGCAACATGGCTAACATCGGAACTTTCAAGAAGGTCGGCAATGATTTCCACGGCGAGATCGTCACGCTGAGCCTGCAGACCAAGGGTGTGCGCATCGTCGCCGAGACCAACCGCTCCAACGAGAACGCGCCCAGCCATCGCATCTATGTGGGCCGAGCCGAGATCGGCGCAGCCTGGTCGAAGCGCTCCGAAGAGGGCCGCGACTACCTCTCGATCAAGCTGGACGATCCCTCCTTCAACGCGCCGATTTACGCCAACCTGTTCGACGACGAAGGTGGCGAAGGCTACAACCTGCTCTGGTCGCGGCCGCGCAAGAACGGCGAGTAACCAGATCTGAGCGCCGCGCCCCGCCCATCCGGCGGGGCGCCATGCGGCAGCTTAGCGGCTTTACGCTTTGCTAGCCCGTGCCGGTCTCTTGAGCAGTTCAGCTGGTTCAGTGTCCAATGCCGATGCAATTTGTCCGAGCACGGTGACACTTGCTGACACATCGCCACGCTCGATGGCACCGACGTAACGGGCGCTTAGACCCGCGCGTTCGGCCAACTCCTCTTGCGTCATTTGTCGATCGTGGCGTTTCCGACGCAGGTTTAGAGCCATGATCTCTTTGAGATCCATGGCGTATGGGAACCTGAACCGGAATGATCGTTCTAGGAACGATCGTTCCTATTCGTCCAGGTTTATGCTATTCTTGGCCGTCGCTCGTCCAGAATCCGAGCAGTATTTCATTCTTTGTTGTGAGCCCATGACCAAGCTCATCTTAGGTCCCGAAGTGGCCGATGCCCCTCCCGCTGGGGACGCCATGACCTCCTACGACGAACAGCATGTCGTGACCTACATGCGCCTTCTGCAAGCGGAGAGTGAGGGAGCCGATTGGTCCGAGGTCGCTCGAATCGTGTTGCACATCGACTCCGATCGCGAGCCGGAGCGTGCGCGTACCGCATACCAGACACATGTTCAGCGCGCGAAGTGGCTGACCGAACAGGGACGTCTGCTGCGCGGACCCGGTTCAGCCTAGAATAGTTTTCTCAACGTCGTTGGTTCTGGCAACACTTTTTCTCGGCGCTCGGGCGCGGTGACTCATGTGCACCACGTGGTGACAAGCTGGCATCTTCTCCAAGCGGCTTGTTCGCAGCTATTGCGCCGCCATCATCGTTAGCTTTTTGCAATGAGGCGGACGTTATGGCCCAAGTCGATTGGCGTTCCCCGGACTCCTACGACTACTTGAAGAATGCTGACCCCACTGAGATCGCTTGGGAGTTCTTGCGTCGCAATCCTGAATACCAACGTGACTACCAGGCTATGATCGCCAAGACCCCGACGGGTGTCACCGAGGAATTCAGGAGGAAGTGGGGCATCTGCTTTCGCCCATGACCCACAGCGGTCCTTTGATCAACAGACAATCTTTTGGGCGCCCGAGGCGCTGCCGGATGTCGTCCCGGTTGCGGTAACAGCGTCAGGCGCTGACCCGAGCGCGCCGGCTCTACCTCTATTCGACGTCTCGACGGCCGAAATGCGTCGCGCCGCTGATGGGTGGCACGCCGTGCTGCGCATCGGGACCGTGAACCACCGAGTCTGGTTGAAGGATGAACCTTCCATCGGCCATCGCTATGCCGCTAAACTTCCCTTCGATGTGAACTTGCCGGCGCGAGCGCATGCAGCTCGCAGATTGTGGCGCGCGCTCGATGGACGCGCGCCAGGCCCCGCTTTCCACGAACTCTCCAAACAGCGCCGGGATCGCCTAAGACAAGCTGCGCGTGCGCTCGACGGGCGTCAAGCGTGTAACACCTATCGCGTGATCGCGCTGGCACTGCTTGGAAAGAACAACGTCCCAAAGCAAGGTTGGAAAACCCACGATTCCCGCGGCCGCGTCACCCGCCTGGTGCACTACGGCCTGGCGTTGATGCGTGGCGGCTATTGCAAGCTTCTGCGTTCCGGCCGCAAGGGCAAATAGCCCCCGCCAAGGGTGGTCGAAATTCGCACCCCGATGTTCGGCATCCCCCTCCGAAGCCCTGCTTCTCCAAGATGACCACGCACACGCCGGCGCCCTCATGGGTGGTGCGCCGCCATCTTGGAGCTCTCAAATGCCCGATCCGACCGCCGGACTTCCTCCGCGCTTCCTGCGCACTCCCGAGGCTGCACGCTACCTTGGCCTGTCTGGCCGCACGCTGGAAAAACATCGCACTTACGGTACCGGGCCGACCTACCGGAAGATCGGCGGCCGCGTCGTCTACGCCTTGGACGACCTGAAAGCTTGGGCTGATCTTGGCGCCAAAACGTCCACTTCCGACCCTGGCAAAGGCACGGTGCTGCCGGCCAAAAAGCGTTCCCACTTACGTCGTTATGCCGGCCAGGAACACCGCTGATGGTCGCTCTGAAGGCAATCATCATGCGGCGCATTCAGCAAGCCGACCGCCATCAGCTTGAGCTTTTCCGCGCCCTGCCGGGAGATCTTGCTCCCCGCGATGCGCAGGATCTGATGGCTTATCCATTCTTTTCGCTCGCTAAGACAAAGAGGATCGTGCCCATCGATTTCCGTGCGGGAGCAACCGCAATCCGCGTCGAAGCCGTCCCGGAGCACGGCATGGCAACGATCTGGGACGCCGACGTCCTGATTTGGGCTGCCTCCCAGATCGTCGAAGCTCGCGATGCCGGTCTGAAGACATCGCGCCTGATAGCCGCAACGCCATATGAGATTCTGACGTTCGTCGGCCGCGGCACCAGTGCGCGCGACTACGACCGGCTGAAGGCAGGTCTTGACAGACTTCAGTCAACAACCGTGCTGACCTCGATCCGTCAACCCGCAGAACGGCGGCGGCACCGCTTCTCCTGGATTAACGAGTGGAAGGAAACCGCTGATGCATATGGCAGACCATTTGGGATCGAACTGATCCTGCCAGATTGGTTCTATGCCGGCGTCATCGATGATGCGCTCGTTCTGACGATCGACCGCGCCTATTTCGACCTGACAGGTGGTCTTGAGCGCTGGCTTTACCGGCTGGTGCGCAAGCACGGCGGCCGGCAGCGCTGCGGCTGGAGCTTCGACCTTGTCCATCTTCATGCCAAGTCCGGCAGCCTCTCGCCGCTTAAGCATTTTGCCTACGACGTTCGCCAGATTGTTCAGCGGCAGACATTGCCGGGCTATCGCCTCGTCCTCACGCGCGATCCGAACGGCCGCGAGCGGCTGAACTTCGCCTCGATCCCAAACCTTCCCCTCACGGCGCGCATCTCCGGCCGTCGTTCGGGACCAATTTCAGGGGACAACCTGTGAATCAGCTCGTGCTATCGGGGACCGCAACCCTCGTGCCATCAGGGACCAGATCATCGTGCTATCGGGGACCGGAAGCGCACCTAAAGGCTCGTGAACGCGCGCGTTTTTGGTCCTCTAACTTTACTAATATACTGACACTAACTTCTTGTTGTGAATCAGTACGTTGTGAACAAGTCGGCCGTGCGTGCAACGAAGATGCCTCATGCATCTACTCTGTCACGCGCAAAGCCTCTCTGCAATGCGATTGTTGTCGCCCATCTGCGCGCGCGAACGCAATCGCGCGCAAATCCTCGCGATCGTTGGCGTCGACATCATCGCCTGATGCGCGTCACGTCCTTTTGCGGCCACGCGCTCGTGGAGGAGAACTCGCTAATATCCGTGGTTGGCACGATGACCACCACAAGCCGGGATCTGAGGAATGGGCGGTCAGGCTAACCTGCGTCGTGCATGATGGCCTCAAAGCTCGGCATGAGGCCGCCGACAAGAAAAGTTGCGATCTCACCCAAATCCCCGCCCCCTCGGGAGACGCCGCTCCGCCGTGGCGGAAGGAAAAGGCGAGCGTGGAAGCGGCCGGGTCGCGGAGGCCCTTAAACCGCCGCAGCGACCCGGCCGCGCTTGCCGCCGGCACCAAACCGGAAGGTCGTGCCATCGATCCAGATCTTGTGCAGCAGCACGGCGAGCGCGCGCGCCCCCGCCGTTGCCGCGCGCTTCAGCCCCTTCTTCCTGGCCAGCCGCAGGCCCCACAGCCGCAGCTTAAAATTCTTATGGATCCGCGTCAGGATCGCGATCGCCGCCTCGTAGAGCATCGCCCGCGTCAGTTCGTCGCCGCATTTGGAGATGCGGCCGATCCGGTCGGTCTGTCCGGACTGGTAGCGCCGTGGCGTCAGCCCGAAATGGGCCCCGACATTGGTCGACTTCTTGAATCGGGCCGGCTCGTCGACAGTTGCGCGGAAGGTCAGCGCCACCAGCGCGCCGACACCAGGCACGGTCATCATCCGCCGCACCGCGCTGTCGCTGCGCGCTGCCGCCAGCGCCAGGCGCTGCAGTTTTGCCAGCTGCAGCCGCATCGCGCTTCGGGCGTCCAGCAACGGCGTGACGATCGCCTCCAATTCCTTCTTCCCGGCCAAGAGATCGCGCACCCGCGTGTCAAAACGGCCGACCGAGATCTCGCCGACTTTCAGTCCGAACGGCCGCAACAGGCCGCGGATCATGTTCTCCATGTCCAGCACCTTGCCGAGCAGCGCCTTGCGCCCGACCAGCAGCGCCCGCAGCATCTGCGCGGCATCCGACTTGACGTGGACCGCACGGAACCAGCCGGTCCGCATCATCTGGGCGATGCCCCTGGCGTCGTTGCGGCCGGTCTTGTTCAGCATGGCGTTCAGCGCCGCCTTGGCGTGCCGGGTCTCGATGCAAATCACGGGCAGGCCTTTTTCGGCGAGCGCCGTGAACAGCCAGGCCGAGTAGGAGAACGCTTCCAGCCCGACGCGCTTGAGGTGGATGCCCCATTCCGCCAAAAACAGCTCGATCGCATCCGGATCGGTCTCGAGTTTCGTTTCCCGGATGACCTTGCCGTCGCCATCCACCACGCAAACATTCGTCGCCTCCAGCGACACGTCGAGCCCTGCATAGAAGTCCATCATGCGCCTCCACCGCCGACCGCCGGACCGCACCGCGCGTTCCGTTCGCGAATCGTTGTGAAGCATTTTCGCAGCAGCACAGCCGGCGAGGGGGCACCGGTCAGTACCCCGGCTAACCAGAAATCCTTCGGATTTCTTCTAACGGAACTTGCGCCTGTCCGCATTGTGGAAGAGCGGCAGTGGCACGGACTTCGGTCGAGCTGCCTTCGAGTTCAGAGCCCGAACTCGTCCATCCAGATTGCCAGCCGTTGCCTTTTCGAGCATTCGGGAGAGGCAGCATGAGTGATCTCACCGAGGTGGAAGTGCTGTGGCTGGAGAAGCGGATCGAGAACCGGGTTCGATTCGGCCGCATTGTCGAGGAACGGAAGCTCGATCGCCATCGTCACGTCCTATCATTTGCTCCAGGCAGCATCTTTGCGTTCGTTCGCTGGACATCGAATGACTTCGGGACGGTCATTTCACGCATCGATATCCTGCGTGCCGTCGCGGCGGGACAGCGCTGCTCGACCGTGCCCTATGTGAAGCCCGGAGGCGACATTCTGCTTCGCCTTTCTGGCTGGCCGAAGGTCGAACGCGTGCTGCAGATGATCGATGCCGTCGAGGCACTTGGTATCGATCCGGCTGATGTCGCCCCAGATCATTGGCAGCATGTCCACAACCGTCTTTCCGTCAATGAAAGCCCGCGTCCCTACACGAAAGCTCGCCATCAGGCCTGGCTTCGCCGGCGGAGGATCACCCGATGAGAGGACGGATGATGACCCTGCTTGCAATGTGCGGGGCCGTCGCGGCGACCGCCGCAACCATCGTGGAAGAGCGAACGCCAGCCTTCATCTGGAATGCATCGCCGAGCGTGCCCATCGGCCTTTACCGCCTGCAAACCGCAGAGACTTTGTATGTCACGGAGTTGGTCGCGGTTCAGCCGCCTGAACCGCTGGCGAGCTTCCTCGACCTGAATGGCTATTTGCCGCTCGGCCTTCCTATGCTCAAACGTATTCTCGCGCTCCCCCGGCAGACCGTTTGCAGAACGGGCCTCGCCATCTCGGTGGACAACATTGCCGTGGGCAACGCGCGGGAGCGTGACGGACACGGCCGCCCGCTGCCGAACTGGCAGGGTTGCCGCGTCGTCGGGCCCGCCGAACTCTTTCTCATGAATTGGCAGTCGGATGAATCCTTCGACGGCCGGTATTTTGGCTTTCTTCCAGCCGCGGCCGTGATCGGCCGTGCGGGCCCGGTGTGGACCTCGGAGGAGTGATCATGTGTGTTCGACATGTTCCTTCCGCCATGCGCTCGTTCGATGGACCGCAAGGCCCTTTCTCCATTCCGGCTCATCGATGTAAAGGCGATGCGCGGGAGGAACACCTCGCGCGGCCGAACGGCGCGCACAAAAGCGCGCTCCATCGGAAAAAGGCGCGCACGAGGACGTACCCGGCACAGTTTGGCGCGCGCCTGTTCGCTGCACCCTTCCTGTTGATGGCGCTCGCGCTTTGCAGTGCTTCGGTCGCCGAGGAAACAGCACCTGGGGCGAAGCACGAAGGGACCAAGCCCTTCGACACTTACATCATCGAAGCTTCGCAACGCTTTGCAATTCCAGTCTCCTGGATCGTCAAGGTGATGGCTGTCGAGAGCGCTGGAGATGTTCGTGCCACATCGCCCAAAGGCGCCATGGGGCTGATGCAGCTCATGCCCGACACCTGGGCCGAATTGCGCCGCCGGCACACCCTCGGTAGCGATCCGTTCGACCCCCGCGACAACATCCTGGCAGGAGCGGCGTATCTGCGTGAAATGCTCGACCGCGTTGGACCGAGCGGCGTATTTGCCGCCTATAACGCTGGACCGCTGCGCTACCAGGAGCATCTTGCCGGGCGTCCATTACCCGTCGAAACCCAAGCCTATGTGAAGAGGCTTGGGTCCGTGCTGGGCATCGATAAGCAACCGACCTGGAAGGCTGGCGTCACGTCATCGGCATTGTCGCTGCTAGTTCCGCAGTCAACTCATAAGCCAACTGACATGCCAAGAACGGACGATCGGTCGACGAGGATTGTGCCTTCGGCAGGCATGATGAACGCTATCTCCTCGCGAGATGTTCTGCGGATGGTTCCAAGACCGATCGGTCTATTCGTCGCGCGGAGCGATATTCGAACCCTGCAATGATCAGAAGCGCGGTTGCGGAGCGGAGCGCATGTCAGCGAGCGATCGGCGAGAAGTGAGAGGGGCGGAGGCGAACGACCGGGCTAGGGCAAGATAAAAGCGGCTCGCCCGTCGAACGCCAAGCCATTGCCATGGCTTGGGTTCTGGCGTGCCGATCGGTCGCGGCGCGTGCCGCGCCTTAGAAATTCACAAGCAAATTCAATGCATCTTTCGGCACTGGCAAAGATTTACGAGGAAAGAACGATCGTGAACACCAAGGACAGCGAACTTCGCATTCGGCCCGGCCGCATCCGCAGCACGCGCGCGCCCAAGGCCCAGAGCTTCATCAATCAGGTGCTACAAGCGGCGCAGAAGGCGGGACATACCTCCGCCTCCTCGATGAGCCGCGGAGGACGCGTCGGGCGCTCGACGTTCGGCCGCGGCCGGCTCCAGTTTGCCCGCAACCGTCTGTTTAGCGCCCTGCGCCGCGTGACCGTGAAGGCGCGGGTCGCGCGGCATAAGGGATGGGCGTTCCGCTCGGCACCACTCGCGGCGCACATCTCATACCTTCGGCGCGATGGCGTGACCCGCGACGGTGAGAGAGCCTCGATGTTTGACGCAGATCGTGAAGAGGCCGATGGCAGCGCCTTCACCGAGCGTTGCAAGGGCGATCGGCATCATTTCCGATTCATCATCGCACCCGAGGACGGGGCCGAGATGAGCGATCTGAAAGCGTTCACGCGCGATCTCGCCAGGCAGATGGAGGCGGACCTCGGCACACGGCTCGACTGGGTCGCCGTCGATCACTGGAACACGGACAATCCGCACATTCACCTGCTCGTTCGCGGCGTCAGCGACAACGGTGAGGACCTCGTGATCTCCCGCGACTATATCAGCCAGGGACTACGCTCCCGCGCGGAGGAGCTGGCATCCATCGAGCTCGGCCCCAAAGCCGAGCACGAGATCCGCAATGCCCTCGAACGGGAAGTCTCCGCCGAAAGATGGACGCGGCTCGACCGCGAGATCCGTCTGGCTGCTGACGAGACCGGCTATCTCGACCTGCGGCCCGATCGGGGAGGGATATCTGATCCCGAGATCCGCCGCCTCATGATTGGGCGCCTTCAGCATCTTCAAAAGATGGGCCTTGCCTCATCGGCGGTACCCGGTGAGTGGATGGTGGGTTTGGACGCGGAACCCCATCTCAGAGATCTCGCAATTCGCGGCGATATCATCAAGACCATGTATCAAGCGATGACAGAGCGGGGAGAGGAACGGAGTCTCTCGGAATTCGCCGTTACGGGGGAAAGAACGACCGCACCGATCATCGGGCGATTATTGGCAACCGGGCTACACGACGAGCTCACCGGCGAAGCCTATGCGCTCATTGATGCGACCGACGGACGGCTCCATCACGTCCGCTTTCGTGGTCTTGAGGCATTCGAACAGACGCCCCCCATTGGCGGCATTGTCGAAGTCAGGCAGTTCGGTGGGATGGACGAGCAGCGGCCGACACGCGTGCTCGCCAATCGCTCGGATTTCGATCTTCCCGCGCAAATAGGTGCGCCGGGAGCAACCTGGCTCGACCACCGACTGGTCGAGCGCCATCCCATGCCGCTCGCCTTGGGCGGCTTCGGGCGGGAGGCTCGGCAAGCGATGCAGGCACGAGCCGAACATCTTGCCGAAGCAGGGCTCGCGCGCCGAGCGGGAGGGCGCATCATCCTGCAACGCGATCTCCTCAATACGCTGCGGCGCCGGGAGCTCGAGGCGGCCGGTGCCAAAATCGCGGCCGAGATTGGCTTGCCTCACGCGCAACCCGCAGCTGGGGAGCAGGTCGCAGGAACATACCGAAAGAGCCTGTCCCTCACGTCGGGCCGCTTTGCATTGATCGACAACGGGCTTGGCGTTCAGCTCGTCCCCTGGACGCGCGAACTGGAAACGCGCCTCGGCCAGCACGTAACGGGAAGCGTGAAGGACAGCGGCGGGATCGAGTGGAGTTTCGGCCGCAAGCGCGACCTTGGTCTTTGATTTCTTTGGCCAGAGCATTCAGCGAAGGAGAGCTTTGTCGATGTCTGGAACCAAGATCTTGTGGGGGCAGCTAGTGGCTGTCGGCGCGATCGTCCTGCTCACGATCTGGAGCGCGACGGAGTGGACCGCCTGGCGCTTGGCCTTCCAACCCGAGCTCGGTCTGCCCTGGTTCAAGATCTACGGATTTGCAGTCTATTACCCGCCCGAGTTCTTCTGGTGGTGGTTCGTGTTCGATGCCTATGCACCTGACGTATTCACCGAGGGCGCCTACATCGCCGCCTCTGGAAGCTTTCTCTCCATCGCCGTGGCCATCGCCATGTCTGTCTGGCGCGCCCGGGAGGCCAAGGACGTTGCCACCTATGGCTCGGCCCGATGGGCCAAGCTTGAGGAGGTGAGGGCGGGAGGTTTGCTGAGCGCGGACGGGGTCGTGCTTGGCCGGCTGGAGAAGAACTACCTGCGTCACGACGGACCCGAGCACGTCCTCTGCTTTGCGCCAACGAGGTCCGGCAAGGGCGTCGGGCTCGTCGTCCCCTCGCTGCTGACATGGCCGCACTCGGCCATCGTGCACGACATCAAGGGTGAGAACTGGCAGCTCACAGCCGGGTTTCGGTCGAAGCACGGCCGTGTGCTGCTGTTCGATCCGACCAATGCCAGATCATCCGCCTATAATCCGCTTCTGGAGGTCCGGCGCGGGGAGTGGGAGGTCAGGGACGTCCAGAACGTCGCAGATGTGCTGGTGGACCCGGAGGGCTCGCTCGACAAGCGGAACCATTGGGAGAAGACCAGTCATTCCCTGCTCGTCGGGGCAATCCTTCACGTCCTCTATGCCGAGCCCAACAAGACGCTCGCCGGCGTCGCCGCTTTTCTGTCGGATCCCAAGCGGCCGATCGAAACGACGCTAAATGTAATGATGACGACAGTGCACCTCAAAGACCAGGGGCCGCATCCCGTCGTGGCCTCTACGGCAAGAGAGCTGCTGAACAAATCCGAGAATGAACGCTCGGGCGTACTTTCGACGGCGATGTCCTTCCTCGGACTTTATCGGGATCCCGTCGTCGCCGAAGTGACGAGCCGTTGCGACTGGCGGATCGCCGACCTCATCGCAGACAACCGCCCGACCACGCTCTACCTGGTCGTGCCGCCCTCGGATATTTCGCGAACCAAGCCATTGGTCCGCCTGATCCTCAACCAAATCGGGCGGCGGATCACCGAGGACCTTCAGGATAAGGACCGCCGTCACCGCGTGTTGCTGATGCTGGACGAATTTCCAGCTTTGGGACGACTCGACTTCTTCGAGTCCGCACTGGCTTTCATGGCCGGCTACGGCATCAAAGCCTTCCTCATTGCCCAGTCGCTGAACCAGATCGAGAAGGCCTACGGCCCGAACAACGCGATCCTGGACAACTGCCATGTCCGGGTAAGCTTTGCGACCAATGATGAGCGCACCGCAAGGCGCGTCTCCGATGCGCTGGGGACCGCGACCGAGATACGCTCCATGAAGAACTACGCAGGCCATCGGCTCAACCCATGGCTCGGCCATCTCATGGTCTCGCGCCAAGATACCGCGCGGCCGCTTCTGACCCCAGGAGAAGTCATGCAGCTGCCACCATCGGACGAGATCGTGATGGTGGCAGGCACGCCTCCAATCCGTGCCAGAAAAGTACGCTACTACGAGGATGAGCGATTTGCCGAGCGCGTACTTGCCCCGCCAGCTCCCGCCAAGATCCGACCGTCTTCTCGCACGGACAGCTGGTCAGGCCTGAACGCCGCTGTTTCTGATGGGACCGCCGCCGAACATGCCGGCGGTGGCGCTGACACGGCCAATAGCGGGCTGCGGCGAGAGCCCGAACTTCCGGATCACGTCGCCATTGTCAAGGAAACGACGGAGGTCGCGCCGGCTGGGGAATTCGCCGTGCTGGAAGACGACGAAGATGCCGTGCGCCAGTCGCGCCTGCTGCGGCAAAAGATGCGCGGCGTCGCGCGGCAAGCCGCGCTCGACCCGAACGATGGCATTGATTTGTGAGGAGATCATGCGCAACCGCATGAACGTCTATTTCCCTCCGGAGCTGTTGGCGCAGATCACGGAACTTGCCGATCGAAAAAACATCTCACGGTCTGCAATCGTCGAGGCAGCGGTCAGCTCGTTCCTGTCCCCGGATGGCTCGGACCGGCGAGAAGCCGCCTTTTCGCGTCGTCTCGACCGAATATCGCGCCAAATGCAACGCCTCGAACGCGACCTCGGGCTTACCGCTGAGACTCTGGCTCTGTTCGTGCGATTCTGGTTGACCGTCACGCCCCCGCTGCCGCCCGATGCCCAGGCCGCCGCCCAAGCCAAGGGGCGGGAGCGCTTCGAGGGATTTGTCGAGACGCTGGGGCGCCGCCTGCAAAAGGGGCAGAGTTTCCTGCGCGAGATTCCCGAAGATATCGTTCGGCAGCCGGCGGACGAAGACAGCAACTGACATCGGTTGTTGAGGCTTTGCGCCAATGTTTCTCTTTCTACTCTAACTTACGACCCGACGAGCCACGTTGTTGCGTCATCTTCCATCGTGGTTTTTCTAATCGTCCCCATCTGAGGCGCTCGTGGGGGGCGCCCTCAAGCGAATGGGGCGCTCGTGATAATCCAGTCGGCTCAGGCGGAAGCTATCTCGCGCGGCGCGCGCATGCTGCGCAGTGCGCTCGGGCCTGCGGTCGCGCGCTATCTGGAAGACGCCGCCGTCATCGAAGTGATGCTCAATCCCGACGGGCGGCTCTGGATCGACCGGCTGTCCGGCGGTTTGGAGGATACCGGCCAACAGCTGTCACCTGCGGACGGGGAGCGCATCATTCGGCTTGTCGCGCATCATGTCGGTGCTGAGGTCCATGGAGCTGCTCCCCGGATCTCGGCTGAGCTGCCGGAAACCGGAGAGCGGTTCGAGGGATTGTTGCCGCCGGTCGTTGCTCACCCAACCTTTGCGATCCGAAAGCCGGCGGTCGCTGTCTTTACGCTCGACGATTACGTCGCCGCCGGGATCATGCGCGCCGGTCAAGCCGCGATGCTGCGGGACGCCGTTGCCGGGCGACAGAACATCCTCGTCGCGGGCGGCACGTCGACAGGCAAGACCACGCTGACCAATGCGCTGCTGGCGGAGGTTGCCAAGACCTCCGACCGGGTCGTTCTGATCGAAGATACCAGGGAGCTGCAATGCCTGGCAGCAAACCTCGTGTCTCTGCGAACCAAGGACGGCGTGGTCTCGCTGTCTGACCTCGTGCGCTCTTCACTTCGGCTGCGGCCGGATCGAATTCCAATCGGTGAGGTCCGAGGCGCGGAGGCGCTCGATCTCCTCAAGGCCTGGGGCACGGGGCATCCCGGCGGCATCGGCACGATCCACGCAGGTTCTGCGCTCGGGGCGCTACGTCGCCTGGAGCAGCTCATCCAGGAAGCGGTCGTCACCGTCCCGCGCGCGCTCATTGCCGAGACCATCAATGTCATCGCCGTCCTTTCGGGGCGCGGCGCCGATCGCCGCCTTGCCGAGCTCGCCCGCGTCGAGGGCATCAGTGCGGGCGGCGACTACAGTCTTTCACCAGCAGGAGATCTCAAGTGAACCATCGCCTCCAGACTTCGCAAGCTTTCACCCTGGCCTTGATTGCCATGACCACGACCGCTACCCCCGTCATGGCCGCCGGCTCCAACATGCCCTGGGAGCAGCCGCTCAACCAGATTCTGCAATCGGTCGAGGGGCCTGTCGCCAAGATCATCGCGGTCATCATCATCGTGGTCACAGGCTTGACGCTGGCCTTCGGCGATTCGTCCGGCGGCTTTCGCCGGCTGATCCAGATCGTCTTCGGCCTGTCGATTGCCTTTGCGGCTTCGAGCTTCTTCCTGTCGTTCTTTTCGTTTGGCGGCGGCGTGGTGATCTGATGCAGGAGGGCGTCGCAGGCTTCCTCGTGCCGGTGCATCGCGCATTGACCGAACCGATCCTGATGGGCGGAGCGCCGAGAGCTGTTGCGATCGTCAATGGCACGCTCGCAGCGGCACTTGGATTGGGATTGCGCCTGTGGATCGCGGGCCTGCTGCTCTGGGCGCTCGGCCACGCCGCAGCTGTATGGGCCGCAAAGCGCGATCCCGCTTTCGTCGAGGTCGTACGCCGCCACCTGCGAATTCCCGCTCATTTCGATCTTTAGGAACCTTTCCCATGTTGAATCTTGCCGAATACCGCAAGTCGAACATCCGCCTCGCGGACTTCCTTCCCTGGGCCGCGTTGGTCGATGAGGGCATTGTCCTGAACAAGGACGGCTCGTTCCAACGCACGGCCAAATTCCGCGGGCCCGATCTCGACAGCGCAGTGCCGGCGGAACTCGTCGCCGTTGCGGGCCGGCTCAACAATGCGCTGCGCCGCCTTGGCTCGGGCTGGGCGGTCTTCGTCGAAGCCCAGCGTCACTCGGCGGGAGCATACCCGCCGAGCATGTTCCCGGACGTCGCCTCCGCGCTCGTTGACGCCGAGCGCAAGGCCCAGTTCGAGCAGGAGGGCGTTCACTATGAGTCGAGCTACTATCTTACGCTTCTTTATCTTCCGCCGCCGGAGGACGCCGCTCGGGCCGAGCGGCTCCTCTATGAGGGCAGCGCTCGCACCGAAGATGCCGATGCGCGGCAGGTGCTCGCTGGCTTCGTCGATCGGACGGCTCGCCTCCTGCAGCTGATCGAAGGCTTCATGCCCGAATGCCGCTGGCTCGATGACAGTGAAACACTGACCTATCTTCACGCGACGATCTCGACAAAGCGTCATCGTGTCCGCGTCCCGGAAATCCCGATGTACCTGGATGCTCTGCTGGCGGATCAGCCGCTCTCGGGAGGGCTCGAGCCGATGCTGGGAGCGGCGCATTTGCGGGTGCTCACCATCGTCGGTTTCCCGAGCGCCACGACCCCTGGGATTCTTGATGACCTCAATCGGCTTGCCTTCCCCTATCGCTGGTCGAGCCGAGCCATCATGCTCGACAAGTTGGAAGCCACAAGGCTGCTGACCCGAATTCGCCGGCAGTGGTTCGCCAAGCGGAAGTCTATTGCCGCGATCCTGAAGGAGGTGATGACGAACGAAGCATCCTCGCTGCTGGATACCGATGCGCACAACAAGGCGATGGACGCGGACGCCGCGCTCCAGGAACTTGGATCCGACGAGATCGGAGAGGCCTTTGTCACCGCCACTGTCATCGTTTGGGATCTGAATGCAAGGGCGGCCGACGAAAAGCTCCGCCAAGTGGAAAAGGTCATTCAGGGCCGCGATTTCACCTGCATGGTCGAGACGGTCAATGCCGTCGAGGCGTGGCTCGGCAGCCTCCCCGGCCATGTCTACGCCAATGTTCGGCAGCCTCCGATCTCCACCTTGAATCTCGCGCACATGATTCCTCTCTCTGCCGTCTGGGCAGGCGAGGCGAGGGACCAGCACTTCAACGCGCCGCCGCTGCTCTTTGGCAAGACGGAAGGCTCGACGCCATTCCGCTTCTCCCTTCACGTTGGCGACGTCGGGCATGCTCTTGTTGTGGGACCGACCGGCGCCGGCAAATCGGTTCTGCTCGCGTTGATGACCCTTCAGTTCCGCCGCTATCCCGGCTCGCAGGTGTTCGCATTCGATTTTGGCGGCTCGATCCGAGCGGCCGCGATCGCCATGGGCGGCGATTGGCACGACCTTGGTGGAGCGTTGTCGGCCGATGATGGCGCACCGATCGCACTGCAGCCGCTGGCCTGGATCGACAATCCCGCCGAACGGGCCTGGGCGACTGACTGGGTGGCCGCTCTTCTTACACGAGAGAAGGTCGATCTTTATCCAGAAGGCAAGGACCATCTGTGGTCGGCCCTGACCTCGCTTGCCTCGGCACCGGTACCCGAGCGGACGCTAACCGGGCTTTCTGTCCTTCTGCAGTCGAACGTCCTCAAGCGCGCTCTCCAGCCCTATTGTCTGGGTGGGCCCTATGGGCGGCTGCTGGATGCAGAATTCGAGCGGCTTGGGGAAGCCTCAGTCCAGGCATTTGAGACCGAAGGACTGATCGGAACGGGGGCTGCGCCGGCCGTACTCGCTTATCTTTTTCACCGGATCGGTGACCGGCTCGACGGCAGGCCTACATTGATCATCGTCGACGAGGGGTGGCTAGCGCTCGATGATGCCGATTTCGCAGGACAGTTGCGGGAGTGGCTGAAGACGCTCCGAAAAAAGAACGCCTCGGTGGTGTTTGCCACCCAGTCCCTTTCCGACATCGACGGCTCGGCAATCGCCCCCGCAATCATCGAGAGCTGCCCGACGCGGCTGCTCTTGCCAAACGAGCGCGCGATCGAGCCGCAGATCACAGCCATCTATCGCCGGTTCGGGCTCAATGATCGCCAAATCGAACTCCTGAGCAGGGCTACGCCGAAGCGCGACTATTATTGCCAGTCTCGCCGAGGCAACCGCATGTTCGAGCTTGGCCTCGGCGAGGTCGCACTCGCCTTTACAGCCGCATCAGCCAAGTCCGATCATCTCGCAATCGAGCGCTTGGTCGCCGAGCACGGCGCCGAGGGGTTTCTAGCGGTCTGGCTTGAGCACCGCGGAGCAAGCTGGGCTATCGACCTCATCCCGAATCTGAACAATCTGGAGCCGTCACGATGAGCCCTCGACGCTTACGTTTCGCCATCACGATCCTTGTCGCGTCGGCTCTTTCCAGCGGCACTGCGCGTGCCCAGTGGATCGTGTTCGATCCCAACAATTACGTTCAGAACGTGCTGACCGCAGCGCGGGAACTGCAGCAGATCAGCAACCAGATCACCTCGTTGCAAAACGAAGCACAGATGCTGATCAACCAGGCGAAGAACCTGGCGAGCCTGCCTTATTCCTCACTCCTGCAGCTTCAGACCTCGATCCAGCGCACCCAGCAGCTCCTCGGCCAAGCGCAGCACATCGCCTACGACGTCCAACAGATCGATCATGCTTTTGCAACAAGCTATGCGCCGGCAACAAGCAGCCAGTCCGATGCCGCGCTGTTTGCGGGAGCGCAGACGCGCTGGCAGAACTCCGTCGGAGCGCTTCAGGACGCTCTTCGCCTCCAAGCCGGCGTTGTGGGCAACCTCGACACCAATCGCATTCAGTTGTCCGCCCTGGTGAGCTCGAGCCAGAGCGCCAGCGGTGCGCTCCAGGCAACCCAGGCCGGTAATCAGCTTCTCGCCCTTCAGGCCCAACAGCTCGCCGATCTCACCGCGGCCGTCGCGGCCCACGGCCGGGCACAGGCTCTCGAAGCAGCCCAACGCGCAGCGGCCCAAGACCAGGGCCGCGAACAGCTGCAGCGCTTTCTGACTCCTGGGCCCGGCTATCAATCCTCCAACGTACAGATGTTTCACTGATGAGTGATCCGAAAACTATCAAGGCGGTGTCGATCGCGATCACCGTTTTTGGCGGCATGGCAGCAATCATCGCATGCACGCTCACGCTGCGGCATCATGCGGGTGAGGTCGAACACCGGCGGATGACTGCCGAGATACCGAGCGCGCACGAGGCTGACCTGATCCGTTGCCGTGCCGTGACATCCACGCAAACTGATGCCTATGAGTCTTGCCGGAAGGTCTGGGCAGAAAGCCGCCGGCGCTTCCTTGGGCAGAAGACGGACTCGAAGGGTTCGTCAGTTGGCTCTTCGGCGGAACAGGCTTTGGAAGCAAAGGATCAAAGCCGATTGCCTCAAGGCTATCTAGCCCGTCCTGCGGTAGGGAGCGATCAATGACCGGCACGGGCATCATCGACCAATTCCTGGAGACCTTCACACGCTACATCGACAGCGGCTTTGGTCTCGTGGGCGGGGAAGTCGGGTACCTCGCAACGACCCTCGCTGCCATCGACATCACGCTTGCGGCGCTGTTCTGGAGCTGGGGTGCGGACGACGACATCATCGCGCGGCTGGTCAAGAAAACGCTCTTTGTCGGGGTTTTTGCGTACCTGATCGGAAATTGGAACAGTCTCGCCCGTATCGTCTTCGAGAGCTTTGCGGGCCTTGGGCTGAAGGCCTCCGGCACCAGCTTGTCGGCCGGCGATTTCGTGCGGCCGGGCAAGATCGCGCAGGTGGGCCTCGATGCAGGCCGTCCGCTCCTGGACTCGATCTCCAGCCTGATGGGCTACATCAGCTTTTTCGAGAACTTCGTCCAGATCGTGGTTCTGTTGTTTGCCTGGGCAATCGTGCTTCTTGCCTTCTTCATTCTGGCCGTTCAGCTTTTCGTGACACTGATCGAGTTCAAACTCACCACATTGGCCGGATTTGTGCTGATTCCCTTCGGCCTGTTCGGCAAGACCGCCTTTGCGGCAGAGCGCGTCCTCGGCAACGTGGTCTCATCAGGCATCAAGGTGCTGGTGCTGGCTGTGATTGTCGGCATCGGCTCAACACTGTTTTCGCAATTTACGTCGGGCTTCAACGGCGCCCAACCGACCATCGAAGCTGCCATGACATTGGTTCTTGCGGCGCTATCGCTGTTGGCGCTGGGGATCTTCGGACCGAGCATCGCGAGCGGTCTGGTCTCCGGTGGCCCGCAACTCGGCGCAGGATCTGCGGTCGGCACAGCACTTGCCGCAGGCGGTGCTGTGGTGGCGACAGCCGGGCTTGCTGCAGGTGCAGCAGGTCTCGCCGGCGGGGCGCTCGTGGGCGCCGGTAGGATGGGCGCAAGCGCTGTCACTGGCACCGCAGCGGCATATCGCAGTGGCGGCCTCACGGGCGTCGCTAATGCGGCCGCCTCGGCAGCTGCAAGCCCACTTCGCAGGATGGCCTCGACGGTTGGCGGAGGCGGGCACTCGACGAGCACTCCACCTCAGACCGCGAGCGGAAGGCCCACTTGGGCTCAGCGCATCAAGCAGAGCCCGGGCCTTGATCGGGGCGTATCGGCGGCAGCTCATGCAGTCAAATCCGGCGATTCCGGTGGCAGCGGTAGCTCGGTCGATCTCTCCCAGGACGAGCGCCGATGATTGGGATTTCCGAGAACGGCGCATGGCCGCCACACTCTGCCCAATCTGTTGCGATGATCAGCCGTCCTCGTGAAACCTCCGCAGTGCGCCGGCTGGGGCGTCAATGCGTCATTCACACCTCTCGCTTCCTGTCCTTCACGCTGACACCGGCTCTGATCTGGCAAGCGATCCATGGCCAGATTCCGTCCGACGCGTCGCCGCGCCAACGGCCTCTTCTTCTCGGTGTCGCGGGTGCGAAGGCGGGAATGGGCTCGGCTCTTTTGCCGCGCAATCCGGCGCAGCTTCCGGAAGTCAGGGGACTCAGTCGCAGTATTCGCCGCCGGCGGTGCAGAAGCTGCCCCATCGTACGGTGCTTGTGCGTGTTCGCGCGCGTGATCCGCATCGAGCAGCCGACATGAGCAAAACGCCGCGTGGTGCCGGCTCGCGACGATGGATGAGGGATACTCAGGGGATGTTCAATGTTTAAGAGATCAGCAACGCATTACGGCCGCGCGCCGGCGGCATTCACGCCTTATCAGAAGGCAGGTCAAGTCTGGGACGAGCGCATCGGCTCGGCTCGCCTGCAGGCAAAGAACTGGCGCTTGATGGCGTTCGGCTGCCTTGCTCTGTCTTGCAGCCTTGCCGGCGGGCTGATCTGGCAATCGACACAAGGAACGATAACACCGTGGATCGTCGAGGTTGACCGGCTCGGTCAAGCTCAGCGGGTCTCGCCTGCGAGTTCCGACTATGACCCGACAGACCCACAAATTGCCTGGCACCTGGCGCGGTTCATTGAAGATGTGCGCGCCCTGCCGTCCGATGCCATCGTGCTGCGGCAAAACTGGCTCCGGGCCTACGACTTCACGACCGATCGCGGGGCCGTCGCACTCAATGAATATGCCAGGGCCAACGACCCGTTCGCCAGGCTCGGCAAGGCGCAGGTCTCGGTGGAAGTGTCCAGCGTCATAAGGGCCTCGCCCGACAGCTTTCGTGTCGCATGGATTCAGCGCGCTTACGAGAACGGCTCGCTCGCCTCAACTGAACGATGGACGGCGATCCTGAGCATCGTGATTCGAACGCCGCGTGATGCCGATCGGCTGCGCAAAAATCCTCTCGGAATCTATGTGAATTCGATCAATTGGTCCAAGGAGTTGGGGCAGTGAAAGCATACCCGCGCGAGTTCAAGACAGCGCCCACGAAGAAGGGCATTACTTCGGCAGCCGTCATGCTTGGCTGTATGCTCAGCGGCTGCTCGACCTTCATTCCCCCCGAGATCAGCTATGACACAGATGTGCCGCCGCTACCTGTGGCGGCGGCGCTGCCAGATGATCGTCCGCATCCCCTGCATGTGCCTCCATCCTGGAAGCCCTCGCTTGGCGGCAAGCCAGGTGCCAAGGAGGATGTCGAGCCGGTCAACCGGATCGAGACCGCCAACAGCGCGGCACGCGTCGAGCCTAGGCGGAGAGGCTATTTCAACGCCGCACAGATCTACAGCTATAGTCCCGCAGCACTTTATCAGATTTATGCCGCGCCGGGACAGATCACCGACATTGCTCTTGAGGAGGGGGAGCAGTTGACCGGCTCCGGCCCGCTCGCAGCCGGCGACACCGTGCGATGGGTCATCGGCGACACCGAAAGCGGCAGCGGCGAGGAGCGCAGGGTGCACGTGCTGGTCAAGCCGACGCGCGCCTCCATCGAAACCAATCTCGTCATCAATACTGATCGCCGCACCTATCTCCTCGAGCTCCGCTCGCGCGAGAAGCCCTACATGCCGTCGGTCGCGTGGTACTATCCACAAGGTCGGATCAAGCGGCATCAATTGCCTCCTGTTCCGCTGCTCCCAGAGCTTGCACAGCGGCGCTTTCGGTATGCGATCGAGGGGGACAATCCGCCCTGGCGTCCCGTTTCAGCCTACGACGACGGCCGAAAAGTCTACATCGAGTTCTCGCAAGGTATCGTCCAAGGCGAAATGCCGCCGCTGTTTGTGCTCGGGCCTGACGGTAAGAGCGAAATCGTCAATTATCGCACCTATGGCAGCGTCCTGATCGTCGACCGCTTGTTTGCGGCTGCCGAACTGCGGCTTGGTGGAGAACATCAACAAAAGGTCAGGATCGTCCGCACCGACGGGAGGTTTTCGTCATGACGGAAGAACACCGCGAAGATGGGACCTCCCCGAACGGCGAACAGGAGACAGGTGAACTCAAGGATGGGTTTCGGCTCCGGCCCGAATACCCGAGCGTCACCCGCTTGTCTCGCAAGGTGCTGCTGACCGGAACCGCGCTCTGCCTGGTGCTGGTCGCCGCCGCGGCAACATGGGCGCTCCAGAAACAGCGGCCGCGTGAGGCCGCTTCCGAGGAGCTCTATCCGGCTGACCGTCACAATGTTGCTGAGAGCGTCACAGCGCTGCCGCCGGACTACTCGAAGGTCACCCCTCCTGTCCCCCAGCTTGGGCCGCCTCTTCCCGGCGATCTCGGCAGACCAATCCTGGCCGCCAAAGGCCAGATCGGCGCGCCAGGCGCTGCAGGCGATCAGGAGCAGCAACGCCGCGATCAGGAGCAGGAGGCAGCTCGGGTGAGCCGACTGTTCGCCTCTACCAATGTGAGGGAAACAGCAGCTGCGAGCGGAGCACAAGCAGTTAGCGCCAATGGTCCTTCGCTGATCCCGAGCAGCGAGGACGGATCACTCCAGAACGGCCAGGACCGGAAGCTCGCCTTCGTAAATGCGACGACCGATCGGCGGACCACCAGTTCCGATCGCGTCGTGAAAGCGCCATCACCTTATGTGGTGCAGGCCGGATCGGTTATTGCCGGCGCCTTGATCACGGGCGTTCGCTCCGATCTGCCCGGAATGATCACGGCTCAGGTGAGCGAGAATGTGTATGATACGCCCACCGGGCGCTTTCTACTCATCCCCCAGGGTGCCAGGCTGATTGGCATCTATGATAGCCAAGTGAGTTTCGGTCAATCCCGCGTGCTGCTCGTCTGGACCCGGCTGATCATGCCGAACGGCCACTCGATCGTCCTGGAGCGCCAGCCCGGAACAGACCCGCAAGGTTATGCCGGCCTTGAGGATCAAGTCGACAATCATTGGGGTGAGCTGTTCAAGGCGGCGGCACTGTCGACCTTCCTGGCAGTCGGCTCGGAAGCGGGTGCAGGTTCCGATGCGAGCAGCAGCAACAGCGCAATCATTAGTGCCCTCAGGCGCGGTGCATCAGATTCGCTAAATCAGGCAGGCCAACAAGTGGTCCGCCGCAGTCTCAATATCCAACCGACGTTGACGATACGCCCGGGATACCCGGTTCGTGTCCTGGTCAACCGTGACCTCATTCTTGAACCTTATAGAGGCTAGCCGCATGCCCAAATTGAAGATCGCAGCGCTTGTCGACGATCGACCGGTCAAAATGACGGTCGAACTCGCGGCCCATGTTCACCGGGATTTGCACGTCTATGCCGATGTGCTGGCGAAGCAAACCGGACAGGCTGTCGAGCCTGCCAAGCTCATTGGCCCGATGTTGGCGCGCTTCATGGCGACAGATCGGGCTTTTGCGAAATCAAAACGTCAAGCCCGCTCTTCCCCTCCTGAAGTATAACATTCTCTCAGAAGCGCGAGGAAGTCGGCCACAACGGGTCTTTCATCGCCGGTTCTGACATGAGCTGACACTGTGATCCGACTGGGTCCGCTTGCGTCGTGCAGTTCGCGATACACCACCCCTGGGAATCCGGCGTGAGCTTCGGATGCCAATAGCGGCGTGACGCCGCGGCCAATGCTGACGAGACTGGTCAGCTTGCCGCGGCTCACGTCGCAAGCCTCGATCTTGGCGCCGTTTCCGCAAGCAGCAAGTCTGCAGACGAGAATATCTTCGACTTCTCTTGCGGGATCCTCGTGGCTGATGAGAACGGTCCTGCCTTTAAGGTCGGAGCTGGAAACCCTCTCGTTCTGGGCTAGCTTATCATTGGAGGTCAGTGCGATGAGAATACCTTCCCGCCATACGGGTATGGATGTCGTGAGCAGCATGGACGACAGGCCCTCTGGCGCGATCGCGATATCGAGCGAACCCATCTGAAGCGCGATCAGGAGTTTCGGCATGGCGCGTTCAAGGACCGCGACCTTGATTGCCGGATAACGGCTTTGAAACTCGGCGATCGTGGGCGCTATTCGTCCTGCGGAGACGAATGGGCAGAAGCCGACAGCCAGGTGATCCGCCCGCTTGGACAGGGTCGAGACTGTCGCCTTCGATAATGAATCGACCTGCTCGATGATAAGCTTTGCCGTCCTCAGGAATATCGTACCTGAGGCTGTTGGATTCATCCCGTATCTCGATCGCTCGAACAAGGGGGCACCGGCGAGGCATTCCAGTCGTCCGAGCGCCCGACTAACGGCCGAGTGCTCGATCCCCAGCACTTTGGCTGCGCTCCGGATGCTGCCAGATTCATGGACGGTCACGGCAACGCGCAGATGTTGTAAACTTATAGGATTGGATATTGGTCGCTGTGTTTGACAGGCGAGGCGGTCGATTGGAGGCATTTACAAATCAAGTTGCGGCGATCTAAGTCGGATGAGTTCTGCGGGCAACAAGCCGGCGGTCAGGCGGCATGCGACAGGACTGGAGTCCAGAGAACCGGGCCGCCGAGTCCGCCGGCCGCACGTATCCTGTCCAAAGCATTGAGCGTGATTTCCAGGTGGCCGGCGACAGCAAGCGTGTTTCCAATTTCACAAGGTGATGCAATCCGGCCGAGCGGCCATCCTGCGCGCCTCAGAATTCGCTCCATCCGGACGTCGGTGACTGTGACGATGCTGGTGAGCTGTCGAGACAGACCAAACTCGATCATACCCGCGAAAAGCTCATAAGTTGCCCTCGCAAGCCCATGCCCCGCCTTCGGAGCATCTGGAGGAAGATCGACTGCAAAGCGGCTGCTCTCCCACACATGAGGATCCGATGGGGCAGGGCATCCTCCGAGGAGCACCGGAAACGTATCGCGGATCATAGTCGGGCCGGTTGTCGGCAAAAGGCGAACCGACCCCTGCACCAGTCCCTCGACCGACGTTTGGACGAGATATACCGGACCTAGCGCGTCAAACTCGTCGGTCTCCATCTCGCCGGAACTGTGAACGCTCCAATCTAATCTTTGCTTGAAGACGCGATGCCGCAGCCTGTGCATGGCCGCTAGCGTTTCGGAGAACGCGCCGTAAACTGGTTCGGCAATCAGTTGAATCATGACCCCTCCTGTCCGGATTTCGACTATATGGGGGAGCCGGGTGCAAATGACACCACGTACAACTAGAGGGGCGGCGCGGCCCTAATCTTGCCTAACTGCCTTAGCAGCGCCAAGTCGTGAAGTCGCTTCGGCCAATGTCCTCACGCCCAGCTTGTTCTTTGCATTATTCAAATAGGACTTCACGGTATTTGGCGATATCTGCAGGATCTGCCCAATCTCCCATGTGGTCTTGCCCTTTGCGACCCAGTCGAGGCACTCCATTTCGCGACGTGAGAGCTCAACGTTAGCGATCACCAGTTCATGAGAGAGCTTTTGCCGCACGCGCCGGTCGAAAGAAATGGCCATGAACTGGAGGACCTCCGAGCGGCGCTCAATGCCCAATTGAAATGCTCGGTCATTCTGGTCGGTGGCAAACGTCAAGGCGGCCATCGAGGCGCCGTTGTGGATCGGAACGGTGAAGCCCAATCGGATCCCACATTGAGCACCTTCGTCGAGCAAGCTTCGCTGCGCCGGAGACCTCAATTTATGAGGCTCCTTGTGGTCCCAGCTAAAGGGCTCCGTGGTCGCCAGCGCACGCTCGATAATGGGGTCGAGGCGCTCATAGTGATTGCGCACATAATGCGCAACCCAATTGGCGGGATACGTGGAGATCACGAACGCGTTCTCGCCCCGTCTCTTCGGCCAGCCCAGATAAGCCAAACATGGCAGCTCAAGTGCGCGTCCCGTGACCGCCAAGGCGTCGCTAAAGCCATCGGCGTTGTTCGCATTGATCAGCAGATTGAGAAAATTCTGGAAGATACGGTGCGTGCTCATTCGCATACGGTTCGGTAGAGAAGATGAGCGACGTTACGAGTCCCTTCGCTACGTAAAGGCAAGTGTTCCAAAGACCCGCGACGTCATGCTGTTGGCGACCAGCGATCGAGCTGCAACTAGTGAGTCACGTCCGCTCACTTTCGAATGACACAACCGATCACTGTTTGTGGGCGATTCTGTAGGCCAGAACCACCAAAGCACGCAAGGACAACAAGCCCTGATGCTTTGGCGGTCATTTTCCACACTCCCCAACTACTCCGCCGAAGGGCCGCCCGGCGAAGATTATTAAATGGTCGCAGCCTTGCGCGCATCGCGACAATTGGCAGGATCTATGCGCGCATCTGCGGGTCGAACCGATTGTGCTGCCGGGGCCAGTTGAATTCTCGCGGATCGCCCCAGACAGGTGCAAGCTCGGCAAATCCCGGGCTCAGGTGCTTCTTTGCGGCTTTGTTTTCCTTCGGCGCGATCCTTCTGACCCTGTTCATTCGGCCTCCTTCGCTGGCACAGTCCTTACTACTGGACGGACAGGCCCTCGCAAACGGCTTTGCTAAGAAGCGCCTTCTTTCGATCTTTGAAATTGCGGTCGGCAGCGAAGTTCCTCTTTTAGTTGGGTCCTAAGCGCCCGCTGCATTCGGGCGAATGGATGCCGTCTAACCAATTTGTACCCACCAAGCTGCCTTATCTTGAGTGTCTTTTGCTCTCTGGATTCCTGCGTAGAGGCACCAAAGTTCGCCGGATTTCGGCGCCTTCTTCACCTCAAGCAAGACCGATTGTAGCGGCTTTCTGATTACAAGATACGCATCTAGCAAGGAGATAGTAGATGAAGGTGGGTGTCCCCAAGGAGATCAAAACGCACGAGTACCGCGTGGGCCTCACCCCGGGAGCAGTACGCGAATATGTTGCCGCTGGCCACAGCGTTCTGGTCGAGACGAATGCCGGCGCAGGCATCGGTTCGACTGATGATGACTACCGCCGGGCCGGTGCGACAGTTCTCAACTCCGCTCGTGATGTCTTTGCGTCCAGCGAGATGATTGTAAAGGTCAAGGAGCCGCAGCCTTCCGAATGGGTGCAGCTGCGAGAGAACCAAATCCTTTTCACGTACCTGCATCTGGCTCCCGATCTGGAGCAAGCTAACGGGTTGCTCAAGTCTGGGTGCACCGCGGTCGCATACGAAACAGTTACTGATGCGCAAGGAGGGCTCCCGCTGCTTGCGCCGATGAGTGAGGTCGCGGGCCGGCTTGCGATAGAAGCGGCCGGAACGGCACTGAAGCGATACACAGGTGGCCGCGGCCTGTTAATTGGTGGCGTTCCCGGTGTTCAACCTGCTCGCATTGTCGTGATCGGAGGTGGAGTCGTCGGCACACATGCCGCGCGTATGGCCGTCGGTCTTGGCGCCGAGGTCACCGTCATCGATCGCTCCATACCGCGTCTGCGAGAACTCGATGAAGTATTCGAGGGACGCGTTCGTACCAGGTACTCGACTATCAACAGCGTCGAAGAAGAAGTCTTCGCGGCAGACGTCGTCATTGGCGCTGTGCTTGTGCCAGGCGCAAGCGCCCCCAAGCTCGTTAGTCGTAAAATGCTGAGCTCGATGCGCAAAGGCTCTGTCATCGTCGACGTCGCGATCGATCAGGGCGGCTGTTTCGAAACCTCTCATGCGACAACCCACGCCGAACCCACATACGAGGTTGACGGCGTCATCCATTACTGTGTCGCTAATATGCCTGGCGCGGTCCCGCTTACTTCAAGCCACGCTTTGAATAACGCGACCCTTCCCTTTGGCTTGGCCCTGGCCAACAAAGGGTTTGCGGCCGTTCTTGAAAATCCGCATCTACGTGCAGGCCTGAATGTCTATCGAGGACGGCTAACCTATAAGGCCGTCGCGGACAGTTTGGGGCTGCCGTTCTCACCGATCGAACAGGCTGCGGCCTGATCCCAGAGGCCTCCCTAGGGGGCGTTTCCTCCCTGACTTGAGGGGCCACGCTTTTGGTGTGGCCCCTTTTTTTCAAGACCAGGTGACGACTGCCAGAGATATTACTCGGCCAGCTCACTTCCTGGTCAGCCTCCTGCTGCAGCGATTCTTCGACACGATCGGCGCTTGACCATTCCCCACTTCCTCTCCTTCGCGGTGCGATCAGAAAGTTGCGCGAGGGATCAAGGTTGGACCGGCGCCTACTGAGTCCGATCGCACCCACAAGAGAGTACACCGCGAACAAGCCGCGAAGGTGGCGTGCTTCAGGAGCTGTATGATAGTTGGGCGATAAGAACGCCTCACAAGCGGAGGGAAAGATGCACCTACAATTCAGTCTTCCGACGGAGGTTCGATCGGAATAGCAAACCCCGTCTTTACCCGATCCATTATCACCATGGTCTTAAATCCCTTGATGTCCGAGTTCTCATAAAAGAAGCGCCGCGTGAACTGCTCGTAATCCTCCATCGTGCGGGCGGTAATGTAGAGAACGAAGTCAGCATCACCCGTGACATAGAAACCGTTTACGACCTCAACCGATGATTTAATCGCCTTTTTGAACTTGTCGATGATGTCCGAACGCTCGCGCTCCAAACTCACCAGCACCAGCATTTGAATTGGCCTCCCGACGGCTTTAGCCGAAACAATCGATACATCGGCCTCGATTATTCCATCGGAGCGCAATCGCTTTAGACGCCGCTGACAGGCCGTTGCCGAAAGGCCGGCCATTTCGCCGATGACCTCTGACGTTAGACGATTATTCTTCTGCACAATTTCCAGGATGCGGGCGTCAATCCGATCATATTGCATAATGGTGCTCCAGCCTTCAGGTGCATTCCGTCGCAAAGCGCGCGGGTGTTGCAGGAATTCCTCCGACCGGCGGGGAAATGCGACGCAAATCTCTGTGCATTACCACTATCCTGAATGCATGGACTATTTCAACAATTGACGGTGCGGTACCCACAAATGACGTTTCAAATGACGCGGCATGAAAGCCCGCACCCAATTGGACTCGCCACCCGTCATCTCCAAACTCTGCAGCGTCGCGATTTCCTCGCGGGAGCAGCCCTCGTCGACGGTCATTGGATGGCTGACGGAGAGCGAGATCGTGTGATCGACCCTGCTACCGGGGAACAGATCGCAGATGTTGCTCGTTGCGGCGCCGCCAAAATGCAGGTGGCAATCGCTGCAGCTGAGCGATCCTTCAAAGCTTGGCGAGAATTATTGCCGGCACGGAGGGGAAGCATTCTTGGGTCTTGGGCCTCATTGATGCTTGAGCACGCCGACGAGCTGGCGATTCTGGTGACGAGCGAACAGGGCAAACCTCTCGCAGAAGCGCGCCAGGAAATCGCTTACGGAGCTGGCTTCCTTGAGTGGTTTGCTGCGGAGGGGGAGCGGGCATATGGAGAAACGATCCCGAGCCACAAGGCAGGCAGCCTGCTTCAAGTGCGAATGCAGCCCATTGGCGTCGCCGCCGCAATCACGCCGTGGAATTTCCCTGTTGCCATGATCACGAGGAAGGCGGGCGCCGCTCTTGCCGCCGGATGTCCTATCATTGTGAAGCCTGCCCCAGAAACACCGCTCTCTGCGCTTGCCCTTGCTAGGCTGGCCGAGCAAGCCGGGTTCCCGCCCGGCGTGTTTCAGGTGCTCGTTGGAAATCCAATCGATCTCTCGGCGCCGTTGTTAAGTGACACGAGAGTCCGGGCGCTTTCGTTTACGGGTTCTACGACAGTTGGCCGCCTGCTTCTTGAGGGAGCAGCGGAGAGCCTCAAGAAGGTGTCGCTCGAGTTGGGCGGACATGCCCCTTTTATGGTGTTTGACGACGTCGATCTAGCTAAGGCCGTCCAGGGAGCGATAGCGGCAAAGTTTGCTACGTCCGGCCAAGATTGTTTGGCTGCCAACCGCATCTATGTCCAAAGAGGCATCTATAGTGCCTTCGTTGACGCTTTCGCCGCAGCGATGGCTCGACTCAAAGTCGGACATGGTCTTGATCCGACAACTGATATTGGGCCAATGACCAAGTTGTCGGTTGCCGATAAATGCAGATCTCAAATCGATGACGCGATCAAGAAGGGAGCGCGACTTGTTTCAGGGAAACAGGGTGCTCTGGGTGCCAATTTCGTTGCTCCGACACTTCTCAGCGAAGTTACCGAGGACATGCTTATCGCTCGCGAGGAAACCTTCGGCCCAGTCGCAGCCGTACTTCCCTTCGATTCCGAAGAAGAGGTGATTGCCCGAGCGAACGCAAATGAGATGGGGCTCGCCGGCTACATCTACACGGACGACTTACGTCGCGCGATGCGCCTTTCCGAGCGAATCGAATGCGGCATGCTCGGTATCAACACAGCTTCATTCACCGGGCCGCCCATTCCGTTCGGGGGCTGGAAGCAATCTGGGCTCGGTCGCGAAGGATCGCGGCATGGCTTAGCGGAGTACATGGAACTTAAATACGTCTGCTTCGGCGATCTGGCCGCTTAGGAGAAAACAAGATGATGGACATCAAAACCATTGCCGAACGGGATCGCTCAAGTGTTTTGCATCCTTTCACCCAGCTCAAGGACTTCGCCAGCGGCAAACTTGGCGATCCGACGATCGTTACTGGCGGGAATGGCATCCGTATCCAGGACGCAGAAGGCCGCAGCTATATCGACGGCTTTGCTGGCCTCTATTGTGTAAATATCGGCTACGGGCGTACCGAGGTAGCCGAAGCCATCGCTCGCCAAGCGTATAAGTTGGCATATTACCACACATATGCGGCCCATACGACCGAGGAGCTGGCCACACTTTCGGATCGCCTCGTACGAATGGCGCCTGGGAAGGCAAGCAAAGTATTCTACGGGCTGTCCGGGTCGGATGCCAACGAGACCCAGGCCAAGCTCGTCTGGTACTATAACAATCTGCGTGGTCAGCCTAAAAAGAAAAAGATTATCTCACGTGAACGAGGCTACCATGGCTGCTCGGTGATTTCTGGCTCCATGACCGGAATGTCATTCTACCATGACCACATGGACCTCCCATTCCCGGGCATCCTGCACACAGGCGCCCCCCATCACTATTGGGGCGCTGAGCCAGGCGAAACGGAACAGGATTTTTCTCGTCGGCGGGCCGCCGAGCTCGAACAGCTCATTGTGCGGGAAGGACCGGAGACGGTGGGCGCCTTCATTGCGGAGCCGGTGCTCGGCACCGGCGGTATCACACCGCCACCTGCAGGCTACTGGCAGGCGATCCAGACCGTTCTGAATCGATACGATGTTCTTCTGATCGCCGATGAGGTAATTTGTGGTTTCGGTCGTACAGGCGCAGACTTCGGAAGCACGCTCTACGGAATCGAGCCAGATCTTGTGACGGTCGCGAAAGGGTTGACGTCGGGCTACATGCCACTATCCGGAGCCATCGTTGGTGAAAAAGTTTACAAGGTGATGGAAGAGGGGGCCGATCGCGTCGGCGCATTCTCGCACGGCTACACTTATTCCGGCCATCCGATCGCGGCAGCCGCCGCGAATGCAGTCCTAGATATCGTCGAGCAGGAACGGCTAAGCGATCGCGCGAGGGATGTCGGCGCGTATTTTCAGAAGCGGCTAAAGGAGCGATTTGCCCAACTGGAAATCGTTGGCGAGGTGCGAGGTGTGGGTTTGCTTGGCGCAGTCGAGTATGTTTCGGATCGCCAAACAAAACGGCGGTTCGATCCGGAACTAAAGGTCGGCGCGCGCATCTCGAAAGCTGCTCGTGATCGCGGGCTCATTGCTCGAGCGATGCCGCATGGAGACATCCTTGGTTTTGCTCCGCCTCTCGTCGTGTCCAAAGCAGAGATCGATGAGATTGTTGAGCTCGCATATCAAGCAACCAGGGAGGTCATGGACGCACTCGCAAAAGAATAGGCGATCTCATAGGCATGGGCCGCTTGATATCCCGGATCCAAACACCCCGGATCGGCAAGTCCGCCGTAACGCCGGAATTTGATCGGACGAAACGCGTCTGAGCTTGGATACGGAGCAGCGGATCATCGGAGGGTGCCGCGAACTCAAGCTCGAAATTCTTGCAGGCGTGCTTCAGGGGACGTAACGGTCAATTTCGGCTGCCAGTTCCTCGATGCGAGAGAAGGCGACCTCGTCGAGGGCGGACGAAGTCAGCCGGGTCGACCCTCTGTGATTTTCGTACAAGCCAGCTAACGGCCAGACAGCAGACGCTGTTCACCTTCTCTGGGTCAACTAATTGCGCGACGGCGGACGGCAATCGTGTAACTCGGTTTACTCACCCTGAAGGGGACCTTCACGTGCGTAAAAAAGACACTCGTTTGCGCACGGCGCTGACGAACCGATCCTTTCGCTCGAATTTCGGCTGCCATTTGGCCTGCAATATCGCCCCCTAAGCCGGCCTTGCGTGCCTCGCATGTCCACCGTCGGGCTCTACCAAGGCCTTCGAACGAGTAGGATGTTCGATTTATGAAACACCACTCATAGAGATTTCAGTCAGTTAGAGCGCTCAAGAAAACATCTTCTCATCAGTCTGGGCGGAGATAACCTGCACGTTATTCGGTGTATGGCGATCTGGCCTCACCAAGGCGTCGCAACCAATCGAAGTGGGGGATCCATGGAAACGAGGCCCGGCATCTGGAACCTGCCGATCGCTCACACGCACCATCTGTCGGGCACCGCAGGCACATTGAGCTTCGTTGGAGGCGCGGGCGATTTCGACTCAGCTGGGCGGATTCGTAATTCAGGCGACATCGATAAACAAATCAAAGGCGCGATGTCGAACGTTGCGGAGGCACTCGCCAACGAATCGTGCACGCTCGACGATGTAGTGAGACTCAAGGTGCACTACACCGGCGAACGAGGCGACTGGGAGATGATTGCTGCGTTGGCACCCTTCTTCAATATGGAACCCATGCCAGCAATCAGTACGATGCCGGAACCCATGCAGCCTTTTTCCGGCCAGACGGTCCAGATTCAAGCTATTGCCCAGCGCGGTTGGCGCGCGAACTCGGATGTCCGAGCTGTACCGCGCCTGGTGCCGCAACAGAGCCAAACACTATTCGGCGATCGTACCGTGACTGCTGGCTTGCGAGCGGGGGAGTTCATTGCGCTCGCCAGCCGCACAGCCGAGGACGCTGACGGCACAGTGCAGCATCCGGGTGACGGCGTCGCCCAGAGTCACTTCATTATGGAGAGGCACGCGGAGACTTTGGCCGCGCTCGGCGCATCGTTCCAGGACTGCGTCAAGCTGGAGGGCTACTACTTCGGTAACACTCGCGAACAATGGGAGCCACTTTCCAGGGCGCGAGCATGTCACTTTCACAACCGGGGGCCTGTTGCAACGGTTGTGCCCTGCCACAATCTTCATCCGCGAGGGGCCGCAACCAAGGTCGAGGTCATGGCGATGCGCGAGCTGCGGAACGGCTACGACAAATATATCCCGCGCGAGGACCACTGGCCTGCGCGCGTTTGGGATTGGACTTACTCTACACCTTACCGTCAGGGCATCCGGCTGCGGGATACGGTGTGGCTTGGCGGCCAAGTGCCCTCGCAGCCTCACAGTAACAAAGGGCGGTCCGTCATGGAGGGCCTGCTCATGCCGCAGACCCGCTTCACGATGAGCTATATCGAGGATCTCCTGCGGCCATTTGGCCGGTCGCCGGCCGATTTGAAGCTCATGGTCTGCTACTTCACCTCGACGGGTACTGAGGCTGAGACCCTGGCCTTTGCAAAGACTCTTGCCGACTGTGTGGGCGGGGCGCTTCCGCCCGTGACGCTCGTGCCGAAGCCCATGATGCACAACCCGAACACCACCGTTGAGATATGGGGCGTCGCGCAAGGCTGACCCCTTCGCTCCGAGGCGAAGAGAGGCTTCAGTCCGCGTTGCGTCTGCCATCACAAAGCGCGAGACACTCACCTTCTGGCCAGCGACACCGCCGCTCGTCCTTCGCGATCGGTTAGAGATGGTGGCCTGCCCCTGAAGGGCCCTGCGTGCCGATCACGTAGATGGAGGAAGACTTCGGCTCTTACCGAAACGTATTAAGGGCCGAGAAATTCCGCGGAGGGCTCTAATGAACTGCGGTCGACGGAGTCTGACGCGAACACTTCGACTTTTTGGGGAACGCCCCTAGTCGGGGGCCGCATAGCAGAGAGGAGCAGATGATGGGGAAGTCACTGATGATCGCGAGCGTGCTGGCAGTTACCGGCGCAGCAGCAGGAGTGCTTGCATTGAAACAACCCGCCTTTGCGGACGAGCGGCTTACAATTACCTCGTTCGGAGGGGCTTACCAAACGGCGCAGCGCAAGGCCTATTTTGAGCCTTACACCAAGCAGACTGGCGTGAAGATCACTGAGGGAGAATATAATGGTGAAGTCTCGAAGATCCGCGCGATGGTAGAATCGAAAAGCGTCAGCTGGGACACCATCGATACCGACGCAGTAGTGGGCGTGCAGCCCTGTGCCGAGGGTATCATCGAGAGGATCGACTGGAAAACACTGGGCCTAGACAGAGACAGGTTTACAGGGGCTGACAACGATTGCTCCGTACCGGCGGATTTCTATGCCACAATACTTGCTTATGACAAAGATAACCTGCCGAACGGCCCGAAGACCCTCAATGATCTCTTTGATACGCAGAGGTTTCCGGGTAAGCGCGGATTACTTAAAAGTCCGTTCGGCAACCTCGAATGGGCGCTCATCGCCGACGGTGTCGCGATCAAGGACGTTTACAAGGTTCTTGGCACTTCCGAAGGTGTAGATCGCGCCTTGAAGAAGCTCGACACAATCAAGAAAGATGTTGTCTGGTGGACGGCAGGCGCCCAGGCGCCCCAGCTTCTCGCCGACGCCCAGGTCGTCATGACCTCGGCTTGGAATGGTCGGATCTATGAAGCGGTCAAAAACTCCGGAAAGCATTTCGAGATCATGTGGGATGCTCAGGAGCTCGGAATGAATGTGTGGGTGTTGCCCAAGGGCGGACCGCGCCTGGAAGCCGCATACAAGTTCCTCGCCTTCGCCACGTCACCAGCGGTACAAGCGGAGCAAACTCGATACATCTCTTATGGGCCCGCCAACAAGGACGCCATCTCGCATGTGGATCCAGCGGTCCTTCCGCACTTGCCAACCGCGCCCGATCATATGACTAACGCCCTGCTGATCGACGCCGCCTTCTGGGCCGAAAGGGGTGATGAGTTGCGCCAGCGCTTCACCGCCTGGCTGGCCAAATGAACCGAGGAACGGCGACCGGAGAAATAATGCGTCTCCGGCGTCGCCTATCCGAAAGAGCGGAGATCGAGCTCGACCCTTGGACAGATGAATCCAAGCGGACCTCATTGGCTCGTTCGCAAATGGCATCGCTAACGACAAACTAGAACCCCCCAGGTCACCTGTTAGGCAGATCCGAATAGTCGGCTCGCCAGCCACTGGCCGTGCTGAAGTCGTCTGATCACAAGTCATCCTGCTTGCCAGCCGTGAATGCAATCGAGCTAGCGCCGACGGCTGCAGCTAATCTGAAGCCGTGTTGCCGGTAGAAACGTGGGTGCACGCGCGCCGCGCCTGGAGAGAACAGGAACGATCATGAGCGTTAAACTCCATGCGCTGAACCTCGCGTTCGGAGTACCGGCGAGTCCGCACGAATTGAGCGGAGGTTTATGAAAACGGTTTGTATGGAGCAGCCCAGGCGCCTCTATCCGGCCACTTTGTTTCCAGGTTCCTGTAGGCGAGCTTCGGCGCTAGTCCGGAGGATCCATCCGGTTAGTCCCGGTGGCGATGATTGTTCTACCACATCCTCAAGCGACGGAGGCGATAGCCAATCGGCAGAGGCTCGTAATGTCGTAGACAGGCAATTTAGAGATACGACGGATTGCCGCTGCGACCAACGGAAATCCCGCACATTCGAATAGGAGCAGGCCGATTTCTGGGTGCGCAACGCGGAGGCGCGCTACGCAAGCTGCGACATCCTTCTCGATTGCGGCGACGTCGACCGATGGCGGCGGTCGCTTCAGTTCATCATGCCAAAACTTACCACCTTCGATGCCACCAATGACGATTCTCGCCCGCTCGGCCGGGTCATTGAGGCCCAGCAGATCGTCGCCGCAATGTGTCGAGTCGTATGTCAGAACAGCGATCTTATTTGTCGGCGGCAGTTGGCGAAGCAACGCTGGTAGGAGGAGCAGACTCGACATTACCACGGGCACATTCACCGACGCTGCGACAGCCGTTTGATGACGAACAGAGAAGCCGCAGTTCGAGCTTATTACGATAGCACCTCGATCAACCAACCGCCGGGCGGCTGCGACGTAGGCCGACTCAAGAGATGGATCGCCGCGAACAACATTCTCTACCCAAGCTCCCTCGACCGTTTCCGAGATGACCGGAAAGTCGAATGTCGCCGGATTCAGTATCGAGTTGGGCAGCGGCCTTGGGTGGGCGGGGGCGGGCTGTAGCCCGCGTTCGAGGAGCAGGACTCCAAGAGACGGTTGAGTTTGCGATGTCATGGATGAACGTTAGCGCGACTCGACGCCGCATTCCTCTAAAAACACGGCTCCAATCCTAGAAATTATGCACTTTTTGGAGGAATACAAAGCAAGCACGCGATGATGCGTCGAAGTGGGGTGGAAGCGGCATCAATAACGATACGCCCGGTCCTTCCGCCTGGTCAGCGAGCATAGGATCAAATTGCGGAAGTCCTGTCTTCGCACTGCCTACGGCTCCGGTCGTCCTCAAATCGACTTGTTAACGAAAGACTATTCATTCTGAGCTCCAAGCCGCCTGATGCATTTCGTCCCAGAACGCATGCCCGTTGCAGGAAATTGCCTGCACGGCGGAGAAATGCGCCGCAAATGTGTTTCTGCAGCCAGTACCCTGAGCGCACCAAGCCATTTCCAATAAGCTGCCGGTGTCGGACGTCCAAATGCCCCTTCAGACCGTTCAACGCGAAACTCAGCAACCGGTTGGCCTTGCCATGGAGCGTTTGCACACGCTGCTGAGACTTTGTAGAAGGGGCGCCGCTCCTTGAGGTCAAGTGCACTTGCGTTAATCGTAGAGACGTCGTCGTCGGTCCGCCTAGCCGAGAAGAGATCGCGGGCGTTCCCCGTTGTGTCCTGGCGCTAAAGCTAGGCAAATCGAACAGAGGCTCAGCGGAAGAAGAGCGCTGCGCCTTTTGTGACCACTTCGCTTGTCGAGCTCCGCCAAAGGAGGGGTCGAGCACCATGGAGCAGATCGCATGAGCGACCATTCTAAGTTCTATATCGCTGGCAAGTGGGTTGACCCGGAGAAGGCCGAGCAAATAGAGGTTATAAACCCTGCGACCGAGGAGGTCTGTAGCCGCATCTCCGCTGGGTCGGGCAATGATGTGAATAGGGCCGTGGCGGCTGCCAAGACCGCCTTTGCGACGTATTCCCAAACGAGTCGCGCGGAGCGTCTCGATCTTCTGCAGTGCATCCTCGCTGAGTACCTGAAGCGCTTTGACGACATGGCGAAAGCAGTCACCATGGAAATGGGAGCGCCCGTAAGTTTCGCGCGACGGGCGCAGGTTCCCTCGGGCACAATTCACATAAAGGCCGGCATCGAGACCTTAAAAGCGTTCAAGTTTGAGGAAGACCGTGGCTCCACGCGTGTCGCAAAAGAGCCGATTGGTGTCTGTGGACTGATCACTCCCTGGAACTGGCCAATTTGCCAGATCGTCTTGAAAGTGGTGCCCGCGCTCGCGTCGGGTTGCACGATGGTACTTAAGCCTTCAGAGGAGTCGCCGCTCAGCGCCTACATTTGGACCGAAATCATGCACACTGCCGGTGTCCCGCCAGGCGTTTTCAACATGATCAATGGGACAGGACCTGTGGTCGGCGCCGCTATCGCAAGCCATCCCGGGATCGACATGGTCTCGTTCACCGGCTCGACCCGCGCTGGTGTCGAGGTGGCCCGCAATGCCGCCGCCACAGTCAAGCGCGTAACCCAGGAGTTGGGCGGCAAGAGTCCGAACATCATTCTCGAGGGCGCCGACCTTGAAAGCGCTGTCCGCGCCGGCGTGCGATCGGTAATGCTCAATTCCGGCCAGTCCTGCGATGCGCCCACCCGCATGCTGGTCCCCGCGAAGAAGATCGCCGAGGCGATCAAAATTGCAAAGGATGCGGCGGAAGCAATAGCTGTCGGCGATCCCAACGGTAACGCTACTATCGGTCCGGTCGTGAACAAGACCCAGTGGGAGAGAATTCAACACCTAATCGCCACGGGAATTCGCGAGGGGGCGGCGCTCGTAACTGGCGGCATCGGTCTTCCTATCGGACTAACGAGAGGTTTCTATGTAAAGCCAACGGTATTTGCCAACGTGACGAACGACATGACGATCGCCAGAGAAGAGGTTTTCGGACCAGTGTTGTCTATCCTTAGCTACGAGAACGTCGAAGAGGCGGTCGAGATCGCGAACGATACCGAGTATGGCCTAGCGGCCTGTATCTCGGGGTCGGACCTGCACGAAATTCGTACTCTGGCCAAGAAGCTGCGCGCCGGCCAAATTTCCATCAATGGCAGCGGCGGCGATCCCTTTGCGCCGTTTGGCGGCTACAAGCTAAGTGGCAACGGACGAGAAGTCGGTGACTACGGTTTTCACGAATACCTGGAGACGAAAACAATTCTCGGCTACACGCCCGAGCAAGTCGCCAGGTAACCGTTACGGATCCTCTAAGGCGCTCTGCCCGAGCGACTGCGGAGCAACTTGCTGCACGTCGTTCGCGGCAGCGGCGGTGAGTTGGACGCAAAGCCAAAAGTACAGGAGTTGCTAATCAATGGTCGTAGAATCCGCCGTGTCGCCCACCGCATCGCCGCGGCTTTCTCAGGATTCCGCCTTGATAGACCTTATTCGCGCAGCTTTTTGACGAATGCCAATGGGCACTTGCAGTTTTCGAGTGTCGGAAGGGTCTATGTTGTATTTGTCAGTTGGTGGCGCCGATTGCTTGGCCTGGCAGGAGACGATTTGCAGGATGCATGCTCAGTCTGAAGTGCGCGAAGACCGTGCGGTCGCGCGCCGACGCCGGCTGCACCCTCTCTGTAAACGGCGGTAGATGCTTGATTTGCATGGTCAATCAAACCGAGAGACTCCAACTTTAACTGCGTTGGCTGCTCGCGATCGGATGCTCGCGGTCACCGCGCTCTGCCCAGCCATCGCTATATTTAGGTGTTCACTGCGGGCAGCTGTGAGCAAAAAGATGACGAATATCTGGCCGATGCTTAGTCGGCTGAGCTTAGTGTGGGGACGATCATGAAACTAGGTACGGCAATTGCGGAAATCCTCAAGCGTGAGGGCATCGAGATTCTTTGCGGTTATCCGGTCAATCACCTGATCGAATTTGCCGCGAGTGCGGATATTCGTCCGGTTATTGTACGCCAAGAGCGCATCGGTCTTCATATGGCCGACGCAATTTCCAAGGTCACTTCCGGGCATGCTATTGGTGCGTTCTGCATGCAGCACGGCCCCGGTGCGGAGAATGCCATGGGTGGCGTCGCGCAATCGTTTGGAGATTCTGTCCCTGTGCTCGTGCTGCCAATGGGATATCGACGTCGCCTCGCAAACATCGAGCCGAACTTCAGCTCCAGCCAAGCTATGAAAGCCTTCTCTAAATCCGCCGAACCAATCATCTTGGCCTCTGAAGTCGCCAACATCTTCCGTCGCGCCTTCGCCAAACTCAAGAACGGCCGCGGCGGACCCGTTATTGTCGAAATTCCGGAGGATATGTGGAACGAGGAGGTGCCGGAGCCGCTCAACTACACGCCCGTACTGAGAACCCGCTACGGAGCCGATCCAGCTGATATCAAGCGGGCCGCGGAGCTTCTGATCAGTGCTAAACGCCCTTTGATCTATGCTGGCCAAGGCGTGCATTACGCACGGGCCTGGCCACAATTGAAGCGCTTGGCGGAGCGGCTCGCCATTCCTGTGACTACGAGCCTAGGAGGTAAATCGTCTTTTCCCGAGGACCACCAGCTATCACTTGGTAGCGGAGGGCTTGCAGTGCCGCGCGCTGTCTCCAAGTTTCTAGGCGAGGCAGACGTAATATTCGGGATTGGGTGCTCCTTCACGGAGACCTACTTCGGTATCGCAATGCCCAAAGGAAAGACGATCATTCATTCGACCCTCGATCCTAACCATCTCAACAAGGATGCCGAGGCTTCGATAGGCCTGATTGGTGACGCCAGCCTCGTACTTGATGCGCTGCTCGAGGAAGTCAGTAAATCCGTTCGTGAAAATCGCGACGCGGGCGGCGTCTCGGCCGAAATTGCCGAATGCCACAAGCAATGGCTAGCGAAATGGATGCCCAAGCTAACCTGTAACGACGCGCCGCTTAATCCCTACCGCGTCCTATGGGACCTGCAGCATACGGTCGACATTCCCAACACGATCATTACACACGATGCAGGCAGTCCGCGCGACCAGCTCTCTCCGTTCTGGAAGACTGTCGAGCCCTTGTCCTATCTCGGCTGGGGCAAAACCACACAGTTGGGCTACGGCTTGGGGCTCGCAATGGGCGCGAAGCTCGCGAAACCCGACAAGCTCTGCATCAACGTTTGGGGCGATGCAGCTATCGGATTTACGGGGATGGATTTCGAAACCGCCGTACGTGAGAGGATTCCAGTTCTGTCGATCCTACTTAACAACTTCTGCATGGCCCTCGAACTCAAGGAGATGGCGGTCTCGACGGAGAAATATCGGTCAACGGATATTTCCGGTGATTATGCCGCAATGGCGCGTGCTTTCGGTGGCTACGGTGAGCGGATCACAAGGCCCGAGGACATCGTGCCCGCAATCAAGCGCGGCATCGAGAAAACGCAAGCGGGCATTCCGGCGCTTCTCGAGTTCATCACCTGCAAAGAGACGGAGATTTCACGCGCCGGCACGTGAGGTCTTTCCGTCGCCCACTACCCGTTCGCATTGTGAGAACCATTTGGAGGCGACTCTCGTGCCTTGCCTCGGTGTGACCAAGGCAATGCAAAGATCCACTCAATCTCATGACCGATGAATGAGCGGGCTGTACCTCTAAAGGTGACTGATCGGGCAATTGGCGCGGGGCGGCGAACTTGGGAGCGCAGAATGATCAAACTAAGGGCTACGTCGCGGAACATAGCGCTTTCGGTCGAGTGTAGTCTTCGATGGTGCCTTTGCACCGAATAGATTGCGTCTGAAGACGAACCCCTTACCGCAGATGACGGCGCTCCGGTCAACATAAAATGCAGTACGAGGCAATAGTCTATGCAGTGTGAAGGACTCCCTCCCGTTGAGCAACATGGGTCGTCGAGATGAGCTCTGCATTGAGAAGGGTGGTGAATATCGACGATCTGCGCCAGTTGGCGAAGAAGCGGCTACCCAAAGTCTGTTATGATTTTATCGAAGGCGGCACGGACGATGAGCTTGGTCTCATGACCAACGAGCAGGCGTTCCGCCAGATGCGTATCGTGCCGCGCTACTTGATCGATGTCAGCGAGCGCGAGCAATCGACTACATTATTCGGTAGTACCTATTCGAGTCCAATTGGCATAGCACCAACCGGGCTTGCGGGCCTGTTCCGACATAGCGCCGATTTGATGCTGGCGGAGGCGGCGCGTGACGCAAACGTACCATTCATCATGTCGGGCACCAGCACAAGCTCAGTCGAAGATCTCGGGAAGCTAGCACCCGACCACGGCTGGTATCAGATCTACTCGGCTGCTGACCCATCTATCTCCGAGGACATGATCAAGCGAGTAAGAGACGCCGGGCTAAAGACCCTGGTCTTCACCGTTGACGTGCCGCAACCCTCGAACCGCGAGCGCGGTATCCGGAGCGGCTGGGGGCCGTCCAGAACGCTCGCTTGGAAGACGAAGTTCGAGGCGTTGCGCCATCCCGCCTGGATGATGCAGTGGTTACAGCACGGCACACCCTGTTTCAGCAATTGGGCGCGGTATGCCGGCCCCAATGCCAGCGCCAAAGAGGTAGCTGATCTTGTCGCCCGACAGTTCGGCGCGCCGATGACCTGGAAGCATGTCGAACGCTATCGTAAGCTGTGGAACGGCATTTTCGTCCTTAAAGGAATTATGCACCCCGACGATGCCTTGCGTGCCCATTCGCACGATGTCGATGGCATCATCGTGTCGAACCATGGCGGCCGCCAGCTCGACAACGCTCCATCACCGCTGGAGGTGCTGCCGACGATCTGCCATGCGGTGGGAGATAGAATGCCTGTTATGCTCGACGGCGGTGTTCGCCGTGGTCTTCACGCCTTGATCGCACTTTGCATGGGCGCCAAGTTCGTTTTTCAGGGCCGGCCAACATTGTATGGCGTGACGGCGGGCGGAGTGGCCGGCGCGGCAAAGGCGTTGGCGATCTTCCGCCGCGAGATCGACATTAGCATGGCCCAGATCGGTGCCACTAAGATCCACGATCTCGGCCCGCAGTTCCTCATGTGGAAACACAAAAGCGATGAGCACAAGCAACCGCTGAGGGATACGAGCCTTCGAGTTTGCGACATAGCGGACGAGTGATATCGCTAACTCTTCGCGATGGCCCGTCTTCAAAGGACGAACACATGAGAAGTAGGGCGATATGAAAGCGAGCGGTGCCTGACAAGAACGACTCTCTTGTTGCTTCGTGCGAGCTTAGTCTTGCCGACGCTAATTTCGACCAGCAGGCGAGCCTGCGACCCGAGTCTCTTTCGAACGAGACCACATGCCGAGCGTCTCATACTACGATACCAGCGGAAACACTCAGAACGCGCGAGCTATACGTCGGCCGGACGAGCCGGGCATCCATCAAAGAGCACGTCAAAGCACTGGACTCGCGCGGGCTACGCGCGGAAGATTGCAGAACACGAACAGCAAACTCAGCCCTTCACGATCGCGCTGCGCCTTTTGCGCGGTCGTCTCTCGTCTTGTTTTCAGAGGCATGCGGGGCTAGATTTCTAGTTGACTGGTATGAAGCCCGCGGGAGTGGGACCTGCTCAGCAGGTTGCTAACTCGATTGGGCAAAACAAGAGCAATTTGGGTATGAGGGGGACTGTGTACTATGACTGACTGGGATTACATCATTATCGGTGGCGGCTCGGCCGGTTGTGTGCTCGCCAATCGCCTGAGTGAGAACACAGGCGTCAAAGTATTACTCCTTGAGGCGGGGCCGCGCGATCGGTCGATGTGGGTCAATATTCCCGCAGCATTCGCCACAACCGTGCTCAGAAAACAATTCAGTTGGAATTTCCAGATCGACTCTGATGATGGTGCGGGCACGGAGCGTCTCCCGTTTGCGAGCGGGCGCGGGCTTGGCGGCTCAAGTTTAATCAACGGGATGCTCTATGTACGCGGTCAGCCCCTTGACTATGACACGTGGAGCGCGCTCGGCAATCGGGGCTGGTCCTACGAAGACGTGCTGCCGTACTTCAAGAAATCGGAGTACTACGAGGGCGGTGGCGATGAGTCGCGGGGCAAATACGGTCCCCTCAATGTCGGCGAGATCAGGGAGCACCATGACCTTGGCGATGCGTTCATAAACGCCGCCCAGTCCAGTGGATTCTCACACAACCGAGACTACAACAGCGGTCAGCAGGAAGGCTTCGGTTACCTTCAGGCGACGATCAAGAACGGTCGCCGCTGGTCGGCGGCTCGCGCCTTCCTGGAGCCAGCGCGCAGACGGCCCAATTTACGCATCGAGACCGATGCCTTGGTCAACCGCATCTTGCTCGAGGGCAAGCGGGCTGTCGGCGTCTCTTACACTCTGCACGGGAATCCTCGCGAGGCGCGCTGCAGAGGAGAAGTGATCGTCTCTTGTGGCACGATCCAGTCGCCTGGCGTGCTGGAGCTATCCGGCATCGGACAGCCAGAAGTCCTAAAGAAGTTTGGTATCGACGTCCACCATGAACTGAAAGGCGTCGGCGAAAACTATCGCAACCACTGTTATGTGAACATGACCTGGCGCATCGCTCAGCCAATCACGTTCAACGAGCGGGCGCGCGGCTTGCGGCTATTGGGCGAGACCATCCGGTACTATGCCAATGGCACCGGGTTGCTGACCCAGCCAGCGGCCCTGGTGACCGGATTCGTGCGCACGCTGCCCGATGCGCAGACGCCGGATGTCCAGTTCCATATGGCGCCCGCGACCTACGATCCGGAGCGGCGCGGACGCCTCGAGAAAGAGCCCGGAGTGACCGTCGCGATTAACCAGTGTCGACCCGATTCGCGCGGCTCCATTCATATAAAGTCACCACATCCCGGCAGCGAGCCTGCCATTCAGCCGAATTATTTGTCTGCAAAGATTGACCGCGACTGCATTGTGGCCGGCATGCAGATCGCGCGCAAGATCATGCAGACTCCCGCCATCGCTAAGTCCATCGATTATGAGCTATCCCCAGGCGGGAAGTTGGAGAGTTATGAAGAATGGCTCGCCTTCGCACTTAGCGCTGGACGGGGGATGCACCACTACGTGGGAACTTGCAAGATGGGCAACGATCCGATGGCCGTCGTTGATCAACGCCTTCATGTGCACGGAATGATTGGGCTGCGCGTCATCGATGCCTCTATCATGCCGACGGTGCCTTCAGGCAACACCTATGCGGCAACGCTAATGGTAGCCGAGAAGGGCGCCGGCATCATCATCGAAGACGCAAAAAGGAGCGCGCCGTAACGCATTACTTTTCGGTCTGACAAGGAACGCGCCTTTCATCCAAGGTGCTGAATTGAGCTAGCCTTGCTCTGTGGGCTACGGATTCATGCTCCGTACTTACCTTCTCTTGACTTTGTTTGGGGGGAGGTTCGCGATTACCGAATATATCGGCTTCACTCCTATGTTTAACCGCCTGTTCAAGTCGGCATGAGGCGCCGACTGGAAGTGATCTCGGACACGGACGACGTCGACGATTCTGTCCAAGTCAGACTGACGCGCATTGCGAGGAGCAACTGGTTCCCCACGCGATCGTTTCCGAAAGTGCACAACGACATGGGCTGAAACCCGCGACGAGCGTTCGGACGCGTTTACTCCCCGTGATGGAAGCGAATGAAGTACGCCTACGAGGAAGGCCGCCAGATTGACGCAGGCGCGCGGGGGCGGCGAGCTATATGATGGCGTTGGGTGAAGATCAGGCGGCTTGCTGATCGCCGGAGTTGCCGGCTTGGCGCAGGAGCTTCCATTCCCAGGGCAGCAGTTCGTGCAGACGCGATGCGGGAAGATCGGCGATGCGGGCGACGACGTCGGCGAGCCAGGCCTTTTGATCGACGTCGTTGAGGCGACAGGTCGTGATCATCGTCAGCATGATGGCAGCACGGTTGGCGCCACGCTGGCTGCCGGCGAAGGTCCAGTTGCGCCTACCCAAGGCGATGCCTCTGAATGCGCGCTCAGCACAATTGTTGGTCAAGCAGATCCTGCCGTCTTCGAGGAAGCGGGCGAAGCCGTCCCAGCGCCTGAGCATGTAGTTGATGGGTTTCAGGACCTCGGACGAGCGAGAGAGGGTTTCGCGCTCGCGCAGCAGCAATGCGTGCATGTCTTCGAGAAGCGGCTTGCTCTGTTCCTGACGCACGGCGCGCCGCTCGTCGGCGTCGCGGCCGTTGATGGCGCGCTCGATCTCGAACAACGCATCGAGGCGTCTGACCGCCTCCAGCGCGATCGGGGAGACCGGCTTGCCCTTCTTACCTTCCCGGGCGTTCTTCTCGATGTCGGCCAGTTCGAAGAAGCCCCGCCGCGCATGGGCAAAGCAAAACGCCGGCGTAATCGGCAGCACCTTCTTCTGCGGATCGAACAGCGGCTCGAAGCCGTTGTAGCAATCGGCTTGCAGGATACCGGCGAAGGCGGCCAGATGCTTCTGGGGATGCTCGCCTCGTCGGTCGCTCGAGGCGTAGTAGACCGCCGCCGGCGGCGCTGGCCCGGCAAAGGGCTGGTCATCCCGCACGTAAGTCCAGATCCGACCAGTCGTACACTTGCCTTTCGCCAGGATGCGGATGGTGGTGTCGTCGCCATGAAGTCGCTCGGCTGCGAGCACATGGCGTTCGATCAAGTGGAAGAGCGGCATGACGGCGAAGGTCCCGTGGCCGACCTGGTCGGCCAGCGTCGATAGCGGCAAATCGATTCCCTCGGCCTTAAAGCGCACACTCTGGCGGTTGAGCGGGATATGCATGCCGAACTTGTCGAACAGGATCGTCGCCAGCAGTTGCGGACCAATGAAGCCGCGCGGCGTGGCGTGGAACGGCGCAGGCGGCTGGCTGATCTTCTCGCAATCGCGGCAGGTGAACTTCTCGCGTACCGTCTCGATGACCTTGAAGCGGCGCGGGATCTCCTCCAGCGTCTTAGTCACATCCTCGCCGACCTTCGCCAGCCGCGATCCACCGCAGCAGGCGCAGGTCGTTGGAGCTTCAACGACGACGCGCTCGTGTTCGATATCGTCCGGCCACGGCTTGCGCACCGGCCGCTTACGTATGAAGGGACGGACGTTCTGCGTCTTTGCCGCCGCCGCCTGTGCGGCAAGCTCGTCCTCACTCGCCGTGGTGACGAGTTCCTCGAGCTCCAACTCCAGCTGCTCGAGCAGCCGTGCCGACCGCTCGGATCGCTGCCCGTGCAGTTCGCGCTTGAGCTTCTCAATTCGCAGCTCAAGATGCGCGATAAGGGCCGCGTTGTCCGACAACTCCGCCAGCGCGCTGGCAGCCATCGCCTCAGCTCGCAGCCGGGCCTCACGCTCGGCTTGCAGCGCTGCCAGGGCACTGACAAGATCCGACGGAAGGTCGTCCGGCTTCGATATCATGAAGCCATTGAATCAGATCATGCCGCAGATTCAAACCAAAAACGGCTATCCGACACGCGTCGGACGATGAGCTTCTTGCGGGTTGCGCCAATCGATTCCGGACAACAGGTAGCTCATCTGAGCTGATGAGATCGTCACGGCTTCGCCCGCAACCGATGGCCAGACGAACCTTCCTCTCTCAAGTCTTTTGGTGAACAGGCATGCTCCCTGGCCATCGTGCCATATCACCTTCACAAGATTGCTGCGCCGACCACGGAAGACGAACAGGTGACCGCTGAGCGGGTCCTTGCGCAGCACCTCCTGCACTTGGAGCGCCAACGACGGAAAGCCTCGGCGCATATCCGTGTGGCCGGTCGCCAGCCACACTCGCGCGCCCGTCGGAACCGGGATCATCGGCGCACCAAAGCATCGAGAACACGACGCAGCGCGTCTCCATCCACGTCGCCATCGACCCGGATGCGCGGTCCGGTACCAAGATCAATCTCGATGATGCCTTGGCTCTTCCGTCGACGCCCCGATGTGGACGCCAATGGGGCTTCGGCTACCTCCCGCGGCGGCACAGACAACCCAATCTCGACCGGCACGAACGGCGCTATACTCGCTTCAGCGTGCTTGCAGAGCTCCTTGCGCCACCTGAACAGCTGGCTGACATGAAGGCCAGCCACGCGAGCCACCTCGGAAACACTGGCTCCGGGCTCAAGCGATGCTGCAACGAGCCGTTCCTTCTCGTCCTGCAACCAGCGGCGGCGCCGCTCGACCGATGTGATTACCTCCGCCCTCGAAATCGTCATAACGCTTCTCCTAGGATTACCCCTAGGACCTGCAGCGATCACGTTCGTCAAACAAGGCGGCCTTCAATGGAGGGATACCGAATGAATGGCATCGTGCACCGCTCATCGTGGACATACCGGCGCGTTCGTAGCCCCGAAGAGCTTCGGCAAATCGTCGGCCGCGTAGCCGCGTACCTACCCGATGTCGCAACTTGGACGCCGGTTTGACGATGCTCGTCAAGACGAGGCGAACAGATCGACGTCGTCGCGTTTGCCGATCTGGATTAAGGTCGGGACCACTATCCGCGTTCGGCCCCGCCAGCCGGCAATGAGCGTGCTCTCGCGACTGGATGTTTGCCACCGACCGCTCGTTTGCCGTGGTGTTGTGCAGCTCGATGCGCCGCCATTGATGAAGCGCGTCAGGTTCCTGACCAAAGGTAAGCGCTTATCCAGGACCCTATTGAGGCTGGCTTGACGTTTTGCGGAATCGCCACGGCATGAGCTCTTCGATCCTGCTATGGGGATGGCCGTCGATGATCGCCCCGAGTGTTTCGGCAATGTAGGCAGCCGGATTGACCTCGTTGAGCTTGCAGGTGGCGACGATCGACGCCAGCAAGGCCCAGTTTTCTGCCCCGATTTCATGACCGGCGAAGAGCGCATTTTTCCTGGTCAGGCAAACTGGCCGGATGGCGTTCTCGACCGGGTTGGTGTCGAGCTCGAGGCGTCCGTCTTCAAGGAAGCGGGTCAGCCCCTGCCAATGATTGAGCGCATAGGGGATATCCTCGGCGAGGGTTGAGCCGCTGGAGATCATCGACAGCTGCTTCTCGAACCACATTTTTAAAGCGGCGACGAGAGCAAACGCATGCTCCTTGCGCGCGGCGAGCCGGATGTCCGGCGATGCACCGCGCACCATGGCTTCGATGGCGTAAAGCTGCCCGATGTGCCGAACGGCAGCCTCGGCGATTGGCGATTTGCTGTTGCGTACCAATTTGACGAAGCGCCGGCGCAAATGGCTCCAGCAATGCACGAGCGTCCATGGCCCTTGCGGTCGAACGACTTCGGTCAGCCGGTCATAACCGTCATAGGCATCGCATTGCAGGAAGCGTCCGCCAAAGCCATCCAGGAACTGCTCCGCAAAGGCACCGCTGCGACCGGGGGCATATCGGAACAGCACGATCGGCGGGCTTGGGCCGCTGTGGCCGCGGTCGTCTGAGGCGATCGCCCAGAAGTAGCCCTTCTTCGTTTGGCCGCGCCCGGGATCGAGTACCGGCGCCGTGGTTTCGTCCATGAACAGACGATCCGCCATGGCCAGGTGGCGGCGCATGTGCTCCGCGATGGGTTGAAGATGGAAGCAGGCCCGACCGGACCAGTTGCCCAGTGTCGCCCGATCAAGCCGGATGCCCTGGCGCGCATAGATCTCGGACTGGCGGTAAAACGGCGTATGGTCACCAAACTTGGAGACGATCACGTGGGCAATGGCCGCTTCGGTCGGCAGTCCGCCGGGTACGACGTGCTCCGGCGCGTGCGCCTGCACGACAGGGCCGGAGCAGCGGCGGCAAATGTATTTCGGGCGGCGTGTGACCAGCACGCGCCATTGTGCCGGGATCACGTCCAGGCGCTTGCTGACGTCCTCGCCGATCTTCGTCATGGCGCCGCAACCGCACGGGCAGAGCGTGCTCGCAGGCTCGATGATCCGCTCCACCCGCGGCAAATGGGCAGGCAAGCAGCCGCGATTGCGATGAGAGCTTTGATCCGTCGCGTTTCGCGATCGGCCCTGGATAACCTTCTCGGCTCTCTCCTGCGCGGCATCCAGGATGCCTTGCGCGATCTCCACGTCTTCGAGCGGCAAATGGTACTGATCTGGTCGTAGCTTCTCGGACTTCGCGCCGAACTTGTCGCGTCGTAATTCGCCGAGGATGACCTCCAGCCGACGCCGCGCTTCCTCCGACGCGGCCAGCGCCCCCTGATGCTCGCTCAAGGCTGCCTGCGTTTGCGCTAAAAGCCCCTTCAGGCGTTCGTTTTCGTCGCGCAGCGCCGCGATGCTCATGCGCTATTTCGAGCACATCGCCGCCGCGTGTGCCACGATCAAAATAGCTGCCGAGTCATTCTGCCGCAGTTATCCCGCCGCCTGCGGGCGCCGTGCTTCTTCCGGGCGGACCAATCTCCAATCCAGCCCTTCGAACAAGGCAGCGAACATCGCGGGCGACATTCGCATCACGCCGTCCGCAATCGTTGGCCAAACAAACTTGCAACCTTCGAGGCGCTTGTGCACCAACACCAGGCCCGTTCGATCCCAGACCAAAATCTTGATCCGGTCCGCTCGTTTCGATCGGAACACGAACGCTGCGCCGCTGAACGGATCGAGACGGAGCATCTCCTGCACCTTTGCCGCAAGCCCATCGTGGCCACAGCGGAAGTCGATCGGCCGCATTGCAACGTAAATCTTCAGATCAGCACCGGCCGCGATCATCGTGACGCTCGCACCGCGCGGATCACTCGGGACAGCTGCTCGGCATCAATGGCCATATCCGTCCGCAGTACGACATCGCCAATCGCGATCTCAAGCTTAATCGCCGGAACCTGACGCTCCTCCAACGCACCTTCCACGACTAGCGGCGCGAATGTCGGCTGCGACACCTCGCACGGCGGCAACATGCCTCGCTGTCGAAACCGCCGCCGCCAATCGTAGATCTGCCAGCGCGTCGCTCCGTGCTTGCGCGCCACCTCGGACACCTGGGCACCGGGTAACAGACTCTCGACGACGATCCGAGCTCTCTCAGCTTCCGAACGTACGCGGCGCCCCGATGGTCCTTCAAGAACCTCCAGCCGGCTCACCGACCCTGTCGTTGAGCCGTCCAAATGGACGTCCTTTTTGCTGTCCAATCCCATCCCAAACCTCCGTCCAAGCCGGAGGCTTCTTTCGCACAGCTATCCCGATCCCGAACTAAGGGTTCCGGCTAAGCGCTTACGACCAAAGTGCACGCGCGTAGCGGATCACGCCCGGCGAGTTTGATTCTTGCTAATCAGCGCGAGCCTGGCGCACCGCGTGGACTTCAAAGGCGTCGGCGAGTCATTTGGCCATTCTGCACCAATCCCCTAAGACCGCGATCTTTGGCCACCCCGATGGTCGGCGCTTGTGCTGCTCCCGAAGCGCGCACCCATGGGGGGAGTTCAATATCCGCTGATCTGATCGCGCGCTTTCTCTCATTGGCCTGTTAATTGCGTTTGGTCCCGATGCGTTTCAGTTAGCAGCGGTTTCATAGCCTGAATTGAAAGGCTTGGCCTCGGCTAGTGTCCTGAACCAGAAGTTCGCAACGCAGGATCGACGTTTTCCGGTGCATTGTATCGGCAGAAGCGCTCGATTGAAGGTAAGCGTAGTTCTGCGGCCCTTTGTATTGCTTGTGCGTAGTCGCGTGATCCCCGCTAGAAGAGTCATCTTCAGCAAGGGTGCTCACAATGGACGACTATTCGGACGACATAAGACGACCGTTGTCGCCGCGTATCGAAGTGTATGCTGGCGCAGGTCGCAAGCGATGGCCGGATGATTTGAAGGCACAGATTGCCGCGGAAAGCCTTGAGCCGGGGGCGGTTGTCACAGACGTCGCCCGTCGCCATGGCTGCCGGCCCCAATAGGTGCATGACTGGCGGCGCCGGGCGCGTTTGGGCCAGTTGGTGCTGCCGGCTTCGGCGGATACGCTGTCGTTCGTGCCGGTGGTGTCGGAATCGGCGCTACCGGCGGCCGCAGAGCCCACCGGGTCGCCGGAAGCAGCCATTGTGACGGTTGAGCTCCAGGGAGCACGCGTGGAGGTGCGGGGGGCGCCTGGCCTTGCTGTGTTGAGTGATGTGTTCTTAGCGCTTCGACGGACACGTTCATGCTGACGCCGCCTGCGAGCCTTACGATTTACGTAGCGACGCAACCTGTGGACTTCAGAAAAGGTGCGGAGGGCTTGGCGCTGTTGGCGAAGGAGACGCTGGGCCATGACCCGATGAAGGGCGTGGCGGTGGTCTTCCGTGCGAAGCGCGCTGACCGGGTGAAGATTGTCGTCTGGGATGGCAGCGGCCTTGTGATGTACTGGAAGCGGCTCGATGGCAGCGGCTTCAAATGGCCTCCCATTGTGGCCGGCGTGATGCGGATGAATGCCGCCCAGCTGTCGGCGCTTCTGGCCGGCATGGATTGGACGCGCATGCATGCGCCTCGCGACGCGGCGCCGAAAGCACTTGCGTAAAGATACAAATCTTCGCTGCATCGGAGCGCGAAGCATGGCAGACTCGGGGCAATGAGTGATTTGCCTGATGAGCTGCCGAGCGATCCGGCCGAGTTGCGGGTCTTTGCCGCGGCTCTGCTGGATCGCTGCGCCAGGCTCGAGCGGTTGCTCAAGCTTGCAAAAGATGCGCGGTTCGGTCGGTCCTCGGAAAAGCTGGACGCTGATCAGCTGCAGCTTGTTCTGGAGGATATCGATCAGGCCGTCGCGGCCCTCGAAGCAGCCGAGGATCGCGCCAATCCCAGAGTTTGCGAGAACAGGACGGCCGCGCGCAGGGCCAACCGTGGTCAGTTGTCGGAGCATTTGCCGCGCATCGTCGAAACCCTGATGCCAGCGGAGACTTGTTGCCCGTCTTGTGAGGGCGGCCTCTTTGAGATTGGTCGCGATGAGAGCCAGAGGCTGGACGTCGTACCGGCGCAGTATCGCGTTATCGTCACCCGCCGACCCAAGCTGGCCTGCCGCGCCTGTCACGGCGTCGTCCTCCAGCACGCCGCTCCCGAGCGACTGATCAGGGGTGGATTGCCCACTGAGCGGCTGGTCGCGCATGTGATCGACGCCAAGTATCATTGGCATTTGCCACTTTACCGCCAGGCGCAGATGCTGGCGACGCATGGAATAGCGCTGGACCGCTCCACGCTCGCCTTCTGGGTCGGCTATGCCGCCCAGGAATTGAAGCCCTTGTGGCATCGTCTGCGTCAGCTTCTGCTCGCCTCTTCGAAGCTCTGTGTCGATGAGACCCCCGCACCGGTGTTAGATCCGGGGCGCGGCAGAACCAAAACCGGCTACTTCTGGGCGCTGTCACGCGATGACAGGCCCTGGGCCGGACCTGACCCGCCTGGCGTGGTTTACGCCTATGCACCGGGCCGTGGGGCCGTCCATGGCTTGAGGCTGCTCGAAGGCTACCGCGGCATCATCCATTGCGACGGCTATCAGGCCTACAAGACCATGACCCGAGAGACGCGTGCGGATGCCCTGTCCGGAACGCTCGCCTTCTGCTGGTCGCATCTACGGCGCCAATTTGTGAAGATCGAGCGCGAGGCTGCTCCGGCGCCAGCTCCGGTTGCCCGCGAGGCTCTTGAGCGCATCGCCCAGCTTTACGCAGTCGAGAAAGCGCTCCGCGGCCGATCGGATGCCGAGCGCTGTGCTGGCAGGCAGGCGCATGCGCGGCCTCTGGCTACAGCCTTGAAGCAGTGGTTTGAGGCCAAGCTTGATCATCTTGCACAGAAGAGCGACACGGCGAAGGCTTTGCGTTATGCGCTACGCCATTGGGACGGCCTGACGCTCTACCTTGATGACGGGCGCATCGAGATGGACACGAATGCGGTCGAGCGTGCGATGCGGCCGATCAAGCTCAACGCCAAGAACTCCCTTTTTGCCGGGTGCGACGAGGGCGCCGAGAATTGGGCAGTTCTGGCTTCGTTAATCGAGACCTGTAAGCTCAATGGCGTCAGCGCCGAGCACTGGCTCGCTGATGTTCTCGCGAAGCTCGTCAATGGTTGGCCTGCGGCGCGACTGGACGAACTGCTCCCTTGGGCATCGATCTACACGATACTTGCACACGATCCGAGGCTGGCGGCATGAGCCTGAACACGACCGCGGTCCGGATCAAGGTGACCCTCAAGGACGTGAAACCGGAGGTGATGCGTCGCCTTGTCGTACCCGTCACCCTGCGCCTGGATCGGCTGCATTTGACGCTTCAGGAGGCGTTTGGCTGGACGAATAGCCACCTCTTCGAGTTCTTCGCGGCTGACGCCCGTTGGGGGATTCCTGATCCCCACAACGATTACGGCCACCAGCCCATGGACGCCAGCAAAGCGCGGCTTTGCGATATCGTTCGCGAGACCGGCGCCAAGACGATCCATTACCTCTATGACTTTGGCGACAGTTGGGACCACGTGATCAAACTCGAAAAATGGTTCGAGAACACCACGACCGAGGGACTTCCCTTCTTGCTCGAGGCCGCCGGTCGTTGTCCTCCGGAAGACGTTGGCGGTGCTCCGGGTTATGCCGAATACCTCGAATCCATCAGAGACCCCGCCCATCCGAACCACGAACATATGCGCCTCTGGGGTCCCGAGCAGTTCGATCCCAACGCAATCGACCGGAAGGCGCTCGAAGCCGCCGTCAACGCGTTGTCCGACACATGGAAACCGCGGCGGCGCGCCACGCGAACAAAATAGGGCGTCAAGCGCCATCAAAAGGGCCGCAGAGCTACGCTTACGATTGAAGAAAGGATGTCATCGGCGGACTTGGTCCATCGGAGTGGTTTGGGGCCGGCGTTGTGTCGTTCTATGAATGAAGCGATGTCGGCCCTGAGGGCGGCGACACTCCGATAGACTCCGCGCCTGATTTTCTTGTCGGTAAGGAGCGCGAAGAAGCGCTCGACCTGATTGAGCCATGAGGAGCTGGTCGGGGTCCGGTGCACATGCCAGCGCGCCCTTTTAGCCAGCCATCGCCGGATCAGCGGGGTCTTGTGCGTGGCGTAGTTGTCCATGACGAGATGGACATCGAGCTCGTGCGGCACGGCGGCCTCGATCTCGTCGAGGAACTTGCGGAATTCGGCGGCGCGGTGGCGTCCATAGCACTTATCGATGACCCGTCCGGTCGCAATATCGAGGGCGGCGAACAGCGACGTGGTGCCATGCCTCTTATAGTCATGGCTCCTTCGGGCCGGCTGGCCGGGACGCATTGGCAACATCGGTTGGCTGCGGTCCAGAGCCTGGATTTGGGACTTTTCGTACACACAGAACGATGGCGCCTGCGGTGGGCGAGACGTAAAGGCTGACGAGATCCCGGATCTTAGCCACGAAGTTTGGATCGGTCGAGAGCTTGAAGGTCTCGATCCGATGCGGCTGGAGCCCGAAGGCCCGCCAGATGCGTTGCACCGTCGACACCGACAGACCGCCGGCCTTTGCCATGCCGCGGGAGCTCCAATGGTTGGCGTTCTCGGGGCAGTTTTCCAGCGTTCGCACAATCACAGCTTCGATGCGAGCATCGTCAACGGTGCGCGGAGCTCGGGAACGCGGCTCGTCGTGAAGCCCGGCCACGCGCTGCTCTACAAAACGGCGCCGCCACTTACTTACCGTCCCCCGCTCCAGGCCCAGCTTGGCCGCCACTTCCTTGTTCTGTCCTCCCTCTGCGCACGTCAACACGATCCGGGCTCTCAGTGCCAGAGCCTGCGCCGTCTTCCGCCGTGTTGTCAGCGACTTCAGTTCAGCACGCTCGTCATCGCTCAATATTAGGGGCGCAAGTCGCGGGACCGACATCAGATCCTCCGTGGTTGTTCCAGCACCCATCTCTGGCACAACGACGCGAAGTTAATGCGATTCTACGATTGCGAACTTGTGACTCAGGACACTAGATACAACCCCGCAGATGGAGGTTAGGGTCGTCGGCTCTGTCCTATCAGCGCGAGCCATCATCATCTCGCCAGAATACATGATTTAAGCGGCATGAGCCACATTTTGCAGTAATCCTGCATAATGGGGCCGGTTAGGCGGCCTTTTGACGGGGCAATCCATCTACAGTTTCCTCTAGAAGAACCAATGAGGCACGGCATGGGAAGTGCCCTGCAAGGGAGCCCGAAACCATCCCTATTCTGAATGGATAACGGCGGTACGTGACAGGCGCACGAGCTTCTATTTGATCTCTCTCACGCAGGGTTCTGGCTTTAGCGAAAGATGTTCGAAGCCAAAATGATCGGTCGAGAGAGTTCGCACGTATATCGGTGCTGTCGCGGGAATGGAGAAGAAAGTGAACGACGCCTTGTATGGTACGCGCGACAAGCGCGGCTATTGGAAACCGAGCAATTGGCCGCTGCGGCTGTCGATTTATACCCAACCGACTAGGCCGTGGGTTTGGTTGCGTTTCCTGTTCGGCTTCCCGGGATACCTGTGGCCTTGGCAGACTGTCTATTTCTTGATCACGCTGGGGGTTTGGTACTATCTCACGCCTCCGCTGGAGATGATGCGACAGTTTAGTGTCGGCTGGATTTCGTTCATTTTGGCGCGCAATGCTGGATTGGTGCTCCTGGTCTATGGCACCTTCCATGCCTTGCTCTACATTCAGAGGCGGCAAGGGACCGATTTCAAATACAACATCAAATGGCCTGATGTTGGCAATCCGACATTCCTGTTCGGCAACCAGACCGCGGAGAATGTGTTTTGGACAATGTGCAGCGGGGTTCCGGTCTTGACTGCCTATGAAGTCCTCACATGGTGGCTCTTCGCCAACGGATATGTTCCATACGTTGGTTTCGTTGAGCACCCGATCTACTTCTTTGCTATCCTTGTCCTGATCCCGTTATGGCGCGAGACCCATTTTTATTTCATACACCGCCTAATTCATGTAGGCCCGTTGTATAACATCATCCACAAGGTGCATCACAACAATGTCAATCCAGGCCCGTGGTCTGGTCTGTCGATGCACACATTTGAGCACATCATATACTTCACGAACGTTCTGATCCACTTTGTGGTACCGTCACATCCTTTGCACGCAATATATGAACTGATGAATGCGGCGCTGTCGCCTGCAAAAACTCACGTCGGCTTTCATAAGCTGGTGGCTGTTGGTGAGCAGACTATTCCAAGCGACAACTATTTCCATTATTTGCATCACAAACTCTTCGAGGTGAACTATAGCGACCGAACGATTCCGTTCGATGAATGGTTTGGTACAGCTCACGATGGATCGCCTGAAGCTGACGAGCTGTTGTTCAAGCGCCTTAGGGCGAGCAAGGCAAAGAAACACATTTCGGCCGTGTCACCTTAAGCTTCGGTCGGATGGACGTGTCTTGGCGCCCAGGCAGCTGGCTCCAGCTACTGATTGCAAGTTGCGTCAGCCCGGAGGTCGGCCGTTAACTAGACCACAAAGGAAACCGCATTGACTATGACAGGGGAGTGGGTGGCTGCCTGTGCCGTCGACGCCATCGCGCGCGAAGAGGCGTTGCGTTTCGACTACGGCGGGCGCACCTTCGTAATTGTTCGTTCGCCAGAGGGAACGTTCCACGCAATAGATGGAAACTGCTCTCACGAAAAGGTTCATCTCGCCGGCGGCATTGTCGACGGCCATATAATCGAATGCCCGAAACACTTCGGGACCTTCGACTATCGAACTGGCGAGGCATGTGCGCTACCGGTATGCATCGATTTGCGCAGCTATGATGTTAAAGTTGAGAATAACTCGGTTTTCATCAAAATTTAAGTGGACCGACAAGGGACGTCGGATTCGTCTCAAGGCAGTGCGTACTTGCGCTGTAACTGGTGGCAGCCCAGAGCACGTTTTGATCAAGCCTCCAATCAGGAGCGTGGTCGACCAGATGCCTTGTGACACGCGATGCTCGTTTATCTTGGTGTAACCCCATGAGCAACGAAGCTACGATGATGATAGTCGGAGCCGGTATAGCCGGCTCCGTCGCCGCGCAGTCCCTTCGCGCGGAAGGGTGGCGGGGTCGGGTAGTCCTGATTGGTCATGAGGCGATGTTGCCGTATGAGCGGCCACCGCTGTCCAAGGCGACCTTGACAGAAGAGGTTGAGCCTGGACCCAAGACGCTTATGACATCGGAGCGCCTCGGAGAGCTAGATATTGAATATATTCAAGGCCGCGAGGTTGTCGCAATAGATCGAGCTGCGCATATCGTCCGACTCGCGGACGGTGGGCGACTGGCTTACGAGCGACTCCTGCTGACCACCGGGGCACGCGCCAGGCCGGCGAGCAACTTGATCGCTCAAGGAACTCGGATAACAACGCTTCGCACGTATGACGATGCGTTGTTCATCAGACGGGCGATCGACCAAGGTTCCGAAGTTGTCGTCGTCGGCGGGGGATTCATTGGACTCGAGGTAGCTGCCAGCGCGGTGTCGAGAGGCGCTTCAGTAACGGTGATTGAAGCTGGCCCGCGGCTTTTGGCGCGGGCCGTCCCAGCGCCTCTGGCCGAACTGATCAAAGCTAAGCATGAGCGCTCAGGCGTGCGCCTAGAGATCGGTACCACAATCGAGCGTGTCGACGCGATTGAAGGCCGATCGAAGGTCATCTTGACCAACGGACGCGCACATCTCGCAGATCTCGTTATTGTGGGGATCGGTGCAGTACCGAATGTTGAACTAGCGCGAACGGCCGGATTGGCTATTAACAATGGGATTGCGTTAGACGAGCTCTTAGCCACGTCAGATCCAGACATCTTTGGGGCCGGCGACTGCTGTTCATTCCCGCATCGCCTCTACAATGAAAGGATAAGACTGGAGGCGTGGCGAAGCGCGCAGCAGCAGGGGGCGGCGGCGGCGGCCAACATGTTGGGCGCGAACAGCCCTTACGAGAAGATCCCCTGGTTTTGGTCCGATCAGTATGATCAAACGCTTCAGGTTGTTGGTTTACATCGGGAGCAAGACATCGCAGTTGTAAGAGATCTCGGCCCGAACGGTTTGGTCATTTTCTATCTGGCCAATGACGGACGCATTGTTGCCGCCTGCGGCTTTGGCAGTCTGCCCGCGATCGCCAGGGAGATCCGTTTCGCCGAGATGATGATCGACAGGGGGCTTGCGCCAAACGTTGAAGCACTCTCAACTCCAGCAACGAATCTCAAATCCTTGCTGTCTTAGCGCACCGAAGTCGATTGGGCCGGCTCAGCCGGTCTTCCTAAGTTCAGCTTCAATATCGGCAAATGCGTTTATCGTTACGCCTCGTCCTAGCAGTCTTCTCGCTCTTCGCGTCCTCGACGGAGGGACAGGCAGCAAACGCGTTGTTAGCTCTTCTAAGCGACATGCTGCTCATGCACAACGTCGCAACAGCAGAGACCTTGGACGACATGCAGGAATTCTGCGAACTACTGACGACTTTGCGTTTTTTTGCACCGATGTACCGCATATTGTGTGTGGCGTATCGGCTGCATAGGGCGTCCTGAATAGGCCGCCACCGGCGGCTTCACGATCGGTTGCGGTTAGTGGCTCAAATCGTGCTCCAATATCGAAAGAAATCCCTTGAAATTTAAAGCCGCCGTCCTGTCTGAGTTTCGAGCGCCGCTCAAGATCGAAACACTCGGCCTCACCCAGCTCGCCGACACCGACGTGCTCGTCCGGGTGCGGGCGACGAGCCTCTGCCACACCGATCTGGAAGGGGTCGAAGGCAATCTTGGTGTGCCGTTGCCAATAGTCCCAGGACATGAGGCTGCAGGTGTTGTCGAGTGGATTGGCAGGTCGGTCACAAGAGTTCAGATCGGAGACCATGTCGTAATGTCGTGGAATCCTCACTGTGGCGAGTGCTTCTATTGCGCGCGTCGTCAACCAATCTTGTGCGAATCATATCGAGCAAATGCCGCGAAGTCGTATCACTTTGACGGCCGTCATCGTCTAGAGAGCGAATGTGGTGCGCCAGTGCATCAGTTGGCATATTTGGGCACCTTTTCCGAAGTGTGCGTCGTCGAAGAGCGTTGCGCTGTCAAAGTGCCGAATGAGATTCCCTTCAACCGCGCGTGTTTACTTGGATGCGGCGTGATGACCGGCGTCGGCGCTGCGATGCATATTGCACAAATTGAGAAGGGCGCCACAGTGACGGTGATCGGCTGCGGTGCAGTGGGTTTGTCAGCAGTTCAAGGTGCGCGGCTGGCAGGTGCATCACGCGTAATCGCAATCGATAGACAGCGTGAAAAGCTCGATCTGGCCGCGGTCGTTGGCGCGACGCATACGCTGGTCGCCGACGATTCGCTTGTTGCCTCACATTTGACTCTCACACATGGACGCGGAGCAGATTGTGTGATCGAAGCCGCTGGCACTCGCGCGGCGTTTCGTGCGAGCGCCGAAATGGTGCGACTCGGCGGACAAGTCGTGTGGCTTGGCAAGCTACCCACGAACGAAGAGTTGGCGTTCCGTTGGGGGTCGCTGATGGGCGAGAAACGCATCGTGCGATCAAGCTACGGTGGTGCCGATCCGTGGAGCGATTTTCCATGGCTCGCAAATGCGTATCTCGACGGTTCGCTCAAGCTCGATGAGTACGTCACGTCGACCATAGCGCTTAAAGATGTCAATATTGGGCTGTCGCGTCTCTCCGCAGGCGAGGACATTCGGGCTGTGATTGAGTTCTGACGATGGCGCATCCGCCTCTTGCGCCGGGTTGGATAGATGCGCCGCATCACGTCGCTTCGCTCGGATGCCTTGCGCTCGAATCGGGCGAAGTAATCGACGATCTGAGGATCTCGTATGTCGTCCACGGTTCACTTGACAATTCCTCGCGACCGGTGATCTTCGGCCTCTGCTCGATCGGAAGCACGCACCATAGGCTTGATTTTCTGATCGGTGCGGGGAGGGCGCTTGATCCTTCGCGCTTCACTATCGTCGTGATCGATGCATTGGGCAACGGGCTGTCAAGCTCGCCATCGAATTCGCAGACACAGCCGGGCGAGCGCTTTCCGCGCTTTACGATCCGCGACATGGTAGCGAGCCAACGCGTTCTCGCTTCGCACCTAGGCATCGGCGCTGTAGCCGCGATCGTTGGAGCATCGATGGGTGGTATGCAGGCGCTACAGTGGGGCGTGTCCTATCCGGATTTCGCTCGATCCCTCGTCGCGCTCGTCCCGATGGCGAAGACTGCGCCATGGTCGCAAGCAATCAACCACGCCGGGCGCCTCGCTCTCACGAACGCGCGCGAACTGCCAACAGCTGAAGCTCGCTGGGAGACGTGGGTAGCCCTGATGTCCGTGCTCGCGCGCTCGCCATCGCGGCTTGCTGCAGACGTCGCGGCTAACCAGGATGTTAATAAGGACGCACTGGCGTGGCTTGCTGCGTGCACGCGCTCAATGGCGGCGCAGAAATCTGATCCACTCGACTGGATCTACCAATCCTACGCGTATGATGCGCACGATGTCGGCGCGTCGACCGGTTTCGGCGGCGACACACAAAAGGCACTGGCGTCAATTCGAGCTCGTACCCTTGTCGCTGTGCCCTCGCTTGATCTCTACAATCCCGTCGAGTCAGGCATCTGGGCGGCGGAGCAGATCGAGCGAAGTGAACTCATTCGCCTTCCGTTCCCTAGCGGCCATCTGGTGGCCTCGGAAGCGGAGCCGCAGGCGGCGGCGCAGCTGAATGATCGAATCGGCCGCTTTCTAAGCTATGACGAGCCCGCACTCTGAGGAGACCGGCTTTCACTCGCTTTAACGGCTAGGACCCAACTGAGATATCGAAGCGAAAGACGACCGTTGAGATCATTAACGTCACGGCGGCCGATAAAGTTGGGAGCGTCGCTGCCCACGAGTCGTCGTCCGAGGGTAGTTCTTCGGGAGGCTACTTACGGCCAAATAGATTCCGTTGGAACATGCTCGGTATCGCTCGCGGAAACGCACTAAGCGCGACGTTTTGCGCGGCAGCTTAGGACGGGTAAGGAGCCGTTGTTCGTGACCGAACGGTCGTTTGTGCAGGAGCTCGGGCGAAGGGACTAATCGGGCGGGCGCGAGCTCCATCTCGGAATCACCTTGCCTACGTCAATTTCGATTGGCGTACACAAAAGCTTCGCATTTTGGCATCGAATGCAGGATTTCGACTCGCTGATGCGCCACATGGGGGAAATTCAGCCGATGCCCCCGATAATATTTGCGTGAAAGAAGAAGGCTTTGTCGACTCAGTCGCGGAGCTGAGAAAGGCGCGGCGGGAGGAGTTTTATGAGTCACTTGAGCGGCCGCGGAAGCTTCATGCGGACGTACCCTCCGCTGCGTCGTCGAGGCGTTCAGGAGGCGGCAATTCGTGATTTTGTAGTTGGCGATGCGGCGGTGGGTGGAGGGCGCCAGTGGGAAGAGCGATCCACGCCGGCTACGCGTGATGCGTACGTCAAGTTTTCCAACGTCCAGAAGACCTATGACGGGGAAACGCTCGTCGTTAAGAAGCTGAATTTGGAAATCGGACGGGGTGAGTTTCTGACGATGTTGGGGCCTTCCGGCTCCGGCAAGACAACGACCCTCATGATGCTTGCTGGCTTTGAGGTGCCCACCCATGGGTCGATCCTTCTGGAGGGGCGATCCATCGACAACATGCCTCCACACAAGCGCGACATTGGGATGGTGTTCCAAAACTACGCGCTGTTTCCGCACATGACGGTCGAAGAGAACCTCGCTTTCCCCCTCAAGGTTAGAAGGTTGGGGAGAGCGGAGGCCGAGGCCAAGATCAAGCGGGCGCTCGACATGGTCCGGCTCGGTGCATATGGCAAGCGGCGACCTGGCCAACTTTCCGGCGGCCAGCAGCAGCGTGTCGCGCTTGCGCGCGCGCTCGTTTTCGATCCCAAGCTCGTACTTATGGATGAGCCGCTCGGAGCGCTAGACAAGCAGCTGCGCGAGCAGATGCAGCTCGAGATCAAGCATATCCATGAGGATCTCGGCATCACAGTGGTCTATGTGACGCATGATCAGGGCGAAGCATTGACCATGTCTGACCGCATAGCGGTGTTCAACGACGGGGTGATCCAGCAGCTCGCCGCACCTGCTGAGCTCTACGAGCAGCCGCAGAACGCCTTCGTTGCCCAGTTCATCGGCGAGAACAACCAGCTGCAGGGTACGGTCGCGGAGATGAACGGCACAACCTGCAAGGTGGACATTCCGGGCGTTGGCATGGTGCAAGCGCTGGCCATCAATGTCGAGGCGGTCGGCAGGCCCACTGTGCTGTCGTTGCGGCCCGAGCGCGTAAAGCTGAACCCCGTGACGGGCTCACTGCCCAATGTCTTCGCCGCGCGTGTGATGGAGTTGATTTACCTGGGCGACCACGTGCGCATCCGGCTCTCCGTATGCGGGCACGATGAATTCGTCGTCAAGGTGCCGAATTTGGAAGGCGCGGCACAGGTGGAGCTCGGGACGAGCATTAACATCGGCTGGAAAACTGAGGATTGCCGGGCGCTTGACGCATCGTGACAAGCGGCCGAGTTCACCTGAGCAGTATGGGTACGCCGTCCCCCTTCATGGGATCGGCATAGCAGGGAGAGAGTAGAATGAGGAAGTCATTGATCGTCGCCGGCACTCTGGCTTTGACTGGCCTGGCGGCAATCCTTGCGCCGACTAAAGCCGTCTTCGCCGGCGATCAGCTGACGATTACCTCCTTCGGAGGAGCTTATCAGGCGGCCCTGCGCAAGGCCTATTTTGAGCCCTACGCCAAGCGGGCGGGCGTGAATATTTCGGAAGAAGAATACAACGGTGAGGTCGCGAAAATCCGGGCCATGGTTGACTCCAAGAGCGTGAGTTGGGATGTCGTCGACACCGATGGGTCAACGGCTCTGCAAATGTGTGCAGAAGGTACCGTCGAGACAATTGATTGGAAGCAGCTCGGCCTCGACCGCTCCAAGTTCATGGACCAGTATGAGTGTGCCGTGCCAGGGTACCTTTATTCCCATGCTGTCGCTTATGACAAGGACAAACTGCCCAACGGTCCGCAGACCATGGCCGACTTCTTTGACCTGCGCAAATTCCCTGGCAAGCGCGGTCTGATTAAAAGCCCCTTTGGCAATCTCGAGTGGGCGCTGATCGCCGATGGGATTCCCGTGAAGGATGTCTATAGAATCCTCGACACGCCCGAGGGGGTCGACCGTGCTTTTGCCAAGCTCGATACAATTAAAAAGGATGTCATCTGGTGGCAGTCCAATGCCCAGGCGATTCAGCTCCTCGCCGACGGTGAGGTCGTCATGGACAAAGTCCCAACACACAGGATCTATGACGCCAACAAGAAAGCCGGCAAGCATTTCGAAATCATGTGGGATGGTCAGGGGTTTGGGTCGGGAGTCTGGGTTATTCCAAAGGGTACCCCACGGCTTGCCGATGCTTATAAGTTCCTCGCCTTCGCCGCTTCGCCTCAGGCCCAAGCCGGCCTAACGAAGTATATCCCCTTAGCGCCGGCTAATAAGGATGCGATTTCGCTCGTTGACACGACTGTCCTGCCATATCTGCCCACTGCGCCCGACCATATGACCAATGCTTTATTGGTCAACAACATCTTCTGGGCGAACAAAGGCGACGAGCTCCGCCAGCGCTTCAACGCTTGGCTCGCGAAATGAAAATTGAAGAAGATCTGCGAGGAGGGGCTACGACCCTCCTCGCAACAGAACGAGTTGAGAAACAGGAGGCCATCGGGATGACAGTCGCCCATATCGATGGCAGTCTTCACGGTCTGCCGCTGCGAGGCGGGCTGCAACGGGTCGAGCGTCGGCGCAAGCTGAAGGCCTTCACCCTCGTGCTGCCGCTGCTCCTGTTTATCCTGATTGGCTTTGTTCTACCGATCGGACGGATGATGTTTAACGCTGTGCACGATAACACGCTTGCAACGTTGATGCCGCGCACGATGGCGGAGCTGAGGGGGTGGAACGGCAAGGACCTACCAGATGAGGCGGTCTATGCTGCACTTGCAAGCGACTTGAAAGAGGCGTGGGCGCAGAAGACCGCGGCCCAAATCGGTAAACGGATAAACTTTGAGTTGCCGGGGGCCATCAGCAATGTCACGTCGAGTTCTCGCAAGGTGCGTGAGCTTGCCGCTGGCCCTTACAAGTCCGCGCTCATTGACATCAACTCTTTCTGGGGGCGGCACGACGTCTGGAGTCTCTTGAAGCGCGGCACCTCACGCTACACAGCGTACTATCTTCTGCGCTCATTAGATTTCCAGTACGGGCCGGATAGCCAAATCGTCGCCTCGCCACCTGACAATGCTATCTTCCGCGACGCCTTCGCACGAACACTTGCTATCAGCATTACCGTAACCGCCGCTACACTCTTGCTGGGATTTCCCGTTGCCTATCTCTTAGCGACCTTGCCGGTTAGGTCTAGCAATCTGCTGATGATCATGGTCGTGCTACCGTTCTGGACTTCTGTGCTAGTACGTACAGCAGCCTGGGTTGTACTCCTACAGAGGCATGGGCTAGTCAACGACGCGCTGATGACATTGCATCTCATATCGCATCCCGCCGAACTTATTTTTAATCGAGTCGGGACAATCATAGCCATGACACATATTCAGCTGCCGTTCACGATCCTGCCGATCTACAGCGTGATGAAGACGATCTCGCCCAGCTATGTACGCGCCGCCCGTTCGCTCGGTGCCGGGCAGTTTTATGCTTTTTGGAAGGTTTACTTGCCGCAAACACTACCGGGCATCGCGGCTGGCTGTCTGCTCACGTTCATTCTGTGCCTGGGTTACTACATCACCCCAGCGCTGGTCGGGGGGCCGGCTGATCAGATGATAAGCTATTTTGTGGCTCATTATACAAATGAGGAGCTTAATTGGGGTATGGCCTCAGCTCTTGGCGCCATCCTCCTCACCGTGACGTTGGTGCTCTATTATATCTTCAACAAGCTGGTCGGCGTCGACCGCGTCAAGATGGGATAGAACGATGCCCGCTGCTGCTTATGCATCTCCGTTGGAGCGGGGTTGGTATTATCTGCACCGTCTGATCTGCGGGGCCGTGCTGTTGTTCCTTATAGCGCCAATTCTGGCAATCATCCCGCTTTCCTTCAATTCTGTACCGTTCTTTAGCTATCCGATGCCAGGTGTATCCCTGCGTTGGTACGAGGAGTTCTTCTTCACGGCTCGCTGGCAGGGTGCGCTGCAAAATTCGATCTTCGTCGCAGTCTCGGTTACGTTACTCGCGACCCTCCTCGGCACGCTAGCCGCGCTCGGCCTCAGTCGGCGCAGCTTTCCGTGGCGAGCAGCGGTTATGACGGTACTAATTTCGCCCATGGTCGTGCCAGTCGTGATTACTGCTGTCGGGATGTATTTCTTTTATGCGGACGTCGGGCTGCTGAACTCATATACAGGTCTAATATTGGCCCATACTACGCTAGCGGCCCCCTTCGTCGTCATCACCGTGACAGCGACGCTGACGGGCTTCGACGAGTCGCTTACACGCGCCGCGGCGGGACTTGGCGCGCGGCCAACCACAGTATTCGTTAAGATTATCATGCCGCTCATACTTCCAGGCATGATTTCAGGTTCGCTCTTCGCGTTTCTCACCTCGTTCGATGAGGTTGTCGTCGCTCTTTTCGTTGCGAGCGCCGACCAACGTACCTTGCCGAAAGTTATGTTTTCTGGAATCCGCGAGGAAATCAGTCCAACCATCACTGCCGCCGCTAGCGTGCTAATCCTTTTCTCCATTCTCATGCTTACCACTGTGGAACTGTTGCGCCGGCGATCGGAGCGGCTACGTGGCATCCGCAGTACTTAACGGTTGTGCTCGCATGCTTCGAGATGGCGTCAACGAAGAGATCGGTGCTCGCCTGCGCCAAATCCGGCAGCGCAGTCGATTGTCGCAGCGCGAACTTGCAAAGAGAGCCAAGATCGTCAACTCGACCATATCCTTGATCGAATCAGGGCAGACTAATCCATCTGTTGGAGCGCTAAAGCGCATTTTGGATGCCATTCCGATTAGCTTGGCAGAGTTTTTTTCGCGGACAGAAGAAGGCAAGGAACAGATTTTCTTTCGAAACAATGACCTAACGGAAATCGGCAAAGGCGGGATTTCCTACCTTCAGATCGGTAATAGTAGTGCTGGCCGCTCGGTCCAGATTCTGAAAGAATTTTATTCCCCAGGATCCGATACCGGAAGAGTCAAGCTGGTCCACGCTGGTGAGGAAGGTGGAGTTATCATCAGCGGACGATTAGAAGTCACCGTTGATGATCAGCGGCGTATACTGGGCGCTGGCGACGCATATTATTTTCTAAGCCGCCGACCACATCGGTTTAGGTGCATCGGGACGGAGCCGTGCGTAGTTGTGAGCGCATGTTCCCCGCCATCTTTTTGATGGCATGCTCCATTGTGCTCTCGAAAATCCTTGGCGAAGTCGTCCACATAGCGCACGGTCGCAACGCGATCGCGTGCATGGCGACGACGCCGTTGATGGACCCATCGATTGCGGTGTTGGGCGCGAGCTTCATGTCGGAATCACCTTACCTATCGTCAATTTCGATTGGCGTACACAAAAGCTTCGCATTTTGGCATCGAATGCAGGATTTCGACTCGCTGATGCGCCACATGGGGGAAATTCAGCCGATGCCCCCGATAATATTTGCGTGAAAGAAGAAGGCTTTGTCGACTCAGTCGCGGAGCTGAGAAAGGCGCGGCGGGAGGAGTTTTATGAGTCACTTGAGCGGCCGCGGAAGCTTCATGCGGACGTACCCTCCGCTGCGTCGTCGAGGCGTTCAGGAGGCGGCAATTCGTGATTTTGTAGTTGGCGATGCGGCGGTGGGTGGAGGGCGCCAGTGGGAAGAGCGATCCACGCCGGCTACGCGTGATGCGTACGTCAAGTTTTCCAACGTCCAGAAGACCTATGACGGGGAAACGCTCGTCGTTAAGAAGCTGAATTTGGAAATCGGACGGGGTGAGTTTCTGACGATGTTGGGGCCTTCCGGCTCCGGCAAGACAACGACCCTCATGATGCTTGCTGGCTTTGAGGTGCCCACCCATGGGTCGATCCTTCTGGAGGGGCGATCCATCGACAACATGCCTCCACACAAGCGCGACATTGGGATGGTGTTCCAAAACTACGCGCTGTTTCCGCACATGACGGTCGAAGAGAACCTCGCTTTCCCCCTCAAGGTTAGAAGGTTGGGGAGAGCGGAGGCCGAGGCCAAGATCAAGCGGGCGCTCGACATGGTCCGGCTCGGTGCATATGGCAAGCGGCGACCTGGCCAACTTTCCGGCGGCCAGCAGCAGCGTGTCGCGCTTGCGCGCGCGCTCGTTTTCGATCCCAAGCTCGTACTTATGGATGAGCCGCTCGGAGCGCTAGACAAGCAGCTGCGCGAGCAGATGCAGCTCGAGATCAAGCATATCCATGAGGATCTCGGCATCACAGTGGTCTATGTGACGCATGATCAGGGCGAAGCATTGACCATGTCTGACCGCATAGCGGTGTTCAACGACGGGGTGATCCAGCAGCTCGCCGCACCTGCTGAGCTCTACGAGCAGCCGCAGAACGCCTTCGTTGCCCAGTTCATCGGCGAGAACAACCAGCTGCAGGGTACGGTCGCGGAGATGAACGGCACAACCTGCAAGGTGGACATTCCGGGCGTTGGCATGGTGCAAGCGCTGGCCATCAATGTCGAGGCGGTCGGCAGGCCCACTGTGCTGTCGTTGCGGCCCGAGCGCGTAAAGCTGAACCCCGTGACGGGCTCACTGCCCAATGTCTTCGCCGCGCGTGTGATGGAGTTGATTTACCTGGGCGACCACGTGCGCATCCGGCTCTCCGTATGCGGGCACGATGAATTCGTCGTCAAGGTGCCGAATTTGGAAGGCGCGGCACAGGTGGAGCTCGGGACGAGCATTAACATCGGCTGGAAAACTGAGGATTGCCGGGCGCTTGACGCATCGTGACAAGCGGCCGAGTTCACCTGAGCAGTATGGGTACGCCGTCCCCCTTCATGGGATCGGCATAGCAGGGAGAGAGTAGAATGAGGAAGTCATTGATCGTCGCCGGCACTCTGGCTTTGACTGGCCTGGCGGCAATCCTTGCGCCGACTAAAGCCGTCTTCGCCGGCGATCAGCTGACGATTACCTCCTTCGGAGGAGCCACTCAAGCGGCTGAGCGCAAGGCCTTTTTCGAACCCTTCGCCAAGCACGCCGGGGTCAAAGTCCTTGAAGAAGAATATAACGGCGAGGTCGCGAAGATCCGGGCCATGGTCGAGTCCAAGACTGTCAGTTGGGATGTGGTTTCGACTGACGCGACCACCGCTGTGCAAATGTGTGCAGAAGGTACCGTCGAGACGCTTGATTGGAAGAAGCTCGGCCTCGACCGCTCCAAGTTAGCTGGCGCGGAGGAATACGAGTGCGCCGTCCCGGAGTACCTCTATTCCCACGCCATCGCTTATGACAAAGACAAGCTGCCCAATGGTCCAAAGACCATGGCCGACTTCTTCGACCTGCGCAAATTCCCTGGCAAGCGCGGTCTGATCAAGAGTCCCTTCGGTAACATCGAGTGGGCGCTGATCGCCGATGGGGTTTCGGTCAAGGATATCTATAAAATCCTCAACACGCCCGAGGGGATCGATCGCGCCTTTGCGAAGCTCAATACGATTAAGAAGGATGTCATCTGGTGGCAGTCCAATGCCCAATCGCTTCAGATCATTGCCGATGGAGAAGTCACCATGGGCAAAACGGCCACCCACAGGGTCTATGACGCTAACAAAACCGCCGGCAAGCATTTGGAAACGGTCTGGGATGGGCAGGGGTTTGGCGCGGCAGTCTGGGTTGTTCCAAAGGGTTCAGCACGGCTGGACGATGCCTATAAGTTTCTCGCCTTCGCCTCGTCGCCTCAGGCCCAGGCTGATTTGACGCGCTACGTCCCCTTAGCACCCGTTAACAAGGATGCGATTTCGCTCGTCGACCCGTCGATTCTGCCATATCTGCCGAATGCGCCCGATCATATGACCAATGCTTTCTTGGTCAACAACACCTTCTGGGCAAATAAGGGTGACGAGCTCCGCCAGCGCTTCAATGCTTGGCTCGCAAAATAGAACCAAGGAAAACGTCGGGAGGCGAGATCTACCTCCCGCCGATCCTGCCGAAGATCGCGGCCATTTTCCGTTCAGTTTCGCGTTGCGGGCATGAACACTATCCACACGATCGTCAGCGCCCCAGTTACGGGCGACGAATACTCACTACTTCGTGGCCTATTAGGCCAATGCGCCAATGCTACCTGGTGGCCCATCCGTCTTCGGTTGGCTACCCGGCTTGCTAGCCCGAGAGAAATATCGGCTCTTCGCGCTCACGCGCAGAATTATAAATCTAGATCACTCGGCTTAAGTCTCTTGATGGGGCGTGTCGCCGAAATAGACCGAGGCAAAGCGAGTGTGCTTCCTACGAACGGAGAAGAGTAAGATGATTTCTGAGGTGTTCATTACCTGTGCTGTTACAGGTAGCGGATCAAACGTGGAACGTAGTCCGCATGTGCCGGTGACTCCGGAGCAGATCGCGAACTCTGCGATCGAGGCGGCGCGAGCGGGAGCAGGAGTGGTCCACATCCACGTACGTGATCCTCAGACCCGGCAGGGATCGCGGGATCCGGCCCTTTATCGGGAGGTCGTGCATCGCATTCGGAACTCAGATGTCAATCCGGTGATCAATCTTACGACAGGGGTGGGCGGCGACCTGATCTTGGGTGGCCCCGACGCCCCTCTGCCGCCGAACCCACGGTCGGACATGGTCGGCGCCCTCGAGCGACTGGTGCACGTGGAAGAGCTACGTCCCGAAATCTGCACGTTGGACTGCGGGTCGATGAATTTCGGTTCGGGCGAATACGTGATGATTAACACCTTACCCACGCTGCGAAAAATGGCGGCTCGCTTGCAGCAAATCGGAGTTCTTCCCGAACTGGAGGTATTTGATACCGGCCACATGTGGATTGCGCGCGATTTGGTCAAGGAAGGGCTGATCAAGCGGCCACTGATTCAGCTTTGCATGGGCATACCTTATGGGGCGCGAGAAGACTTGACCACGCTGACGGCGATGGTGAATGGCCTGCCGGCGGGCTCAATCTATTCCGCATTTTCAATCGGCCGGATGCAGCTTCCGTATGTCGCAGCGGCGGCGCTGGCGGGCGCAAATGTGAGAGTGGGATTGGAGGACAACCTTTATCTGTCGCGAGGGCGGCTGGCGACGAACGCCGAGCTCGTAGGAGCGGCGGTTCAGATTCTCGAGAGGATGGGAGTGCGAGTCATGAGCCCTTCTGAAATCCGTCAGAAGTTCGGTTTCAACACTCATTGAAAGCTGGTTAAACCCTATGTGCGTGAAGACGGAGTTCGTTTCTGCGCTACCCAAAGCGGTCGCGCTGCTAGGCGGTGGAGCGATCGGGGGCGGTTGGGCCGCAAGATTTGTCCTCAATGGGGTTGACGTACGGCTGCACGATCCGGCGGCCGGCGCTCTCGATCGCGCTCAGGAGCAGGTCGCAAGAGCGCGTCGGGCATTTCGGCGGCTGACGCTCGCTCCGCTGCCGCGTGAGGGCACGTTGACGATCTTAGATTCGGTTGCGGCAGCAGTTGAAGGGGTGGAATTGGTGCAGGAGTCTGCGCCAGAAGATTTGGAGCTCAAACAGGAGTTGCTTGCCACCGCCGATCAAGTGACGGCACCGAATGTCCTGATCTGCTCCTCGACCTCGAGCTTGCGCCCATCTTTGCTGCAAGCAAAGATGAAACACGCTGAGCGCCTTCTTGTCGCTCACCCATTTTATCCAGTGTACATGCTCCCGCTCGTCGAACTGTGCGCCGGAGAGAGGACTGCTCCCGCAGCCTTAAATCGCGCGGCGACAATCTTCCAGGCTCTGGGGATGCATCCGCTGGTGGTGCGCAAAGAGATCGACGGCTTTATCGCAAATCGGTTGCAGGAAGCGCTGTGGCGCGAAGCGCTATGGCTGGTTCACGACGATGTGGCCACCGTACAGGAGGTTGATGACGCAATCCGCTATTCTTTTGGGCTCCGGCGGGCAATCAATGGCCCCTTCCGCGTGGGTGGTGGCGGCGCGGGAACGCGCCGCTTCATGGAGCAATGGGGGCCCACGCTGAAGTGGCCATGGACCAAGCTCACTGACGTCCCCGAGCTCACCGAGACGTTTCTGAACAAACTGGCTCGACAGGCAGAAGCTCGGGAGGACGGTATCTCAAGCTTCGAACGCGAACAGCAACGCGACGACTGCTATGCAGCGGTTTTGCGCGGACTGCGGTCACAAGGCCATGGCGCAGGCGAGACGCTCGCGGCTTGGGAAGAGAGCTTGCGTAAGCGCGCGCCTCAGGTTGCAAATGATCGCGGCCCTCTGGCGGCGCCGACCGTGCAGATGCCATCCGACTGGGTCGATTATAATGGCCACATTACTGAGAATCGTTACCTCTCTCTTTGCGGCTTGGGCAGCGAAAACGTCCTACATCACGTCGGAATCGACGCAGAGTATCGCGCTAAGTATGGCAGCTACTTTACGGTCGAGACCCATATCTCCCATCTGCGCGAGCTTCATGCTGGCGACCGCGTCCAGGTGCATACGCAGATCATCAGCGCCGATGACAAGCGTCTCCATCTCTTCTACGTGATTGTGCGTGAGGGCGAGAAGGCGCCGGCAGCCACGGGTGAGCAGATGCTCCTTCACGTCGCCGCCGGAACCGGACGTAGCGGACCAGTGCAGGGCGATGTGCGCGAGCGCGTGATGAAACTTGCGCTGCTTCATGCCGAGCTTCCGCGGCCGGAACGTGCCGGCGCAAGCATCCGGCTTCGCTGAATACGAGTACTCGCCGACCAGTCGTGCAGATCGCCAAGCGTGGCGATCTGCACGGAGTCGCTCGCGAGCCCGAAGTGGCCGCTGTTTCACTCGCCTAAGCCGCATTCCTGACCGTGCTCAAGCCTGCGCGAACAGCATTCGCAGAAATCGCTTCGAAGGCAGATGCGTTTCGTCCGGTAGGTCTCGCCTTACGCTGCGTCCGGCGGCACATTCAGGATGATTGCATATGTGCCGGTGCCTTCCTAGGCGAGACAAGCACCGCTATCTGATGAGTCAGCTCTGTCCAAGCCAGATTATCGCTTCAAACCTCTACCATTTCACAGGCGTGCCCGTTACCGTTGGGCACGCCTGGCCCCAATAAGTTTGAATTGGTTGGCGTGGCTACGTACTTACCAGGCCCCTGCCGGCCGTTAGGACTACTTCAGTTAAGAAGTAGGCCGTTGTCCGCCAACACCGTAAAGCCGGTGATCGTGTTTGCGCCGAAGCCAAGATAGAGAATCACTTCTGCTAGCTCGGACGGCTTAGCAACACGTTTCAGTAGCGTCGACTCAGCGGACGTGCGGCGGACTTCTTCCGGCCATTCAATCCAGTTGCTATCAATAAATCCCGGAGCAATGGCATTGACTCGCACCTCCGGAGCGAGCGCACGCGCAAAGTTCTTCGTGAGGGTGACCACGCCTGTCTTTGCGGCAGCGTAAGGGATCGTGCTGCCACGCCCGTCGAATGAAGCCGTCGAGGCGACGTTGACAATCGACCCGTTTGACGCCTTCAAAGCTGGCGCTGCGGCCTTGCTGCACCGGAAGACCCCTAGCAGGTTGACGTCAAGCAACGTAGCCCAGAGTTCTTCCGTTATGAGATCGAGCCGCTCAACTGGGATTGGCTGCCTCACACCCGGCGTGCCAGCATTGTTGACCAGGAGATCCAGCCGGCCAAGCGCGGACAGAGCGTCAGACACCATGGCCTCAGCGGAGGCCGCGTCTCCCACATTGCCCGGCGCAGCGATCACGTTCCCGACTGAGTTCAGTTCCTTGATGGCTTGCGGTCCGCGTGGATCGTCGGGCAGGAAATTCAGAGCGACAGTCGCACCAGACTCAACGAGCATCTTTGCCGTGGCCAGTCCGAGGCCACTCGCCGCGCCGGTCACAAGAGCCGTCTTGCCTTTCAGATCGAATGAAATCATATCTTCTGGGATCCGTGCCATTAGAGTTAGAACGATAAGGAACGATACATGGTGCAGAGTCATGAAGGCGCGCACCGTGATTCTAACAGCCGCACCGTTTTGGAAATCTCCGAATTTGAAGACAGCATGCAGAAATTGTGCGCTCAGCCCACGAATCCTACGATTTGGGTCCCTTTAGCCGCACTTCCCGCCCGAAATGTCTGATCGCGTGAACCAAGCGAATCCTATTTCGGAATTTAGGTGGTTGCGTCCGGATCTTGATCGAGGCTAGCCGCTCCTCGATCGAGTAAGAGGAAAATAATAGCCGTGGAGCAGTCCCCGTCGCGCAGCCCGAGTACAAGGCTGCCACCTTCGGGGGCGCGGCGTAGTCTCGATGAATGCCTCCTTCGCCGCCTCGACGAGCGGCCGACGCTGATCTGAGGCCGGCAAACTGGACCAATTTTGGCTAGAGTCTTGCGCTGCCGAATCCCCTCGGCTGGGAGGAGCGGACGACGATGAAGGCCTCGAAGTTTTCGGACGCCCAGAAGGCGTTTATCCTGAAGCAGGGCAACGACGGGGTCCCGGTTGCGGAGATCTGCCGCAAATCCGGGATCAGCCAGGCGACCTATTTCAACTGGAAGAAAAAGTACGACGGACTGCTGCCGACCGAGATGCGCCGGTTGAAGCAGCTCGAGGACGAGAACGCCAAGCTGAAGAAGCTGGTGGCGGACCTATCGCTCGACAAGGAGATGCTGCAGGACGTGATCCGCCGAAAGCTGTGAAGCCTGGTCGGAAGCGCAAGCTCGTCGATGAGGTTTGCGGGGAGTGGCAGGTCTCGATCCGCAAGGCTTGTAAGGCCCTCGAGTTCGATCGATCGACCTATCACTACAAATCTCGTCGCTCCGGCCAGGCGGCCCTCGAAGCTCGGATCAAGGAGATCTGCCATGTTCGCATCCGCTACGGCTATCGCCGCGTCCATGTGCTGTTGCGCCGCGAGGGATGGCGTCACGGCCAGAACAAGACCCGTCGCATCTATCGCGAATTGGGCCTGCAATTGCGCAACAAATCGCCCAAGCGCCGGGTCAAGGCCAAGTTGCGCGACGACCGGCGGCCGGCGACGCGGGTCAACGAGATCTGGGCGATGGACTTCGTTCATGACCAGCTGGCCACCGGCGGCAATCTCCGGGTGCTCACGATCGTCGATATCTTCTCCCGCTTCTCGCCCGCACTGGAGCCGCGGCTCGCCTTCCGCGGCACCGATGTCGTGGAGGTACTGGAAAGGGTTTGCAATGAAGTGGGACTCCCGGCGACGATCCGGGTCGATCAAGGCAGCGAGTTCGTGTCGCGCGATCTTGACCTCTGGGCCTACCAGCGCGGCGTCACGCTGGACTTCTCACGACCCGGCAAGCCGACCGACAACGCCTTCATCGAAGCCTTCAACGGCCGCTTCCGGGCCGAATGCCTCAACACCCATTGGTTCCTGTCCCTTGCGGATGCCCGGCAAAAGGTGGAGACTTGGCGAAGATACTATAACGAAGAACGGCCCCACGGGGCGATCGGCAATCGGCCGCCGATTTTGCTGCAAAATCACGTCGGCGACACCAGCCCGCCAACGTGATCAGAGGCGCAAAACTCTAGTTCCGGGTGGTCCAAAGTTCGGTCTCGCTGCACAAAACCCCGAGACTCTAACTGCCGCTGGATGAAACTTCAGTGGCAGGTCAACGCTGATAGATGACTTGTTGCCGAAATCGACGAAACACAATTGTTACAAGCGCGCGAATGCGATCACGAACCAGTAAACTTCCGCCGAACTTTGACTGGAACGTGATCTAGAGAGCGACGCCTGTACGAAGCCGCACTACTTGCTGCCCCCATTTGCCTACAGATCCAGCGCTTAGGCTGGTCATCGTCTTTCCATTTGACGGCTACTGCCGCCAATCTGTGTTCCGATTTTCGATCTGGCGCACCGCGGCGCGCCATTCAATCATGCCCCATTCGGAGGAGGCATGTCGGATTTTGGCATGTCTAACGAACTCCTCAACCACTCCGGGGACGATAGCCGCCGGCTCTTCACCCAAGCCGCGCGCAATGACCTCGACTTCGCAGGCGCGGGAGAGTAGGTACATCCGGAGGAGCGCCGCTTGATGAGTAGCACCGACTGTGAGAAGGCCATGGTTGCGCAGAATAAGACAGTCTCCATTCTGAGAGGTCAAACCTAGCGCATCTCCCTCCTCACGACGGATCGAACCATACTCATGATAAGCTAATTCACCATAGATCTCGAGAACGTCTTGGCTGATGGGCCTCAATCCGTTCTTCAGCGTCGAAACGCCCGTCCCTGCAAGACTATGCGTGTGAATCACGCAGTTTACGTCAGGCCTGGCCCTGTAGATGCCGCTATGGATCACTAGACCTGCTGGGTTGAATGCTCCACTATCGGTATAAACGTTGCCCTCGAGATCCATCTTGACGAGGCTCGATGCAGTAACCTCGCTAAACAGATCGCCGTAATTGTTGATTAGAAAGCAGTGCGGCTCATCGGGCACTCGAATCGATAGGTGGGTGTAAATCGAATCGGTCCAACCGTAGAGATCGCACATCCGATACATCGCAGCGAGGTCGCAGCGGACCTGCCATTCAGCATCGGTCATATTCACACGGTTGTTGTGAGCACCCTTATTCATGATGCGGAGTCCTATTCTCGCTGCAAATTGGATAAAGACGTTAGTTATTTCGATAAGGACCGCGCCGAGCTGTCGCGATATTATCTCTTTAATGATGAAGAGCAGCGATGGCGCACCGATGTCTAGACAGGTAAATGCTGCGCCTAATCAGCATCAGTTCAGTTCCATCAATCGCCGCGAACGAGGCCTATCCTCCGACTCCTCGCCACCGAGGATGTGTCGGCTATTCAAATATCATTCGCCCGAGAGAAGCGTGCGGGGCTCATTCATAAGCTTACGAAGAGACCCGGTAGCTTACGAAGAGACCCGGTCATTCGTTTCGCTCCTGCCCTACAACTCAGCCTCCGCAGAGACACCGCGATTTTCTTGCATTTGTCCTCAACATTGGATTATCGAGGACGCCGAATTCCGTTGATGTTTACAAGTGACTGCTGAAATTCTGCGTTAATCGACAGAAGCTCAAGCTTTCCTGCGCTCGTGAGTTTCAGTGCAACCGGTTCATTTCGCGATCAATTTCGAAGATCCGAAGTATAAGCTGCCTCCGGCGAACGTAACACCCGATGGTGGTCGTTGAGTCACTGACGCGTCAAGGTAGATAGAACCGTTATCGCCACCAGTAAATTATGCCTCATGGGCGCGCGCAAAACCGGCGAAGTAGAGCAGGAGGATGATGGTTTCTGCCTGGCGCTACGAGCCGGTGTGGGGCATAAAGCCGTCATTACCTTATTCTTTGGCCGCGCCGCCTATTAGATACTAGGATCAACTCAGTCCTGCATCGTGGCCGCGGTCGGGATAAGCCGGCCCTTGCTCGGCAAAATACACGTGAGGTGCTGGCCAGCAAGCTTGGCTGTGACCTGCCACTGAATTTTCATCCAGTGGCAGTTAGAGTCTCGGGCTTTGTTGCAGCGAGACCGAACTTTGGACCACCCGGAACTAGAGTTTTGCGCCTCTTGCAGCGAGACCGAACTTTGGACCACCCGGAACTAGAGTTTTGCGCCTCTGATCACGTTGGCGGGCTGGTGTCGCCGACGTGATTTTGCAGCAAAATCGGCGGCCGATTGCCGATCGCCCCGTGGGGCCGTTCTTCGTTATAGTATCTTCGCCAAGTCTCCACCTTTTGCCGGGCATCCGCAAGGGACAGGAACCAATGGGTGTTGAGGCATTCGGCCCGGAAGCGGCCGTTGAAGGCTTCGATGAAGGCGTTGTCGGTCGGCTTGCCGGGTCGTGAGAAGTCCAGCGTGACGCCGCGCTGGTAGGCCCAGAGGTCAAGATCGCGCGACACGAACTCGCTGCCTTGATCGACCCGGATCGTCGCCGGGAGTCCCACTTCATTGCAAACCCTTTCCAGTACCTCGTTCGCGAAATTGATTGTGTGCAGGGCTTGGATGGTTGCTCAGTGGATGGATGGAGCGATGCGGCCTAGAGAAGTCCAAACGATGGCTCCTAATCTAAAAGGTTTTAGTGCGGGCTCGACCCGGCGTCGGCTGCAGTGAAGCCGTCCATCTTGGTCGAGAGGGGAAACGGCAAGCTGCGGTCCTCATCCGTTGGGTCTACAACACGCCAATACTCAGCTTTTGGGATGCCAATCGGCTATTCTTCGCGATCGAGGTCAGCCGCTTGTTGAGGTAATCTAGTGACGCCTCGTCCAGCCCCTCTAATAACGTTGAATTGAGAGCTTCCCTTTTGGTCGACAGCTTTGAGATTTCTGCACGAGCCTTCTCAGTCAGGGACATTTGCAGGAACCTTGCATCATCTGGAGACGGCTCCCGCGCGAGAAACTCCATCGTTTCTAGCTTTTTCGTTTGGTTAGTAACGAACGCAGGGTGAATTCGGAGTTTGCTTGCAACCGCTATCCCCGAGACACCGCGACCTTCATCGAGTTCGTCGATCGCCATGAGGATCAACCACTGTGGCTCAGTCAAACCCAAGAGCTCCGCCCAGCTCTTATGTATTTGTTCAAGTTGGGAGTGAATCTCTACAACGTTCCAGATGAAGTCCCTGACGGCCCTGTCCATTGTTGGTTTTTCAGCCATGTTGTTGTTCCGCCCAAACCAAGCGACGTCCGGAAGGCCGCCACGTGACTTTGCCCTTCACAGGTATCTAGGTTCAGTCGCCTCTAAAAGACGCCGAGGGGCAAGGGCGCCATGTAAAAAATCAATTGATTAGTTCAATTGTTTTTGGTAGGACTACCCACGGATTGCTTGAAGGGACTCTTCAGCGATCATGTAAAAATCTCCAAGGAGAACCTCCGGGATGCCCCCTGGAGGTTCTTTTTTGCTCGTCCGGAACTCAGAAAAGAGAACTGTAGCCGGAATGCCACAGCGACCTGCGAAACTATGCTTCACGTTATTAATTAATTGAAGCAATTGATTTGACGAATTAGACCTTGGACTGACGGAGAGGGGGCGCCTCGACGTCGTCCGTCAAGCACCCGCCGAGTAGGTGCGGTTAGCAGGGGCGGATCTTTGAAGGACGGAAACGACGTTTCCAACTTGGAGGTTCAACAATGAAACTGATGAAGAGCCTAATTCTTGGTTCTGCCGCAATGTTTGCGGGCGTGGGGGCTCAGGCCGCCGATCTTCCCGTCAAGGCCAAGGCAATTGAGTACGTGAAGATCTGCTCCCTGTATGGCGCCGGCTTCTATTACATCCCCGGAACCGACACCTGCATCAAGCTGGGTGGTTACGTGCGTGCCTCCACTGCGCTAGGTGCGCAGGGCCTCTGGGCCGCCCCCACCGGCGGCCTCGGTGGGGCGCACAATCGCCTTAGCAACTCTTACACTGCCCAGTCCCGTTTGGATCTTGGCGTCGACACGCGCACTGCGACCGAATACGGCGTCGTTCGAACGTATGCCGAGTTGGCTTTTACGTGGACCGCAGGTGGATATGGTGGCGCCGGGAGCACTGCCGTAAACGGCGCTACGGCGTATAACGGAAACAATCCCGCCGGAAGCGGCAGCGGTTCGATTTCCGGTGGCTCGCTTTCCGTCTATTACGCGTTCATTCAGTTTGCCGGTTTCACGTTCGGTCGGGCGCAGTCGCAGTTCTCCTCTCCGTGGACCAACTATCCGGCGAACAGCTATGATGGTTTGCCGGGCGGCGGCGGGTGGGAGGCTGTCAATCAGTTTGCCTACACTGCGGATTTCGGGCAGGGCATCACGGCCAGCTTCTCGGCTGAGGATCAGGTAGTCCGCAACACCACCAACATTTGGAACGTGAGTGGTGCAACCGCTGCAGGTCTCTCCTCGGGCTCGTACGGTGCCGGCGACATCGGCGGAGTGCGGGCTCCAGACCTCGTTGCCCAGCTTCGAGTTGACCAGGCTTGGGGTCTTTTCCAGGCGTCAGTCGCCGCGCATGATAACCATGCTGGCTACTATGGCGTTGACGAAACGACCGGTCACCCCGCCGACAAATGGGGCTGGGCGGGACAGCTTGCCTTGTCAATCAAGAACATCCCAACCGGCGCTGGTGATACGATCAACGTCCAGGGCGTGTATACCAACGGAGCGTCGGGGTACAACTTCCAACCTTACGGGCCCTACACTTTCGCGCTTTACAGCGGTACGGGAGTGCCGGGAGCCTACCAGAGCGTAGGCCTTGCCGGGGTCTCCGATTCCGTTTTTGTTGCTGGTGCCGGTCAGCAGTTGACAACGACTTACGGCTTCAATGGCGGTTATACCCACAACTGGAACGCAAACTGGAACAGCACGCTCTTCGGCGGCTTCGGTGCGGTCCGGTACAACAGCACGGCTAAAGGCTATATCTGCGGCGCCTTTGTAACGACGCTCGCGCTATCGAGCGGCTTCGGTGGCTGTAATCCCGACTTCAACTACTCGGTCGTGGGTACCGCCACGCGCTGGAGCCCCGTCAAGAACATGACGTTCTCGGCCGAGCTCGCCTACGTCATGCTCGACCAGAAGTATGCGAGCGGAAGCACCGTGACGCTGCCGGTTCAGGCAGGCATCGCCAAGCCTGGAGCTGCGTATGAGCTGAAGGATCAGAACAGCCTAGCGCTGCTGCTTCGCGCTCAGCGCAACTGGTGAGTTTTTCTGTCCACTAGAAGGAGAAATCTGAACGGCTCTTTGAAATTAACCTCCAAGAAGGCCTCCGGCATGCCCGCCGGAGGCCTTTCTGATACGTCGACAGTAATCGCTGAGCATGAAAGTCAATCTCGCTGGCTTTTTTGGAGATCTCGCGCAGGCGTATGCGAGCCAAGCAACTATGTCTCCCCTGCGCGGAGGTTGGACCCCAGTCCGCGCGATATGACTCGCACGCTGGTTTCTTGATAGTGACTCATCTCGACTGCCTCGAATGAGGACGACCCTAAAGGTCCTCTCAGAATTCATGACGTGGCCTTTTTAGCGTGAATATTACAGTCGAGACGTGACGACCATTGCACCAAGCGACATATACGCCACGTCGGTGCAAGCATTGTTCTCAGGCCACGGCTTTGAGGCCTTGAGTGCGGCAGGACCAGGGCAGTAGTCGTCGATGTCGTGATTTGGATGCCCGTCACGATCCTGATCACGACGTCGGCGTTAGGCGAGCGGATCGGCGTCGTTGAAGACGCGATGACGCCAAGTGTTCCCGATGCCGTCGGATCCTGCGCGGCGGCGATCAGGGTGAGACTCTCATCCTGATTGTCGCGCTATACACAGCGCGTTCTTTGCGACTGAGCTAATGCCACGGATTGACCGTTCGACCGTTTTGTTGTTCAGTTCGATTCGGCCTTCATCAATGAAGCGCGTCAAGCCTTTCCAGCGCGAGAGGGCGTCGCGGATGGCCTCAGCAAGCTTGGTCTTCTGGTCAATGAGAGTCAGCTTAGCGCAGCCATACCTCGAACATCAGCCAGTGGTCGGCTCTTCTGCTGCCGCACGAGGCGACGCTCCTTCGCGCTGCGACGGGGTCTCCTTCTCGATGCGGCGCCTTAGAATGCGGCGATGTGCTTCAGCACCTCGCTCGCGATCGGAGCGGGCCGGCTGTCGCGAGTTCGTACAAGTTGCGCGGCATGTGCACCCTGCAGAAGGTGAGCTCGACCTCGCCACGTTCGGCCAGCTTTGGATAGCCGATGTAGCCGTCGACCTGCAGGCCGCGTTGACGCGACACTCGCACTCGCACTCGAACGTGCGAGCTCAAATGGCTTCAATCGGTGCACGCTCGATTTGTGACCAAACGTCGCTGCTTGCTTCCGTGGAATGCAAGGAGTTGGCCAACGACGTACAGCAGGTGTTCAACACCTGTAAACGATCGACTGCGCCCTATAACCGACCAGGCAGCCTCAACGTTCTGCGAGTGAAACGCAGACGGGCTTCGATTGCACACCCCTTCAGACAGATCGCATCGAGACATCAAACCTCGAATAGATCGCGTGGCAGCTTCGTGAATGGCTCTCCACCAGCGTCGGTCACGCGGAATGTTTCGCTGATCACATAGCCCACATCTTCATCGATCCAGTTCCCGAGCATAAGGTGAAACGTCATGTTTGGCCTCAGGATGGTCATGTCCCCTTCCTTTAGGCTCGCCGTCGGTTCAGTCCAATCGATACCAACGGCGTAGCCGCAACGCGACTCCTTGGAAAAGCCGTGCTTTTTTAGAGTCGTGTTGAATGCGGCGGCGACATCGCTACATGTACGTCCCGTCTTTGCTGCGGCGAGGGCGGCCTCCAATCCTGCCACTTCGCCTTCATGAAGTCGACGTATATGGTCCGCCGGCTTACCGATGGACATCGTGCGCATCAAAGGTGATGTATAGCCGTGGCGGACGCCACTAAATTCAAGGTTGACCTGTGATCCCTGTTTGAAGGTGTCCTCAGTCCAGCGGATGTGGCAAGTAGAGGTTCGAGGCGTAGCGCACAAGAAGAAGCTCGCAAGATCCGTGCCCGGCCTCCCATCAGCTCCGCGCACCAGCGTGGCAATGATTTCCGCGGATGCATCGGCTTCTCGCGTCCCAGGGCGGATAACCTCCGCAGCTTTAAGCATCCCAGCATCGCTAATCGCGGCAGCTTCTCGCATTATCGCGATTTCCAGATCGGATTTCACGCCCCGGATCCAGCTAACGACATTCGTACAATCGACAATCTTCGCACCGCCAGCACGGGACTTAAACTTCTCTACGGTCAGCGCTGGTAAGAATTTGGTTTCCAGCCCAATGCTTCCACGGCTAGACTCGTGATCCAAAATAAAGTCAATGATCGCGTCATATCCATCCCGGTCGGGATTGGCGATGAGTTCTTCCGGATAACCGATAACATGGTCACGATCGATAAACATCTGATGGATTGCAGCCGGTCCGTCCATGCGGCGGGTAATGAAGGTCGGCTCTTCCTCTTTCGAAGACACCACTAAACCTTGCGGCACATATCCGGACTTCGACGTGTAACCCGACAAATATGTGATATTCGCAGGAGTTGTGACCACTAGAACATCAACCTCTCGCTTCTGCATCTCTGACTTGACGGCCGCCAACCGCCGGAGATACTCGGCCCGAGGGAATGCTTGAGACGCCTTTGGCATTGTCATAAATCGAACTCCTTACCTGCGATGTTGTGACTGTTGCGCGATTGGGGGAGGCGGATATCTAAACTCGAGGTCCAGCTTATTTGGTGCACCACGATCCGAACCCTGTGTCCCGCAGCACGATTAAAGGCTGGATCAAGGATTGAGCATTGCCAGGCAGTACCGCACTGTTAGCTCAGTCGTCGGAATGAGGAGGTCGTCTGAGGCACCGAAGGTCGGCGTGTGCACACCCGATTCGTTTCCAGGCTCCTCGCTGCCGAACCAGAAATAGATTGACGGCACGCACGCGGAATAAAAGCCGAAGTCATCGCTGCCGCCGCCGCGCGTCGAGGAGATCTTGTCAGAAAATCGATCCTCTCCGACGGTCTCAATCACCATCTGACGGAAGCGTTCAACCATATCCGCATTGTTAACAACAGGCGGCTCCCCGAGCTTGCAGGAAAACTCCGCTGTGCCCCGGTGCATGGTTGCAACGCCCTCAGCAATCTCTCGGACGCGTTTAATCAGCAGCGATCTCCGCTCCGCGCTGCTGGTTCTGATCGTTCCGCTCATCGAGACGGAAGGACATATGATGTTCGACGCTTCCCCCCCGGCGATTGTACCGATAGTGATAATCGCGCCGTCATCAAACGGCATCTCGCGCGAGACAACCTTCTGCACCTCGTTTATGAACGCACCTGCCATCGCAATTGCGTCCACGCCAGCGTGTGGTCTCGCGCCATGCGCCATTGTTCCGATGAGTTTGAGCGAGAATTGATCAGCGGACTTCGTCACCGCGCCGGGGCGCGCGCCGTACATGCCCGCCGGCAAGTCGGTCTTGACGTGGTAGCCGACAGCGGCGTCGAACCCGCTGAGCAACCCTTCCTCAGCAACCGTCCGGCCACCGAGCGGCTCGGCCTCCTCAGCTGGTTGAAAAAAGATGCGTACCTTGCCGGAGAAGCTCGATCGACTCCGATGGAGGGCGAGCGCGGCGCCGAGCGCGATCGAAGCGTGCATATCGTGGCCACAGGCGTGCATCACGCCTGGAACTTGCGATTGATATGGCAGCTCGCTCCTGTCTTCCTGGATTGGCAAGGCATCGATGTCACCGCGAATTGCGACGGAACGCTTTGCACCTGAAGCCGATCCGGAGATGTCGACGTAGAGACCGGTCTTATGGAAGGTCTTTGCGCCTAGGATGCCGAATTGTTCAAGCGTCTCCCGGATACGCTGCTGAGTCTTCCATTCATTATTTGAGAGCTCTGGCTCGCGATGCATTGCGTGACGCATCTCGATTATGGCGTCCTGCTCGGCACCGGAAAGCAAGCTGTTAGCTATGATGTTCATGGTGTTCCCGAGCTGATCGAGCTAATCTGATTGATATCAGATGAAAACGAAGGATAGCACCGACGGATCGCCGGGCTGTGCAGTAAAGCTGCATAATATCCCCAAAGACGCGGCTTTGCGATTCGCAATAGCGGCCGGCTTTACCCCTGCTTTCGCGCAGACGAGGGGTCTGCAATGGAAAGATCGCCCAAAAGACGGCTAGCTTGGCAACAAATCAGCAGATTGTCCGAGCGCTGACGAGGCTGGGCGTTTTGTTGACAGGAGCCTCCGGTGTAGAGACTTCGTCATCTCTCCGAGCCGTTTAGGTCCGCGGAATTAGCACCGCTTTGAACACCTGCTTCAAGCCTGGTTCTCAGCTTGATGTGGGCATCGAGGTATTCGCTCGACGGTTGTCACGGGCAAGCAGATAATTGTGCACTGTGCAGCGGCAGAGTGCGGCAAGGCCATCGAGCTTTCGCCAAGGGATCCGAGTATGCCTTGATTCGCGTGCGCGACAACCTTCTTCATGATATCGAAACATCTAGACGATGGTGCTGGCTTAACGGCGAGGCGAAGCGATCGCGCCCAACCCTTCAAGACCCCAGTGACGGGACGCCGCGACGCAAGACCGACCGCGCGCTTGCTCAACAGCTGTCGCAATGCAGAGCACTATGGAGCAACCTTTGCGGATTGAGGTTGTCGCCGACAAAACCTGCGCCTGGTACAGAGGCTGACTGCATAGCTGCAGATAGGACCGGAGGCAGCACAGGGGCAACATTGAAGAAACGAAATTAGGGCTCGACGAACGACTCAACAGCTGACCGTCACCTGTCGGTATTATGCAATCCTGCCGCTCCCCTGCACTCGGCCGCAATTCGAGCTGAGGTGGCTGCGGCTCGCATATTCGCCTATCCTTGAAGAAAAACGGCTTGAAATCTGTAAAATGAGCACAAATTATGCGGGTAGCGCTACAAGTTCACACATTCGCTTCGCGGCCTGCAGCTAACCTCCTCTCAACAGAGCGGCGGATATAAGGCCGACATCTCCAGCAAACCGCGTGCTGGTTTATGCCTGAGGCCGGTTCTTGGCGGATCCCATCGGCTCACATTAGGTGCTCGATGAATATGATGAGTTCGTCCGCAGTCGATGGGGAGAGGGGCAAGCGAACGTCGCTGCTGTTCTTGGCACCCGCATTGCTCACACTGATCGTGTTCTTGCTTGTTCCGGCCGGCATCGTGCTTCGGATCAGCTTCTTTCCTGGCAACACCACGATCGGAGCAGAAGGCTATTCGTTCGCCCAGTACATCAAATTTTTCGGAAATCCGCTGTACCTATCGGTCCTTTGGGAAACGGTGAGCTACGCGCTTATTGTTTGTCTAGGGTGTTTGGCCCTCGGATTCCCCGTCGGTTATTCCCTTGCTCGCCATCCGCCGGCTAAGCGTCGTCTCCTCATGCTCATGGTGATCGTGCCTTTGACTTTGAGCCTGGTGATTGTTGTTTTTGGGTGGCTGGTGCTCTTGGGTCGACAAGGCCTCATCAACAATATTCTCCTTGAGCTGGGGGTCGTATCCAGTCCGCAGCAACTGCTGTTCAATAGAACAGCGGTCGTCGTGGTTCTGATTCAGCAGTTCCTACCATTCATGATCCTTTCGGTCATGAATGTTGTGATGCAGATAGATCCCGTCCTCGAACAGGCATCGACGAGCTTGCGCGCAAATAGAGCGCGGACATTCATCAAGGTGATCATCCCGCTCTCTACGCCCGGGATAATGGCGGGATTGTCACTTATCTTCGTCATGGCCGTATCTGCCTTTGTGACACCCCGGCTTGTCGGTGGACCGCGCGCCCAAATGATCGGTGGCTTTGTCTACGATCAGATCCTCACCACGTCGAATTGGCCATTTGGTGCTGCGATGGCCTTCGTTTTATTCGCTGTCGGGTTCGGGCTTATGGCAGCTTTGAACGCCACAATCATCCGCCCACTCACGAGAGGCCTCCATGCACGGTGACAATCTCGATAGGGTCTTAGGTTGGCTAGGCAGGCTTCTTCGCATTTTTGTCTATCTGACGCTGATACTCCCGGCGGTCATCGTAATCGCGACGTCTTTTACATCGGGAGACGCGATGCAATTTCCGCCGAAGAGCTTCTCTCTTCGTTGGTACCAGGCGTTTTGGGAGAGCACTTTATTCATCGACTCTCTGACATTGAGCCTGAAACTGGCCTTTCTGGCCTCGTTGTTCTCTCTTCTGTTTGGCTTCGCAGCATCGTTCGCAATCGAACGACGCGATTTTTTCGGGCGAGAGCTGATCCGCGCCTTCATGCTCTCCCCGCTGCTGATTCCGGCCGTTGTCCTCGGCTTAGGCCTGATGCAGCTGCAAGTCTGGATGGGCATTAGCCAGACTTTCCTCGGCCTGCTTGTTGGGCACGTGGTCGTAACGCTTCCCTACGTCGTCCGTACATTATCGGCGAGTATGGTACTTTTGGATAGGAATCTCGAACAGGCTGCAATGAGCCTGCGGGCAGCACCCTCGAGGGTTCTGAGAACGATAACGATTCCTCTCCTCATTCCGGGCATCATCTCCGCAGCCGTGTTCGCATTTGTTACCTCCTTCGGAAACGTCAGCCTATCGGTTTTCCTCGGCGCGGGGGGTAATGTCACGCTTCCCGTCCAAGTGTTGGCTTACGTCGAGCAAACGGTCGACCCGCTGGTGGCTGCGGTATCCTCGCTTGTCATCCTCTTCACTTTGGTAGCCATTTTGATCGCGGACCGTATCACGGGGCCGCGGTCTGTCTTCTAGGGGCCGATATGCATATGCTTGTTCAACGTGAAATGAAGTCGGATTCGCAGCGCGAAACCATCGTTTCGTTTCGAAACATTCGGAAGGACTACGGCACAACGACCGTCGTGCCGGACTTTTCGCTTGAAATCCACCGCGGCGAGTTGGTGTGTCTTCTCGGCCCATCGGGTTGCGGGAAAACAACCAGTTTGCGCATGTTGGCCGGATTCATCCAACCGACACGCGGAGAGATCCTGATTAAGGGAGAGAACGTGACGCACGTTCCTGCATTCAGGCGCGACGTTGGCATTGTCTTTCAAAACTACGCGTTGTTTCCGCATATGACGGTTGCCAAGAACGTCGAATATGGCTTGGTCAACATCGGCATGAGAAAGCAGGACAGAACTAAGCGCGTCCAAGACATGCTGCGCCGGGTGGAGCTCCAACATCTCGCCGAGCGATATCCACGCGAACTTTCTGGCGGGCAGCAACAACGCGTTGCGCTTGCACGTGCACTGGCCTTGCAGCCGACGGTGCTGCTACTGGACGAGCCCTTCTCCAATCTCGATGCCCAGCTTCGTGTAAGGCTTCGAGAGGACCTACACAATTTGATTCGAAGTCTACAAACCACGACTCTTTTTGTGACGCACGATCAGGATGAAGCACTCACACTAGCTGATAGGATTGTCGTCATGAACAAGGGTGTTGTGGAGCAGATTGGTAGTCCTGAAGAGATCTACGATGCTCCGGCGACCCGATTTGTTGCCGAGTTCATTGGACAATGCTCGCTTATCGAAGGCCAGATTTCTGATGACGGCACCTTTCGCGCAGACGATGGATTGTGCTTTCCAGCTTCAGGTGCGTCCCGAAAGATCATCGCCGTCATCCGACCCGAGCACATCAAAAAGGCGCACGAACTGCCGCAGGTATCGCCCCGCCGCGCGACTATCGAGGCGAGTGACTATCACGGCAATCTTACGCGCCTGCAACTTCGCTTAGACGGGACCAAGCTGGTTATGGATAGCCAGTTTCCTGTTGGCCAAAAGCCTAAACCTGGCGATCAGATCGACGTTGCGATCGACCCGATGGGCATTCGCTTCGTGCCGCTAGCAAAATGACGAGGAGCATGGACGCTGTAGAGGTCTAACAAATTGTCGACACCGCAAGGAACACTTAAGAGGGCTTTATGAAGAGACGTGACTTTCTAGTACTTGGTGCCGCCTCGGCTTTGGCGTCGATCGCCTCGCCAGCCGTGCACGCTCAGCAGAAAAAATTTGCTAGCGTTACGCTTCGCATCAATGGGTATGGAGGCGTCTACGATAAAGCACTCATTGAAGGGGTGGCGAAACCTCTCGAAGAGAGCACAGGCCTCAAGATTGAATATATTCCCTCGAGTCCCGCTGCCGACTTAGCGAAGCTAATATCGAATAAGTCAAACCCGCACATCGATCTCTTCATGGCAGATAGTCCACTTATGCCGCAAGCCATAGCTGGAGACGTATTGGAAAGCTTTGGTGCTACTGATGCCCCAAATCTTTCGCGAGTTCTTCCAGGGTTTCGGGAATTTGGCGATTACGGCGCGCCATTTAGCGTTGCATCCGTCGTCCCTGTGTACAATTCCAGCACCGTTAAACCTCCCCTCACGTCTTTCTCGGACATCGCGCGGCCAGATTTGAAAGGGAAGGTCTCAACGATGCCGGCTAATAGTTATACCGGCTGGATCGTCCTGCTAGCGCTCGCGGAAGGCAACGGCGGGTCGCTGGCCAATATGGACCCAGCCTTCAAAATCATCGCTGCTGCCAAGGACAATATCATCGCTACACCACCCAGCTCAGTCACACAATTGCAAGCCTTTACCCAGGGTGAGGCGCAAGCTGGTACGCTCTGGGATGGCCGCGCATATGAGGCGCGCAAATCGGGCACGCCCTTGGAAACTGTCGTCGCTCGCGAGGGTATTTACTCTGTCACTTCGTACACAAATATCGTGCGCGGCGGGCGTAACAAGGAAGCCGCGCTAGCCTACATCAATCAGCTTCTTGCGGATCAAGGCATGCTTTCCGTGCCAAAGGCGCTCCGATATGGACCGACCACAGATGTGTCTCTTGGAGATCTCGCGGCTGAGGTCCTTATCAACTCGCGCGAGCGTGCGGCATTGAAGAGACCAATTGATTGGAAGGGTCTGATGCAGCAGGGCACGGCTCTTGGCGAGCGGATGACCAAGGAGTTGAGAGGATAGCAGCGGGCCGGCACTCATCCACATCTGAACGCGACCATCGGCTCCATAGTCATGGAGCCGGCGGTTTCATGTGAACCTTTTTTGCCGACGGAACATTCATTGAAACTGAGTTGAGGCGGCCAAAGCCGAAGAGATGCCGTCGGCCGACGCTCAGGGCTGCCTGGTCGTGCCGCGATTACAACGGACGAGTTGATGCAGCGCTCTCAGAGGCCGTTGCCGAGCCCGGCCCACATCTAATCGAAACTCGATCTGAAGCACGCGCGCGGAAAGCGGTTACCTACCACGACTGCGTCGCGCAGCTACTGACCAAGTTCGCGCTCCCCCCGCTAGAGCCTTGTCCGCAGTGAAGCTCCGACGGAGCTGGCCGGCACCTCCCGCTGGGCCTCTCGGAGACTTTGCGTACCCTAGGAAACGATCGATCACACTCGCATCCGCACGCAACCGCGTTGGCCAGAGGCAACCTGCATTTCCCACCCCCTCCGACGTGATGAAGTTTTGCATCAAAATGGCGAAACGCGCGGGATATATTCTCGCCACGAACGATGTTGATTATTTTCTTCTTGCTGAGTGGCTACTTTCACATTGACCGCCTAGCGAGTGGGCTTGTCGATATGGTAAGACATCCTTGGCCCGCTCGGCTTTGTACAGCGTTGATCAATAGTGCAGCAGGGTGCTGCGCCACTCGGTTGTCAGCCCCGCCGGCCCTGCAACGTCGCTGACGATGACTCAGGAGAACACTCAGTGTCACCCCTTCCGCTTTCCGGAGTTAAGATTCTGGATCTTACACGGGTACTTGCCGGTCCGCTTTCGACGCAGATGCTTGGTGATCTCGGCGCCGATGTCATAAAGATCGAACGGCCAGGCGCGGGAGACGACGCACGCAGCTTCGGCCCGCCATATTTGAAGGATTTGCAGGGCAGGCAGGTCAACATGAACTCCTTCTATCTCTGTGCAAATCGAAACAAGAGATCGGTGACCGTGAATATTGCCGATCCCGATGGGCAGACCATTATTCGCGAGCTTGCCGCGCACTGCGATGTATTCATAGAGAACTACAAGGTCGGCGATCTCAAACGCTACGGCCTTGATTATGACTCGATTCGGCTAGTCAACCCTGACATCATTTACTGTTCCGTGACTGGCTTCGGTCAGAGCGGCCCTTACGCGCCGCGCCCAGGATATGATGCTATCTTCCAGGCCATGGGCGGCCTGATGAGTGCCACGGGGCATATGGATGGTGAGCCCGGCGCAGGACCGATGAAGGTAGGGCCGTCAATAGTCGACTACATGACAGGCATGAACTGTTCGATCGCAGTATTGGCCGCCCTGTATCACCGCAAGGTCAACGGTGGCCCAGGTCAGCATATCGACATCTGCTTGCTTGATACTGTGATTGCTTCGCTTTCGCATTATGCGCAGGTCTACCTTCTCAATGGTACGAAACCCGCTCGGCGCGGTACTTGGGGCAATGGCGGGATGCCAGCAGGCGTATTTCGCTGTGCGGACGGCGAATTGATGCTGGTCGTTGGGAACGACGCGCAGTTCGCCCGCACCTGTGCGGTGCTTGGCAAACCCGAGCTCACGACGGATCCACGATTTGCGCGGAACAACGACCGCATCGTCAATGGCAAGGAACTGATGGCGATCTGCGCCGCTGTGTTTTTGAAAAACAAAGTGTCCTATTGGCTCGAAAAATTGGAGAAAGTCGGTGTTCCATCTGGTCCAGTCAACGACTTTGAGCAGGTTTTCACCGATCCACATGTCCAGCATCGTGGCTTGCAAGTGACCATCGATGATCCTTACGAGCAGCCCCTTTCGCTGATCCGAAATCCTCTTTCCTTCTCGGAGACGCCAGTGAAGGACTATCGCTGTCCACCGCAGCTCGGCGAGCACACTTCGGACATTCTGTCGACGATGCTCGCGTACGACAGCGGCAAGATCGCAAAGCTGAAGCAATCCGGAGCAATTTAGCCGCTACCTCGTGTAAGGCCTGAGGCGGCGGCACCAATCGCCTACATGCGAATTCTTCGCACGCAGCGTGCGAGCTTTTGAGATTTATTCTCCTGCCTTTCCAGCAATAAGACGTCCTGCAAACTGAATAAGACTCCATATTGGGAGAGCGCTGAGGAATGTCGACCGACTTCCGCTTTGGATCGCTTGAGCTACCGCCTGCGGCTGTCGAAGCTCGACGCCGCATCCGCACGTTCATGCGCGACGAGCTCGATGCGGGCCGTTATGATCCCCAAGTATCGAGCTGGAACACGTGGGACGAGGATTTTACACGACGGGCTGGCGACGCTGGCTTCATCGGCATGGTGTGGCCCAAGGAACATGGTGGGGCCGGCGCCACGCACCTCGAGCGCTTCGTCGTGATCGAGGAAATGCTGGCCCATTCCGCCCCCTGTTTTGCGCATTGGGTTGCCGACCGCCAAACGGGTCCACAGATCCTAAAATTCGGAAGCGAGAGGGTCAAACGCACCTATCTTCCTGCGATGGCGGCAGGGCGATGCTATGCCGCCATCGGCATGAGCGAGCCCAACTCCGGTTCAGATCTCGCCAGCGTGCAGACCCGGGCCACGCCTTGCGCCGGAGGATGGCGCATCAATGGCACGAAGATTTGGACGTCGGGCGCGCATCGCGCGCACATCTTGATCGCGCTGGTCAGAACGTCGCCGCCGGGCGGGGTCCGGCATGAGGGACTGACGCAGTTCGTGATCGACACCTCGGCACCGGGCATTACTTGCCGGCCTATCTACAACCTCTGCGGCCACCATGACTTCAACGAAGTGCACTTTGAGGATTATTTTGTCCCGGACGATGCCGTTTTGGGGGAAGTCGGGGAGGGCTGGAAGCTTGTTAATCACGAGCTGTCCTTCGAGCGTTCAGGGCCTGACCGCTACATGTCCGATTTCCGGCTCATTCTCAACGCGGTTGATCGAATCGGGAGCAGCCCCGACGCGCTGCAATCCGTCGAGATCGGGCGTCTCTTCGCTCACCTGTCTGCATTGAGGCGAATGTCGGCCGGTGTGGCTGGCCTGCTGGCCCAAGGTGTCGATCCCTATCTCGAGGCGGCCATCGTCAAAGATCTCGGCACCAGCCTTGAGCAGTCAGTCCCGGAGATCACCCGTCGTCTCATCGAGGCGCAGCCAAGCTCCGAGGACGACGATGAGTATGGCCGTTGCTACACCGAAACGCGTCTCTTCGCACCTGGCTTCACGATCCGCGGCGGGACGCGGGAAATCATGCGCGGAGTAATCGCGCGTGGCTTGGGAGTGCGTTAAATGTCCGTTCAGCAGGAGGTCGACGAGAGCTGCTCCGCCGAGCGTGACGAGGTCGCCGGGGTAATGACTGAGCAGGTGGGCCGTCTGCTGGCCTCGGAGGTCAGCGTTGAGCGACTAACAGCGATCGAGCGGGGCGACGCGGTTCCGGCGCTCTGGGGCAAGTTCGCTGAATTGGGCCTGCCTTCGGCCATGGTGCCGGAAGATGCGGGAGGCATCGGGCTCGACATTGCCCAAGGCATGCTCCTCATTCGGCTGTGCGGGTATCATGCAGCCCCCGCGCCTCTGGCTGAGACCATGGTGTCCCTTCATCTTTGGACCCGAGTTGGTGGGCAACCCGTCCCGGGGCAGGTCACGTTCGCTTCACCACGGGCTGGGAGACTTCGTGTCGAGCCCGCGGGCAGTCGTCTGCGCGTACACGGAAAGCTCACTAGGGCGCCCTGGTGCAGCGATGGACACTTACTCGCCGTTGTCGAAGGACGGGCGGGACATTCAATAGCTCTCCTGCCGGCATCGGCTCTCGAAACGATTTCGCGAAAAAGCATCGCCAACGAACCTAGGGGTGATGTGACGGTGGATCTCACTCTGGAGCAGTCTGCAAAGCGAGTTCTGCCGATCGATGTGCGGGCGATCGATGATGTCCTCCAACTCGGCGCACTGATGCGTGCTCAGCAGATGGTCGGAGCAATGCAGCGCGTGCTGGATGTCTCCATCACCTATGCACAAGAGCGCGTGCAGTTCGGCCGCCCTATCAGCAAGTTTCAAGCAGTACAGCACATGCTTGCCAGTTGCGCGACCGAGTATGCTGCAGCCTCGGCCGCGGCCGAGCAGGCCGCCGGTTCGTGGGGGCGGGCTGGGCAGGAGCTTGCTGTCGCGGTTGCCAAGTCGCGTTGCGGCGAGGCGGCGGGTCACATCGCCGCAACGGCGCACCAAATTCACGGAGCGATAGGGTTCACGAAGGAATACGCGCTTCATCATTTCACCCGCCGCCTTTGGTCGTGGCGCGATGAGTTCGGAAGCGAGACATTCTGGCAGGGCCGGCTCGGGCATCTCGTTTGCGCAAAAGGCGGTGCTGCGATCTGGCCGCTGCTGCTGGGCGAAATTGAATGAATGCAAGCGGTATCAGCCTCACCTCTCAGAACAACAGGGCAGACCCCGACGCGCGCCGGCATTCAATGCTATCTTGCCCCGGCTAAGCATTCTTGTCGAAGACGGGGCATTGCGGCACTCGCGCAAGCTGATTGCCGAAGCCGGCTGCCGTCAACGTGGTGCCCAGCGGACGGTCGAACCTTGGCGGGGGCGTGTCGGTATCATTCGGCAGAGACGAGCGGGAGGAGAGTTCAGTGAGCAATTCACGTTTTCTAGGGGGCGGCCTTCATTTTGACGAGCTTCGCCTTGGGGATCGCTTCTATACCGCCGGCCGGACAATCACTGAGGCAGATCTCAACAGCTATGTGAACCTCACCTGGTTCACGGAAGAGTTGTTTACGAATGTCATCCAGACCCATGCCAATGCAATGTCTGGTCGAGTGGTTCCGGGCAGCATGCTCTTTGCGATGGCCGAAGGGCTACTCAAGCCTCTGCTGGATCGCACGGGCCTTGCTTTCCTGCACACCGAAATCGACGTGAAAGCGCCTACCCGTGTCGGCGACACGATCCATGTGGAACTCGAGGTGATACAGCTGCGTCCAGCCAAAACCGGTGCCCGCGGCCTTGTCCGCACACGCAACAATATCGTCAATCAGAACGGCGTCGTCGTCCTGGTCTATACGCCATTGCGCCTCGTGCGGGGACTAGAGAACAAGGTGATATAGACGAGACGATCCCACTCGGCAGGTTCTGCAGTTTCTGAAGCGTTAGGTAGCATTGAACGCGACGGCGCCCCCTCGCTTCGAAGCGTGATGTCACCGCTTAACGTGATTTCAACCAGTAGCTCGTGATCAGCGGACCTTCCTTAAAGCACGCATAATCATGATCGGACGAACGCGTACTAGTTCGCTGCGCCATTCCGTCCTTCAGATTCATTTGAAGCCCGGCCGGGATAGAGGCCTGTAGTACCGGTACTATACAGAGCTTCGTCTGACTGGATTGCGGCGTAGGGCCTTGCGGGTCGGCGAACCTCTTCCAAGACTATCGTTTCCAACAATTGTGCAAGGCGGGACTCCACCTGGATGGGCGGATAACAAATATATAGCGTGCGTAACAGAGAGGGCGCGTCCGCAAAGTAGGTGGCCGAAAGTATTCTGTTTTCCAGATCTTGTGCTATCGCATTCCGAGGCAGGATCGTGACCAGATCACTTCCAGGCAGCACACTCTTGAGTGTCAGAATGGAATTGGCCTCCATGACGATCCGCCCCTGCAATGGCGTTGAGAAGCGATCAGCGTAGATTTTCGATTTTATTGCGCAGATCACCTTCTTCAGATGTGAGGATCATTTTGTGGGTGCGGAGAGCCTCGAGCGGAACGGCCCGGCGGTGATCGAAGCCCTGGCTGACGCATCCGACCAACATCAGCGCTTCGCTTGACACCTGAACTCTCCGACCTCCTGTACCGTCGATATCGTAGAGCAGGGCGAGGTCAAGCTTTTCCCGGCGCAGAAGCGCCCCGATTTCCTTTCCCAATCCAACCGTCACCCGAATGTAAACTTCAGGATATCGAGACCTGAAAATGGCGATGATGGCGGGCAGAACAGACGCTTCCAAGGATGGCAGAACGCCAACGTCGATGGTGCCTCCCACCTGGCTGTCAATCGGCTCGCAAATTTGACCCCTCATCGGCGTCCAATTTTGACCCCTTTGCGCGGCGAGCTTTGCTGGTAGCGCTCGTCTCGTCGGAGCTGGCCGGGATAGCGGAGGCGAGACGAGCGCGGGTGGCGTGATCGTCGTCTCGGCTCTTGAACCGCCAGCTATCGTTGCCGGTCTCGACGATGTCGCAGTGATGGGTCAATCGGTCGAGCAGCGCGGTGGTCATTTTGGCGTCGCCGAACACACTCGGCCATTCGCCGAAGGCGAGATTGGTGGTCACGATGACGGACGCGCGCTCATAGAGCCGGCTGACGAGGTGGAATAGAAGCTGGCCACCGGACTGGGCGAAGGGCAAATAGCCGAGTTCATCCAGCACGATGAAGTCCATCCGGGTCAGATGTTCGGCGAGCCGTCCTTGCCGTCCGTTGCGGGTCTCGGTCTCGAGGCGATTGACGAGGTCGACTACGTTGAAGAAGCGGCCGCGGGCACCGGATCGGATGCAGCTTCTGGCGATGGCAATGGCCAGGTGAGTTTTGCCTGTGCCGGTGCCGCCAACCAGCACGACGTTGCGTTGTTGGGCGATGAAGCTGCGTGTTTCGGCAATTTTCGGACACCGATTTCGGTAATTTGCGGACAGCGATTTCAGTAATTCCCGGACAGGGATTCCGCTAAATCGCGGACAGTTGCGGGAGGTTGGTTTTCGGGAGCGCCGTTCAGGCAATGTTCTCTCTCAAGCTGAGTTTGAGAGGGGCAATGCCGAGACGGAAGCAAGCGAAACGAACCACTGTGAAGGACCTACGATCGATCCTGAGGCTGACGTACGAGCAGGACCTGTCGGTTCGGGAGATCTCGGAACGGCTGCAGATCAGCAAGAGCTCGGTTGCCACCTACCTGCTGCGGGCACGCGAGGCGGGCTTAAGCTGGCCGTTACCGCCGATTTACGCGAGCGAGGCGGCGTTGCAGCGGGCTCTGTTCCGGCGGGTCGGGCGGCCTCCGCAGGACTTGAGTGAGCCTGAGTGGCCGCGGGTCGCGCAGGAGCTCAAGCGCAAGGGCGTGACACTGACGCTGTTGTGGCAGGAATACCGGACGGCGCATCCCGAGGGCTATGGTTACACGTGGTTCTGCGAGAAGTTTGACGTCTATCGGCGCCGGGCGAACCCGACCTTCCGTCATCGCCACGCGGCGGGTGCAGTTATGCAGACCGACTATGCCGGTCCGACGGTGGAGGTGATCGATCCGCAAACCGGCGAGATCCGTCAGGCGCAGATATTTGTCGCGGTGCTCGGGGCCTCGTCGCTGACCTTCGCTATGGGAAGCTTCGGTCAGCGACTACCAGATTGGATCGAAGGCCAGACCCGAGCCTTGTCGTACTTCGGCGGAGTTCCCAAGGCGATCGTCTGCGACAATCTGAAGGCCGGGGTCGTCAAGGCGTTGTGGTTCGAGCCGACGCTCAACCAAACCTTTGCCGCCATGGCCGAGCACTACGACACGACGATTTTGCCGACCCGCAGCCGCAAGCCCCGCGACAAGGGCAAGGTTGAAGGCGCGGTGCTGATTGTTGAGCGCTGGATTCTGGCACGGCTGCGCCATCGGCGGTTCTTCAACCTGACCGATCTCAATACTGCGATCGCCGATTTGCTGGAGGAGCTGAACCATCGGCCGATGCGCCATATCGGCAAATCCCGCCGGCAGCTGTTCGAGGAGATCGAGCGCGCTGCGTTGACGCCGCTGCCGGGCGAGCCGTTCGAATACGCCGAATGGAAAACGGCGAAGGTCCACCCCGATTATCACGTCGAAGTCGACAGGACCTTTTACTCGGTGCCGCACCGGCTGATCGGCCGTCGGGTGGACGTCCGGCTCACCTATCGGGCCGTCGAGATCTTCCAGGATCACCAGCGTATCGCCAGCCATGTACGCCGTTCCCAGCGCGGCGGCCATGTCACCGTGAACGAGCATATGCCCAAGGCCCACCAGCGGTACGCCAATATGACGCCGGCGAGCTTGATCAAGATGGCGGCGCGGATCGGCGTCAACGCCGCCACGCTGGTCGAGCGGATGATGCGTGAGCGCCCGCATCCCGAGCAGGGTTATCGCTCCGCCATGGGGATCATCGCCCTGGCGCGGCGTTACGAGCGCGATCGGCTCGAAGCGGCCTGCGAGCGGGCACTCGTCATCAACGCAATCAGCTACTCCTCGGTGAGCGCGATCCTCAAATCCGGGCTCGACCGCGCGAGCCCTGCTGCCGCCCCCGTCAAAGCCACCCCCTCGCACGCCAACATCCGTGGTGGGGGCTATTATCAATGAAGGAAAGGAACATCGCGATGCTGACCCACCCGACCCTCGACCAGATGCAGGCGCTCGGCCTTGCCGGAATGGCGGCGGCCTACCGGCAATTGGCTGAACAGGACAATGCCGCCGATCTCAGCCGCGACGAGTGGCTCGGCCTGATGCTCGATCGCGAAGCTGCCATGCGCGCCGACCGGCGCCTGACCAATCGGCTGGCAGCAGCCAAGCTGCGCTTCGTCGACGCCTGTATCGAAGACGTCGACTTCGCGTCCCGCCGTGGCCTTGACCGGCGCAACACCCTGCAGCTGGCGCAAGGCGCCTGGCTGAAAGCCCATGAGAACTTCATCATCACCGGCCTGACCGGGACTGGCAAAACCTGGCTGGCGTGTGCCTTCGGACGCCAGGCGGCCAGGTTCGATCATTCCGTCCTTTATTTGCGTATGCCGCGCCTGTTCGAAGACCTCGCCATGGCCCGTCTCGATGGTCGCTTCCCGCGCCTCATCGATAAGCTCGCACGTGTCCAGTTGCTCATCCTCGACGACTGGGGCACCCACACCCTCAATGACCAGCAGCGCCTTGATCTCCTCGAAATCTTCGAAGAGCGCTACAGGCGCAAATCGACCTTGATTACCGCTCAGCTGCCCGTTGCCCAATGGCACGATATGATCGGCGAGCCGACCATCGCAGATGCTATCCTCGACCGGATCATCCACAACTCCCACCGTATCGCCCTCGAAGGCGACAGCATGCGAAGGAAAAAAGCTGCGCGCCCCTTGACCGACGTCGAAAACAGCGAAACGAATACCAACTGACTTCAACAACAAGGCAACCAAAAGCCAGCGCCGCCACGCTGTCCGCGATTTAGCGAAACTGCTGTCCGTCAGTTAGCGAAACCGCTGTCCCGTTTTTGCGAAATACGCAATGAAGCCGCCGCCAGCGAGATCATTGACGAGAGTCTGGTTGATCGGCGTGCCGTCGAACTGGAAGTCGGCGATGTCCTTGGCAAGCGGCAGCTTGGCAATGGTGAGCTGGTATTTGATCGAGCGGGCTTGCTTCTCGTTGATCTCGGCGTTGAGCAGGTCGCCGACAATGCGCTGAGGTTCGTGCTGGCGCTTGACGGCAGTTGCCATGATCTCGTCGAAGGCGGCCTTCATGCCGTAGAGCTTGAGTTCGCCCATGAGATCGAAGATTTGGGTTCGTTCCATCAGATGGTCCTCCGGAGGTTGTCGTAGCGGGCACAATCGGCGATCGGTGCATGACGGAGCGTCAGTGCGGCCGGCGTCATGATGTTGGCCGGTGGGGCGGGTTCACGTTGACGCGCCAGGATATTGAGCACGACATCGGCGGAATGGACGCTGTGACTGAGCGCTTCGGCACAGGCCGCTTCCACCGCGGGCAGACCGTCAGTCAGCACCGCGTTGAGGATGTCGACCATCTGCCGATTGCCATCGTCGGTGCTGGCAAGCTTGCGCCGGATCCGCTCGATCGCGGCCGGCAGCACCCAGTCTTTGAAGGGAGCACCGTTGCGCAAGGCGCCGGGTTTGCGGGCGAGCACCGGCACATAATGCCAGGGGTCGTAGACGGTATCGCCGCGGCCAAAGGATCGCGGGTGCTCGGCAACGATGCGTCCATCCTGACGGATCACGATGCGATCGGCATAGGCTTGAACCTCGACCGGTCGTCCGACTGCGCTGGCTGCGACCGAGTACTTGTTGTTGTCGAAGCGCACCAGGCAGGTCTTCGAGACCGATGCCGTCACCGCATGGAAGCCGTCGAAGCGGCCGGCATAGGGAACGAGTTTGGGGCGTTCGGCTTCGAACACGTCCCAGATCGTCTGATCGACCAGCTCCGGATGGCGATGAGCCTTGGCGTAGGCGATGCATTTGTCGAGCAGCCAGGCGTTTAACTCGTCGAGATTTTTGAACCGCAGCCGCGGCGTGAAGAAGCGTTCCCTGACCAGCCCGACCTGGTTCTCGACCTGCCCCTTCTCCCAGCCCGACGCTGGCGTGCAGGCGACCGGATCGACCAGATAGTGGCTGCACATCTGTAGGAAGCGGCGATTGTAGCGACGATCCTTACCGACGAAGATCGTCTCTACGGCGGTCTTCATGTTGTCGTAGATGCCGCGGGTGCAGGTGCCCTTGAACAGGGCGAACGCCCGGTCGTGGGCGTCGAACACCATCTCCTGCGTCTCCCGCGGATAGGCCCGCACGAACAGCATGCGGCTGTGACAGAGCCGGACATGGGCGGCCTTCACCATCACCGTGGTGCCGCTCAGCAAGACCACCTCGTGGCTCCAGTCGAACTGGTAGGCTTCGCCTGGGGCAAAGCTCAGCGGGACATAAGCGGCCGCGGTCGATTGCCCGCGTTCTTTGCTCCACCGCCTGGCGTAACGCCGCACCGCATCGTAACCGCCGTCATAGCCGCGGCCGCGCAGCTCTTCGAAGATCCGGATCAACGTCAGCTGTTCACGAGCCGATTTAGCCGCGTTCGCCGCCAGCAATCCGTCAAGCTCTACTGCCCATCGTCCCAGCTTTGGCCGCGGCTGCACCTGCCGCTCGTACTCGAAGGAGGTCTCTCCCGACCTCAGCACCTTCCGAACCGTGTTCCGCGACACCTTCAGGTCACGGGCGATCTCCTTGATCGTCTTGCCCTTGATGAAGTGCTCGCGCCGGATCCGGGCAATCGTCTCCACGATCAGCATCCCCCACCACCTGCTTCGTTCCAAAGCAGGCAGCGCAACAGACCAATCTGTAGGGGGTCATTTTGGACGCCGATCCCCCGGCTCAGGGGGTCAATATTGCAGGCCGAATAACACCTTCCGGTCGATTGCGTTGGGATCGAACTGCTCGGGACCCCAGAGGCGCATATGTTCGTGGTTCGGATGGGCGGGGTCTCTGATGGATTCGAGGTATTCGGCATAACCCGGAGCACCGCCAACGTCTTCCGGAGGACAACGACCGGCGGCCTCGAGCAAGAAGGGAAGTCCCTCGGTCGTGGTGTTCTCGAACCATTTTTCGAGTTTGATCACGTGGTCCCAACTGTCGCCAAAGTCATAGAGGTAATGGATCGTCTTGGCGCCGGTCTCGCGAACGATATCGCAAAGCCGCGCTTTGCTGGCGTCCATGGGCTGGTGGCCGTAATCGTTGTGGGGATCAGGAATCCCCCAACGGGCGTCAGCCGCGAAGAACTCGAAGAGGTGGCTATTCGTCCAGCCAAACGCCTCCTGAAGCGTCAAATGCAGCCGATCCAGGCGCAGGGTGACGGGTACGACAAGGCGACGCATCACCTCCGGTTTCACGTCCTTGAGGGTCACCTTGATCCGGACCGCGGTCGTGTTCAGGCTCATGCCGCCAGCCTCGGATCGTGTGCAAGTATCGTGTAGATCGATGCCCAAGGGAGCAGTTCGTCCAGTCGCGCCGCAGGCCAACCATTGACGAGCTTCGCGAGAACATCAGCGAGCCAGTGCTCGGCGCTGACGCCATTGAGCTTACAGGTCTCGATTAACGAAGCCAGAACTGCCCAATTCTCGGCGCCCTCGTCGCACCCGGCAAAAAGGGAGTTCTTGGCGTTGAGCTTGATCGGCCGCATCGCACGCTCGACCGCATTCGTGTCCATCTCGATGCGCCCGTCATCAAGGTAGAGCGTCAGGCCGTCCCAATGGCGTAGCGCATAACGCAAAGCCTTCGCCGTGTCGCTCTTCTGTGCAAGATGATCAAGCTTGGCCTCAAACCACTGCTTCAAGGCTGTAGCCAGAGGCCGCGCATGCGCCTGCCTGCCAGCACAGCGCTCGGCATCCGATCGGCCGCGGAGCGCTTTCTCGACTGCGTAAAGCTGGGCGATGCGCTCAAGAGCCTCGCGGGCAACCGGAGCTGGCGCCGGAGCAGCCTCGCGCTCGATCTTCACAAATTGGCGCCGTAGATGCGACCAGCAGAAGGCGAGCGTTCCGGACAGGGCATCCGCACGCGTCTCTCGGGTCATGGTCTTGTAGGCCTGATAGCCGTCGCAATGGATGATGCCGCGGTAGCCTTCGAGCAGCCTCAAGCCATGGACGGCCCCACGGCCCGGTGCATAGGCGTAAACCACGCCAGGCGGGTCAGGTCCGGCCCAGGGCCTGTCATCGCGTGACAGCGCCCAGAAGTAGCCGGTTTTGGTTCTGCCGCGCCCCGGATCTAACACCGGTGCGGGGGTCTCATCGACACAGAGCTTCGAAGAGGCGAGCAGAAGCTGACGCAGACGATGCCACAAGGGCTTCAATTCCTGGGCGGCATAGCCGACCCAGAAGGCGAGCGTGGAGCGGTCCAGCGCTATTCCATGCGTCGCCAGCATCTGCGCCTGGCGGTAAAGTGGCAAATGCCAATGATACTTGGCGTCGATCACATGCGCGACCAGCCGCTCAGTGGGCAATCCACCCCTGATCAGTCGCTCGGGAGCGGCGTGCTGGAGGACGACGCCGTGACAGGCGCGGCAGGCCAGCTTGGGTCGGCGGGTGACGATAACGCGATACTGCGCCGGTACGACGTCCAGCCTCTGGCTCTCATCGCGACCAATCTCAAAGAGGCCGCCCTCACAAGACGGGCAACAAGTCTCCGCTGGCATCAGGGTTTCGACGATGCGCGGCAAATGCTCCGACAACTGACCACGGTTGGCCCTGCGCGCGGCCGTCCTGTTCTCGCAAACTCTGGGATTGGCGCGATCCTCGGCTGCTTCGAGGGCCGCGACGGCCTGATCGATATCCTCCAGAACAAGCTGCAGCTGATCAGCGTCCAGCTTTTCCGAGGACCGACCGAACCGCGCATCTTTTGCAAGCTTGAGCAACCGCTCGAGCCTGGCGCAGCGATCCAGCAGAGCCGCGGCAAAGACCCGCAACTCGGCCGGATCGCTCGGCAGCTCATCAGGCAAATCACTCATTGCCCCGAGTCTGCCATGCTTCGCGCTCCGATGCAGCGAAGATTTGTATCTTTACGCAAGTGCTTTCGGCGCCGCGTCGCGAGGCGCATGCATGCGCGTCCAATCCATGCCGGCCAGAAGCGCCGACAGCTGGGCGGCATTCATCCGCATCACGCCGGCCACAATGGGAGGCCATTTGAAGCCGCTGCCATCGAGCCGCTTCCAGTACATCACAAGGCCGCTGCCATCCCAGACGACAATCTTCACCCGGTCAGCGCGCTTCGCACGGAAGACCACCGCCACGCCCTTCATCGGGTCATGGCCCAGCGTCTCCTTCGCCAACAGCGCCAAGCCCTCCGCACCTTTTCTGAAGTCCACAGGTTGCGTCGCTACGTAAATCGTAAGGCTCGCAGGCGGCGTCAGCATGAACGTGTCCGTCGAAGCGCTAAGAACACATCACTCAACACAGCAAGGCCAGGCGCCCCCCGCACCTCCACGCGTGCTCCCTGGAGCTCAACCGTCACAATGGCTGCTTCCGGCGACCCGGTGGGCTCTGCGGCCGCCGGTAGCGCCGATTCCGACACCACCGGCACGAACGACAGCGTATCCGCCGAAGCCGGCAGCACCAACTGGCCCAAACGCGCCCGGCGCCGCCAGTCATGCACCTGTTGGGGCCGGCAGCCATGGCGACGGGCGACGTCTGTGACAACCGCCCCCGGCTCAAGGCTTTCCGCGGCAATCTGTGCCTTCAAATCATCCGGCCATCGCTTGCGACCTGCGCCAGCATACACTTCGATACGCGGCGACAACGGTCGTCTTATGTCGTCCGAATAGTCGTCCATTGTGAGCACCCTTGCTGAAGATGACTCTTCTAGCGGGGATCACGCGACTACGCACAAGCAATACAAAGGGCCGCAGAACTACGCTTACGCTCTAGCAGCCTGATCTGCCGGCTGAGCGCAGTTGGCGCAAGGTTGAGCACCGCGCTGGCAGCGGTAAGATTCTGAAAGTCGGCTACCTTAAGGAAGTTTGACAGGAATCTCAGGTCCATGGTGTTCCTTCCCTTTGCGACACTCGAACCGGCGACACGGAAACGAGCGTTTATCGCAAGCGCTACTTGAATGGGCCTCCGGCATTCGTCTGCTGGTCAGACTTGATCAACCCGCTGCATGGTTCGAAATCCGCAGGTCGTCGATCGGGGGCAAATGACATTGCCACGGAAAGAAGAGCTTATCCTCAAACAGCTCAAAAAGCTCCGGCCAATGATCGTACAGTCGCAATCGCTTGGGCCGGTCGCTAAGATCACTCTGCCCCGACACAGCGCACCTGTCTTTGGCCGCTTAATCGATTTCGTCGCTTGGCAAGCTCGACCGAACGAGCCCCCGAAATTCGCCGGTAACGATCCTACCTTTAGACAATTTACGCTTGACCGCTCCGCTACACCTTAGAGCGACACGTCGTCGGTCGGAGGCGTAAACAACAGCTATGCCGCCGCTTTTATGCGATTTTCTAGGAATGAGGAGGAATCCGGGATGCCGGTGGAGAGGTCCCGGCTCAGGAGGCGCCAAGATCTCTTGTTCGCAGCCGCCCCAGTCTGGCGGTTCTTATCGCACTTGTCAGCGGTCCTTTCCCTCAAAACTCTTGAGGGCTAACCCACGGCCAATAGTGATTCGCGTCGACGCATGTACCATCGCTTCGGTGCAGTTGATCTGGAGCGCGTTGTCAATCGAATGGGCGGCAGTTCGGCGTGTCTGGCTCACCACCCGTACAGCGCGAGCCGGAAGCCGCCGTGAACCTGAGTTGAGGCGGGCAAAGCCAAAGGACTGTGTCCGGCGAAACTCCTCCGATGTGGGTCTGAGGTCGTAACCTCGCATTTCTGCGCTCTGCGATACCTGTATGATTTGGACCCAGCCGTACACGTGTCCACGGGCCTCTCTAAGGAATAGCACTCCAGCAATCCTCATAGGTTAGCTGGAGGTTTATCTCATGCGAAATGATGGTGTCGAAGACCGCCGCGATGCGCTCGGCTCGCGCGACGTATAGCTGAGCGTCAGCAAGCGTAATCGTTGCGCTGGCATCGCCATGAGCTATTTGATTTCGGCGATGGACGATTGCGTTCATGGACTGGAATATAAGCTGATCCGGCTCGCGCTTCTTGAAGAGCTCCCAAACGCTTGGAATGCCTACCGTCCTGAACAACGCTTCAATCTCCCCCGTACCGGGATTGCTGAACCCGTCGGTGTGAAGCGATGCCTCCATGCACTTGGTGGGCTTTTCCGCGGTAACTTGAATGAGAGGATGTGCGGCCCACGCTTGCATAATCTGCCATCGCTTCGTGCCATCCTTGACCTCCCATCTCGATGCTCCACCTGTGACTTGGTGGGCGCGCAGAGCGTCAGGCAGGAGAATAACGTGGGAGGCCAGGACGTCGTAAGCGGTGACGACATCGCTTACAAGGTCTTCAAAATACCCTTCAAGGTGGCTGCACAGCAGCACATGCGCGGCGCGGAGCAGGGCATCATCCCTTAGCGCATTCTCCTTTTTCGTACCATAGCGAGCCGTGACCGGCGTGCATAAAGCCAGTAGCCGCTTGACTTCCAGAATCCTGTCGCCGAACTTTGTGAAGGCGCTGGACGGCATTTCAACCGCCGTAGGTGAGTATTGGGCACGCGATGCCCAATCCATTTAGCTCCTTTACCCACAGTCTGACTCGGCTGTTGATGCGCGCCCGGTCTCGGGTCGCACGACCTATCGCATCCTGAAACTCCTTGTCGCTCGTGCATAGCTTCTTAAGGGCATCGACGATCTTGGCCGCATTCTGTTGGAGCACCGCCTTTTCGATGTGAGCAAAAGTGAGCATGATCACGTCATAAATCGCGCGATTAATTTGGTTTGCGAATCTTCCATCCTCGCTGATTTGGCGAAACGCATTTCGGTCAAAAACGGCGTCAACCTTGTCAATCGTTTCTGAAAACAGCTTGCGATGTTCTTCGATATTGGGCGGCGACATCGTCATATTCTCTTCCAGGTATTTGTCCAGGAAGGGGGCGAAAAAGCCGCGATATGATTTTCCGGCAAAGTGGAAGGCGAAAAACCGCAGCACCATCTCTGCGTCGCCCATCCTTGCGTCCACATCCTGAACGCGGCGGATTTTCTGGAACTGCTCGCTGCGGCATAGCTCCTTGATGAGCTTGTTCAGATCGCCGCGGTAATTTGAGTTACGCAGTTCCTGTGCGGTCAGCTTTACGGCGCCCTGGTTCAAACGCTCGAAGACGTCGAATCGAATATCCGGATGCGATTCCTGCTGGATGACGATGCATCGGATCGTGCGCGTTTTGATCAGGCGCTGATCAGACTTATCAAGCTCGGAAAACCGGCGCTTGTTCAGCTCGGGCCGTACGCGCAATCCAGACAGGGGATAAAGATTGGTCAAATACCGGGAGATCGACGTAAGGCGCTGCTGCCCATCGATGACACTAAAGGTGCCGTCTTTTAATTCGGCGAAGTAGCAGACCGGAATGGGGACGTTCAGAAGGAGCGACTCTATCAGGCGGCTGCATTTCTTGTCATCCCACACCTGCCGGCGTTGAAACTCATCCTGCAAGACAAGCTGGCCGTCACTAATTTGCTCTTCAAGCGAACCTACGATGAAGTCGAACGGTTGGGTGAGCAGCTTTCGGTCCTTTGGCGCGATGGAAAGCTCTGGTCTCGGAGCGTCCTCTTCGCCGTCTTCATCGGTGAATTTTTCATTGCTCAGATTTTCGTTGGTCATGACATCGCGCTCCTGCGCCTAACTCAGCGACCGAATGTCCTCGCCATCCATCTCATAAAAATCAGGGCTTCGCTCCGTGACCATGGTGAGAAGTTCGGTGATTATCGAATTGAGGGAAACCTCTTCATTGGGCTTGCCGACTTCGAAAGCCTGGACTTTTGCAAATTGAGGGTCGGCTTCCAACGCCACAAGGTAGAACTTTTCGAATTGCTCATCACGCCCGGCCGGATCGTTCCGACCGGTAAACAGCTTGAGACGCGCGTGAGCATTTTCAAATGTCGATCTTCGTCGCGTGGTGCCGTCGGTTACCGCGCCCTTATCAAAAAAGAAAAGCGCACCCAGTACCGCATACGGAAAGCGCCGATGCAACGTCACGGCCTCCATCAGCATGTCACCGCGCCGGTTGACCAAATTCTTCTGGTAGTTGCCAGTTTTGCTGTCCTTGAAATTGATGCTTTTGATCGAAATCGCAAGGAGCAATCCTGACGCCTCGGTTGCCCAGGTGATGTCAACCTTCTTTGCGCCTAGTCCGCCAGCCATTCTTCTTTCCGCGCCGGAGCCGCCAAGCTCCCCGGGCGCGGCGGGCCTTGCTTCACGCAGTCCTCTCTTTCTCAATTCTTCGGCAATGGCCAGCGCAACGACCTCCGACACGCGCTCGCTGTATCTCTTCTTCTGAGATTGCGCTGCATTGTCGTCGGGTTTGGCTTCTAGGCTGCGCAAGGCAGTGAGAACAAGATCATCAATCCTCGCCACGGGTTGCCTTTCCACGGGCGCGCCGTCGGCTAAAGAGGGCCTCGCGTGCCGCACGAAGCTGCTGCACTTCTGTCTTGCCTAACCGAAGATGTTTCACAAGGATGACTTCATCCACGAGCTCGACGGCGCGTGCGATATCATTCTTTCTCATCGCGATGGTGAGCTGAGGTTTGAGAAGTTGTAGCTCGTTCTGCGCCGCGGACAGGATAGTGGGCGAGGGGACCGGAAGCAGGTCTGCCTCTCTAGGCTCATGCTTGAGCAGTCCGCCACCATAAGCGCGGCCGACAACCTCCGAGCCGAGAAGAGTAACTGTGTTCATGCATGCTATCGGCAGAGCGCTCTTGCCGACCGATTTCAACCCCTTTTTGAGCTTCACCCCGTACAACGAATTCAAGACAAGCGCTTGAGCGTCATTGCTGATCAGTCGCGGCCGGTCATGATTCATGTAGGTGAACAAAAGGTCGGGTTGATCAACGAGTGGAACGCGCCACCAGGGATCGCGTACGGCGCACTTATAAGCCTTGTGCACGTTGGATTTCTCGCCTTTCGCTATGTAGGCGAGAGCAGCTTTCGATGGCTTATCGCTTGGAGCAAAAAGAAAGCAACGACCTCCGTCCCGAACCTGCTGTTCCCATGCGGCGGTGGTGAACGTGAGGCCACGCAAGTGCCGGGAACCGGGAGGTGAAATTTTTAAAACTTCGCTCTCCCGCAAGCCTGCTGCCTTTAAACCCTCCGCATCGAAGGTGAAATAGTCGTTGTTGCCGGTCACCGACCCAAGATAGGTCTCACCCCAATCAACAAGCTTGGCAAAATTTGCCGGTGCGCTCGTGATCTGCCGGTACGTTTCAAGGGCGTTGGCCGGAATGAGGGCGGGCGTCCACTTTTCATTATCAACCGGCGCGAATTCCTGCTGCGCCAACATGTCGAGCTTGAGCAGCCCTTCCGCGTCTCGCGATTGATAAACCTCGAAGTGTTTAGATTTTCCGCGACCTTCCGCTAAGACCAGGACGACTTCTTCAAGCACGCCCGCGAAAATGAGCTGCTCAAACAGGATCAGTTTGACCTTGGCGAAACGCTCAAGCAGAAATCGCCGGACTGCGGAGGCATACTTAACGCTCAGAAGTTCAGCGGGAAGAACCAGCGCCAGGCGGCCTTCATCGGTGAGGAGTGATGAGGCGTGGATCGTGAAGGCTGCCCACGAGCTCGCAAGCGATGTGAGACGCACTCCCTGAGCTAAGGCGGCCTTCAGACTTTTGCTGCGCGCCGCACCTGAGAAATCTTGGTATCGGACGTAGGGGGGGTTTCCGACGACCGCATCAAAACGACGTTGGGGATCAATGTCGAAAAAGTCGCTACAGGTCACGGTCCCTGAAAGGCCCTGCTCAGCCAGAGTTGCTTGCGCGGCAACGACCGACGGAGCGTGAATATCAATGCCGTGGACCTGGTTCGGCAGTGAAATTGCCCCAAGTTGTTGCAAACGCGCAGCCGCCGGCACCAAGAAGGCGGCGTCCCCGCAAGACGGCTCCAGGACGACGTCCCTTGGGCCGCGGATCGCCCAGTCAACGAGAAACTGAGAAACTTGCGGAGGCGTAAAGAAAGCGCCACGCGCCTTTTGAGCCCTCAACTCTGCATTCATTCCCGCCCCGCGATTCGTCGCCCGATGCAACTTCTCATATCGAGAGCCGCGACGGGAAGCCTTTTACGTTCACTGTCGATGATCCGAGCCGCGCTAAGGACCACTTGACATGTTCTCACTTTGTTCTAATCTTACCTCATCCCGAATGCAAGTGTCCCACCGTGGCTGAAACACCTCACAAGATTCTGCTGACGGTGACCGTTCTGAATGGCTAGACGAAGCGATCACGGCACGTCGGGCCGAGAGGCGGGCAACGTTTGCTCGTAACAATTCGCCGAACGTGCTGTTCGTTTCATGCACCGCTATGCCGATCGTGCCGCACGTTGGGCCGGAGCCAATGCTCGGGCCAGGTGCTCGTGTTTCGACGTGGTGGGAGCGCGAATCGGCCAAGCGCACCAGAGGCCTCTTTCCGTGATGATCTCATACTGAGGTGAGTGGCTCTCGAATATGAATGGATGCGCGTTACAAGGTGTTCCTGCAAGCTGGACTGACGCAACCTCGCAGTCCTCAGCGTGCGACCCGCTGCCACGCATGTATTGCAAAACTGCTCCAGTACCAGAAGCGGGCACCAGGAGTTCTGCCGCAAATTGCGCGGGTACGGCGTCCAGCCGTTTGTTGATGATCCACCAGATCGGCAGCAGATTCGGTTCCGTGAGTTAAGCCGGTCCTCAGGCTCAGCAACCCACTGCGAGCCGCAGGAAGTTCGAAAGCAGCAGCTGTCCTTGTTCGGTAAGTACCGATTCCGGGTGAAACTGTACACCGTACGTCCGGTGGTAGCGATGCGCGAGGCCCATGATATCGCCTTCGTCCGAATGCGCTGTCACCGTGAGATGCTGCGCGCATGACTCGTCGAGTTCGACTACCAGGGAATGGTAGCGTCCGACCCAAAGTGGGGACGGGACTTCCTTGAATAGCCCTCTGCCATCATGCGTTATCGATGAGGATCGACCGTGCATGGGACGACGTGCGCGTGCTACGCGTCCGCCGAAAACACTCCCGATACACTGATGCCCGAGGCAGATGCCGAGAATCGGGATGCGCCCCGAAAGGTCGCGGACGACGGCCGTAGATATTCCGGCCTCCAGCGGAGTGCAGGGGCCGGGCGAAATGACCACTGCGCGGGGTCTCAGGCCAACAATATCGCTAAGACTGATCGCGTCATTGCGGACCACCTCCGTTGCTTCGCCAAGCTTGTGGAAATAACGAGCGATATTGAAGACGAAGGAGTCGTAATTGTCGATGATGACAATCAAGATGCACCGGATTCTTCAGCCCGAAACGCATCAAAGAGTCGCTGCGCCTTGGCAAGCGTCTCCTCGTATTCGGCCTCTGGTTCCGACATCGCCGTTATCCCGCTGCCCGCATGAAACACAGCCAGGTTGTCGTCGATCGTGGCAGTGCGGATCGCAATATTCGTGTCCATGTGCCCGTTGAAGCTGATGAAGCCGATCGCCCCGCAATAGACCCCTCGTGCCACTTGCTCGATTTCCGCGATAATCTCCATCGATCGCACCTTGGGCGCACCTGTGATGGAGCCGCCTGGAAAGCAAGCTCGAAGCAAAGTTACTGCGTCCTGGTTTTGGGTAAGTTCACCTGTAACGACCGAAACGAGGTGGTGTACTGAGGCGTAGGACTCGAGATTGCACAGCGCTGGAACCTCTATCGAGTGCGGAGTGCACACGCGCGACAGATCGTTGCGCAGGAGGTCGACGATCATTGTGTTCTCCGCACGGTCCTTTTCGGACGCGAGGAGAAGTTCCGCGCGACGCTCGTCCTCCCTGGAATCAGCCGAACGCCCGATCGTACCCTTGATGGGCCGCGTTTCGACCTTTCGCCCGCCAAGCTTCAGGAATCGCTCTGGCGAGCTCGATGCAATGGTCAGCTTGCCGTACCGCAGGAGGGCTGCAAAAGGGGCCGGGTTCAATGACCGCAGCCGGCAGTAGAATGCAAGCGGATCAAATGAGCTGGACAGCGGGGCGCTGAAGCGCTGCGCAATGTTGGCTTGGAAAACGTCGCCAGCTAGAATCAAGTCGATGACGCGCTGTGCCGCAGTGACGTAGCCCTCACGGCTGAAATTCGAATGCCAAGCGCCCGCTGTGCCGGGGACGTCATTCGATGGCGTCTTTGGGCGGGCAAGCATCGCTGCAAACTCATCAGCTCGACTGCGTGCGCGTTCGGTCCGACGAGCTGTATCCTGCTCCGGCCATCCGGTGGACACGATCCAGCATCTCTGGTTGCGATGGTCAAAGCTGACGACCACGTCATAAAAATGCAAGGTGGACTGGGGCAAAACAGAACCGGCATTTGCCGGCATCGGCAATCGCTCCAATGTTTTATTTAGATCGTAAGCCAGGAACCCCGCTACGCCCCCCTGAAACGGTGGGAGATCGGGACGATGCTCTTGCGGATACCCGGCGAGAAGGGTGCGAAGAACCGCCCACGGATCACCCTCGAAAGCCTCTCCATTGCAGCGCGCCTGTCCGTCCGTCACCATGTAGGTGTTGAACGGGTCGCAGGTCAGATACGAGTAGCGTCCAAGCAACTCATCCCGTGCTGCGCTATCGAGAAACGTAAGATGCTCTCGATGCGCAAGACGTCGCATCGCTGTGATGGGCTCAATCCACTCCAGTTCGCGGACGTGCATCTCAGTCACCGGGGGGCCGCCGCGCCATGAGATGCCCTCTGGATGTGATGGCCAGACCAGCGATCGTCTGGGCTCCCAGAATCAAAACTCCGGTCAACCTCCGCCAATGGGCATGCCGGGCGCGAGAAACGTGGCCTATCGCTTCGATTGATCGAGACGACCATCTCTCGCTACCTGGTAGTCGGCCGCGAGCCGCAGCTCGCGAAGTGGTCGTACCCGTCTGATCGATTCCTGATATAGCTCATGCGCCTTGTATGCGGCGAGCTCCGCCTCGCTATCAAATTCTCCATAAACAACGACGTCAATATCATTGCCAAGCTGGTCGCTCTTGCGATTGCGAGCAACCTCGAGACGCCTTGCATGCGGGATTGTCGTGAGAAGCGATAGCCCATCGATGATTTGATCAATATGGGCCTTATCCCTGGCAGTGAACATGACGATGTGGCGAATCATGGATGGCAGTGCTGCAAAGAAAGGAGGTCGCATAGGTACCTTGCGATCGCGCCTGCTGCAAACCGCTGCCGCGTCCGACCTCGGCCATCACACACCCGCCAGCTCGCGCTCGGCGTCGAAATCCTAAGGGGTCCCTAATGTTGCAGGATTTCTTCAGTCTGGGACTGGTTTTCGCGGTTTTTGGGTGTCGAAGGGGCCGTACATTTTTTCGTGAGCGCTAGCTGAGCGGTGGCAGACACGACAAGCCACTCGGGGCCCTCATTGAACGATAGTTGTCGATCGGCTCGTGGGCGTGGAAGCAAGTCTTATGGCTGCTGGTGTGGTAGTGGGCGGGAGCAGGACGCCAATTCGCAATGACTGGAATCGTGCCGATGCCGAGACGCTCTACGGCTTGCCATTCGCCGACCTGACATTTCAGGCGCAGAGCATTCATCGCGATAACTTCGATCCAAACCGCGTCGAAATGGCAAGCCTGCTCAGCATCAAAACTGGCGGCTGCCCCGAAGACTGCGGCTACTGCTCGCAAAGCGCGCATTACGACACCGGCCTCAAGACCACTCGTTTGATGGATTGTGCCGATGTAGTGGCCGCCGCGCAGCGCGCCAAGCATGCCGGCGCGGCTCGCTTCTGCATGGCCGCGGCCTGGCGCAGTCCAAAAGACCGCGATCTCGATAAGATATGCAGCATGATCACGGCGGTTAAGGCAATTGGAATGGAGACTTGTGTCACGCTCGGCATGCTCACACCGAAGCAGGCCGCACGGCTCGCGGACGCCGGGCTCGACTTCTACAATCATAATGTCGACTCCTCGCCCGAATTCTATCGCAAAATCGTCACGACGCGCACCTTGCAGGATCGCATCGACACGCTCGCGCATGTGCGCGAGGCCGGAATCAAGGTCTGCTGCGGTGGAATCATTGGTATGGGCGAGAGCGTCGAGGATCGCCTCGGGATGCTCGTGCTTCTCGCCAATCTCCCCCGCCATCCGGAAAGCGTGCCCATCAATCTCTGGAATGAGGTCAACGGTGTGCCTGTCAGTCAAACCGCGGAGCGCCCGGATCCTATCGCCCTGGTGCGCCTGGTCGCGACGGCCCGGATCATGATGCCGAAGAGCGTGCTGCGATTGTCGGCCGGACGGCAATATATGACAGACGAGCTGCAGGCATTGTGCTTTTTGGCCGGCGCAAGCTCGATCTTTATCGGCGATGTGCTATTGACCACCAAAAACCCGTTGCGAGACCGCGACGCGAATTTGCTGGACCGGCTTGGCATCACGTCGGGGCTTGCCTGAGTGGAGCTGCGCAGCGGGCGTACTCTAGCGCAAAACTCCGCTTAGGTGAGGAATGCAAGTTACGTTGATGAAGGGCACAATTCATCGCGTGCCAGTGACGGACACGATCTGCTCGATGAGCGCGATTTCGATTGATCGTGCGCTGGTCGATGCGGCAGAGTTTCTGATCAATGAGCGTGTCAAGATCTACAATATGGAAACCGAAGCGCGCAACGCCCACGTGCTTATGCCTACTTCGGCAAGGCAACGGGTACACTCTAGACCAGGCGTTGTCATGGTCGCGCGGAGAGTCGCATCTTGCGAAGTTAACAGCCGAAAAAGACTGTCGCTAACGCCCAGACCTTCGCTCCGCCAGACCTCTTGCGAGTTGGACCGCTACTTGAGAGTGACGAATGGATTCAACGCACGGGACCAGATTTCGCAATTATGTCGCAATCCTGCATGCCCTGAAGGATGACCACCGGCTGCGCGGCCTTAGGCCGCGCGCGGGGCTCGACTTCACTTCAAACGATTATCTCGCGCTCGCGAGCGCACCGCGCATGAAGAATGCTATCGTGGACGCCGTCCATGCCGGCACCCCGATCGGAGCTGGCGGGTCTCGGCTTCTGCGCGGCAATTGCGAGGAGCACGAACTTCTCGAAGCAGACGCCGCGCAATTCTTCAGATCGGAAACAGCGCTTTTCTTCAGCAGCGGTTACGTGGCAAACTTCGCCGTCCTGACAACGCTGTCGCAGCAGGGCGACCTCCTTGTTCTCGATTCACTCGTGCACGCAAGCATTCATGAGGGCGCGCGAGCCGGCCGGGCCGATGTTCGGATAAGCGAGCACAACGATGCCCAGTCGGTCGAAAGTACGATCCGCGACTGGCGGACCAGTGGCGGAGTGGGGCGCGTCTGGATCGTGGTCGAAAGTCTATACAGCATGGACGGCGATTTCGCTCCGCTTGGAGAACTCGTCTCAATTGCGGACCGATACGATGCATTCCTGATGGTCGATGAGGCTCATGCCACAGGCGTCCACGGCGAGCAGGGACGCGGGCTCACCGCGCCCTATGAAAGACGCGCAAATCTATTGGTCGTTCATACCTGCGGCAAAGCGCTGGGGGCCGTCGGCGCTCTTGTCACAGCTCCAGGCGCCCTGCGCGATTTCATGGTCAATCGCTGTCGGCCGTTCATCTTCGCCACCGCCCCCTCACCATTGATGGCCGTCGCCGTGCGGGAGGCACTTTCAATCCTGCAGGAAGAGCCCGAGCGTCAGCAGCGCCTGGCCAGGCTGGTCGAGTTCACGCATCGCGAGATCAGTTTGCGCGGCCTCCGGAGTCCTTCGCAGACGCAGATCGTGCCTTATATCGTTGGCGATAATTCGCGCGCGATGCAGCTCGCTTCTGCACTGCAGGCTCGCGGGTTCGATATCCGGGGGATCCGGCCGCCAACCGTCCCGGTGGGCACGGCCCGTTTACGAATTTCAGTGACACTCAACGTCGGGGAGGATGATGTGCGTGCAATGCTCGATGCGCTGGCTGAGGAGACGAAGGGCTGGCTCCGATGAGCCGGCGGATCGTGGTAACCGGTACCGATACCGGGATCGGTAAGACGGTCTTTTCCGCAGGCCTTACTCATCTCCTCGGGGCGAACTACTGGAAACCGATTCAGGCCGGTCTTGAAGGAGAGACCGACACCCAGCTTGTCGCACGGCTGGGCGGTCTTTCGAGCGATCGGGTGGTGCCGGAGCTATACCGTCTGCGAACACCAGTGTCGCCACACCACGCCGCGGAACTTGACGAAACGCGTATTGACGTGGATTCGATTCGTCTGCCGGATAGCGGGGAGCGGCCGCTCGTGATCGAGGGCGCGGGCGGGTTGATGGTGCCCCTGACTCGCGGCGCGCTTCTCATTGAGATCTTCGAGCGATGGCAGCTTCCCGTCGTGCTATGCGCGAGGACGGCACTGGGTACCATCAATCACTCGCTGCTTTCGATAGAGGCTCTGCGCAAGCGCCACATTAGTATTCTTGGGGTTGCCTTTATCGGTGAACGAAATCCCGAGACTGAAGCCGCAATCTGTGACGTCGGGCGAGTGCGCTGGTTAGGGCGATTGCCCTGGCTCTGCCCCCTCACGCCAGAGACGCTGCACCCCATCTTCAAAGTGTCGTTTGTCCGCAATGATTTCCTGAATCTGTGATCCCAATTAAGAGAACGGCGATCTGGCATCCATTCACGCAACATGCGCTTCAGGACGAGATGATCGAGGTCGTACGTGGGAGTGGTGCTTATCTCCACACCACGGACGGTCGCCGCGTCATAGATGCAATCTCGTCCTGGTGGGTCGTAACCCACGGCCATTGCCATCCCCGGATTGTCAGCGCAATCCAAGAACAGGCCGCCAAGCTCAACCAGGTGATCTTCGCTGGCTACACCCACGATCCTGCCGAAAAGGTCGCGGAGCTGCTCCTGAAACTGGCGCCCCGTGGACTTGACCACGTCTTCTTCTCTGACAGCGGCTCGACCAGCGTCGAAGTCGCGCTAAAAATGGCGCTTGGCTACTGGCATAACATCGGCAAGAAGCGAACGCGCATCGTCGTGATGCAAAATTCCTACCACGGCGATACGATAGGGGCGATGTCGGTTGGTGCCCGTGGCGTTTTCAACGCCGCGTACGGGCCCCTGCTGTTCGAGGTTACCTCGATCCCGTTTCCAGCAAGAGGTCATGAGCAGACAACGCTCGACGCGCTCGAATTTGCATGTCGAAACGAAAGTCCCGCCGCCTTTATTGTGGAGCCACTGATATTGGGCGCGGGCGGAATGCTGATGTATCCAGCCTGGATGCTCAAGGAGATGAAGCGGATCTGCGAGACCTCTGACGTCCTGTTCATTGCCGACGAGGTCATGACGGGCTGGGGTCGCACTGGAACATTATTCGCCTGCGAGCAAGCCGACGTCGCGCCCGATATCGCCTGCTATTCGAAAGGCCTGACCGGAGGGGCGCTTCCGCTCGCGGTGACACTCTGCCGGGCGGATATTTTCGACGCGCACTATTCGAAAGATCGTACGCGTACCTTCTTTCATTCGAGTTCATATACCGCCAATCCAGTGGCCTGCGCGGCCGCAGTGGCTAACCTGGACCTATGGCAGACTCGGGAAGCTCACCAGCGCCTGGCGTCTGTCGCCACGATGCAGGAACATGGAATCGAGCCATTCCGCACCGATCCGCGCTTTACAAACGTCCGTCGGACCGGAACCATCACAGCGCTCGATCTGAAAGCGAGCGACGCCGGCTATCTCGCGGATATAGGTCCGAAGCTTCAGGAGTTGTTTCGGGACCGAGATCTACTGCTGCGGCCGCTCGGCAACACGATCTATGTGATGCCGCCTTATTGTGTCACGGCAGAAGATCTTGATGAAATCTATGCCGCGATCAGCGATGCCGCTGATGCGCTCGCTTGAGGATGCGATTTGTGTAGCTCGGCAGGATCCGATCCGAGTCAGTATCGCTGACATACCGGGCGCTGCACGCTCCTGATTACGCTCACAGCTGGATATGCTACTCGCGCTCCCATGCAGGTGCGCCGGCATGACCTGAAGGTGCTCCTCACGAGGCACGATCGGCTGCGGCGTCCCTCCCTGGCGATCGGAGACAGCTGCACACCTCAACGCGTAGCATAACGACAATATGGGCTGCAGGAGAACAGGCGAGGGCTGCTAAACGATGGCCGTCGGCTGGTCCGTTGAAGTCCGTCGAAGATCGGCGAAACACGCAGGATTTAATCGTTTGGGCGCTTCTGATTGCATCAATTAAGATCAAACTCTCACTTACAGTAGGAAATCCCGGCGAAGGTGCTTGAACAAAGTGCGCCGCTTCGCGAAGGAGGCGCACATCAGAGTCACACTCTGGCGCCGCACGCCGTACATGCCGTGAGAATTGGAATAGGCGACGCTGCACTTCGACGTGCGAGCGTGGTGCTGCGGAAATGGAAAGTGCATGGGAGATCCACGTAACGCCGGACAGGAGGCGAGAATGCGCAACGACTATCATGCTTCCCACAACGGTTCAGCAAGGTGCTGCGCGATGTGCGGCGGAAGGTTTGGTCTTATCCGCTACTACTGCTGGCAAACAGCGCTTTGCTCCAGGAAATGCGTCGACCGCTTCAGGGCGCGGCGGGAGGCCGACCACAAATGGCTTCGCTGGTTGCGAACAGCTTGATACGCGGCATCCAACTCGCTGCAGCCGAACCCTGATCTCGGCAGGAGGGCGTCGGCGGAATAGTTCTGCAGCAATCCTCGAATCAGGCGTGTCGTTTTCAAAAGTGCATGGACGAATCAAGTGGCAGAAAACTCGGCAACAATCATCGACTTCAATGCTTACAGGATGAAGAAGCGCGCTGCGGCCAAGCCGTCATCCGGCGCCGTCGGCTCGATCGCGCCCTATGAGGTGGCGGCAGCCTTCTGCTTCTTCTGGTCCTTGCTGGCCTTGATCACGTTTGCCACCCTCGATCAGCCCGCATCGAAACAGGAGCCTTCGTGAGCAGATCCTCAACGCCGTCGCGATGGGCCTGCGCGAAAGGGCGGCATCCTGATCCTTTTTCTGCTTCGCTGCCGACAGCGCGCTGCGCATCTGCCACGCCCTGGCAGCCCATCGCCTGCAGACCCGGCCGTCCACTGCTTGCAGCGCAGAGCGAGGCAGGGGCGGGCCTCCGATCGCAGCTGGCGCCAGGGCGGCCCCCGAGCCGGCATTCGGCAGGGCTTGGTCGTTGATCGCTGGCCCGCGTTGCTTGAAAATCCTATGGGATGACATTGCCGATGACCTTAACGGTACGGCATGTCGCATCGGAATCGGCTTGTGAATGCAGGGAGGCCAGCTACGGGACGAGGTTATATGGCTTGAGGAGGCTGATGCCATTCCGATCGACACCGGTCCGGTGCGCGCTATGTTCTGCTGCTCCTGAAGGTGCCGTATCAATCGCGAGTTTCGCTTGAGTCGGGCAGATGAACCATATCGCCACTTTGCGAAAGAGTTTTCTCATCACGTTCGCTGCGCGGCCGCGGAACGTAATCGCCGCTCTTTCGACTGATCTGGCAAAGCGGTGCGCTCCTGGCTGGTGTGCGTCAACCCGGATCAAGCCGGTTCGGTTGACGAGCGGGCGAGTGAGAAACTCCCGACCGATGATTGCGCGACCATTGGAGAGTTATGTGCGCCGTTCTCCGATTCTGGAGAGGAGCATTCTTCTTCTCCCCCGCCATTGACAGTGTTCTCTCGACTTGCCTAGGAAGCGCTCGCTGCGGGAATGAGGGACGCAAGGGATCTGAGGATGAGCCACAGTTCAGAGACGCCTGTTGAACGCATCACGATTCCAGTCCTGCGGCAATGGAAGGAGAAGGGGCGTCGCATCGCCATGACCACAGCCTACGACGCAGTTACGGCACGTATCGCTGATCCGGTCGTCGATATCATTCTCGTCGGGGATAGCGTTGGCAATGTCTGTCTCGGCTTCGATGACACGCTGCCGGTCAGCATGGCGATGATGAACCATCACGTGGAGGCGGTTGCGCGCACAAAGCCTCGTGCCTTGCTCGTGGCCGACATGCCCTTTCTCAGTTTTCACCTCAGTCCCGAGCACACGATACGGAACGCCGGAGGTCTTTTGCAGCGTGGCGCCGATGCCGTGAAACTCGAGGGCGGTAGCAGACGTGCCGAGACGGTGCGTGCCCTCGTCGATTGCGAAATTCCTGTCATGGGCCATCTCGGTCTCACCCCCCAGAGCGTCAATGTCATGGGCGGGTTCAAGGTCCAGGGAAGAACAACCGACGACGCCTTGCGCCTGCTCGATGACGCTCACCATCTGCAGGAAGCAGGCTGCTTCGCTCTGGTGCTGGAAGGCATTCCGGCCGAACTCGCCGCGCGCGCGACCGAAACCTTGACGATACCGACCATCGGGATCGGAGCGGGCCCGGATTGCTCGGGCCAGGTGCTCGTACTCCATGACGTTCTGGGCCTGATCCAAGGTCATCGGCCAAAGTTCGTTCGCGCCTATGCAAATGGCTTTGAGCTTCTGCAGCAGGCGCTATCACACTGGGCAGCCGATGTCCGTCAGGCCGCGTTCCCGACGCCTCAGGAGTCCTATCGGCTTCCTGATGACCTTCGCGACACGATCGCAAACTGGACGCCGCCCAGCTCAACCTGATGCAAGGGATGATATGCAAATAATAACGACGGTCTCCGGACTGCGCCGTGTCCTGGCAGAGGCCCGCAAAGCTGGCAGGCGTGTCGGATTTGTTCCAACGATGGGTTACCTGCACGACGGCCACCTCGCGCTCGTCGGGGCGAGCCGGGCACTGTGCGACATCACCGTTCTCAGCATCTTCGTCAATCCCACTCAGTTCGGACCGAATGAGGATCTCAGTACCTATCCGCGCGACTTCCTGCGCGATGAAAAACTCTGCCGCGATGCCGGGGTTGCGATCGTCTTCGCGCCGGAGGCGCACGAGATCTATCCAGCTCAATTCGAGACCTTCGTCGAAACGGGCGAGCTCTCAAATCCATTGTGTGGAGCATTCAGGCCGGGACATTTTCGTGGTGTCGCGACCGTCGTCTGCAAGCTGTTCAACATGGTGCAGCCGGATGTCGCATTCTTTGGACAGAAAGATTTTCAGCAATGCGCGGTCATCCGTCGCATGACGAACGATCTCAATCTTCCCGTCGAGATCGTCGCCGTCCCTACCGTTCGGGAGCCTGACGGTCTCGCAATGAGCAGCCGCAATAGGTATCTTTCCGGGGCAGAACGTCGGTCTGCCCTCGCGATCAGCCGTGGCCTGTTCGCGGCCGCGGCCGCGTTTGACCTGGGAGAGCGCAATGTGGAAAAATTGGTTGCGGTTGCAAGGATGCATCTGGCGGACATCGATCAGGTGCAGTACCTTGAGCTTGTTGAAGCTGATACGCTCAGGCCTGCCGAAACTCCTCTGCGGCGCAGTGCGGCACTTTGCGCCGCCGCCTATGTTGGCTCAACTCGGCTGATCGACAACGTAATGCTTTCGGTGCCCAATTCAGCAGGGTGACTCTCGTGACCAGGGCGAACCTTCCTGCGGCGATGCCGGGCTCGGGGGGCGCCTGGTCAAGATTGGAATCAGGCATGCACGGCTGGGCCATGATGGGCCACTAAAGCTCGGGGCGACAATCACTGCTGAAGGCTTCTACCGACAGCATGGATTCAGAAGCCTGGGCCGAGGCCATTTCTCTCACGGCCTCGGCGGCGAGCCGGTTCGTACATGTGGAATTGTGAATTCCGATGAAGGTTCATCCCTGTTTTACGTTCAGGGTCGCCGAAAAAGTTTGTGCCCCGTCAGGTTGATGCAGATTTTCCAAGAGATGGAGAAGCCGTATGGCCGATGACGTGACGCCCGGCGATCCTCTGTCCGTCCTGGCAACCGGATTATTGATCGCTTCTGCCGGGTGGCGAAGTGCGCCCGAAGGTCCGAACGATAAAACGGGAGACTTTCGGATGCCGTACTACTCTTTTGATCTTGTGATTGGCGAGGAGTACAAGAGCCAGGGCGGTCTTATCCTCGAAAATCTCGAACTCGCTGCCGATCTGGCTGACCAGCTTGCGGTCGAGTTGTCCATTGTGCGTCCGGAGCTCAAGGCCGGCGGCTGCGCGGTTCGGGTCATCAGCGTGGAAAACATTGATCTGTATCGCACGCCACTCGATCCGATTCCGTCCTGGATGAGATGTCAGAATTTGAGCGTCAGCCGTGGCGCGCGATAGCGCATTGGATGGTGTGTCCTGATTTCGGAGAGTTCCTGGGCAGGAAGCGCTGTAGTTTTTCCTGCCAAGGTGCAGGTTTCAGCTTGAGCGGCGCATATTCACGCAATCGATCGCGGACAGGTGTTGATCGGTTTCACCTGCCTTTCGCGATTGCCCCGCGTTCGGTTGAAGACCCTATTCGCTGTTGAAGAGCAAACCCAGACTGGTGGCCATATCCGTAATCGAAGCCAGCGGCCGCCTGAGAGTGCGCGCGATGGTGCTTGCCGGAAGGCCTCGCTCGATCAATCCTCGCAGCTTGTGTCTCTCAACTGCGGTCCAGGGACGGCCGTTTCTGTTGCCTGCACGCCGTTCTGCTACCGTCTTCACGTTCAAATCGTCCTGCGGCGCAGTCTTGATCTGCGTCATCAATCCACTCCCACTCGCTTCATGCTGTTCTTTCGCGCTCAAAATAGCTGAGTCCCGCATATCGATCGGCACCCATTGCTGGATGCAGAAAAAAGGCCGCGCGAAGTCTACGCGCGGCCAAATCAGGGACGAAACGCCCCAAGGGGCCACTGGAGGGAGAGCATCGAGATGAGCGGATCGATCACTCACCGGGAGCTCCAAACTTGCAATAACTTCACGTTTGCGAGTCGCGTCTATCTTTCTTCTGCAATCGCAGGAGCAAAAGATCACCTAATCGATTTCATGCGCTGCTTGGCTGCGATTGTTGCGAATACTCTGCAGCTTTTGTGCGCGAATGATCGACTGCTCGCAGAGTGCGGGTCGGTGACTGCAATCGCCGATGTCGACACTACGAATTCAGGATTTCGAAATCAATCTGACCTAATGAGCCGGTCGTCAGCGACCGAATGAACTAGGTCAATTCTACTTCAGCACAACATCGAAAAAACACCAGTCGAAGCCGCATTCACTGCACCGGGCCGTGAAATCCATTCAAGAGGTAAACATGAGCGAAGTTGCGACGAAGAGCGGCGGGCGATTGAGGGGGCTCCGCATCGGATTGCGCAGCCAGATGGCACTGCTTGGCATTTCGGGAGTGCTTGTCACGGGCACGATCTGCGCTGCCGCCCTCAATTATGCGAGCCTTATTCAGAGTGAGTCGAATGACAGCAACGAGTTCAGAGCCCGCGTCGCATCACTGTCACAAGGTTTCCTGCAATCGCGACAGATCGCGAGCGAATTCCTGCGCAAACCCAGTGAAGTATCGATCAAGAGCCAGGCGGAGAACCATGAGCGGCAACTCGCAGATCTGACCAGTGTCGAACAATTTGCAGCGGCGTTGTCCGACGATGACCCGCTGAAGCAGACGATCGCCCTGCGCCCGGATATCAATCTCTATGCAACGCGGTTTCAAAACGTGATCGCGGCCCAGCGCAACCTCGGCTTTGATGAAGACGACGGATTCCAGGGCAAGCTTCGCAAGGCCGTTCACAGCGTCGAGCAGAGGCTCACGGAGCTGAATCAGCCACGCCTGATGATCTTGATGCTGATGATGCGCCGGCACGAGAAGGATTTCATCTTGCGCGGCGAAGAGAGATATGGCGACCAGCTGATGGATCGGGAGGCGGAATTCGAAGCTGCGCTCGCTCATGGCGACCAGTCGACCGAAGTGACATCCGAGATCCTCGAACTGATCCGAGCATACAAGTCGAGCTTTGTTTCGTTCATGGTCACGCAGCAGGCACTAAGCGATCAGGTAGACGATCTCGGACAGATCTACGACCGCGTCCGCCCGGCGCTCGTGAAGATCATGGCTGCTGCGGAGGAGCGCTCGCAGGCTGCTGAAATTCGCGCTGAAGAAATTCGGCTGACACTCATCTGGGTGATCGATCTTTCGACGATCCTTGTCGGTCTGATCGCACTGCTGTTCGGCCGGCGCATCGCCAATACAGTCGCTTCGATGGCAATGGCCATGCGCCAACTCGGCGCGGGGCGTTTCGATGTTGTGTTGCCGGGACTTGGCCGACAAGATGAACTTGGCGAAATGGCCGAAGCGGTCGAAATGTTCAAGCGGAAAGCACACGAGAAGGCGGTGGCCGAGCTCGATGCAAAGGCAGCACAGGATCGTGCCGCCGCCGAGCTGCGCAAGGCCGACATCGCCCGGCTCGCCGGTGAATTCGAAAGCGCCGTGGGCAAAGTCATCGAGACTGTCTCGTCCGCGTCATCAGAACTCGAAGCCTCCGCGCGCAGTCTTACCGGCACGGCAGATCACGGGCGTCAACTCTCCGTAGAGGTTGCCTCATCATCGGGGCAAGTGTCAGCCAACGTTCAGCGCCTCGCGGCGGCGACGGACGAAATGGCCGAAACTATCGCCAATGTCGGTCGACAGATCGAACAGGTGGCGAAGATGGCGCAGCAGGCTGTTCGCAAGGCAGAACTGAGCGATCAGCGCATTTCCGATCTGGCGATCGCAGCGGAGCGGATAGGCAGCGTGGTTCAGCTGATCGCCACGATAGCGCACCAGACCAATCTGCTCGCGCTGAACGCTACGATTGAAGCCGCGCGCGCTGGCGATCGCGGCAGGGGATTCGCGGTCGTCGCCCAGGAAGTAAAGTCGCTCGCGACGCAAACCGCTCAGGCGACTGTTGAGATCAGCCAGCATATTGGCGGGATACAGGCCGCCACGAGTGAGCATGTCGGGGCTATTTCCGAAATTGGCGTCATCATAGGACGCGTCGCGGCGATTGCGAGCACTGTGGTCGATACCATCGGAAAGCAGGAGACAACGAGCCAGAACATCGCACTTAATGTGCAGGAAGCAGCGGCGAGGACGAGCTTGGTGGCGGCGAGCGCCGGCGAAGTCAGTAATGGCGCCAAGGAAACCGGGGAGGCTTCGATGCAGGTGCTGACGTCGGCCGAATTGCTCTCTGAGGAAAGCTCCCGGTTGAAGCACGAACTGAACGAGTTCCTGGCTCGAATCCAGACGGCCTAGGCCGGCAGGTCAATGCCGTCCAGCAAGCCTCTTCTGGGAGGCCGCCATGCTGATCCTCGATCCCGGCTGGGCACTCCAGAGCCAGGACCGCGTTGCGGCACAGGCCGGACAAATAGCTTAGATCCGAGCGCGGCGCTGCCGCCGAGGAGTTTTGAAAACTGAACGACTGACGTATTGCGGTCAGCGCGCGGGCCATTCTTTGCTGGAATTCATCCCAAAATTGCGCTCGAGCGCAAGTTTCCAGCGGCAAGACGCGCTCTATGCAGTAGTTTATAGCATCATCCCCGCTAGAATGGAGCATAAGCGCGAGGCCTGTTTCACGAACTGGAATCTGCAGGACGTTTTGTGAAGCGACATTGGAGCAGGGCATGGCAAGCCAATTCTATCGGCTCCGTATGGGCAAGTATGTCGGATCTCTGATTCGACACAGCAGGCGCGAAATGCAGCAAATCGTCCGGCTGCAACTGAGCCTGATAAGGCTCGGCCAGGAACTGGCGTGGTTCGATCATTGCCCTGGCCCAGCCGGCCGGCCAAGTCGGATTGCGACAGATGCGTTTGCGACGCGGCCAGTCCAGCTGATACGATTGCCGAGCGCATTTCCCAGCTTGGCCGTCATGTCCGCGGACTTCAGGGCGTCGCACCAGGCGCTCAGTTCCGGCGAGGTTGTCGCCACCCGGCCAAGGCTTGAGCCAAGGGCAATTCATGGTTCGCCGCGTAAAAACTCGCAGAAAGAGACGTTGGTGACTTTGCCACGGTGAGCATGCGTCGGCCATCTCGTGCGACTTGACAGACTTGAATCCTGGTCCGGCAAATGCCCATTATCTTCCTCAATTGAATTGGGGGAGATCTTCAGATGCTGGACGGTGCCACCACCGCGCTTTTGCGGAGCATCCTAGATGAGGTCTGCGAGAGCGTCTCTCCATATGACACCGGCATCCGCACCTACGTCGCTTCCAGAATTCTGGACGCGGCTACCAAAGGTGAGACGAACCCCGATCGGCTCAAACAGATAGGTCAGGAAGCGCTTTCAAAAGCACCGACGATGTGGCGAGAGACGTAGAAGATGATTTGTCGCTGAGGTGAATTTACAGGTTACAGTCCTGAAGATCCTGGTGAGCTACCCGGACGGGTTCGCGCCAATGGCTGAGCTTAGGCGCGATATGGCCATTCTGGCGACGAGCGGTCGGGACTGGGCCGAGCGCACCAGGAGATTGGCCGCTCGTGTGCCCAACCTCGACATCTTCTCGCAGAAGCTCATTGGACGGATCAACGGAGGCTGGCGCATCACTGACAAGGGCCGCACCATCCTTGAGGTGATGGAAGCAAGGCCGGTTCGTGCCGAGGAGCGTATCAACATCAACGAATCCAGTCTCGGCGCGAACGTAGCTGCGAAGGCGAGGGCGCCTGCCAACGAGCAAGTGGGCGCGCCGCCGGCGCCTATAGCTTCAACCCGAATGGACCGGCGGTCTCCAAGACACCGGCAACGGCCCCGCGCCCCCAGATCTGGGCGCATGATACGGTCGTGAAAGCTAAATTTAGGGGCGTGCAGGACGGGGGCGAGATTTTGCCACGCCTTGGGTGCTCTGACACTGCCGCATACCCCAAAAGCCCTAACTGCGGGACCGTGCCCCGCAGAGCTCGCCATGACATTCCCGACTGAAGAGCAGATCAGGAACAAGGCCTTACGAGCTCTGGGACCGAGCCGGCCGGCCGGAGGGACGCGAACTCGAATTCTGGCATCAGGCCGAACGCGAACTGCAGGGGCGGGCAGAGCGCGGCGCGCCGCAAAAAGGCTCGCCGGACCCGACTTAGTTATCGCCCGTCAGCCGGCGTCGATAGTTTCACGCAGTGATATTTTGTGAATGCGCGCTCGGCGGCGCGAACCGTATTCAGAAATCTCTCGACCTCAAGCTTCAGGCGGCTGCTGTCAGCGGACAGCGATTTGGCTGCAGACAAAACCTGGGCGGAGGCAGAGCCTGTCTCTGCCGCCCCGTGCTGGACGTCCGTGATGCTAGTGGAGACCTGGCTCGTCCCGCGCGCCGCCTGCTGGACGTTGCGTGAGATCTCTTGAGTAGCGGCTCCTTGCTCCTCCACGGCGGATGCGATGGGCGAAGGATATCTCCGAAAGCTTTTTGCCGCTAATTTCCCTGATGGCGTTTACCGACACGTCTGTTGCAGACTGAATGCCGGTAATCTGCTGGCCGATCTCCCCGGTCGCTTTTGCGGTCTGTTCAGCAAGGGCCTTCACCTCCGAGGCGACGACGGCAAAGCCGCGTCCAGCTTCGCCGGCGCGCGCCGCTTCGATGGTGGCTTTCAGCGCCAGCAAATTGGTCTGCCCTGCAATCGTGTTGATGAGCTCGACCACGTCGCCTATGCGCGCGGCCGCCGTGGACAGCTCGCTGACCCGATCGGTGGTCGATCGCGCCTGGCCAACCGCCTCGAGTGCCATCCGTGCGGAATCTTGAACCTGCCGGCTGATCTCGTTCACGGACGCTGCAAGCTCCTCGGTTGCGGATGCAACGGAGCTGACATTCGTCGAGGCTTCCTCAGAGGCAGAAGTGACGGTCCTTGCGTGCTGTGCAGCTGACGTCAAGGTGGCTGCAGAAGCCTTAAGCTCGGTCGAAGCAGACGATACCGTCTCCACGATCTCGCCGACTGCCGCCTGGAAACCATCGGCGAGCCTTCGCTTCTCGTCCTTGCGCTCTTGTGCAGCCAAAAGATCTCTCTTCGATTTGGCTTCGGCCCCTTCTTTTGCCTTTTCCGCGAGCATCAGCTTGACCGCATCGACCGCACGCGCTGTATCCCCGATCTCGTCCTTCCTGCCGAGCGCGTTCATCTCGACATTCTCTCCGCGGGCCATCCGCTGGAGCCGATCGACCAAGGCGCCCTCATCGGCCGCGCAATGCCGAAGACGCCGATTCCAGGCACAAGGCCGATTGCAGCAATGCTCGTTCCCAGCGCCACGATCATGACGGCGCGGATTTCTGAGCTCGCCTCGGCATGTTGTTTATCGGCTTTGGCTTTCGAAAACGCGACCATGGAATCTACGAGCTTGATCTGGCTGGCCACGGCCTCCTGAAGTACGCCGTTGCACTCGCTGCGCATCCGCTGTGCGGCTTTCGGGTTGTCCTCTGGAGTCGTCGTAGTGGAGGCAAACTCGATGGCGGGCATGCAGTGACCTGCCCCTGCGTATTTCCTCCAGATGGAGTTAGAGTCCGGCCCCAAGAAGGACGGACAGATGAAGCGAGCAAGGTTCACGGAAGAGCAGATTATCGCAGTGTTGAAGGAGCATGGGACTGGAGCAAAGACGGCCGACCTGGCTCGCAAGCACGGGGTCTCGGAAGCAACGATCTACAATTGGAAGGCCACATTCGGCGGCACGGACGTTTCAGAGGCGAAGCGGCTGAGGGCGCTGGAGGACGAGAACGCGAAGCTGAAGAAGCTTCTAGCCGAGCAGATGCTCGGTGCAGCCGCACTCGCGAACTCCTTTCAATGGTAGCGTCCGCCGCGAAGCGCGCTGTGGTCGCGCATCTGCAGGCCGTTATGAGCCTGTCGGGGCGGGCCTGCTCGATCGTGGATGCGGATCGGAAGATGATCCGCTACCGCTCCAGCCGTCCTCCGGACGCGACTCTCCGTGGCCGGCTGCGTGACCTTGCCAACGAGCGCCGGCGTTTCGGCTACCGCCGGCTGTTCGTGCTGCTGCGGCGGGAGGCCGAGCCATCAGGGATCAACCGGATCTATCGGCTCTATCGGGAAGAAGGGCTCACCGTCCGCAAGCGGCGGGCTCGCCGCAAGGCCGTGGGGACCCGTGCCCCGATCCTAGTCGAGGCGACGCCCAACGGGTGCTGGTCGCTGGATTTCGTCCACGACCAATTCTCCAACGGTCGGCGCTTCCGCATCCTCGACATCGTCGACGACGTCACCAAGGAATGTCTGAGCGCCATTCGGGATACGTCGATCTCAGGACGACGCGTCGCTCGCGAACTGACAGCCGTCGTCGAACGACGCGGCAAGCCAGGAATAATCGTGTCCGACCACGGCACCGAGTTCACCTGCAATGCCATGCCCGCCTGGTGCAGGGACGCAGCCATCGACTGGCACTTCATTGCACCGGGAAAGCCGATGCGGAACGGCTTCGTTGAGAGTTTCAACGGCCGGATGCGTGACGAGCTGCTCAACGAGACTCTCTTCTTCGATCTCGACGACGATCGTCAATTGGGTTGCCGACTACAATCTTCAGCGGCCTCACTCGTCGCTGAAATACATGACCCCCGCGACTTATGCCGCCCACCTCACCGCAACGGACGACCGGCTACGCAACCCCGACCAGCTCCGCCGCTCGTCCGTTGCTACAACCGCGCCACTTGGCGTACAAAAACCCGAGGCTCTAACCGCGGCCGGATGACAGTTCGGTGGCAGGTCAAAGCCTTGCAACATCGAGATACTGCTACACCGAAGTCGGCCAGTATCGTCACGGCCATTGTCAAGTCCCGAACAGAGAAGAAGGAGTCGATTCATGAGCCGGCTCCAAAACGTGCCCGCGGACCGGTCTTGGTTGGCCGCTGGTCGATCCTTGTATGCACTCCATCCACCGCTGCCAAAAAATAGACATCAACTAAATCGGCTCCTGGTGCAGAGCGGTAGGTTGCCGGTCCGCTTTACAGATCTTCGCGGGCTTATCTAGATCTTCGTCATCTGAAACGCGCGTGTTGACTTTGCGATGCAAGTCCGGCTCCGAAACTTCTGGTGGAACAATCGCTTCCCTACAAGTTAGTTTGGGTCTAGTTGGTGAACGTGACGGATGATAACGGCAAGCAATTTGCATCGGGTGCTGCATCAGCCAGGGTCGTTCAAAGGTTGGGCCTGGATTGAGGAGGTCTCCATGTGTGCAACCGAGAACCCAGTAGTCGGCCAGCTGCAAAAGGAGCGGCGCTTTTCACTAGTAAATGCGGATCGTCTCACCCACATCTGCGCGACACTACTGCAAGCTGCCGGTGCCTCGGAGGAGGAGGCGCAAGCTGTCGCCGCAGGCTGCGTGAATGCCAACCTGACCGGCCATGACTCCCATGGAGTTATCGCCATCCCAACTTATATTGACTGGATCAAAACGGGAAAGATCGTTCCGGGCGCGAACTGGACCATAGTAAACGAATCCTCCACTACGGCCGTCATCGACGGACAGTGGGGCTTTGGCTTTCATGTCAACGCTAAAGCTATGGCGTTGGCCATTGAGAAGGCAAAGACCGCCAATGTCGCGGCCTGCACGGTGTTCCGGCAGAGCCATGTCGGACGACTTGCCGCCTACCCCTTGATGGCTGCACGTGCGGGTATGATCGGGCTCGCAGCCGCTAATTCCGGCGGCTCACCTAAGTATGTCGCACCGTTCGGCGGACGCGAGGCGCGGCTCGGCACGAATCCGATCTCGATTGCGGTTCCTTCCGCTCTTGACGCTCCGTTTTTGCTCGACATGGCGACCTCGGCAGTAGCCGTCGGAAAGATCCAACTGGCGATCGCTCGCGGAGAGGAAATCCCCGAGGGCTGGATCGTCGATGCCCAGGGACGGCCCACCACCGATCCCTGCGACTACCGCAAAGGCGGTTCGCTGCTGCCGCTCGGTGGCAGCGAGGGCTACAAAGGCACGGGGCTTGCCGCCATGGCGGAGGTACTATGCGGGCTTCTATCCGGCGCTGGTTTCGGGGGCGAGCCAAGCGGCGACTACACTAATGGTTGCTTCATGGCGGTCTTCAATGTGGCAGCGTTTCGCTCAGTTGATCAATTCAAGAAAGATGTCGCGGAGTTCGCTCAATACCTGAAATCGACCTTACCGTCTGAGGGCTCATCCGGTGTATTCCACCCCGGAGAAATCGGGCATATACGCGAACAAGAACGAGCGGCAAAGGGGATCGAAATCGAGGACGCGACCTGGGAGACACTTCGCGCGCTTGCGCGTGGTTACGGACTTGCCAGCGAACTTGATCTCACCTGAGCGGGTGACGCGGCAAATAGCGATGGCGGGACTTTTACAGACTCAAAACTGCAGGAAGCTGCGCAGGAGAGCATCCGCACTGAGCCAAGGAGCTCGCCATACAGTTGCACTGCCGAGCCAAATATTGCCTCCTTCCACTCCAGATATTGCCTCCTTCCACTGATGGCAACGCCAAATGGAACGCGATCATCACGGAAGCTGGTCTTCTCTAGCTCGGCGGCGGCCTTGGTCCAGCTGAATGCCCGCGCAATCCGCTTGCGGATGCGCTGGCCGACGGCATAGCGGCTGCCGTGTCATCGACGCCGCAGACCGTCTCGCCAGACTACAACGTCTCTTCCACAAGGCAAACCGTCTCGTCGTAACTCCATCGCCGCCGGCGCTCGGCGGCCAACACATTAACCTGAATTCGCCACATGAACTTAAACCTAGACATTAGGCCAAACTCTCCGGCCTGCTCTCAGACTACGCAAGGCCGCCCGCGCCGGAGGAATACCAACTTTCGAATGGCACACGGATTGCTGAACGCAAAGATGCCCCGCCAAACTGGCGACACGCTTCACAGCACGGAGAGAGACCCATGAGAATCACTTCCGGATACAAGGCGTTTTGGGAGACCGTCCGCAAGAATTACCCGGATCAAGGGAGGCAAGGAGGACCTCTCGATATGGAAATCGCATTTAACTGTGTCTTGAACGATGACTGTTCTGACCGCTTCGCGAAGCCATCGGCACGAGGATGGATGTCTTCTATATACCCCAAAACTTTTGACAAGCGTTCCACGAAAGTTGGCGCTCTGGCTCTGACATACAAAGGGTTAATACAGCTCAAGACCCCATTTGATCTGGCTCTGTATACAAGACTTGTGTGGGAACTTCAGCCCAGGGCGATTCTAGAACTGGGTACTCTCCAAGGTGGCAGCGCGTTGTGGTTTGCTAATCAGATGACGGCACTTTGTGAAACGCCGGGTGAAGTTCATTCCTTTGATTTGCATACCAAATGCATTCACGAAGATGCAAAGCATCCACTTCTTACCTTTCATCAAGTTGACCTTTCAGACGTCACCACGTTCAATGAAACTCTGCTGAAGACGCTACCTCATCCTTGGCTTGTGATCGACGATGCACACGTGGAAGTCTTTGCGATGTTTTCATATCTGAACCGCTTCTTAGTGCCAGGAGATTATTACGTGATTGAAGATAACCCTATGAAGGCAGACAAAGAGATTATGGAAGGGTTGCAGCTAGTCGAGCAATTAGGATTCTTAATCGATACCTATTACACCGACGCGTTTGGGATGAATGTTACCTGTGCTCCCAATGCATGGCTTCGAAAGTCGTAAGCCAGGGTCGGTGGGCGAGCCGCTTAGCATATCGTCGCCTTCATACGCGCGTGGGTGGGAGCGGCTGTGTCCTGCGCCGCACATGTCGTGCGCGTTCAATGACGTGTATCTTCCCGTTGAATTCTCATATGCTGGCCTCGAGCTGATCGAAAGTCTAGATGGCCTAGATCAGTACAGCAAGATCCTTCGCACGCGCGCTCTCAAAAAGAGCCTAGGGAAGGGGCTTTGCGGCGGCCATCGGCAATTCGCCGATACGTCTGAGCGACAAGATGATGCCCGACGGGCGCTTGAGAAGGGGCCCAGACTCCGAAATCTCGGCGCTGACCGCTGTGATCATTCTTGTGTGCTTGTCGTCTTGACCTGCTTGGCCAAGGATCCGGCAGACGATGGAAATGAGCGGCAACTCCAGGAAACCACGCGAGCCGACCTATAGTAGTGAGAGCCCAGAATCGTTCTCGCCGCCCGACCACCCGCGACCAGCCTTGCTTCTAGATCGACATCACTTGCGTAAGGTGTGACCGTGCCCCCAAGTTCTATCCAATCCTGAGTTCGCCCTGGCGGTCGGGTTTGCCCGATTGGGCAGTGAGAGCGACGGGAGCTGGCGCGGAGCTTTCCGCATAGCGCAGCGCCAGATCCCGACGCGGATGACAGGCGAAGGCGTACTCGGAGGGGGTCTTCCATCCGAGCTGCGAGTGTGGTCGTGCATCGTTGTAATCGGTCCGCCAGCTTCCGAGTGCGACGCGAGCCTGGGCCAATGACGTGAACAGCGTCTCGTTCAACAGTTCACCCCGCAGCCGGCCGTTAAAACTCTCGATGAAGGCATTCTGCATGGGTTTACCTAGTGCGATGTAGCGCCATGCGACCCGGCTCTGATCCGCCCATATCAGGACGGCGTTACTGGTGAGCTCGCTGCCATTGTCGCTGACCACCATTTTCGGCTTGCCGCGCTCGATCATCAGCCGGTCCAGTTCCCGCGCCACGCGGATGCCGGAGAGCGAGGTATCGGCCACAAGCGCCAGGCACTCGCGGGTGCAATCGTCGACCACGGTGAGGACGCGGAAGCGGCGGCCGCAGGTCAGCTGATCCGACACGAAGTCGAGCGACCAGCGGTCGTTCGGAGCCATCGGCGCCATCATCGGCGCCCTAGTCCCGATGGCGCGCTTGCGGCCGCCACGGCGGCGCACTGCAACCTTCTCTTCCCGGTAAAGCCGGAATAGCTTCTTGTGGTTGACCCTATAGCCCTCCCGCTTGAGCAGGACATGCACGCGCCGATAGCCGAAGCGGCGGCGCTCATGAGCGATCGCCTTCATACGCTGGCGAAGGCCGCCATCGTTCGCCCGGATCGTCTTGTCCTCCAGCGCCTTCAATCGCTTGGCCCCCGACACCTCATACCGCCGAACTTCGCCTTCCATTTGTAGATGCTGGCGTCGCTGACGCCGTGCTTGCGGCACAGGTCGGCGACCGAAACGCCGGCCTCGTGCTCCTTCAAAATCCCGATGATCTGCTCTTCCGAAAAGCCGCTGCGCTTCATGTTCTGGTCCTTGTCGTGGGCCAGAACGAACTTCAAGCTGGATTATGTCCAAGGGGCAAGGTCAGGTGCGCCAGAATGGTCGCGTCTAGATCTGGTGACTGTTGCGGTGCTGGTCAAACAGTGGCGGCCAACGCGAGCTTCTCGGCATGGACATCGGCTCTTCCAATACGGAGACCTTCTATAACCGCGACTGCTATTCCGAACATCAACAGCATGCGTACCCTGAACGCATGGAGCGGCCCTCATCGTGAACCACCGCGAGAGGTCGCTGTAAACAAGGCAGGCGCGACCCTTTCCGTGTGCGCGCCAGTCACAACTTTCTCTGCGTGGCGTAGCTGAGCAGAGAGAAATTGTTTAGCTAGCAGCATGGAATGAAGCTGCGCGTTGTCCGGGTTTCTACATCGCTGTGCTCAACGGTCTGGCCTGCCAAAACACTCTTGTAAGGTCTGTCGCCCTCAAGCCGTGCTTAAAACACTAGCCCGAAGATGACGCGAAGTGCGGCGACCTCAGGGCCGACGCGCTCAACATCAGCGCGCTTAACGGCTTCCGCAGTGCGGTGCAGTGAATGAACGCCGGTACTGTGACGAACTCGGCCCGCAAAAAGCGGCCGCGGGACCGCGGCTCCGGCTCGCAGAGTTCCTGGTGCCGGCGTCGGATTTCAGAAGCTGCTCATCGTGTGCTCCTTCCACTACACCACTGCGCTTATGTGTTGGCCATAGTCGACAGGTGCTTCGGGCGGCGTCTGTCTGGTTTTGATTTGAACAAAACGTCGCCTGCTCCTCGGTCTCCAGTATGGCCGTAATTCCGGCCAGTCCGGCGCCCATCCATGAAGACCCGGCGGAGGCATTACGACCGGACCACTGCTTTGACCATAGTGTCCTTTCCCGCACGAAGTTGTCGAAGGTCCGACTGCAACATGCGCAACGTGCGAAAAAGTGGTTTCGGCGTCGACGCTTCTCCATAAGGGTTTGACTATACTGTATTTGCCGTCCCGTCCAACTAAATGCTCGCGTCGCCTGCCCGCAGTTCCAGGGTGCCCTCGTGCAGCGAGGGCCTTGGGGTTGACCGCGTCTCAATGGCGCACAACGTATCCAGAATATCTCGAAACAGATGGCTGCCGCTGTCGGGTCCAGGATGAGCTGCTCAAGCGAATGGCTTAGGTTCGAATGTTCGACAGGCACGGCGCTTGCTACAACTCACGCAAGAGAGACGATGTATGACGAGCACTCCTAACTTGGAGAATACCATGACGAGCGAAACTGCCATGATCAATAGTGTTATTCCGCCTGCCGACTTCGTCAAACGTGCTGCGCGACTCGGCGCCGAAATTCGGAACGTGAGGCTGTCAGGTGATTTGCCGGACCAGATGATCGCCGCGATCAACAGCGCACTGCTCGAGCACAAGGTCATCTTTTTCCGCGACCAAGGTCATCTGGACGACGCCGAGCAGGAGCGTTTTGCTCTTCGCTTTGGAAACCTTGTGCCGCATCCGACGATCGGAGCTACCAAGGGCACGGCATCGATCCTTGAGCTCGATTCCGCCTTCGCAGGTAGCCGTGTCGACCTTTGGCACAGCGATGGGACCTTTGTCGAGGCCTATCCCAAGATTACAGTACTGCGAGCTGTCGTGATCCCACCATTCGGCGGCGATACCATTTGGTCAAACACGGCCGCGGCTTATCTTCACCTCCCGTCGCCGCTGCAACAGCTTGCCGACAATCTCTGGGCCGTTCACACCAACAACGTCCGCGTTAGAGCGAGCGCTAGCGAGGCCGATAACAAGTATTTCGACGAGATCTTCACTAGAACGATCTATGAGACCGAACATCCCGTCGTACGCGTCCACCCCGAGACCGGCGAGCGCGCCCTGGTGCTCGGCTATTACGCGCAGCGTTTTGTTGGCATCCCGAAGTATGACGGGCATAAGTTGTTCGATCTTTTCCAGTCTCATATCACCGCGCCCGAAAACACCGTGCGCTGGAATTGGAAAGAAGGCGATCTTGCCATTTGGGACAATCGCGCCACGCAGCACTATGCGGTCAATGATTACGGTAGTCTGCATCGCGTCGTTCGTCGCGCTACCGTCAACGGCGACGTGCCTGTCAGCGTCGATGGCAGGTTGAGCGTAGGGCGCCTGAAGGCCATCAAGTAGCCGCCCGCGCGCCTTCGCAAAATAGACGGAGAACCAGCCGATTACCACGCTCTGGCCTTGCGCGCCTAACAGATGAGATTCCCGTGTTGGCGGCAAGGTCGCAGCTATCGAGCAGCCTGGAACGCTTCGTCGCGCGACTGGCGTTCGGCGGCCGTGCGCCAAAGCGCGTCGACTACCAACATGGTCCCGCTGGCCGGTATGGGACCTGGAAGCGGATTGACTCTCGCGATTTACCGATTATCCCTATCGCTCTGGCGAGGCCCCCCTTGCGCGGTATGACGAAGGATGAAGACGCTGGGCGTATGACTGATGATACGCCTATGTCGAAGGCCTGCCGAAAGAAGTGGTCTCGACGAGCGCTCGACGCCGGTGGACATTGGAAGAAAAGCAGCGGCTCGTCGCCGAGAGTTCTAGTGGGCCACGATTGGTATCGGTGACGGCGCGGCGCACCGGGTTGTCTACGAGCCAATTGTTCACATGGCGCCGTTTGGCGCGCGATGGCCGGCTGAGCGGGGATGTCGTGCCGGCTCTTGTTCCCAGCGAGATCACACCTGCGCCGGCACCGGAATCGCTTTGATGGCGGCTGTCGCGTGCGCGTTGACCGGGACGTAGACACCGAGTCCCTGCAGCGGGTTCTCGAGCTTTTGAGACGGCGATGATCCCAATCCCGAGCGGCGTCAGGGTCTGGATCGCCAATGGCCACACCGACATGCGTCGCGGCACACAAAGCCTGGCTCTCTAGGTTCAGGAGAGGTTGAAGCGCCATCCTCATGCCGGCGATCTCTACACTTCCGGGGCCGCCGCGGCGACCTGGTCAAGAGTCTAGGCCTGTGTCACCACAGGGTATGACGCATGTGCAGGAGTCTTCTGCAAGTGCGGTGCTGCGGCCCACGCTCGGACGGATCATCTGACAACCGAGACGGCCAGGAAACCGCGGAGCTTTTTGGGCGACGCTTCTTCCTATCTGGGTAGCCTGCGCAGCAAGCATCGACGTCAACGACGCATCCAGTTTTGTCATTACCTCCACGTCGCATTAGCTACATGATGTCGGACCCTGGCGCACGAAGAAACGATCTCTTTTGCACGGGCTATAGTAGGCCCGCGATCGGCACGCGAATTGCTGAAGTCGGAATGCGGCCGCCAAAGCCTTTGCACCGCTTTCGCAGTTCATCCAGCAGCCGGGAGGCAGTTGCTGTTTGTTCCATGCTTACAAGTTCACTCAAAGACGGTCTCCGAAGCCAAGGAAACGGTTTAATGATCTCGGAAGTTTTCATCACCTGCGCAGTAACGGGATCTGGGAGTTCGGTCAAGCGTAGCCCCTACGTGCCAGTGACTCCGCACCACATTGCACAGTCCGCAATTGAGGCCGCGCGCGCGGGCGCAGCGGTGGTGCATATACACGTAAGGGATCCTATAACGGGGCATGGCTCGCGCGAACTAGCGTTATATCGGACCGTGGTGCAAAGCATTCGGAAATCGGACGTTCATCCGATCATCAACTTGACCGCCGGCATGGGTGGCGATCTCGTGCTAGGTGATGCGGACTCTCCTTTGCCGCTGAACCTGACGCGTTCAGATATGGCTGGCGCACGCGAGCGGCTCACGCATGTCGAAGAGCTGCACCCAGACATTTGTACGCTGGATTGCGGTTCGATGAACTGGGGCGCCGGGAGCCAATATGTGATGGTCAACACTGCAGGGACGCTCCGCGCGATGGCCTCACGCGTAAAAGAACTGGGCGTTCGCCCTGAGCTCGAGGTGTTCGATACGGGTCAACTGGTCCTAGTGCGCGATTTAATCGATGAAGGGCTAATTGATAGCCCGGCGTTGATCCAACTCTGCATGGGAATCCGCTACGGTGCGCCAGATGACCTGACCACCTTAATGGCGCTGGTGCATCGCCTACCGCCACGCGCCGTTTACTCGACCTTCTCGATTGGACGGATGCAATTTCCCTATGTAGCGTTGGCACCATTGATTGGCGCGAACGTCCGGGTCGGATTGGAAGACAACCTTTACCTCTCCCGTGGGCGGCTAGCGACCAACGCCGAGCTCGTGCACCATGCGGTGCAGATCCTCGAGAGGATCGGGGTGCGCGTCATGTCCTCGGACGAGGTCCGCCAGAAACTGGAGCTCAGGAGTCAGTCGTGAGACGTCGCGCTTACCCGGATCATCGTCAACCAACGATTCGAACCTGGAAGTGACCATATCCGGCTCCTCACAATTTCAATTGATTCTGCTTCTTTGAGTCGACGCGACTACCTTCCGTCAACTGCACATGCATAGGAGAGGAATATGTGGAAGAACAACTTATGCGCCGTGGTGACGGGCTCAGCGTCGGGACTCGGAGCAGCCATCGCGCACCTTTTGGCGAAGGATAGGGCGAATATCGTGATTAATTATTCAAAAAGTCAGAACGAGGCCGAAGCAACCGCTAACGCGTGCCTTGACGCCGGCGCGGCCAACGTCGCGGTAGTGCAGGGCGACGTATCATACGATGAGGATTGCCGGAAAATCGTCGCGGCTGCTGCGCCCTGGGGACGGATCGATGTACTTGTCAACAACGCCGGAACAACGAAACATGTATCGCACGACGATCTCGACGGACTGTCGTCCGACGATTTTCAGCGCATTTATGCCGTCAATGCTATCGGGCCTTACCAGATGATACGTGCCGCTCGCTCGCTACTTGAAACGAGCACTAAGATATGGAGACGGCCCTCTGCCGTGGTGAATGTATCCTCTGTTGCCGGCATTAACGGTGATGGCTCCTCAGTTGCCTACTCAGCGAGCAAAGGCGCTTTGAATGCAATGACCCCCTCGCTGGCGCGTGCGTTGGCGCCTGCAATTCGCGTCAATACAGTTTGCCCCGGCTACATCGACACTCCTTGGTACATCAAGGGGCGCGGCGAGCTAAAGGCGCGCCAGGTGCGCGATGCCGTTGCGGCCCGCGCACCGCTCAAAATTGCATCAAGCGCCGAGGATGTTGCGCAGCTCGTCTGCTTCCTCGCCAGCCCCCTATCAAGCAACATGACTGGAGAATGCGTACGCGCGGACGCGGGCTTGCATTTGCTTTTGTGAGAACGTGCTGCGCCACGCGCCGCAAGGGAATCTTGTTACAAGGCGGCTTCAGCTCGTCCTAGAGAGGTCATAGATGATCTCTCGCTCAAGTCCGAGGTTTACGATACATGATTTGCAGGAACATCCCACAAACTCAGAAGGACGCACGCATTTCAAATGTCTTGCGCAATATTGACGCACTGGAGTCCGCCTACGAGACGATCACCATCGGTGAGCTCGTTTCGCTCCGAGCGAGGACTCACGGGTCAATAACCGCAATCGACGTCTTCGATCGCGGCGAACGTGCAACCTACGCGGAGATGGATAGAGCATCCAACAGATATGCAAATGCGCTGCTTGCATTCGGATTACGAAAGGGTGACCGCGTTGGCGTGATGCTATCAAATCGCATAGAATTTCCTATTCTCTGGTTCGCTCTTGCAAAAGTCGGTGCCGTGATGGTCCCGATCAATGTGCGCTATACGCCGCGCGAGATCGAGTATGTTCTCACTGATACAGGTGCGAAATATGCCGTTGTTGACAGACCCTCATGGTCCGCATTTTCGAGGATGCAGCCCTGGCCGCGATCTCTCAGCAAGCAACGAGTAGTTCTTGTTGACCAGCGTTCCGACGGAGTTGCGATGACACTCAATGAGCTGCTCAAAGGCATCGACGACTGTCCCACGCATCAGGATGTTCGCCCAGACGACCTTCTGAGCATTCAATTTACTTCTGGAACAACTGGGTTCCCGAAGGGATGCATGCTGACTCACGACTATTGGGGCGTGAGCTCATACCAGTGGGCCTGTTGGGATGGCCAGTCGTATCGTAGACATCTATCTGCGCAACCGTTCTTTTACATTGATCCGCAGTGGCATCTTCTGAGCTCTTATCGACAGGGGGGTACTCTCTACTTGGCTCCTCATGTGAGCTCCACGCGCTTCCTAGGGTGGGTTAAGCAGTACCGGATCGAATGGTGCCAGTTTCCGGAGCTCGTCGCACGGCGCGCCGAGGTGGATGACGAAGACGGGACGACAAGCCTTAAGCAGACCATCAACTGGGGCTGGAGTCCGAATTCGATCGGTAGATTTCGGAAGCGCTTTCGGGTTGCCACGCAGGATGCTTATGGGATGACGGAAATCGGCTTTGGGACGAGAATGCCGAACGAACTCGACGACCTCGCCGAGCCGGGGTCGGTCGGCATTCGGGCGCCATTTCGGGTCCTCCGATTAATGAACGGAAATGGCAGCCCCGCAATGGTGGGGGAGGTCGGCGAGCTGTGGGTGAGCGGGCGCGGACTTTTCAGAGGTTATTGGAATAAACCTGACGCGAATGCTTCCCTATTTGATGGCGAATGGTTCAAAACCGGCGATTTGATGCGCCGCGACAAACTCGGACTCTATTGGCTGGTAGGGCGCACAAAAGACATGATCCGCCGCTCGGGCGAGAACATCGCTGCACGAGAGGTCGAGGCAATCATCCGCGAGTTACCTGAGATTGCGGATGTGGCGGCCGTACCCGTTCCAGATCTAGAGCGTGGTGAGGAGGTCAAGATTTGCGTGGAGCTTAATGTCGGCGTCACTCCAGACGATCTGGCAGTCGATCGGATCCTTAAGCATGCCCGTTCCAGCCTTGCCCCGTTCAAGGTGCCTCGTTACATCACCTTTATTCCAGCGCTTCCTAGGACCACCTCGAGCAATAAGGTGATTAAACGTGAGCTGATGAGCGCAAGCGATCCACTTGCGGGAGCCTACGATGCGATCGCGAAACGTTGGCGCTGACGCGGATCTTGCAGCTCATAGCGTGCTCGCGGACTGGTCTTCCGACAGCTCGCGCGACATCTTCGAATCGTCTCAACACTATGAACCGCCGAAGCGGGCTGGCTCGATCGACTGGGATGCCGATGAACAGTGTTTAGAGCGGCTTCGGCCCTATGCGATGCGTGCGCGGCGGAACAATGTATCTCGTGTTCACGAACACACCGAATGACAATGCTAACAGAGTTTGCGGATGGCGACCTGGACTGAGTACCTTGGCAATCCCGCCTACGTGATCGAGCACGGCGGAGCGCCTTTCGATGCAACTCGGATGAGCGGCTCTTTGACTGGCGATGCGGGCGCTGCCACCGAAGCCTGCATTGCTGGGCCCGGAAGTCTCCGTAACCGTCGTCGCCATGCAATCGATTTTGCGCGATGCTCCTACCTTGGATTGGACAGGCATCCGCTCACCATCGCGACCGCAATTGAGGCAATTGAGGCGCAGCGCGCCTCCGGCCGCGCTCGCATTGACGTCGACCTTATGGGAGAGCTTGAAGAAACCCTGTCTACGCTTTTTTGCGCGCGGGTGCTCGTCACTTCTAGCGCAATGCTTGCGAATATGGGAGCCATGCCCATCCTAGCCGCGGGACAATTAACAGGAGGACGGAAGCCCGTCGTCGCCTTCGACAGCCTTGCCCACGTTTCGCTCGCCTATCACAAGCCGATGATAACTGATAGAACACAGGTAGAAACAATCGCGCACAACGATATGGATGCTCTCGAATCGTTGTGCCGTAAACATCCGTTGGTCGCTTATGTATGTGATGGCGTGTGCCCCTTCGCGGAGAATGCACCGATTGCTGCACTTCATCAGCTCCAAGAACGTTACGGGCTCTTTCTTTACATTGACGACGCGCACGGCATTTCTCTCTTCGGGACTCACGGTGAGGGTTTCGCTCGCTCTCAGATGCCGCAATTACTCGGGGAGCGAACGATTGTGGCAGCCTCTTTGGCGAAAGGGTTCGGCGCATCAGGCGGAATCTTGATGCTCGGCGAGGCTCGGCACGAAACGCTCTTCAAAATGCGCTCAATTCCACATGTTTTTTCCTCGACACCGGGTCCAGCAGCTATCGGCGCGGCGCTCGGATCGAGCAAGATCCACCGATCGGCGGAACTTGGTCAGCGACAGATGTATTTGGCGGATCGCCTGGCACTGTTCGACAGTTGCATCGCGACCGCGCAGCAAGGCAATTCACTCCCGCTCAGAATGGTTGCGATCAAATCGGAGGCGAATGCGCTCTCTGTCGCGAATGGAGTTCTCTTTGATGGATTTCTGGTAACCGCTCTCCCAGCGAAGAGGCAAGATGTGTCGGGTATTAGGATTTGCATTACTGCGGAACATGAGGCCAGCGACATAGCTCGGCTCTGCAAAAGCATCTTGGCAAACGTAGCGGAAACGACCCGAAAGCCCTATCCCTTAAGGTAAGTTACCAAGGGGACGCGTTCAGAACTCACCCACTCCTTCTGGATGGCAGCGACCTCGAGTGTTCCGCGGAATACTGCAACAAGCTGAAACACTTGCTTTTGCACAATGGGCTGTGCATGTCGCTTTAGGCCAAGCGGCTGGAGCGTCGCCGGCTTCTTGAGGCCATCTTCGCTAATGAGGGGTTTGAATCTGTAGCGCACTCATGCAACGATGAGGGTAGGTTCGTTGATCTCGCGCTCGATAGCGAACGGAACATCGAAGCGTACGAGGCATAGCCAGCGTGCGAGGACGTCGCGAAGCCAGCAACGCCCAGTTCTCGGCACCCTCGTCGTACCCAAGGAACGAGGACCTCGTGGCATTGAGCCCCGCACTGTACCTACGTCTACAGGTCAGGTCACAATGTAAATCCCTCAGCTGGGAGCCGTCAGCATGAACCTGTCCGGCGCAATCCCACAAGCACATCACTCGGACGGCATCCCCAGACATTCCGCGCAACCTTCGCTCGTGCTCCAAGACACTCAATCGTAACAGCGGCAGCATCCGGCGATCCGGTGGGCGGACAGCCGCCGGCAGCGGCGTTTCCAACGCCAAGCCACAAGAGCTATTGAATCCGTATCAACCACCTCCGGTCGATTCAGCATACTGATCGTATGGCTGTCCATACATACAGTTCTCAATTATCGGGCCAGCCCCAAGGCATCTATCCTTGGAGGCTTACCTGTATCCGCAGACGGTCCAACAGGTTGCAGCCTGTCCTGAGGTTAGCAAGACGAGCTGCCAGGCGGGCCGGAGCAAAGACGATCGCTGTGCAATCGCCCGGCATTGTCGCGCGTCTGCCGTTCGAGGTCGTGACCGACCTCCTCCCAAACCTGCCCCTCCCTGATAGGAGAACTGAGCGCCTGGACAACTCTTTCCGCAAAGTGCGTTAAGGCAATGCAGCCGCAGATTTGGCAATTTCCTCTAGATTTCGTAGTCCGACTCGCGGCGCATTGATGAGAACAGCCATGTTCCCGGGCCTGTGCTTATTCTTCCACATCTTCGTATGCGCTCGCGCAATGTTTTCCCACGGCAGGACCTCACTCATACTCGGGTCGATACGGCCATCGAGCACAAAACTGTTTGCCGCATTCGCCTGCTTCAGATTCGCGAAGTGGGATCCTTGAATTCGCTTTTGACGCATCCAGATGTAGCGGGCATCGAAGGTAAGGTTGAAACCTGTCGTGCTCCCGCAAAAGACCACCATACCGCCGCGCTTCACGACAATCGTGGAGACGGGAAATGTTTGTTCACCGGGATGTTCGAACACGAGATCGATATCGCGCTTCCCAGTAACATCCCAGATTGCCCTTCCAAACCGCCGCACCTCCTTGAGCCACGATCCATATTCAGATGAATTTACGGGCGGCATAGCGCCCCAACAGTTAAACTCAGTACGGTCTACAACACCCTTTGCACCAAGCGATCTTACATAGTCGGCCTTAGTACGATCGGAAACAACTCCGATTGCATTCGCACCACACGCTGAGGCAAGCTGCACTGCAGACACCCCGAGCCCGCCTGAAGCACCCCAAACCAGCACGTAGTCGCCAGCCTTTAGGATGTGCGGTGGGTGTCCGAACAACATCCGGTAAGCAGTTGCAAGCGTTAGTGTGTAGCAACAGGCCTGCTCCCAGGTTAGATGCGCTGGCTTCATCATTAATTGCCGTGACTGCACGCGGCAGAACTGGCCGTAAGAGCCATCCGGCGTCTCGTATCCCCAGATCCTCTGGGAAGGTGAGAGAAGCGGTTCGCCACCATTGCAATCCTCATCATCCCCGTCATCCTGATTGCAGTGAATGACCACTTCGTCCCCAACCTTCCACCGGCGCACCTTTGCTCCTACCGCCCAAACCACTCCCGCCGCATCCGATCCGGCCACGTGATAGGAGCATCGGTGCAGATCAAAGGGGGAGATCGGCGAACCCAGCGCCGCCCAAATTCCATTATAGTTGATACCTGCAGCGGCAACCATTACCAATACTTCATCCTCGGCGATCCCCCAAGTCGGCACCACTTCTACCAGCATCGAACTCTCTGGCGGCCCATGGCGCTCGCGCCGTATGGTCCACGCGTACATACGTTCGGGAACATGCCTGAGCGGTGGAACTTCGCCGAGCTCGTACAGATCCTTCTTGCGGCAGGCCCCTCCTGATATATTGCGGTCCAACTTCAACTCCTCTGCCATGGTAGTGTGCGCAGGCAGAGTGCGTTCCGCCTCTGCACAGTCGTCTGCAGGTTTGCAGACTCTCCAAGCGACGCAGCAATTAACGTGCCGCGAGAGTGAGAGGAGCTAGGCGTCGAGCCAAACGCATGAGTGAGTGGCCACGACTGGCATAAAGAGGACCTTAGAGCTTCGCGAGGGATTGATGATAGAACTCCTCTTGAGGCTCCGCGAAGCTTCCGTTCGAGATGGGCAAAGCAATTGTTTAGTCAAATCGGTCTACCAAGATGCTAGCCGTGCAACGTTCAGTTAGTCCGACTTCACACCCCAATCGAATATGGTATGTCCATCTGGCAGTTACTCGCTGCACCGGATCGCCACAGTTGGCGCGGAGACGACGTGTTCAACACTTCGTCGACCACGAATCATCAAACAAGCTCCTTGCGGCTGAAACGATCCGTGGCCGCAACGAATTCTTGCCAGCGTCTCAAGCCGAGGACCCAGGGGCGGGGCCTTGTTGCCGTCTTGAGAGTTGGCACTATCGAGATGTGTCGATCTTCTCGCCTCTATCAGCCGCAACAACTCTTGAGGCTTGAACCGTGGCATCAGCACAAGCGCAACCGCAGCGGCGGCTGAGCCACATTCCAAATAGATTCGTCGCAGGGTGGATAAAGTCGGCCCTGGGAGTCGCGCGCGTGTGCCAGACCCATACAGTATGGCTCGCATTATCCTCCAACCCTATCGCCTGCACGCTGGTCGGTGGCCACGACGCACCCCTTTGCCAACCGGACGTTCCTGAGGTCTAGCAGGCTGTTGAAGAACTCAGCCGCGTTCGCAAACGAAGCCTGACTCCTCGCCATTGTGGATGTAGAAGTGGCCGACGAGCCTGCCTGCAGTGCCGATCATGACCCATCCGCGACCGCAGACGGGATCATTCTCGTCGTGCCCTTCCCACGAGAACTCCGCGCAGGCCGATCCGTAGCGGGTGCCGTAGCGCACGTCCAGGAAGCCCTTGAGAGCCCCAAAGGCGATTTCGCCATTGGATTTGCCCTGGAAGGTGAGATGCGCCTCTTCGACAAGATCGAGGAAGTCGCTGTCCCAGTTGTCCATTTCGACGATGCGCCAGCGGCCGACAAAGGCCTTGGCGAAGCCGGGCACCTTGGCCATCAGCCGGTCTCCGCTATCAGCTTGGGCAGCCGCACCAGATTGTAGGCGGTGGCAGCGAAGGTAAAGGCCCATGCGACGCGATCACGGCCACGGAAGCGGGTCTTCTCTTGCCCCGCGACCGTCTTGATCCAGCCGAAGGCCTCCTCGTGTGTACGCATACGACGAAGGCCGCCTGATTGACGCATGCGCGCGAGCACGGCGAGTTCTACGATGGCGTTGCGTGAAGGTCAGGCGGCTTGCTGATCGGCGGACTTGCCGGCTTGGTGCAGGAGCTTCCATTCCCAGGGCAGCAGTTCGCGCAGGCGCGAGGTGGGAAGATCGGCGATCCGGGCGAGGACGTCGGCGAGCCAAGCCTTGGGATCGACGTCGTTGAGGCGACAGGTCGTGATCATCGTCAGCATGATAGCGGCACGGTCGGCGCCACGTTGGCTGCCAGCGAAGGTCCAGTTGCGCCTTCCCAAGGCAATGCCTCTCAATGCACGCTCAGCGCAATTGTTGGTCAAGCAGATCCTGCCATCGTCGAGGAAGCGGACGAAGTCGTCCCAGCGCTTGAGCATGTAGTTCATGGGCTTCAGGACCTCGGCGGAGCGGGAGAGGCTTTCTCGCTCGCGGAGCAGCCAGGCGTGCATGTCGTCGAGCAGCGGCTTGCTCCGCTCCTGGCGCACAGCACGCCGCTCGTCGGCACCACGGCCGTTGATGGCGCGTTCGATCTCGAACAGGGCGTCAAGACGCCTGACCGCCTCCAGCGCGATCGGGGAGACCGGTTTGCCCTTGCCTTCCCGGGCGGCTTTCTCGATGTCAGCCAGCTCGAAGAATCCCCGCCGCGCATGGGCCAGGCAAAATGCCGGCGTGATCGGCATTGCTTTCCTTTTTGGATCGAACAACGGCTCGAAGCCGCCATAGCAATCCGCCTGCAGAATGCCGGCGAAGGCGGCCAGATGCCTCTGAGGATGTTCGCCCCGTCGGTTGCCCGAGGCATAATAGACCGCCGCCGGCGGCGCAGGCCCGGCGAACGGCCGGTCATCCCGCACATACGTCCAGATCCGGCCGGTCGTGCATTTGCCCTTCGCCAGGATCCGGATGGTGGTGTCGTCGCCATGAAGGCGCTCGGCCGCGAGCACATGACGCTCGATCAGCTGGAACAACGGCATGACGGCGAAGGTTCCGTGGCCGACCTGGTCGGCCAGCGTCGACAGCGGCAGGTCGATCCGCTCAGCCTTGAAGCGCACGCTCTGGCGATTGAGCGGGATATGCATGCCGAACTTGTCGAACAGCATTGTCGCCAGCAATTGCGGACCGATGAAGCCGCGCGGCGTGGCATGGAACGGTGCCGGCGGCTGGCTTATCTTCTCGCAATCACGGCAGGTGAACTTCTCGCGTACCGTCTCGATGACCTTAAAGCGACGCGGAATCTCCTCCAGCGTCTTGGTCACATCCTCGCCTAGCTTCGCAAGGCGCGATCCACCGCAGCAGGCGCAGGTCGTTGGAGCCTCGATAACGACGCGCTCACGTTCGATGTCGTCCGGCCACGGCTTGCGCACCGGCCGCTTACGCGTGAAGGCGCTCACGCTCTGGGTTTTTGCGGCGGCAGCCTGCGCAGCCAGCTCATTCTCGGTCGCCGTGGTGGCGAGTTCTTCGAGCTCCAATTCCAACTGCTCGAGTAGCCGCGCCGTGCGCTCGGAGCGCGGCCCGTGCAGTTCGCGTTTGAGCTTCTCGATCCGTAGCTCAAGATGAGCGATCAGCACCTCGCTGTCCGACAGCTCCGCCCGCGCGTTGGCGGCATCCGCGACTGCCACATCGCGTTCAGCCTGCAACGCCTCGCGCTCGGCCAGCAGCGCAAGGTAGGCGCTCGCGAGATCCGACGGAAGATCGTCCGGCTTCGATGTCATGAAGCCATTGAATCAGATCGAGCATCAGATTCAAACCCAAAACGATTATCCGACCCGCGTCGGGCGCTGGGTTTCTTGCGGATTGCGCCAATCGATCCCGGACAGCGAGGGCATCGGGAGATACCCATAAGAGTGACGATGACGTGGCCACCTCCGAAGAGGTGGAAGTCGTTGATCCGCGTCATCCGCTTTATGGCCGGCGCTATCGATTAATCTCGATCGGCAAGGAGACGACAACACGCGGAGCGTGCAAGGAGCTCTTTGCGCGTGTACATTACCGATTCGGTCTCACGCTTCTTCTGCCGCTCGGGGCGACGAATCTTGAGCGGAACGGCTTGCCGCGCGCCGCGCCAACCAAGCTGAGCCTCGACGCGCTGCAGGACTTAATCGCGTTGGCCGAAGAGAGCGGGGGCACATGCCCATCGAACCTCGAGAGGTCTGGCGCAGTCTGCCGGAAGCGCTCCGGCAGGCGATCGCAGAGGATCTCGGCCAAGTCCTGCGGGAGATGAGCGATGGGCTCGGAACTCGTCAAGCCGGATCACCTGGACCGCAAAGCAGTGGTGTATGTGCGGCAGTCGACGCCACACCAAGTGATCACCAATCAAGAAAGCCTAAAGCTTCAGTACGCCCTCTCGCAGCGTGCTCGCGAACTCGGATGGCACGAGGCGGACATCGATGTGATTGACAGCGATCTTGGGCAGAGCGGCGCTGGCGCAGCGCACCGGAAAGGCTTCAAGGACTTGGTCGCCCGCGTCACTCTTGGTGAGGTTGGCCTTATCCTATCGATGGACGTGACGCGCCTGGCGCGCAATTGTTCGGATTGGTACCCGCTACTTGATGTCTGCGGGCACCGTCATTGTTTGATCGCCGACCGGGATGGCGTTTATGATCCTGGGACACCCAATGGCCGCCTGCTGCTCGGCCTGAAAGGTACGATCTCAGAGCTGGAATTGCACACGATCAGAAGCCGGATGACCACTGGGCGTATGGCAAAAGCCGAACGCGGTGACTTGGTCGTGCAGTTGCCGGCGGGCCTTGTCCGCGACCCTTCAGGGGTGGTCACCAAGGATCCCAATCTCGAGGTGCAGGGGCGCCTGTCGCTGCTCTTCGAGACCTTCCTGAAAGTACGGACCGCCGCGCAAGCGATGCGGGCCTTTGTTGGCCGCGGCTTGGCACTGCCTCGCCTCGACCGCCATGGCGATCTGCGCTGGCAGCCTGCGACGGTGTCGGCCGTGACGGCGATCCTGAAGAATCCGGCCTATGCAGGCGCCTTTGTCTATGGAAGGACTTGGCAGAAGCCGTCCAAAATACCGGGAGAGCGTCCACAAAAGTCTCCGCGTCGTGGAACGGACTGGAGGATCGTGGTGAGGGAAAAGTACCCGGCCTATATCGACTGGGAAACCTTCGAGAAGATCCAGGCGATGCTGCGCGACAATCGTGCGGAATACCAGCACATCAAGAGCCGCGGAATCCCGCGCGACGGGGCAGCCCTGCTTCACGGCATCACCTATTGCGGCGAATGCGGACACAAGATGGCCGTGCGCTACAAGGGCGGCAGTCAATATGTCTGCAATCATCTGAAAATCCAGCGTGGCGCACCGGAATGTCAGAACCTGCGCGCCGCACCGATCGACGCACAGGTTGCGGCGGCATTCTTGGAAGCTGTGGCACCGGCGGAAATCGATGCGTTGTCCAAAGCGCGCAAGACCCATCTGCAGTCCGAAAGAGCCCTGCGGCACGCTGAAGAGCAGCAGGTTGAGAGGCTTCGCTATCAGGCAGCCCTCGCCGAGCGCCAGTTCAATCGCGCCGATCCCGATAACCGGCTCGTGACAGGCGAACTGGAACGACGGTGGGAAGCCGCTCTATCGGAGCTGCGCCGAGCCGAGGAGGCATTAGCCCAGCGCACGATGCACAAGTCCAATGAACCCTTGGGCGTTCCTCACGATCTGCGTGCCAAGGTAATCGCCCTTGGAAATCGTCTTCCGGCGCTATGGGACAACCCCGCAACCCGCAGGGACCACCGCAAGGCGCTCTTGCGCTGTCTGATCGAGAAGGTGGTGATGCGCCGCTGTGCTCGGGACAAGGCTGAGGTGCGCATTGTGTGGCGCGGCGGCGCGACCACTGAGCTTGTAGTCACCCTACCTGTGAATGCTGTGGCTGCGCTGCCGCGTCACAAGGAGATGATAGAACGCATATGCGCATTGGCGCGGGATGGCGCCTACGACGATGAGATCGCGCGCATTCTGACGCAGGAAGGACATCACTCGCCATGGGAGGCTGACAAAGTTCTGCCGATCACGGTCCGGCGCATTCGTCTCAAACACCGCCTCAAGGTGCGGCATCGAACACGGTGGTCAGCGGTGGCCGACCATTTGTCAGTAACCCAACTAGCACAACGCCTCAGGATACCCGTCAAATGGATTTATGTTCAGCTCAAGCGAGGGAGCATCCTGACCACCCGAGAGGCTTCGGGCCGCTTCCTCTTTCCTGACAACACAAACGCGTTGCAGGCCATTCGCAGCTTGAGAAATCATCGTATCGCGCAGATTGATCTGAGGGAGGATCACCGTGAAAAGTAGGGGCATCAACAACAGCCCTCAAGCATATAAGCCATCTGAGCCGCTGAGATCGATACCGCATCTCCCGACGTCGCAGGCCAGATAAACTTGCCGCGGTCCAAGCGTTTGGCATACAGCGACATGCCTAACCCGTCATGCCAAAGAATCTTGAGCAGATCACCGCGGCGGCCGCGGAAGATGTAGAGATCACCCGCATGCGGGTCACGCTTCAAACTCTCCTGGACCGCGAGCGCCAGGCTTTGCATGCCGCGGCGCATGTCTGTGTGACCGGTGGCAATCCAGACCCTGACGTTGCTTGGGATCGGAATCATCACCGCCTCAGAAGCTCGAGGACCCGCTGCAGTGCTTCAGTGTCCACGTCACGGTCAACGCGGACCCGACAGCCGCTAAGCTCGATCTCGATTATGCCTCCCTTCGCGCACTCTTTAGCCGGCGATGGCCTTGTCTGCGCGACAACGGCCGACGCCGGAGTTGGTGTCGAAGTGATCTCCACAGGAACAAGCAATGGCGCGGCATCCCCGCCCAGCCGACCCTCGCGCGCCAACCGTCGCCACGTGAACAACTGGCTCGTGGACAACCCGTTGCGCCGCGCCGTCGCCGACACCAACCGGGAACCATCATAACTCTCAGCAACGATCCGCTGCTTCTCGTCCACTGTCCAACGACGGCGCGCGCCAGTCGAAACTACTTCCAATCGGGAGACCTTCGAAATAGGCGTATGGTCAGTCATACGCCTATGTCTTCATCCTCCGTCCTCAGCGCGCAAGGCGGCCCTCGCCGGAGCGATACGACTAAGATGCAATCCGGAAGACAAGTATTGCAGTCGCGGGGATCGACTGGCTACGCACATTGGTGCTGATACTGCGTCAAATGGGATTTGACGAGAACGCCTCCACGTATGACTGCGGCGGCCCCTCTCGCAGGAGAACGCGCTGCTGGAGTATGACGCGGATTGAATGGCTGGGATTCTTGAGACTAGATACCATGGGTATGCATATCAAGTTAGTGTGCGCGCTAGTGCAACCCAGCGGCTCATGTTCGTGAGCTTTCAGAGACCCTGCCCCAAAAATGTCGTGATTCTCGAAAAGCGCCTGTTAACGAAATCAGCTGCAACGCGCCGTTCCGTGTGCGGACAACTCGGGGAACGTTCCTAGCGCAGGTTCGAGTGGGGCCGACCTATGCTGACGGAAGTCAGCTCATCGTAGACGTCGAGCGGCGCCAGCTTGATGGCGACATTCGAAATCGAGGTTGCCTCGGGTCGGAAGCGATCGCGCAGTGCGGGAGATCGGGTAACCGTCCGAGCATCGAGGTCGATGCGCGGCGTCAAGGCCGCGGAGAGGGCCACGTGTGTCAGCCGGATGCTTGAGCGCGTACATCTCAGGGCTTCGGCGACCGCATGCCGGCGCAATTGAGTACCGGACAGCAGCAGCGCGTTGCGCTTGCCTGGGCGCTGATCGACGATCCGCTGATCTTGCTCCTCGATGCGTCACTCGGAGCTCTCGACTGAACTCACCGCGAGCGATACAGGTGGAGGTCAAGAATCTTCACAGAGACTTCGCCAAGACTACTATTTTCATAAGACACGACCAGGATGAGGCGCTCACACTATCAGGCTGCATCGTTGTCATTCGCGACGGACGGATTGAACAAATAGATACGCCAGATGGACTCCACGACAAACCGGCCACGCGCTTCGTTGCAATTTTCTGGGCGAGCCAACTCCTCAAAGGTAACGCCTTCAACGTAGACCCCGACGCACCCGACACCGTTGTTATGCTCCGACCCGAGCGTGTATGCATCGCCGCTCCTGGTGGCTCGAAGCTCTCAGATGCGAACCAGCACCAGTTCGTCGAAGACAAAGTCGAGGACATGATTTTTGCTGGACCCTTGCGGAAATACCAGATGCGCGTCGGTAGAAATTAGTGGTAGTGCGTGAACATGTCGCCTCAGGGCAGTAGACATTCAGACGCTTGACGAGGTGCGTTTATGGCGCCAATCACCTTTACCGGCATTGTCGTCGCTGTCGCGACAAATGTCCCTGCTCTTTTCGGTTTTATTACCCTCGACCTCACTTGATGGCGCACGGCAAAGTCAGAGGCTGGGCGGGGTGTCTTTCATTGGCATTGGCAAGACCAGAAGGGGTGCGCTCTCCGAAAATTTTTCCATAGCAGCTTGGCGCCACCGTACTCCGGCCGCTCGCCGACCACACCGACATCGCCACGCCGATGTGGACGATATCAGCTTGGGTACCAGATCACCACGGGACCAGCAAAGCGGCGGCCTCGGGCGCATGTCCGCGCTAGATGCTGGATACGATGTAAGAGCGGGCGGTGGATTGATTCTGCTGTTCGTGCCTCACCAGCGTCAACATGGCTGCTGCTGCGATCATGTCGGGGTCGGAGCCTCTCATCGTCGTCGGCGGCCCCGAGATGATGGGCGATGAAAGGACGCCACGGCGACGGTTCGTTCATGATGACGCCGGTAATCTCTGCTTCCGCGGACGCCACCCGCAGTCGCACCAGGTCTTTGCGCGGTCGCGGTGGCGACGCTCGAAGGCTTAAAGCGCAGGGATCGTCTGATCGAGGGCGGCCGCTGCACCGCAGCGTGATCCGTCGGTATGGCTTCCCGCCGCATCCGCTTGCTGCGACTTCGCCTCGATCGAGGCATCTCCGTAACATTGCAAGGGCTGGCTCGGCGACCGCTCATGTCTCGGAGGCCCGAGAGCTCGGGTGCAACCTTTTTGTCGAGAATCCTCCGATGTGGTGGTGACTCCGGCGGCTTCACCACTTATCGCGTGAGTTGAGTTTGTGCCCGCCGGCAGCTTCTGTAACCTGCTGTCAACACGCGAGTCGCTCCGAGTCGGCGAGCTCGCGGGCGGGACGCCGATCATCTGCATGCCAATCGTTCGCACGCAGCGTGCGAGCTTTTGAGATTTATTCTCCTGCCTTTCCAGCAATAAGACGTCCTGCAAACTGAATAAGACTCCATATTGGGAGAGCGCTGAGGAATGTCGACCGACTTCCGCTTTGGATCGCTTGAGCTACCGCCTGCGGCTGTCGAAGCTCGACGCCGCATCCGCACGTTCATGCGCGACGAGCTCGATGCGGGCCGTTATGATCCCCAAGTATCGAGCTGGAACACGTGGGACGAGGATTTTACACGACGGGCTGGCGACGCTGGCTTCATCGGCATGGTGTGGCCCAAGGAACATGGTGGGGCCGGCGCCACGCACCTCGAGCGCTTCGTCGTGATCGAGGAAATGCTGGCCCATTCCGCCCCCTGTTTTGCGCATTGGGTTGCCGACCGCCAAACGGGTCCACAGATCCTAAAATTCGGAAGCGAGAGGGTCAAACGCACCTATCTTCCTGCGATGGCGGCAGGGCGATGCTATGCCGCCATCGGCATGAGCGAGCCCAACTCCGGTTCAGATCTCGCCAGCGTGCAGACCCGGGCCACGCCTTGCGCCGGAGGATGGCGCATCAATGGCACGAAGATTTGGACGTCGGGCGCGCATCGCGCGCACATCTTGATCGCGCTGGTCAGAACGTCGCCGCCGGGCGGGGTCCGGCATGAGGGACTGACGCAGTTCGTGATCGACACCTCGGCACCGGGCATTACTTGCCGGCCTATCTACAACCTCTGCGGCCACCATGACTTCAACGAAGTGCACTTTGAGGATTATTTTGTCCCGGACGATGCCGTTTTGGGGGAAGTCGGGGAGGGCTGGAAGCTTGTTAATCACGAGCTGTCCTTCGAGCGTTCAGGGCCTGACCGCTACATGTCCGATTTCCGGCTCATTCTCAACGCGGTTGATCGAATCGGGAGCAGCCCCGACGCGCTGCAATCCGTCGAGATCGGGCGTCTCTTCGCTCACCTGTCTGCATTGAGGCGAATGTCGGCCGGTGTGGCTGGCCTGCTGGCCCAAGGTGTCGATCCCTATCTCGAGGCGGCCATCGTCAAAGATCTCGGCACCAGCCTTGAGCAGTCAGTCCCGGAGATCACCCGTCGTCTCATCGAGGCGCAGCCAAGCTCCGAGGACGACGATGAGTATGGCCGTTGCTACACCGAAACGCGTCTCTTCGCACCTGGCTTCACGATCCGCGGCGGGACGCGGGAAATCATGCGCGGAGTAATCGCGCGTGGCTTGGGAGTGCGTTAAATGTCCGTTCAGCAGGAGGTCGACGAGAGCTGCTCCGCCGAGCGTGACGAGGTCGCCGGGGTAATGACTGAGCAGGTGGGCCGTCTGCTGGCCTCGGAGGTCAGCGTTGAGCGACTAACAGCGATCGAGCGGGGCGACGCGGTTCCGGCGCTCTGGGGCAAGTTCGCTGAATTGGGCCTGCCTTCGGCCATGGTGCCGGAAGATGCGGGAGGCATCGGGCTCGACATTGCCCAAGGCATGCTCCTCATTCGGCTGTGCGGGTATCATGCAGCCCCCGCGCCTCTGGCTGAGACCATGGTGTCCCTTCATCTTTGGACCCGAGTTGGTGGGCAACCCGTCCCGGGGCAGGTCACGTTCGCTTCACCACGGGCTGGGAGACTTCGTGTCGAGCCCGCGGGCAGTCGTCTGCGCGTACACGGAAAGCTCACTAGGGCGCCCTGGTGCAGCGATGGACACTTACTCGCCGTTGTCGAAGGACGGGCGGGACATTCAATAGCTCTCCTGCCGGCATCGGCTCTCGAAACGATTTCGCGAAAAAGCATCGCCAACGAACCTAGGGGTGATGTGACGGTGGATCTCACTCTGGAGCAGTCTGCAAAGCGAGTTCTGCCGATCGATGTGCGGGCGATCGATGATGTCCTCCAACTCGGCGCACTGATGCGTGCTCAGCAGATGGTCGGAGCAATGCAGCGCGTGCTGGATGTCTCCATCACCTATGCACAAGAGCGCGTGCAGTTCGGCCGCCCTATCAGCAAGTTTCAAGCAGTACAGCACATGCTTGCCAGTTGCGCGACCGAGTATGCTGCAGCCTCGGCCGCGGCCGAGCAGGCCGCCGGTTCGTGGGGGCGGGCTGGGCAGGAGCTTGCTGTCGCGGTTGCCAAGTCGCGTTGCGGCGAGGCGGCGGGTCACATCGCCGCAACGGCGCACCAAATTCACGGAGCGATAGGGTTCACGAAGGAATACGTGCTTCATCATTTCATCCGCCGCCTCTGGTCGTGGCGCGATGAGTTCAGTAACGAGACATTCTGGCAGCGCCGGCTCGGACATCTCGTTTGCGCAAAAGGCGGTGCTGCGATCTGGCCGCTGCTGCTGGGTGAAATTGAATGAACGTAGCGGCATTGGCCACATCTTTGGGAACAATACGGGAGAGACACTTCGCGCGCGCGCATTCCGGGCTGTTCCCGCCTCGGCCGCGCATTTTCGCCGGAGAAGCGCGCTTAGGCACCTGCGCATGGTTTTTAACGAAGCCGACTACCGTCGACTGCTAGTGCCGAGCGAACGGTCGTAGCTTGCGAGGGTGCGGTATCACTCGGCAGGGATGGCCGGAAGAGGGCGGTTCAGTCAATAATTCACGTTTTCTAGGGGCGGACTTCTCTTTGACGAGCTTCGCCCTGGGGGATCGACTTCATACTGCCCGGGCGGACGATCACTGAGGCAGATCTCAATAGCTATGTGAACCTCACCTGTTTCACGGAAGAGCTGTTTACGAATTTCATCCAGACCCATGCCGATTTGAATGTCGGGTCGATTGGTTCGGCCGGCATGCTCCATGCGATGGCCGACGTCTGCTCAAGCCTCTGCTCGATCAACACGGGCCTTGCTTTCCTGCACACCGAGACCAGGTGAAAGCGCAAACCCGTGTCGGCGTACGATCCATGTGGAAATCGAGGTGATGCAGCTGCGCCCGGCGACGGCGCGGCCTTGTCCGCACACGCAATAATCTCACCAATCAAGGCAGCGTCGTCGCCTTCGTCTACACGCCACTACGCCTCGTGCGAGCGCTAGGAACAAAGCTGATATAGGCATAACGCTGCCAATCGGCGGGCTGAAGATTATCGAGGTTCTAAGTGTCGTGTTTAAAGCGCGGCGCGTCCCATGCGAGCCGCGCGCGCCACTTGCTTGATGTCACCTCTCAACGTGATTGTAACGAGTGGTTCTCGTGATCAGCCGCCAATCACTTTCAAAAGCAATTCGCATGATCATGGCCGGCCGCACGCCTTAATCCGTTACGCTATTCCCTCCTTCCGATTCATCTGAAGCGCAGCCCGGATGGAACTATACAGTACTCGGATAACTAGCTTCATCTGACTGTATTGCAGGGTAGCGACTAGCCCGTCGGCGGACTTCTTCCGAGACTATCGTTTCGAACAATTGGGCGAGGCGGGACTCCACCTGGCAGGGCGGATAGCAGACACATAGCGTGCGTGACAAGGAAGGCGCGTCCGCAAAGTAGGTGGCCGAAAGTATTCTGTTCACCAGCTCTTGTTCTATCGCGTTCTGAGGCAGGATCGTGACGAGATCACTTCCAGGCAGGACGTTCTTTAGCGTCAGAATGGAGTTGGCTTCCATGACGATTCGCTCCTGCAACGGTGTCGAAAAGCGATGCGCGTAGGCTTTTTCGATCTTGTTCCGTAGACCACCTTCTTCAGATGTGAGAATCATCTTGTAGGTGCGGAGAGCCTCGAGCGGAACCGCGCGGCGATAATCGAACGCCCGACTGACGCAACCGACCAACATTAGCGCTTCGGTCGAAACTCGCATCGTCCGCCCTCCCAATGTACCGTCCACATCGTACAGCAGGGCAAGATCGAGCTTTTCACGGCGCAGAAGCGCCTCGAGCTCCTTTCCCAACCCTACTGTCACCCGAATGTAAACTTCAGGATATCGAGATCTGAAAGCCGCAATAATGGGCGGTAGAACGGACGCTTCCAAGGATGGCAGAACACCAAGGTCGAGGGTGCCCCCCATCTGCCCAGACGCCAGCGCAACCTCGGTGCGCAAATGCCGATAGCCCGTCAGAAGTCGTCCGGCACCGGCAACTAGAGCTTCACCCTCCGTGGTCAGGCGCATCCCGCGCGCGGATCTTTCGAACAAGACGGCGCCGAACTCATGCTCAAGCAGTTTGATCTGGCGGCTAAGCGCAGTTGGCGCAACGTTGAGGACCGCGCCGGCGGCGGTAACATTCTGCAGGTCGGCTACCTTAAGGAAGTTTGACAAGAATTTAAAATCCATGATGTTTGCTCGCCCTCTGCAGATAGATCGAACGCGCCGGCAACACTGAAACCAGCTCTGATTGCAAGCGCTGCTTGATGGTCCGCCGGAACCCGTCTGCTGTTCAACCCCTCAGGCGGCAGAGGGAGCTCATCACGTGGCATGGTCGGCCTCATGCTGGTTGTAACGCGTACAGATCACATCGCCCCAAAAAGAGGATCACATTCCTTTTCGCGAACAGCCCCATCGACTCCGGCCAATGATCTACGATCTGTGGTCGCGTTGGACCGTTGCTGCGATCGCTCGACGCGGCGCACCGCTTTTTGTCCCCTCAATCGATTTCCTCGCTACTTATGGCAAGCTCGCCCGAAATAGCGCATCAAATTTGCTGATAGCGATCGCACCGTTCCGACGGCTTTGACCACTCCATTACACCTTAGAGCGACGCTTCGCCCGTCCGGAAGCGTCCCTAATGGCCATCACGCCGTTTTTATGCGATATTTCAAGAAATGAGCAGGAATCCGGAATCTCGTGCTCCAATTTCTTTGATGGTCCGCTGAGGAGCGCGTGGTGTTGCAGGAGGACAATGCGCCAAGCGCCGACTCAGGCGCGACGCGTCGGAATCCCCCTTGTTGACGGCCTCACATTCTTGAGTAGTTCTCTGACCTGCTCCAGAGAGAGTTAGAGTCCGGCCTGACGAACGACGGACAGATGAAGCGGGGAAGGTTCGGAAGAGCAGATTTATCGCTGTGTTGAAGGAGCATGAGCCGGGGCAAAGACGGCCGATCTGCATCGCCACGGGATCTCCGAGCGCACGATTGGAAGGCCAGATTCGGCGGCATGGACACTTCCGAGGCGAAGCGATTGAAGGCTGGAGGAGGAGAACGCGAAGCTGAAGAAGCTTCCGGCCGAGCAAATGTTCGATACGTCCGCCCTGCGCGAGCTTCTTTGAAAATGGTAGGGCCCGCCGCCAAGCGCGCTGCGGTCGCGGATCTGCAGGCCATCACGAGCCTGTCGGAGCGGGGGGCCTGCTCGATCGTAGGTGCGAGGGTATCCGGGACGATGTGTAAGTAGGTTGTGTGAGTTTACCTTTACGAGGAGACTCACATGACGACTGATTCGACGATTGCTCCTAAACGACTGGATCAGCTTTTAGCAAACTACAGCAAGCTCGAAGACCCGACCGGCGAGAACGGCTGTTCAAGCGGCTTAAGAAGGCGCTGATTGAGCGCGCACTTGGGGCCGAGTTGACCGAGCATCTCGGCTACGAGAGTGGCGATCTCGCGGCCCCGGCTCCGGCAACAGCCGCAACGGGGCAAGTTCGAAGACAATCCTGACCTAGTCTAGGATGGCGAGATTGAGATTGCGGTGCGGCGCGATCGTGCCGGCAGCTTCGAGGCCAAGCTGATTGCCAAGGCATAGACTCGGTACGACGGCTTCGACGACAAGATTCTGATCGTCTATGCCCACCGGCATGACGGCGCGGGAGATCCAGGGCCACCTGGACGAGCTCTACGGCGCCGAGGTCTCTCCCGATCTGATCAGCCGGGCGCCTCACGCAGTCCTCGAGGAGGTTTGGGAATGGCAGAGCCGGACGCTCGACGTAGTGTACCCGACCGAATTTTTCGACGCGATGCGGATCACACTCCGCGACGAGGACCTAGTGCCGTCTACCTTGCGCTCGCCTACAATGGCGACCGCGAGACGGACGTGCTGGGCTTTGGATCGAGCAGACCCAGGGCGCCAAGGTCTGGCTGCGGGTCATCAACGAGTTGAAGACGCACGGCGTCAACGACATCCTGATCGCCGGCGTCGACGGCCTGAAGGGCTTCCCCGAAGCGATGGTGCAACTCTGCTTCGTGGGGTCGTTGAAAAAGCTGCAATTGGCTGATTCCCTTCTCGTCGGCGATTCGCGATCGGCGGAGCAAACGAGATGCTGGGGCGCAACGAGCGGGATCAGTTGGAGCTCTTCATCACTGGTACGCTCAGACAACTCGTCCCAGATGAGCACGTGCTGGCGCGGGTCGATCGCGTGCTCGACGTATCTTGGCTAAGGGAAGAGGTCTCCGACTGCTATTGCGCGAACGACGGTCGGCCAGGCATAGATCCGGAGGTCGCGGTCCGCCTGATGCTCGCTGGTCTGCTCACCGGCATCGTACACGGATCGCAAGCTGATCCGGGAGGCTCAGGTTAACATCGCCATTCGCTGGTTTGCTGGTTATGGCCTGCATGAGCAGCTACCGCACCATTCCAGCCTGACGCGCATCCGCCAGCGCTGCGGCGAAGAGCGATTCCGCAGGATCTTTAAACGCACGGTCCAGGCCTGTCTGAAGGCCCAGATCGCAACAGCCGAAGTGGTTCACATCGATGCGTCGCTAATCCGCGCCAACGTGAGTTGGGACAGCCTCACCGAGCAGCATGTGATGGATGTGCTGAGCGAAAATCAAGGCGACGATGAAAGCGAGGATGAGAGAAAGGGCCGGCAAAGCGGGAAATACAAGAAGGTCTGCACGACTGATCCCGATGCGACAATGGCTACGAATGCCCGAAACCGGCGGCTGGAACCCGCTTACAAGCAGCACACGGCCGTCGATGACAAGGTCGGTGTCATTCTGGATGTCGCGGTCACGACTGGACAAACGAACGAAGGAGAGATGATCGAGCCACAAGTCGATGAGGTTGAAGCGATTACGGGCATCGACATAAAGGTGGTCACCGCCGATGGGCTATGCCTACGCTAAAGTCTACGGCGCGCTCGAGCGGCGCGGCATTGATGCCCTCATCCCAGCTAAAGCCGAACCAATCAAGAGTCGCGTACCGCTCAGACGCTTCCGGTACGATGCCAAGAACGACATCTTGAAGTGCCCGCGAGGGCGTATCTTGCGCCCCGCGCGGCCCATCAAGCACGGTCGTTTCTTTTACTCGAAGGCGAAGGATTGCGCCCGATGTCCGCTCAAGGGCGATTGCCTATCCAAAGGGCGGGTTAACAAAGCGGTCGTTGTCGGAGACCATTATCCGGCACTGCTGCGCGCCCGCCGCCGTCGCCAGCGATGGAGTAAGCAGGATCGACATCTCTATCAACGCCATCGCTGGCGCTCAGAGGGCTTCCACGGCGAAGCCAAAACTTGGCATGGGCTGGCGCGCGCCGTACGGCGCGGTCTACCGAATATGAAGATCCAGGCCTACCTGACGGCCGCCGCCATCAACCTCAAGCGGCTGGCAACCGCTCTCCTTGCGCTTATTCTGTCTTGGATTGTCCCTCAAAATGCGTTTGCGGCTTCAGATCGCGCCGTAGCGCGGGCTTTGACGCGAGGGCCACGATAGGGCCGGTCGCTGCATCGCGCGAAGTCTATTGGCCACTTCTTCAACGACCCCCGCGTGCACTTCATGCGCAACGCGCTGGCCCATGCCGGCAAGAGCGGGCGGCGCGTCGTCTCCGCCTTCATCGCCACTGCCTTTGCCCAGGACGATGCCGAGGCTGCTAAAACGCAGCGGCGCAAGGTTGCCGACCAGCTCCGCCCCAAGCTGCCCAAGCTCGCCGGCTTCCTCGACGAGGCCGAGACCGATGTGCTGGCTTACATGACGTTCCCGCCGCAGCACCGCACCAAGCTGCACTCGACGGATGAGATGGACAAGCGATTTTTAATGATCGCCCCGATGACGCATCCAACTATGTGCCGATCTTCCTCAAAAATCGCTTGCATCTCGCGGGGCGTCCACAGATGGGTACACGTCCTAGCACTACTTTGGCAGATTGTTGATTTTGCCGCGTTTTATAGGATTCCCGAATCAATTTTTCAATGATTCATGGGTGGTCGGCTCTTGGAGGGCTGACCATGCCGGGATGGGAAGACGAACTCGAACGCTGGCTGATGCCGTTCTTGGACCGGCTGGGTCATAAGACCCGGCAGCGGATGTGTCCTCTGTATGTTGCGGGATTGATCGGTCCTGGCGATCGCAAGAGCGTTCAGCCGATGGCGGAACGCCTTGCCACGAGCAACTACGACCAGTTGCACCATTTCATTGCGGACGGTGTCTGGGACGCGACGCCGCTGGAAACAGAGCTGCTCAACCAGGCGGACCGACTTGTCGGCGGCAGCGATGCGGTGCTGGTTATTGATGACACCTCACTGCCGAAGAAGGGCGAGCGCTCGGTCGGTGTTGCGGCTCAATACGCGTCGGCTCTCGGTAAAACGGCAAATTGCCAAACGCTGGTGTCTTTGACGCTTGCGCGCGGCGAAGTGCCGGTGATGGTCGCGTTACGTCTCTTTCTGCCTGGCAGTTGGACAAACGACGTGTCTCGTTTGAAGCGCGCTCGCGTGCCCGTCGAACACCGAACGCCACGGTCCAAGCCAGAGATTGCTTTGGCCGAGATTGACCGCGCGATGGCAGCCAACGTGCGCTTTGGATGTGTGCTGGCGGATGCAGGATACGGCCTCAGCGCACCGTTTCGACAAGGTCTAACAGAGCGCGGGCTGGCCTGGGCTGTCGGCATCCCTCGGCACCTGAAAGTGTATCCGGTCGATGTGAAGCTCATTTGGCCGATTACCAAAGTCCGCGGGAAACCACGAAAGCGCCACGTGCCTGATATCTTATCGATTGCGGCAGAACAAATGCTGGCCAGCGCCAAATGGAAAACCGTGAGTTGGCGTAGCGGGACGAAAGGTCGGCTCAAAGCCCAATTTGCTGCTCTCCGCGTCCGGACCGCCGACGGCCCTCCGCAGCGGATATGGGACAAAGGTCAGCAGCATCTCCCAGGCGACGAAGCCTGGCTCATTGGCGAGCAACGTGCCTCCGGGGAGAAGAAATACTATCTCGCCAATCTTCCGGCGGAGACGGATCTGCGCACGCTGGCCGCAACCATCAAGGCACGATGGATTTGTGAGCAGGCGCATCAGCAGTTGAACGAGGAGCTTGGACTTGATCACTTCGAAGGGCGATCATGGCAAGGTCTTCATCGCCACGCCTTGATGACAATGATTGCCTACGCCTTCCTGCAACATCGTCGCCTCGCATACGCGGGGCGGAAAAAAAGACTCAACGGGCCTCCGCCTCAACCAACCATGCCCGCCGTACGTCACGCCATCGTCGATCTCATCCTTCGGCCGCCGTCTCAGCAGTGCCCATATTGCCGAAAGGAAATCCGTGAAAAACGGCGGCGAAAACACAATCTGCCAAAGTAGTGCTAGTGTCGTTAGGTATGAGATGGCGATGGAGGCCAGTCGAGTCGTGTAGTTGTGCAAAAGTGAAGGCAAGCATGGACCAAATATCTGAGGGAAATACGGCGCAACTTGCGCCCCCTGATATCGAGCGTAGAAGAGCGTGCGGAACTGAGGCCTGATGATTGGGCGTAAGACTGGCCACGAGCTGTCTCTAGAGCTCGATCGGGCTCATCTGCCCGGGCGGCAATCGATGTTACCGCCGGGCAGAATTGATATTGTAGTTGCTCCGTGCCAATGCTCCGCGTCAGGGCCGCGGAGCGGAGAAGTTGATGGGGACTGGGTACGGGCGCCTTATTCCTAAGGCAGCGGTATCTAAGCCCGAGGATTGACGCGCACTGGCACGCAAATCGTGTCGCCCGCTATTCTCCTAGCACGTTTTTGAAGTGATCCTCCGCCGCCCTGCTCGCGAAACCAGCAACATGCGCTTCCTTCGCCTCGTGCGCAATTTTATGCAGTCCGGCGATAAACCTTTGGTTTATCGACGCCTTAGTCTGCCGGAAGGTTGTTTCCGGAAAAGCGCCCAGGAGTTGCGCGCGGGCGATGGCTGCTCTTAGGAGGTCACTCGAATCGACTACCTCGTTAAGCAACTTATGGTTCGTTGCCCAAGAAACCGGGACGGCCTCGCATCCGTAAATGATATCTAACATCGCCGCTCGACCCACGAAGTTCTCTAGCATGTAGCCTCCGACGGGGCAGGCGAGCCCATACTTCAATTCCCACATTAGCAGCTTGGTTTCGGGCGACCCGATCCTCCAATCGCAACACAACGCGAGCTGGAAACCGAGACCCACTGCATATCCACCGACAGCAGCTACGGTGGGCTTGGTAACCTTGAGGATGGCAGAATAGAGATCTATGGTTCTGCCGATAAAGTCCTCGACCGCCGCCCGTCCAGACATATTCCCAACTTCGCTAAAATCGCCACCGGCGCAAAAAGATCGGCCATTCCCTCCTGTTAGTACCAGAGCGCGCACGGTGGGGTTCTCCTCTGTCTGATGGCATACGAAGCGTATCGCATTTTCGAGCTCCCGGCTCATGGGATTGTGAGCATTAGGATGGTTGAACCGTGCGATCAGAATTCCCCCGCTAGAGTCAGTTTCAAGAATGGCCATGCTGTAATCCTGCTCGTTGTCTGCATCTGAAAGGTTGACGGTCTATTGACCACCAGGCTGTCCAAACGTGCGGTTACTGAAACGCCTGAGAAGAGAAGTTGTCAAAGCCCAAGTCTGGTAGTTGTCGTCCGCTCGCAAAATCGCGAGAGATTGCATCTCTGATGAGGCTCGGAGCAGTTGATGCTCAGACGCGCCGCTAAGCGATCGGCTGATCAACGAGAGACCTCAAAACGCTAAAGGAGAAGCGCATGGCAGCCCTATCTGTTTACGAGAGAGAAAACGTTCTCGTGGCGCAATTTACCCGCGACAAACCAGTGAATCCTCTTAACCGTGAGCTTGCGCGAGGCATCGTCGAGGCTTGTCAAACGGCTCAGGAGGCGTCGAGTGTGAAGGCATTAGTGCTTACAGGGGGGCTTGGTCGCTCCTTCTGCGCGGGTGATGATCTAAACGAGGTCAGCCAAATCGCGTCTCTTCGCGACGTGGAGGATCTCATAGAAAATGTACTAGAGTTGTGTGTAGCAATCCTGGGGTTAACAAAGCCGACTGTTGCTGGAATTGATGGATACGTCATAGGGGCCGGAGTCCAAATGGCGCTTTGCTGCGACTGGCGTGTAGGAACATCGAACACCAAAGCATTCGGATGGGAGCTCAAACATGGACTTGCTTGTCCAATGAACGCCTACATGCTGGAGAAGTCGCTAGGGCGGGCTGCGATGTCGGAGATTATATTCGGCTGCGAGATGCTGCCGATAGGATGGGCGGAAGAACACAAGGTGTTCAATGAGATTGCTGACGCCAAAGATGTCGTCGACAAGGCCATTTCCAGAGCTGCGGTCCTTGGTTCATGTTCGGAGGTGAGTTATCGACGAACGAAGGAAGTGTTAAACCGCCCCTTCATTGCGGGACTGAAGGCCGTCGCGCCCCTTGCGAAGGATGTTCATGCAGAGGGCTTTCGCAATAACTCTGCCAGCTCCCATTTTGCCCGAGTGCTGCGACAGTAATGTTTGATCGAGAATAGAAGAATCGGCTACGGCAAAGCCTCGGCCATCGTGGCGCCGTTCGGCTTCATTCCTACCTTTAACAAGGAGGCGTTAAGCTGGGCGTAATTCAGGTGATTTGCCACAGAGTATTGTCTTCAGAAGGCGCTAGAGCCGGCCTGAGGAAGGGCGGACACACGAACGAAGAACGTCGGAGTGTCGGAAGCGACGATCGCAACGGGAAAACAAAAAGCGGCGGTATGGGATGTCTTCGAGGCGTAGCAGTTTAGGGCTCTCGAGGACCGGAGACCCGCTGAGCGGCCACCTGTTCGTCTTTCGGCGGTCGCCGAAAGGAGCGTATGAAGGGGATCTGGTACCTTATTCAGGGAGCATGCCCGGTTACCAAAAGGCTCGAGAAAGGAAGAGTCGTCTGGCCATCGGCTGCGGGGCGAGGCGGTGACGATCTCGCCCGCACAGATGAGCTATCTGTTTGAGGGCTGTTGTTGATGCCCCTACTTTTCACGGTGATCCTCCCTCAGATCAATCTGCGCGATACGATGATTTCTCAAGCTGCGAATGGCCTGCAACGCGTTTGTGTTGTCAGGAAAGAGGAAGCGGCCCGAAGCCTCTCGGGTGGTCAGGATGCTCCCTCGCTTGAGCTGAACATAAATCCATTTGACGGGTATCCTGAGGCGTTGTGCTAGTTGGGTTACTGACAAATGGTCGGCCACCGCTGACCACCGTGTTCGATGCCGCACCTTGAGGCGGTGTTTGAGACGAATGCGCCGGACCGTGATCGGCAGAACTTTGTCAGCCTCCCATGGCGAGTGATGTCCTTCCTGCGTCAGAATGCGCGCGATCTCATCGTCGTAGGCGCCATCCCGCGCCAATGCGCATATGCGTTCTATCATCTCCTTGTGACGCGGCAGCGCAGCCACAGCATTCACAGGTAGGGTGACTACAAGCTCAGTGGTCGCGCCGCCGCGCCACACAATGCGCACCTCAGCCTTGTCCCGAGCACAGCGGCGCATCACCACCTTCTCGATCAGACAGCGCAAGAGCGCCTTGCGGTGGTCCCTGCGGGTTGCGGGGTTGTCCCATAGCGCCGGAAGACGATTTCCAAGGGCGATTACCTTGGCACGCAGATCGTGAGGAACGCCCAAGGGTTCATTGGACTTGTGCATCGTGCGCTGGGCTAATGCCTCCTCGGCTCGGCGCAGCTCCGATAGAGCGGCTTCCCACCGTCGTTCCAGTTCGCCTGTCACGAGCCGGTTATCGGGATCGGCGCGATTGAACTGGCGCTCGGCGAGGGCTGCCTGATAGCGAAGCCTCTCAACCTGCTGCTCTTCAGCGTGCCGCAGGGCTCTTTCGGACTGCAGATGGGTCTTGCGCGCTTTGGACAACGCATCGATTTCCGCCGGTGCCACAGCTTCCAAGAATGCCGCCGCAACCTGTGCGTCGATCGGTGCGGCGCGCAGGTTCTGACATTCCGGTGCGCCACGCTGGATTTTCAGATGATTGCAGACATATTGACTGCCGCCCTTGTAGCGCACGGCCATCTTGTGTCCGCATTCGCCGCAATAGGTGATGCCGTGAAGCAGGGCTGCCCCGTCGCGCGGGATTCCGCGGCTCTTGATGTGCTGGTATTCCGCACGATTGTCGCGCAGCATCGCCTGGATCTTCTCGAAGGTTTCCCAGTCGATATAGGCCGGGTACTTTTCCCTCACCACGATCCTCCAGTCCGTTCCACGACGCGGAGACTTTTGTGGACGCTCTCCCGGTATTTTGGACGGCTTCTGCCAAGTCCTTCCATAGACAAAGGCGCCTGCATAGGCCGGATTCTTCAGGATCGCCGTCACGGCCGACACCGTCGCAGGCTGCCAGCGCAGATCGCCATGGCGGTCGAGGCGAGGCAGTGCCAAGCCGCGGCCAACAAAGGCCCGCATCGCTTGCGCGGCGGTCCGTACTTTCAGGAAGGTCTCGAAGAGCAGCGACAGGCGCCCCTGCACCTCGAGATTGGGATCCTTGGTGACCACCCCTGAAGGGTCGCGGACAAGGCCCGCCGGCAACTGCACGACCAAGTCACCGCGTTCGGCTTTTGCCATACGCCCAGTGGTCATCCGGCTTCTGATCGTGTGCAATTCCAGCTCTGAGATCGTACCTTTCAGGCCGAGCAGCAGGCGGCCATTGGGTGTCCCAGGATCATAAACGCCATCCCGGTCGGCGATCAAACAATGACGGTGCCCGCAGACATCAAGTAGCGGGTACCAATCCGAACAATTGCGCGCCAGGCGCGTCACGTCCATCGATAGGATAAGGCCAACCTCACCAAGAGTGACGCGGGCGACCAAGTCCTTGAAGCCTTTCCGGTGCGCTGCGCCAGCGCCGCTCTGCCCAAGATCGCTGTCAATCACATCGATGTCCGCCTCGTGCCATCCGAGTTCGCGAGCACGCTGCGAGAGGGCGTACTGAAGCTTTAGGCTTTCTTGATTGGTGATCACTTGGTGTGGCGTCGACTGCCGCACATACACCACTGCTTTGCGGTCCAGGTGATCCGGCTTGACGAGTTCCGAGCCCATCGCTCATCTCCCGCAGGACTTGGCCGAGATCCTCTGCGATCGCCTGCCGGAGCGCTTCCGGCAGACTGCGCCAGACCTCTCGAGGTTCGATGGGCATGTGCCCCCGCTCTCTTCGGCCAACGCGATTAAGTCCTGCAGCGCGTCGAGGCTCAGCTTGGTTGGCGCGGCGCGCGGCAAGCCGTTCCGCTCAAGATTCGTCGCCCCGAGCGGCAGAAGAAGCGTGAGACCGAATCGGTAATGTACACGCGCAAAGAGCTCCTTGCACGCTCCGCGTGTTGTCGTCTCCTTGCCGATCGAGATTAATCGATAGCGCCGGCCATAAAGCGGATGACGCGGATCAACGACTTCCACCTCTTCGGAGGTGGCCACGTCATCGTCACTCTTATGGGTATCTCCCGATGCCCTCGCTAAACGGAATCGATTGGCGCAACTCTCAAAGAGCATTGCTGTCAATCGGCGTTCGACTGGGACCCCCTATCGGCATCCAAAAGGGGCTCTGACTCACTTTTGATGCAGTTTGGGGGCTTCTGGCGCTTTGATATTAGGGGATAATCAGCGCCATGCAGCAAGCGCTCCACCGCTCCAGTCTGGTGCCGCGTGGGTTTGTTGTAGAGAGTGCGTACTATGAGGGTGATAAGGCCATTGTCGTGGTCCGGGCGGCCGGAAGCGTTGGTCTTTGTCCATCGTGCGGCGCGGCTTCCCGGCGTGTCCATAGCCGCTATCGACGACGCGTGACCGATCTGCCTCTCTCGGGGCGGACCGTCCAGCTCATAGTAACTGCCCGGCGCTTCCGCTGCGACGCGGTCCTGTGCGGGCGCCAAATCTTCACGGAACGCTTCGCCGAAGGAGTACTGGCACCATCGGCGCGACGTACGGCAAGGCTAGACGCTATCGTGCATCACCTCGGTTTGGCGCTTGGCGGTCGACCGGCAGCAGGCTTCGCAAAGCGGCTGATGCTGCCGGTCAGCAAGGATACGCTCTTGCGCGTGGTCCGACGCCGTCACCGTCCGCCAGCTGATCCGCTCAAGGTTATCGGTATTGATGATTGGGCCTGGCGGCGCAATCACCGATACGCCAGCATCATCTGCAACCTGGAAAGGCGCCGGATCGTTACCCTGTTGCCGGATCGAGAGCCAGCGACCACACAAGCCTGGCTCGCCGACCATCCCACGATCACGATCGTTGCCCGCGACCGCGGCGGGGGCTATGGCGAAGCCGCGGCGAAGGCCCCTGCCGCACGCGGTACAGGTCGCCGACCGCTGGCATCTGATGGAAAACGCCAGTCGGGCCTTCCTCGATGCCGTCCGCAAATCAATGCGCCAGATACGCACCGTCATCGGTGCGACCACGATCGATCCCAAGCTGCTAACAGCTGCCGAGCGACTCCAGTATGACGGCTATCTACGCCGCGAGGAGACCAATGCAGCCATCGTGGCCCTGTCGAAGAACGGCATCCCCATCAAACAGATCGTGCGCCAGACTGGCCATAGCAGGAAGCTGGTACGGCAGGTGATCCGCGGCGAACGCCATGATGTCTTCCGGACCCGGCAGAGTTCGCTCGATCAGCACCTGCCATGGCTCGACGGTCAATGGGCAGCCGGTTGCCGAAACGGCGCTGAGCTTTGGCGCCGTTTAACGGAGCGTGGCTTCCGCGGCTCGCTTCGCGTCATCAGCGAGTGGGCGACCCGCAGGCGACGGGCTGAAAAGGCCGACGCTCAGACTCTTCAGCGGATTCCATCGGCCAGAACGATCGCGCGCCTCATGACAATCGGGCGGGACTTGCTCACGAAAGCGGAGACCGTCACGGTCGCGGCGATCGAGGCTGGCGTGCCAAACCTGGTCGACGCACGCGAGATCATCGCCGAATTCCATTTGATCATCCGGCGCAAGGCGGAGGCGGGACTCGCGCCATGGATCGAGCGGGCCCGCGCCAGTCTCGTAGCCTCGTTCGCCAACGGAGTCGTCAAGGACGAAGCGGCGGTTCGGGCGGCAATCACTTCACCGTGGTCCAACGGGCAGACTGAAGGTCAGATCACGCGTCTCAAGCTCGTCAGACGACAGATGTACGGCCGCGGGAAAATCGATCTGCTTCAAGCCAGACTAATTGGTGCAGAATAATCGGAGCTGCACCAAGATTGCGTCAGAGCGCTTATTCCATGCCGAAACACACATTGCCTTGAACATGGCTACAATCATCCTTTGCACCACGCTTTGGTAGACCGAGAGGCCCTTAGTGTCGACCTAGGTGCTCCTCGACGCTGGACAGCGTCTGGCGCGGTGCGGTGACCTTCATGGCCAGCCGCTACTAGGGTATTATCGCCCCTACTCCCCGCACCGCGGCGAATCGTTTGCCCCCGTTGAGGCCAACTGGCTGGCTGTCGAGTCCAGGAGAACGCCTGTTGGAGTGTGCCCAACTCTCATCGAAACCACGGAGACAACTCTGGGCCGATCAGCTACGGCGGGCCGGCCCTTGTGCGCCTTGATTGTAAGGACGGCGTCCGTTTCTATATTCGCTCTCGCCTCTTCTTCATCCGCGTGAAAGTCTTAGCAGAACATTGTACGGAGTGAACATTTGGCCGTGTCAACCTGGTCACGCTAGTAGTTGAGCCAGAGGCTGGTCGTGTGGTTATTGCTTAGCTGAGATACCTTTAGGCCAACGTCCGCGCCATAAGGACCACCGCTTTGCGCTCGTCGAAGGAGTAGATATTGAACCAGGCCAGGCCAGACTGCGAATTGCGCTGAGCCGAGATCGAACCGGCCGAGCTACCGGCGTTTGGTGGTCACCATCGTGCAGCAGAGCTTGCAGCTCGATGCCTTAGAAATGGCTCCTGAACGGTCGACATACTCTCCGCAGACTCGATGGCAAGAAAGGTGCGCTGATCGCTAGCCATCGGCAGCAGGTTGCGCAGAAACACGCTTCAAACTCTTAGGGACCGCTATGAACTTAGGTATCAATGCACGGGCGCACCAAGGCAGACTACCGGCGAGTATCACCTCTCGCCTGCGTTTACCATTGATTGTCGCGCCCATGTTGCGTGTCTCGGGAGTGGATCTTGTGACAGCTGTTTGCCGGTCGGGAGCAATAGGCGCCTTTCCAACCGCTAACGCAAGCTCGACCGAGGAACTTGACAGTTGGTTATCTCTCATTGAGCACAATCTCGCAGATGAGGATCGGCGGGCGGCGCCACCTTGTCCGAACCTCATCATGAAGCAGCCACGGTTCAAGGATGATCTTGCGTGCCTCGTGCGGCACAAGGTAGAGGTCGTGACCACCAGCATAGGGTCGCCAGCTGCGGCGACTAAGCCGCTACACGATATCGGTTGCCTTGTGTTCGCCAACATTGCCTCGCTCCGCCATGCGCAAAAGGCAATTGATGCTGGGGCAGACGGTTTGATTCTGCTCAGCGCGGGGGCTGGAGGTCACACGGGGTGGGCGAATCCGTTTGCGTTTGTTCGCGCCGTCCGCTCCATGTTCGATGGTCCAATCATACTTTCGGGGGGGATCACGGACGGCGTTTCGCTTGCTGCGGCGCGGTTGCTCGGCTGCGATCTCGTTTGTATGGGCACTTGTTTCATTGCCGCGCGCGAGAGTATGGCGAGCGACGCATATCGTCAGATGCTGATAGATTGTTCGCTCGATGACGTCATTCTTACAAAGGCATTTTCGGGAATCGATGCTAGCATGCTGCGGCCTTCAATCGTAGCGGCCGGTCTTGATCCGGCAAAACTCGACGAGTCCGTTTCCGAGATGCTTGCGAAGCAGAAGTTTGGCGGAAGAAAACCGGAAGGGCCGCGCCGCTGGATTGACGTCTGGAGTGCTGGTCACTCTGTGTCAGGCGTTCGCTCGATCGTATGCACGGCTGAGTTGATAGAGAAGATCAGGCGAGAGTACGAACAGGTGCTAGTAGCGAGGGGCACCTGGCCGGACTGAACCGTCAAGTCCCGAAGCCGCGCAGCGGCGCGCCGCAGGCGTGGGCTTGACCGCGAAGGTCCGATCCGAGCGATCATCGGCTACGCCGTGATGTCGTGTGTGATCATCAGCGCGTTGTCCCTGGGAGGCGCGCGCCGAAGTGGATGGTAAACGGCTTTATTGCGGCCGTCCATTCGACCGGTCGCCGCCGATGGCGGCCGGCGTACTTGATCGAGAGATACAACAGCTTCAGCGCCGCTTCGTAGGTCGGGAAGTTGCGGCGGGTCTTCATGATCTTGCGCAAGCTCCGGTGTGCAGTGCCTCGACGGCATTGGTTGTGTAGATCATCTTGCGGATACCTGGCGCGCGAAGAACGGCACCACGTGTCCCTACGCGTTGCGCCAGATCGGCCAATCGCGGGGTAGCGCTTGCCCTACTCGGCCTCGAACTCGGCAAGCCGGGCCAGCGCCGTCTCGGCGCTCTCGGCCCGACGAGATCGCCTTGATCGAAGGCAGGAGTGCCTTGTCCTTCCAGGACACGAAGGCAAGGCTGTTGCGCATCAGGTGCACGAAGGCAGCGCTGCCAGGAGGCGTTGAGCACCTTGGCGACGGTCGCCTTGATGCCCTCGTGGGCGTCGGAGACGACCAGCTTGACGCCGCGCAGGCCCCGGCGAGCGAGCTTGCGCAGGAACGCCGTCCAGAACGTCTCGGCTTCGGAGGGACCAATATCCATGCCGAGAACTTCGCGCCGGCCGTCGCTGTTGACACCGACCGCGACAATCACCGCAACCGAGACGATGCGGCCCTGCTGGCGCACCTTCACGTAAGTGGCGTCGATCCACAGATACGGCCAGTCGCCCTCGATCGGACGGCCGAGGAAGGCCTTCACCTTGTCGTCGATCTCGGCGCACAGCCGCGACACCTGGCTCTTGGAGATGCCGCTCATGCCCATTGCCTGCACGAGATCGTCGACCGAGCGGGTCGAGACGCCCTGCACGTAGGCTTCCTGCACCACCGCGGTGAGCGCCTTCTCGGCCATCCGGCGCGGCTCCAGAAAGCCCGGAAAGTAGGAGCCCTTGCGCAGCTTGGGGATGCGAAGCTCGACAGCGCCGGCGCGGGTCTCCCAGACCCGGTCGCGATAGCCGTTGCGCTGTGCCAGACGCTCCGGACTCTTCTCGCCGTAGGCTGCGCCGGTCTGGCTTTCGACTTCCAGCTCCATTAGCCGGTGGGCAGCAAAGCCGATCATCTCGCGCAACAGATCGGCATCAGGGGTCTTCTCTACGAGCGCGCGCAGGTTCATCATGTCGTCGGTCATCGGTGGTTCCTCGGTTGCGCTGGCGTGTCGCAACCCGATCCTACCGGAGAACTGCCGGTGACCACCGCAAAACCGCCCGCCCGCTACGGCGCTATTTGAGGGCGCGCGTACGGGCGGCTTTGCTCTACCGAGCTACACCATCACTGGGGAGTACGTCATGCCAAGCTGATGAGTGCTTGTGGGTGCAAGTCCCATCCGGCCAAAGCCGTAGCAGGCAAGCCGGGACCGAGTCTTGCGGGCGTCGCGGTGACGCGGGGTCTGAAGTGTAGACAGGAGCCATGCGGGGTGCGGGCGGGAGTCGGACTGGTCCATAGTGTGCGCTGGGCAGCGCATGAATCAGGAGGGTTAAAGTCCCTTCGGCGCTCGGATGAGGGGCGCTGTATCCAAAGGCAGGGGTAATGCCTTGCCGGCCAACGGCGCAAGCCGGTGGAGTGTCGCGCGCCATGGAAAACTACCCCCTCGGCGCCATGAGGAATTGCCCCCTCCTTGGATAGCCGAGGAGAGAGTGAATGAAAGAGGAACGAATCGCGGAAGGCTCGTCGTGGATTGATCCACGGGGGCAGGTGATGAAGACGCCGGATGACGTGGCGGAGATGTTGCGCCTGAGGGCGTGCGGATGGGGTCTGAAGCGGATTGCGCGGCAACTGGGCTGCAGTCATCACACGGTGAAGGACTACGTGGCGGCGGGCGGGGTGAAGCCGTTCAAGTCCCCTGACCGGCCGAAGCGGCTCGACGGCCTTGAAGGTTGGCTGCGCGAGCGGTTCATCCGGCATCGGGGCAATGCGGATGTGGTGCGCCAGGACCTGTTGGCCGAGAAGGGCATGGCCGTCAGCCGGCGAACCCTGCAACGGGCCGTGCAGCCGTATCGCCAGGCGCTGAAGGCCGAAGCGCTGGCGACGACGCGCTTCGAGACGCCCCCGGGCCGGCAGCTGCAGATCGACTTCGGCGAGCGTCTGGTCGAGATCGGCGGGGCGAAGATTAAAGCATTCGTGTTCGTGGCGACGCTCGGGCATTCGCGGCGGCTACATGTGCGTGCGTTCCGGGCTGAGAAGCAGGAGCACTGGTTTGCGGGGCTCGAGAGCGCGTTCACGACCTTCGGCGGCGTGTCGGAGGAAGTGCTGATGGACAACCCACGCGCGCTGGTGGTGCGCCACGACGCAGTGAGCCGGTCGGTCCAATTTAACGACAAGCTCATCGCGTTCGCGAAGCATTGGGGCTTCCGTCCTCGCGCCTGCGCGCCGTATCGGGCGCGCACGAAGGGCAAGACGGAGAATGGCGTCGGTTACGTGAAGAAGAACGCGATTGCGGGGCATTCCTTCGCGAGCTGGGAGGCGTTCGAGGCCCATCTCGCTAAGTGGGAGCGTGAGGTTGCGAACGTTCGTATCCACGGCACGATCGGCGAGGCTGCGTATTTCGCAAAAACGGGACAGCGGTTTCGCTAACTGACGGACAGCAGTTTCGCTAAATCGCGGACAGCGTGGCGGCGCTGGCTTTTGGTTGCCTTGTTGTTGAAGTCAGTTGGTATTCGTTTCGCTGTTTTCGACGTCGGTCAAGGGGCGCGCAGCTTTTTTCCTTCGCATGCTGTCGCCTTCGAGGGCGATACGGTGGGAGTTGTGGATGATCCGGTCGAGGATAGCATCTGCGATGGTCGGCTCGCCGATCATATCGTGCCATTGGGCAACGGGCAGCTGAGCGGTAATCAAGGTCGATTTGCGCCTGTAGCGCTCTTCGAAGATTTCGAGGAGATCAAGGCGCTGCTGGTCATTGAGGGTGTGGGTGCCCCAGTCGTCGAGGATGAGCAACTGGACACGTGCGAGCTTATCGATGAGGCGCGGGAAGCGACCATCGAGACGGGCCATGGCGAGGTCTTCGAACAGGCGCGGCATACGCAAATAAAGGACGGAATGATCGAACCTGGCCGCCTGGCGTCCGAAGGCACACGCCAGCCAGGTTTTGCCAGTCCCGGTCAGGCCGGTGATGATGAAGTTCTCATGGGCTTTCAGCCAGGCGCCTTGCGCCAGCTGCAGGGTGTTGCGCCGGTCAAGGCCACGGCGGGACGCGAAGTCGACGTCTTCGATACAGGCGTCGACGAAGCGCAGCTTGGCTGCTGCCAGCCGATTGGTCAGGCGCCGGTCGGCGCGCATGGCAGCTTCGCGATCGAGCATCAGGCCGAGCCACTCGTCGCGGCTGAGATCGGCGGCATTGTCCTGTTCAGCCAATTGCCGGTAGGCCGCCGCCATTCCGGCAAGGCCGAGCGCCTGCATCTGGTCGAGGGTCGGGTGGGTCAGCATCGCGATGTTCCTTTCCTTCATTGATAATAGCCCCCACCACGGATGTTGGCGTGCGAGGGGGTGGCTTTGACGGGGGCGGCAGCAGGGCTCGCGCGGTCGAGCCCGGATTTGAGGATCGCGCTCACCGAGGAGTAGCTGATTGCGTTGATGACGAGTGCCCGCTCGCAGGCCGCTTCGAGCCGATCGCGCTCGTAACGCCGCGCCAGGGCGATGATCCCCATGGCGGAGCGATAACCCTGCTCGGGATGCGGGCGCTCACGCATCATCCGCTCGACCAGCGTGGCGGCGTTGACGCCGATCCGCGCCGCCATCTTGATCAAGCTCGCCGGCGTCATATTGGCGTACCGCTGGTGGGCCTTGGGCATATGCTCGTTCACGGTGACATGGCCGCCGCGCTGGGAACGGCGTACATGGCTGGCGATACGCTGGTGATCCTGGAAGATCTCGACGGCCCGATAGGTGAGCCGGACGTCCACCCGACGGCCGATCAGCCGGTGCGGCACCGAGTAAAAGGTCCTGTCGACTTCGACGTGATAATCGGGGTGGACCTTCGCCGTTTTCCATTCGGCGTATTCGAACGGCTCGCCCGGCAGCGGCGTCAACGCAGCGCGCTCGATCTCCTCGAACAGCTGCCGGCGGGATTTGCCGATATGGCGCATCGGCCGATGGTTCAGCTCCTCCAGCAAATCGGCGATCGCAGTATTGAGATCGGTCAGGTTGAAGAACCGCCGATGGCGCAGCCGTGCCAGAATCCAGCGCTCAACAATCAGCACCGCGCCTTCAACCTTGCCCTTGTCGCGGGGCTTGCGGCTGCGGGTCGGCAAAATCGTCGTGTCGTAGTGCTCGGCCATGGCGGCAAAGGTTTGGTTGAGCGTCGGCTCGAACCACAACGCCTTGACGACCCCGGCCTTCAGATTGTCGCAGACGATCGCCTTGGGAACTCCGCCGAAGTACGACAAGGCTCGGGTCTGGCCTTCGATCCAATCTGGTAGTCGCTGACCGAAGCTTCCCATAGCGAAGGTCAGCGACGAGGCCCCGAGCACCGCGACAAATATCTGCGCCTGACGGATCTCGCCGGTTTGCGGATCGATCACCTCCACCGTCGGACCGGCATAGTCGGTCTGCATAACTGCACCCGCCGCGTGGCGATGACGGAAGGTCGGGTTCGCCCGGCGCCGATAGACGTCAAACTTCTCGCAGAACCACGTGTAACCATAGCCCTCGGGATGCGCCGTCCGGTATTCCTGCCACAACAGCGTCAGTGTCACGCCCTTGCGCTTGAGCTCCTGCGCGACCCGCGGCCACTCAGGCTCACTCAAGTCCTGCGGAGGCCGCCCGACCCGCCGGAACAGAGCCTGCTGCAACGCCGCCTCGCTCGCGTAAATCGGCGGTAACGGCCAGCTTAAGCCCGCCTCGCGTGCCCGCAGCAGGTAGGTGGCAACCGAGCTCTTGCTGATCTGCAGCCGTTCCGAGATCTCCCGAACCGACAGGTCCTGCTCGTACGTCAGCCTCAGGATCGATCGTAGGTCCTTCACAGTGGTTCGTTTCGCTTGCTTCCGTCTCGGCATTGCCCCTCTCAAACTCAGCTTGAGAGAGAACATTGCCTGAACGGCGCTCCCGAAAACCAACCTCCCGCAACTGTCCGCGATTTAGCGGAATCCCTGTCCGGGAATTACTGAAATCGCTGTCCGCAAATTACCGAAATCGGTGTCCGAAAATTGCCGAAACACGCAGAGGCGCCGATCGCTCGCTTTGCGCGTGACGAGATACATCGGTTACCTACGCCTGGAGGGCCGAGCAGCAGCACGTTCTCTCCGTTGGCTATCCAACGTGATGCGGCAAGATCACGGATCTGCTTTGGATCGATTGACGGCTGCGCCTCGAAGTCGAAGCCCGCAAGCTCCTTCACCGCCGGGAAGTGTGCGAGCTTCAGCGCCATCTCTATGCGGCGATGGTCCTTGCGCGCGATCTCGCGCTCGCACAGCAGGATCAGCGTCTCGCGCGCCGACAGGTTCGCGCGCGCGGCCTCGTCAAGCAGGTTGTCGAGCTGGTCGCGGATGCCGGAGAGCTGCAATCGCGTCAGCATGGCATCGAGCGGATCGGTCGTTGCTTCCATTATCTTCTTTGCCCGCGCCATCAGAAGCTCCCTCCGACCACGGCTTCGTATTCGGCAAGAGGGCGCAACAACGACGGCGGTGAGGACGGCGCAAGCACCGGCGCAGCGATCTCAGCCCGGCGGACCGCGCCATTGCGACCAGCAACACCATCGAGATGGGCGGTGTCGATGATCCGCAGCCGGCGTCCATCCGATTGCTTGTGGATCGCAACCTGGTGCAATCCATGGCGGATCCGCACTTCCCCGGCCGCGATCGTTACCGCCACGCGCTCGCCAATCAGGCGCCACGGCACTGAGTAGCTGTTCGTGTCGATCTCGACGGCGCAATCATTGCCGACGACGCGGCTCAGTTCACGCAAGGATCCGAACGACGGTTGCCCGCCGAGCGGCTTCAAGACGCACTTGTCGATCGCGCTCGGGCGAGAGGCGATCCTGGCCGGTTACACGGTGCAGTTCACCACGGCGACGACGCTGGTCGCTGGCCTCGCCAAGGCGCATGGCGAGCGGCGCCTGGACGAGAAACTGCTGGCGCTGGCGAAGCCAAAGCTGCTGATCGTCGACGAACTCGGCTACCTGCCGCTGGAGCCCGACGCGGCGCATCTGTTCTTCCAATTAGTCAGCCGCCGCTACGAAACCGGCGCCATGCTGATCACGTCGAACCGCAGCGTTGCCGAATGGGGCACCGTGTTCGCCGATCCGGTGGTCGCCACCGCGATCCTCGACCGGCTCCTGCACCACAGCCACGTGCTGACCATCCGCGGCGACAGCTACCGGCTCCGCGCCAAGCGAAAGAGCGGCCTCATCAAGACGCCGACCGCCGGTGACGGCCCTCCGGTCGGCTCCGCCTCCCTCCGGCCCGTCACCGGCGGAAACAACCTTCAACCGAGATCATAATCCCGATGGTGGGGGCAGTTCTTCATGACGCTGAGGGGCGCATTGCCTCACTAAAAATGTTACCGGACAACTTCTCTGTCGTGTCTGGGGCGGAGCTGCCGAATCAGTTCGGTGGCGGGTATGGCAGGGAAGATCAGCATGCGCGCAAAGCGCGAGATCACATCAGCGCTGGTGGAGCGTTATCGGGCGAGCGGACGGCTCGAGAAGGCACGGATCCTGGACGAGCTGTGTGCCGTTACGGGATGGCATCGCAAGCACGCGATCCGAGCGCTGTCGGTGGACGGGGCATCGGGATCGGCCGTGCCGCGGCGACGGAGTCGGACCTACGGAGCTTCCATTCGCGTTGCACTGATTGTGCTATGGGACGCCTCTGACCGGCTCTGCAGTAAGCGGCTCGTGGCGATGATCCCGTTTTTGCTTCCGGCTCTTGAACGGCACGGCAGATTGAAGCTTTCTGCCGATGAGAGGTCGAAAGTTTTGAAGGTGAGCGCGGCGACGATCGATCGCCTGCTGAGCGACGTAAAGATTGCAGCAGCCGGAGGACGCCGACGGCGGGCGGGCTTTTCCAGTGCCGTACGGCGGCAAGTCCCGGTGCGTACATTCAATGATTGGGGGGCACCTCCGCCGGGGTACTGCGAAGCGGATCTGGTTGCGCACGGAGGCATGTCCGTATCCGGCGCGTTCATTCAGACGCTAACAATGGTGGATATCGCAACGGGGTGGACCGAATGCTTTCCGCTTGTTGTGCGTGAAGCAGCTCTTGTGGTCGAAGCTCTCGAGCGCGCGCAGAACCTATTTCCCTGGCCCGTTCGGGGGCTCGATTTTGACAACGACAGCGCCTTCATGAACGACACGGTCGTGTCGTGGTGCCGTTCTCACGATGTCGAAGTCACTCGTTCCAGGGCCTACAAGAAGAACGATCAGGCATTCGTTGAACAAAAGAACGGAGCTATCGTTCGCCGCCTGGTGGGCTACGGGCGGTTTGAAGGCATTGATGCCGCTCGTTCATTGGCTCGCCTGTTTGCGGCGGCCCGGCTATACATCAATTTCTTCCAGCCCTCGTTTAAGCTGAAGGAGAAGCACCGCGAAGGTGCCAAGATGATCAAGCGCTATCTTCCTCCCGCTACGCCGTACGAAAGAGCATTGGTCCACCCGAGGCTCAATGAGGCATTCAAAGGTCGGCTGCGGGAGATTTACCGGACGCTTGATCCGGTGGTATTGCTGGCACAGATGCGGGACGCTCAGAATGAGTTGGGTAAGCGTGTCGATCAACGGGCTGGAAAGTCAGCGATGACTGTCGCGCAGGGGCACAGTGATTTGGCGGCCTTTGCCCGAGAGCTCGGCGATGGTTGGAAACAGGGTGAGCAGCGAGGCATTCATCGGCGTCGCTATGTGCGGCGCAAGCCTGTGCCACGTCGGCCATCGATGCTCGACCCATACATTCCCATCATCGAGGAATGGCTCGCCGCAGCTCCGCACTTGTCCGCGGTCGATCTTCTCTCCCTGCTGGAAGCGCATGCGCCCGGTCGGTTCAGCGGCCATCAGCGGCGCACGGTGCAGCGATTGGTGAAGAATTGGCGATCAAAGGCCGCTCGACAGCTCATCAGCAACACAGAGATCACACTATCGGTCCAAGCTTCGCGCCTTCGTATTTAATCCTGACAGGTTCTTTCGCTGAAGCACCGCAAGCCGCTCGCTCGCTACGGCGCTCTGGGGGGCGCGCTTCGCGAGCGGCTTGCTCCGACTCGCGGCAGCCGATCCAGAAGACACCAGGGTGACTTCGGTAACATTGTCATCTGAGGCAATATGAGGGGGCAGTTCCGGATGGCGTTTGACAGTGGAGGACAGGGTGTCCGGAGCGATCCGGAATCCGAAGGGTTTGAGGAGAAGTATCGGGCTGTAATAAATGGGGGCGACCCCGACGATGAACAGGTCGGCCAAAGATGGGGCAAGGTCGAGCCCGCACTATGGGGGCGAAGGCGCTACTCATTCACCCATCGTACCAAGGTGTTTGCTGACGGCACGATACGGAAGATTCATGCGTGACCCCAGGAGACCTGTCTGGGTCCCGGCCAGCAACCGGGTAAGCAACCCTATAAGCGGAAGCGAAGTGGGAAGTGATGCACAGGCAGGAGTCGGAGAACGGAATAGTACCTGAAGCGCGAGACGAACAACTCGCGTGACCAGCAATGGCGGATTGAGAGTGGTCCGGGGAAGGACGTTCGTGAAAGGATCGAGGCAGGATACGTCGAGATAGATGAGCAAGAAGCGTGAAGATGGAAAGTTCCCTTTGTGAAAAACCCGAACGTCACGCTTCGAGGAGACTATCCGATCATCTGGTCCTCGAAGGTCGGAAGCAGAAGGTCCACTCTCTGGTGGACAAGGTCTACTCACGCAAGAACCTGAAGCTTGCGTGGGAGCGCGTTCGCGCCAATCAAGGGGCCAGCGGCGCCGATAAGGTGACCATCGCGGAGTTCGAGACCCGACTGGATGAGAATCTGGAACGGCTCCATCAAGAGCTCCGCGAGAACACCTATCAGCCGCAAGCCGTGCGACGATTGGAGATTCCAAAAAGGGGAGCTCCCGGCAAGACAAGGCCACTGGGCATACCTTCGGTCTATGACCGGGTGTGTCAGCAGGCGCTGGTCAATCGCTTGGAGCCGATCTTTGAGAAGGTCTTTGATCCGAGCAGCTTTGGGTATCGTAAAGGTCGCAAGACCGTCGATGCCCTGGCCAAGATCTGGCGCGAAGTGGAGGCCGGAAACGAGTGGATCGTCGATGCGGATCTGAAAGACTTCTTCGGATCCGTCGAGCACGAAAAACTCCTGACCCTGGTCGGAAAGCAAATTGCCGACAGCAGAGTGCTGAAGCTCATTCAACAGATGCTGGAGGCGGGCTATGAAGAACGGGGCCAGAAATTTGCGACTCCACGGGGAACTCCGCAAGGAGGAGTCGTCTCGCCACTGCTGAGCAATATCCTGCTGACTCCCTTTGATAAGGAGATGAGGCGACAAGGGTATAAGCTCACGCGATGGGCGGATGACTGGGTAGTGACCTGTCGGACTCGGGCCGAGGCAGAGCACGCCCTGGCGCGAGCGGTGAAGATTCTCGAACAGCTCGGCGTGGCGCTCAATCAGGCGAAGACCCGGATTGTGCACATTACCCGCGGCTTCGAGTTTCTTGGATTCAAAATCCAACGTGGGAAAGGCAAGTTCCGCCTAACCCCCGATCGGATCAGATCCAAACTGAATCGGCAGAATCTCTATGCCATTCCCACACAGAAGGCGGTGGCCCGATTCAAGGATCAGATCAGGAGCTTAACGCAGAGGAAGATACCCCGGCGTTTGGGCGAAGTGATCGAAACAATCAACTCGATCATCCGAGGATGGGGAAACTACTACCGTCGCTCCCACGTCAGAAAGCGCTTCAATCAGCTGGATCGGTGGGTAATCCGAAGGCTGTGGTCACATCGCGCTAAGCGATGGCGGAACTCATGCTGGAGAGAGTATCCCACGAGAAAGCTGCGCACGGAGTTCAAGCTGGTCAGCCTCGTCTCGCTTATACCTTCGCTTCAGACCGCGAAAGCCCGTTCATGAAAGCCGGATACGGAAAAACTGTACGTCCGGTTTGTGCGGCGGACGGAGGCAAGCTCTTCATTGGGCGCCTCCTCCGACCCGACACCTATGAAGTCGTCGAAGGAAACGAGACGTATGGAGGGAAGGGGCCAGCCCGAGGGGAGCCCGCGCGAGAAGGCCAGGGTCCGGACACAGAGCCGGGTCGCCTTGCCGCCGAACCTCGAGCGGGTGAACGCGGCGGCCAGCCAGGCCGCCCAAACCCGGTTCACGGCCCTGCTGCATCACATCGACGAGGACGCTCTGCTTCGGGCGTTTCGACGACAAAAGCGGCAGGCCAGCGCGGGGGTCGATGGGGTAACGGTGGCGAAGTACGAAGAGGGGCTCACGGATAACATCCGCGATCTCTGCGCACGAGTCCACACTGGTCGCTACCGGCCACAGCCGGTGCGGCGAGTCTACATCCCAAAAGCCGATGGCGGTAAGCGACCTCTCGGGGTGCCGGCGCTAGAGGACAAGATTGTCCAAAGCGCCGTGGCCGAGATGTTGAGCGCCATCTATGAGGCCGACTTCCTCGGCTTCTCCTACGGCTTCCGGCCGGGGCGCAACCCGCACATGGCGCTTGATGCCCTGCATACGGCGATCATGAGCCAGCGTGTGAACTGGGTGTTCGATGCCGACATACGCAGCTTCTTCGACTCGGTCGACCACGAGTGGCTGTTGCGGATGGTGGCGCACAGGATCGCCGATCCTCGCATTCTACGGCTCATCGGGCTGTGGCTGCGGGCCGGTGTTCTGGAGAGCGGCGAGAAGCAAGAAACGGACAGGGGTACTCCGCAAGGGGCGGGCATCAGCCCGCTCCTCGCCAACGTCTTCCTGCACTACGTCCTCGATCTCTGGGCCCACCAATGGCGCCGTCGCCATGCACGCGGTCGCGTTGTGACCGTGCGCTATGCCGACGACTTCGTCATGGGCTTCGAGAGCAAGGCGGATGCGCAGGAGATGCTCTTGGCCCTCAAGGCGCGGCTCGCCAACTTCGGCCTGACGCTACATGAGGGCAAGACGCGGCTGATCGAGTTTGGCCGGTTCGCGGCCCTCTCGCGTCAGCGGCGCGGCGAGCGGCGGCCCGAGACCTTCGCCTTCCTCGGCTTCACCCACTACTGCGGGCGGACCCGGGACGGCCGGTTCATGGTGAAGCACAAGACGGAAGGGAAACGCCTGACGCGCAAGCTGACGGCGTTGCGCCAGGACGCCTGGCGGCTCATGCACGAGTCACTGGCCACGCAGCACGAGTGGTTCGCCGCTGTTCTGCGAGGACACTACGGCTACTACGGCAGGCCGCACAATTATCCAGCGCTCAACGGCTTCTACCGCGAAGTGCGTCGGACGTGGATGCGCTGTCTGAGACGGCGCAGCCAGAAAAGTCGGCGCATGGGCTGGTCGGAGTTCGAGACCCTGACGGCACGCTTCCGTCTGCCCGGTCCACGCATCACTCGCACTTGGGCGCAGGCGCGGATATGACGCGGGTTACCCTCGGGAAGACCCGGGTGCGGGAAAGCCGCCTGCCCGGATCTGTGAGGGCGAAAGCCAAATGGCTGAGCTACTCGACCACAACCGCTGGCTATCGCTTCTTCCTCGATTGAAGCCACAAGCTTCGTTACTTAGGATGGCCGTTGGGGCGCTATCCGACCATATTCCGTGACGTATCCTCTGGTCGCGTTAATGAGCTGGGTCCGTTGCCCCTCCAACAGGTCCCGACTTCGGAACACCATACCTGCAGCCTGTTACACTTCGCTCTTCATACCCACAAACCGCATGGTCGGCCGCCGCGCGGCTTCGCAGATCGCCTCGGCATCAATAACGTCAAGCTTCTGCCGCTTTACAAACGGCGTTACGTATGCCGGCGGGATCACCCGAACCTCATGACCGAGCTGCCTGGCCCAATGATGCGCGTCACCGCAGCCTCTGGGCTACCATGCACCTCGGCTTCGTTGCGAAGAAATCTAGCAGGTTCGCTCGACCGATGTTCTTGCTGAATACCATGCGACCACGCTAATGTGCCCCGTGAACGTGAAACCTGCTTGGCGACACCCAGACCGACTGTGGTAAGCTCTGACACAGGCGCCTCCCTTAAGTGGTGCCAAACACCTCCACTTTGGCACATCTATGCCGTTGGCGGCGCGTCCACCCCATCATAAAGACACCGGCATGTGCGAGGCAATGTCCGCTGTGCCTCCACGGCGGCAAAGTTAGTAGCGCAAGATGTCCCCGATGGGCTAGTCCCGGAAATCACGCCGCCTTACGAAGTTGGTCCGCGCCACGCCTGTCATTTGTCAGATGGCGCACCACTGCGTAATGTCCAGGTCGATATATTCTCGGTACGCCGAATCAGCCCAATGGAATCATTCGGACGACAAATTCGTAGCGCGATCTGTGGCCGGGTTGGTTCGCACCATCGCGATGAATTTAGCGGCACCCGTTCGGACGGCGTCGGGTGAGGGGGAGTACTCGTCGAACTCGGCTGACGACGGGCTCAGCGGACATATTGTTTCGAGACAACGGTTACCATTTCGAGACTGCCGTAAGCGAGTTGGAGCCGTTTGGCGTGTTTGAGCCAATGGTAATTTCTATCGTCTATGCGTGAGCGTGAACCAGGCGGAGAGCTACGTGCTGGCTCATTTCCGGAAGCGACCGTTGATTTGCACAAATTGATCGCGGCCTTCTTAGTTAGCCTATGACCAATGCGGCACGCATTCGTCGAGCAGGAACTTGATTTACGCCGCGTAGGGAGTATCTCATCCTGATCCGCGGCTTCGCCGAGCATGGATATGCGGACGGCTGATCGGTCACTCCGCTGGATTGACGGGGTTGGAGGCTGCGATGTTCGAGGCGGGCAGGTGGAACGGAGACAAAGAGGACCACGAAGACCTCGCGCACGGCTTTCACGAAAAGATGTGGCATGCCGGCGAGCGCGTCCTAGGCGAGTTCGATCCGGTCGCTGCCGGAAGCTATGTGGGCCAATGCTAGGGAGCAATGGACCAGCGAGACCTGAGCGATCGTGCGAGGGGCGGAAGCGCGATAGTGCGACGGCATGCTCGCTTTTCACGAGGTTCTTGAAACCATATCGCTCCGAAAAGCGACCTTAGTCAGATCGCCGAACAGATCCGCAATGCGTCGTTTTCGACGGTTCGGCAAGGGCCCGGTGGTTGGTGGATTTCCGCTCCTGTCCCTAAGCGCCATCCCATAATCTGCCAATGGCATTGCTTTCGGCCAGAAGCCCGTCATTCAACTCCCGACCTGGGAGCTCGAATGTAAGACCGTATGTCCTTTCTGGATGCCGGCGGTGAGGTGGTTCGCCCTACACTGGCGGTGTTGAACGAGGGTTGCTCAAGGAGCCTATCCTCACGCCAGGAGGACGAACCGTGGAAGATAATAACGCCCTTTTCGTAGGTTTGGATGTTTCCAAAGATCGACATGCAGTTGCGGTTGCCGAGAGCGGGCGCAACGGTGAAGTTCGCTATCTGGGTGAAATATCCTCTGACAACGCGTCGGTAGGACGGCTCGTGCGCAAGCTCGCGCGGCCAGGTTTACGTTTGAGATTTTGCTATGAGGCTGGGCCGACGGGTGGGCTGAAGCGAGAGATCGAAGCGCTTGGCCATGAATGTGCTGTTATTGCCCCGTCCCTTATTCCACGCAAGCCCGGCGATCGGATCAAAACAAACCGCCGGGATGCTGAGAAGCTTGCCCGGTTGTACCGCGCCGGCGAACTGACGGAGATCTGGACCCCGGACGCAGCGCATGAGGCTATGCGTGACTTGATCCGTGCGCGGGAGGCAGCGGTGAAGGATCGGACCCGCAAACGACAGGAGATCCGATCCTTCCTGTTGCGACATGGCAAGATTTTTCCCGGCTTGAAAGCCTGGGGAACGAAGTACTTTAAGTGGATGCACGGGCTCAGCTTTGCGTATTCGGGCCAGCAAACTGTCCTGCAGGAATTGATCGTCGCGGAGGCGCAGTGCCGGGAAAGAGTATTGCGTTTGGAAAAGGCGATCGAAGACAGCATGCTCGACTGGCCGCTTGCACCGGTGGTCGAACGTTTACAGGCTTTGCGTGGGGTCCGACTCATTTGCGCAGCGACTTTCATGGTTGAGGTCGGTGATGTCCGCCGCTTTACTAACCCGCGGCAGTTAATGGCCTATCTCGGCCTTGTACCTTCGGAACGCTCGACCGGTGACGCCGTACGCCGTGGCGGCATCACCAAGACCGGAAATGCCCGAGTGCGCCGGGTTTTGGCTGAGACCGCCTGGACTTACCGCTATCCGGCTAAGTTGGGAAAACGAAAGTACTTCGCAAGTCGCCACATGCCTGAGGTCGTGCGAGAGATCGCATGGAAGGCTCAGGCGCGTTTGACCAAGCGTTACCGAGCCCTCGTTGCTCGCGGCAAGCGCAGCACGGTGGCGGTGACCGCGGTCGCTCGCGAGCTTGCTGCCTTCATGTGGGCCATCGCGAGAATAGACAATCAGCCGGTGACGACCTAACCTACGGCTTACCCGGTATCGTTATCGTGTCTATCGGTGGGGACGTGGCGTTGAATGGGGAATTCCCGGCAACGCTTTGTGGCCGGCAATGCCGACGCCCGTTGTAAGAGAGGACCAGCCCCGGACGAATACATGGACATGCGGTAACCAACCCGCGCATCAGAGCTTGTTCACCTACGTCCCAGGCCACGTCTCCTCCGATAGGCACTTCAGTGATGAGAACCGACCGAGAAATCGGCGCGGGTAAATTGATGCGCGATTAGGTCTTGCAAAAGGACATCAGAGCGTAGCGCCGAGGCCCTTTGGATTGTTTGTGCGGATTCATGAGAGCACCGTTAGAAGAGTCATCTTCTGGAAGGGTGCTCATAATGGACGACCATTCTGACGACATAAGACGACCGTTGTCACCGCGTATTGAAGTGTTCGCAGGCGCAGGTCGCAAGCGCTGGCCGGATGATTTGAAGGCGCAGATTGCCGCGGAAAGCCTCGAGCCGGGGGCGGTTGTCACAGACGTCGCCCGTCGTCATGGCTGCCGGCCCCAGCAGGTGCATGACTGGCGGCGGCGGGCGCGTTTGGGCCAGTTGGTGCTGCCGGCGTCGGCGGACGCACTGTCGTTCGTGCCGGTGGTGTCGGAATCAGCGTTGCCGGCGACCGCAGAGCCCTCCGGGCCGCCGGAAGCCGCCGTTGTAACGGTTGAGTTCCAGGGGGCGCGCGTGGAGTTGCGCGGAGCGCCTGGCCTTGCTGTATTGAGCGATGTGTTCATTGCGCTCCGACGGACACGTTCATGCTGACGCCACCCGCAAGCCTGATGATCTACGTGGCGACGCAACCTGTCGACTTCAGGAAGGGAGCGGAAGGCTTGGCGCTGCTGGCGAAGGAGACGCTGGGCCATGACCCGATGAAGGGCGTGGCGGTGGTGTTCCGTGCGAAGCGCGCCGATCGGGTGAAGATTGTCGTCTGGGATGGCAGCGGCCTTGTGATGTATTGGAAGCGGCTCGATGGCAGCGGCTTCAAATGGCCACCCATCGTGGCCGGCGTGATGCGGATGAATGCGGCCCAGCTGTCAGCACTGCTGGCCGGCATGGATTGGACGCGCATGCATGCGCCTCGAATCCCGCAGCCGAAAGCGCTTGCGTAAAGATACAGATCTTCGCTGCATCGTGACGCGAAGCATGGCAAGCTCGGGCCAATGAGTGATTTGCCCGATGAGCTGCCGAGCGATCCCGCCGAGTTGCGTGCCTTTGCCGCGGCTCTGCTGGATCGCTGCGCCCGGCTCGAGCGGTTGCTTAAGCTTGCAAAAGATGCGCAGTTCGGTCGGTCCTCGGAAAAGCTGGATGCTGATCAGCTACAGCTTGTTCTGGAGGACATCGAAGAGGCGGTCGCAGCTCTCGAAGCAGCCGAGGATCGCGTCAATCCCAGAACCTCCGAGAAGAGAGCGGCCGAGCGTAGAACCAACCGTGGTCAGCTACCGGAGCGTTTGCCGCGTATCGTCGAGACCCTGATGCCCGCTGCAACCTGCTGTCCGTCCTGCAAAGGCGATCTCTTTGAGATCGGCCACGATGAGAGCCAGAGGCTGGACGTCGTGCCGGCGCAGTATCGCGTCATCGTCACCCGCCGGCCCAAGCTGGCCTGCCGCGCCTGTCATGGCGTCGTCCTCCAGCACGCCGCGCCCGAGCGATTGATCAGGGGAGGATTGCCCACCGAGCGACTGGTCGCGCATGTGATCGACGCCAAGTATCATTGGCATTTGCCGCTTTACCGCCAGGCGCAGATGCTGGCGACGCACGGAATAGCGCTGGACCGTTCCACACTCGCCTTCTGGGTCGGCTATGCCGCCCAGGAATTGAAACCCTTGTGGCATCGTCTGCGCCAGCTTCTGCTCGCCTCCTCGAAGCTCTGTGTCGATGAGACTCCCGCACCGGTGTTAGATCCCGGGCGCGGCAGGACCAAAACCGGCTACTTCTGGGCGCTGTCACGCGATGACAGGCCTTGGGCCGGACCTGATCCGCCTGGGGTGGTCTATGCCTATGCACCGGGCCGCGGCGCCGTTCATGGCTTGCGGCTGCTTGAGGGCTATCGCGGCATCATCCACTGCGACGGCTATCAGGCTTACAAGACCATGACCCGAGAGACGCGTGCGGACGCCCTGTCCGGGACGCTCGCCTTCTGCTGGTCGCATCTGCGGCGCCAGTTTGTGAAGATCGAGCGGGAGGCTGCGCCGGCGCCAGCTCCGGTTGCCCGCGAGGCCCTCGAGCGCACCGCCCAGCTTTACGCGGTCGAGAAGGCACTCCGCGGCCGATCTGCGGACGAGCGCCGCGCGGGGCGACAAGCGCATGCCCGGCCTCTGGCTACGGCCTTGAAGCAGTGGTTTGAGGCCAAGCTCGATCACCTTGCGCAGAAGAGCGACACGGCGAAGGCCTTGCGTTACGCGCTGCGTCATTGGGACGGCATGACGTTCTACCTTGATGACGGGCGCATCGAGATGGACACCAATGCGGTCGAGCGAGGGATGCGGCCGATCAAGCTCAATGCCAAGAACTCCCTTTTTGCCGGTTGCGACGAAGGTGCCGAGAATTTGGCATTGCTGGCTTCGCTCATTGAGACCTGTAAGCTCAATGGCGTCAGTGCCGAGCACTGGCTCGCTGACGTTCTCGCCAAGCTCGTCAATGGTTGGCCTGCGGCGCGAGGACGAACTGCTTCCCTGGGCGTCGACCTATACGATGCATACACACGATCCGAGGCTGGCGGCATGAGCCTGAACACGACCGCGGTCCGGATCAAGGTGACCCTCAAGGATGTGAAGCCGGAGGTGATGAGAGCTGGTCCCGGTTGTCTGAACAGAATCTCCGCGTCGATAAGTGGAGCCTCTGCCGGGGTTAGGCCGCCATGCAGATTGGCCGCGGGTTGAAGTAGGCTTGATCCGGTGTGCCGCCGTCAAGGCTCGAGTGAGGACGTCGGCCATTGTAAAAGTCGAGGTATCGGCCGATCGAGGCGCGGGCGTCGGACACGCTGTCGTAGGCCCGCAAGTAGACCTCCTCGTATTTGACGCTGCGCCATAGCCGCTCGACGAACACGTTGTCCCGCCAAGCTCCTTTACCGTCCATGCTGATGGCGATGCCGTTGCTGGCCAGCGCGCCGGTGAAGGCCCAGCCGGTGAACTGCGAGCCCTGATCCGTGTTGAAGATTTCAGGCCTGCCGTGACGCGCCAAAGCGTCCTCCAGTGTCTCGACGCAGAACGCCGCCTCCATCGTGATCGACAGCCGCCACGACAGGACCCGGCGGGTCGCCCAGTCGAGGACGACAGCGAGATACACGAAGCCGCGCGCCATCGGGATGTAGGTGATGTCCATTGCCCAGACCTGGTTCGGGCGCGTGATCTCCACGCCGCGTAGCAGATACGGATAGATCTTGTGGCCGGGCTCAGGTTTGGTGGTGCGCGGACGGCGGTACAGCGCCTCTATCCCCATCCGCCGCATCAGCGTCTTGACATGCCGGCGGCCGATCTTGCTCCCCTCGGCAGCCAGCAGGCCTCGCAACATTCGCGAACCGGCGAAGGGAAACTCCAGATGCAACCGGTCGAGCCGCCGCATCAGCGCGAGGTCGTCGGGCGATACCGAACGCGGCAGGTAATAGACGCTGCCGCGGCTGACCTTCAAAACTTCCGCCTGCCTGGTGATCGACAGATCGTGCTCACGGTCGATCATCGCTTTGCGCTCAGCAATCCCGCCTTGGTGAGCGCTCCTTCTAAAAAATCGTTCTCCAGCGTCAGTTCTCCGATCTTGGCGTGCAGCGACTTCACGTCGATCGCAGGCACGGCGGGCGTGGCGCCGCCAGGTCCAAAAACTCCTGAAGCTCCACCCTCCAGCTGGGCTTTCCATGCCGTAATCTGATTGGGGTGAACGTCAAAGTGCTCGGCCAGTTGAGCTATCGTTCGGTCGCCCTTGACAGCGGCCAGCGCCACCTTCGCCTTGAAAGCCGGTGTGTGGTTCCGGCGTGCGCGTCTCGTCATCGTCTCTCCTGATTCGCGGGCCAATCTTGCCCGCCGTCAGGCAGAAACTCCACTTATCGCCCTGTTCAGATTTCCGGAGCCGGCTCTATGCGTCGCCTTGTCGTACCCGTCACCCTGCGCCTTGATCGGTTGCATCTGACGCTTCAGGAGGCATTCGGCTGGACGAACAGTCACCTCTTCGAGTTCTTTGCTGGTGAGGTCCGTTGGGGGATTCCTGATCCCCACAACGATTACGGCCACCAGCCCATGGATGCCCGCAAAGCGCGGCTTTGCGATATCGTTCGCGAGACCGGCGCCAAGACGATCCACTATCTCTATGACTTCGGCGACAGCTGGGACCATGTGATCAAGCTCGAAAAATGGTTCGAGAACACCACGACGGAGGGCTTCCCTTCCTGCTCGAGGCCGCCGGTCGTTGTCCTCCGGAAGACGTCGGCGGTGCGCCAGGCTATGCCGAATACCTCGCCGCCATCAGCGACCCCGGCCATCCCGAGCACGAACACATGCGCCTCTGGGGCCCGGAGCGGTTCGATCCCAACGTCGTCGACCGGAAGGCGCTCGAAGCCGCCGTCAACGCGTTGTCCGACATATGGATACCGCGGCGACGCGCCACGCGAACAAAATAGGCGTCAAGCGTCATTCAAAAGGGCTGCAGAGCTACGCTCTGATGTCCTTTTGCAAGACCTAATCGCGCATCAATTTACCCGCGCCGATTTCTCGGTCGGTTCTCATCACTGAAGTGCCTATCGGAGGAGACGTGGCCTGGGACGTAGGTGAACAAGCTCTGATGCGCGGGTTGGTTACCGCATGTCCATGTATTCGTCCGGGGCTGGTCCTCTCTTACAACGGGCGTCGGCATTGCCGGCCACAAAGCGTTGCCGGGAATTCCCCATTCAACGCCACGTCCCCACCGATAGACACGATAACGATACCGGGTAAGCCGTAGGTTAGGTCGTCACCGGCTGATTGTCTATTCTCGCGATGGCCCACATGAAGGCAGCAAGCTCGCGAGCGACCGCGGTCACCGCCACCGTGCTGCGCTTGCCGCGAGCAACGAGGGCTCGGTAACGCTTGGTCAAACGCGCCTGAGCCTTCCATGCGATCTCTCGCACGACCTCAGGCATGTGGCGACTTGCGAAGTACTTTCGTTTTCCCAACTTAGCCGGATAGCGGTAAGTCCAGGCGGTCTCAGCCAAAACCCGGCGCACTCGGGCATTTCCGGTCTTGGTGATGCCGCCACGGCGTACGGCGTCACCGGTCGAGCGTTCCGAAGGTACAAGGCCGAGATAGGCCATTAACTGCCGCGGGTTAGTAAAGCGGCGGACATCACCGACCTCAACCATGAAAGTCGCTGCGCAAATGAGTCGGACCCCACGCAAAGCCTGTAAACGTTCGACCACCGGTGCAAGCGGCCAGTCGAGCATGCTGTCTTCGATCGCCTTTTCCAAACGCAATACTCTTTCCCGGCACTGCGCCTCCGCGACGATCAATTCCTGCAGGACAGTTTGCTGGCCCGAATACGCAAAGCTGAGCCCGTGCATCCACTTAAAGTACTTCGTTCCCCAGGCTTTCAAGCCGGGAAAAATCTTGCCATGTCGCAACAGGAAGGATCGGATCTCCTGTCGTTTGCGGGTCCGATCCTTCACCGCTGCCTCCCGCGCACGGATCAAGTCACGCATAGCCTCATGCGCTGCGTCCGGGGTCCAGATCTCCGTCAGTTCGCCGGCGCGGTACAACCGGGCAAGCTTCTCAGCATCCCGGCGGTTTGTTTTGATCCGATCGCCGGGCTTGCGTGGAATAAGGGACGGGGCAATAACAGCACATTCATGGCCAAGCGCTTCGATCTCTCGCTTCAGCCCACCCGTCGGCCCAGCCTCATAGCAAAATCTCAAACGTAAACCTGGCCGCGCGAGCTTGCGCACGAGCCGTCCTACCGACGCGTTGTCAGAGGATATTTCACCCAGATAGCGAACTTCACCGTTGCGCCCGCTCTCGGCAACCGCAACTGCATGTCGATCTTTGGAAACATCCAAACCTACGAAAAGGGCGTTATTATCTTCCACGGTTCGTCCTCCTGGCGTGAGGATAGGCTCCTTGAGCAACCCTCGTTCAACACCGCCAGTGTAGGGCGAACCACCTCACCGCCGGCATCCAGAAAGGACATACGGTCTTACGCTCGAATCATGCACTATGAACTCGCGGATTGTGAAATAGCCTGCCATCAAGCGAGGCTGCCGAACTAGCCGCGTGGCGTTCCTCGGTTAACGACCGACGTGTCCTCAACGGCATCTTCTAGGTCTGCGAGCCGGAGCACCTTGGCACGATCTGCCGGATCATTTGGCCCGTACACGACCTGTTATGATCGTTTCGTCCACTGGCGGCGGGCTGGTGTCTGGGCCGCATCATCGACGCGCTTGCCACCGCGCAAGACTCCGCTGTCCAGATGATCGACACATGCATTGTCCATTTCTGTCCGCATGGAGCCTACATCCCAAGGAACCAGCACCAATTGATGGGAGGGTCCAGCGGCGGAGCAAAATTCATGCAATGGTCGAAAGCAACGGTCTGCCAGTACAGCTGGCGCTGAGGCCGGCAGGGCCCACGACATTCGACTTGTCGGAAACTTCTGTCACGGACATCCAGGTCAATGCTGCTTGCTGACCTTGGCTATGACGCAGACTGGATCAGAGAGCTCGTGACGAAGAAAGGCCATGGGCAAACATCCTGCCGAAAAACAACCGCCGCGATCCTCTGCTTCAGCCCCTATCTCCACCGCGCTCGCAATGAGGTCCAACGGTTCGTCAACAGGATCAAGCAATCTCGTCGTGTGGCGACCCGCTACGACAGGCCCGCCGTCAACTACCCTGTCTTCGTTGAACTCGCTTCAATCAAGCTGTGGCTGCGCCTTGATGAGTCCGCGTCCTAGCACTACTTTGGCAGATTGTTGATTTTGCCGCGTTTTATAGGATTCCCGAATCAATTTTTCAATGATTCATGGGTGGTCGGCTCTTGGAGGGCTGACCATGCCAGGATGGGAAGACGAACTCGAACGCTGGTTGATGCCGTTCTTGGACCGGCTGGGTCCTAAGACCCGGCAGCGGATGTGTCCTCTGTATGTTGCGGGATTGATCGGTCCCGGCGATCGTAAGAGCGTTCAGCCGATGGCGGAACGCCTTGCCACCAGCACCTACGACCAGTTGCACCATTTCATTGCGGACGGTGTCTGGGACGCGACGCCGCTGGAGACAGAGTTGCTCAACCAGGCGGACCGACTTGTCGGCGGCAGGGATGCGGTGCTGGTTATTGATGACACCTCACTTCCCAAGAAGGGTGAGCGCTCGGTCGGTGTTGGGGCTCAATACGCCTCGGCACTCGGTAAAATGGCAAATTGCCAGACACTGGTGTCTTTGACGCTTGCGAGCGGCGAAGTGCCCGTGATGGTCGCGTTACGTCTCTTTCTGCCTGACAGTTGGACAAGCGACGTATCTCGTTTGAAGCGCGCTCGCGTGCCAGTCGAACATCGAACGCCACGGTCCAAGCCGGAGATTGCTTTGGCCGAGATTGACCGCGCGATAGCAGCCAACGTGCGCTTTGGATATGTGCTGGCGGATGCAGGATACGGTCTCAGCGCACCGTTTCGACAAGGGCTAACAGAGCGCGGGCTGGTCTGGGCTGTCGGAATCCCTCGGCACCTGAAAGTGTATCCGGTCGATGTGAAGCTCATTTGGCCGATTACCAAAGCCCGCGGGAAACCACGAAAGCACCACGTGCCTGATATCTTGTCGATTGCCGCAGAACAAATGCTGGCCAGCGCCAAATGGAAAGCCGTGAGCTGGCGCAGCGGGACCAAAGGTCGGCTGACAGCCCGCTTCGCTGCTCTCCGTGTCCGCACCGCCGACGGCCCTCCTCAGCGGATTTGGGATAAGGGTCAGCAGCATCTCCCGGGCGACGAAGCTTGGCTCATTGGCGAGCAACGTGCCTCAGGGGAGAAGAAATACTATCTTGCCAATCTCCCTGCGGCGACAGATCTGCGCACACTAGAGCGTTTCATTTTTTGATGGAAGTATATCCGGCATTAGCGAAGTAGTTGCTGCATTCGCCGGGCAGAAGGCTTCTGACGAGGTGGCCGATGTGGTCGCAGGCGTCGTCGATCGTGCGTTTCTGTGAGACGCGCATCCAGTGCTTGATCTTGGCGAAGACTTGCTCGATCGGGTTGAGGTCCGGGGAGTACGGCGGCAGGTACCACAATCTTGCGCCGGCTTTCCGGATCATCTGCCGGACGGTCGGCGACTTGTGGCTACCGAGATTATCCATGACGACGATGTCGCCCGGTTTGAGTACTTTGACGAGTTGCTGTTCAACATAGGCGCGAAAGCTTTCGCCGTTGATCAGTCCGTCGAACACGCAAGGCGCAGTAAGCTGGTCAGAGCGTAGGGCACCGAGGAAAGTCAGGGTTCGCCAGTGACCGTGCGGCGCAAAGCCGCGCAACCGCTCGCCCTTGGATCCCCAGCCGCGCAGCGGGGCCATGTTGGTCTTGATCCAGGTCTCGTCGATGAACACCAGGCGGTTTGGATCGAGACGATCCTGCAAGCTGCGCCAGCGCTGCCTCCGCCTCGCGACGTCGGCGCGGCCCTGCTCAAGGGCGAACAGTGTTTTTTTTGAAGCTGAGCCCTTCGCGTCGCAGGAAGGTCCATACCGCATGGTGTGAGACTTTCACGCCTCGCGCGGCAAGTTCGTCCTTCAGCCCGTGCAGCGTGAGATGTGGCATCTGCCTGATCCGCTCCACGATGAACGCTCGATGCGGCTCCAGAACCGGCTTACGGTGACCGCCCATCTTGCCCGGCGCCACCGAACCCGTCGCACGATAGCGCTGCCGCCACTTCACGACGGAAGACACGGCAACATCGAACCGGGCCGCCACAGCATGGCAACTCTCGCCGGATTCCACCGCCTTCACGGCTCGTTCACGAAGATCATTCGAAAGAGGTCGGACCATTCGATGCTGGCCTCCGATCCAGCCTGCATCTTGAATCACAAACCCTCGCCCGACGGAATCCCTCCCGATTCAATTAATCGATGAACCGCTCTAGCCGCCACCATCAAGGCAAGATGGATTTGTGAGCAGGCGCATCAGCAGTTGAAGGAGGAACTCGGACTTGATCACTTCGAAGGGCGATCATGGTAAGGTCTTCATCGCCACGCCCTGATGACAATGATTGCTTACGCCTTCCTGCAACATCGTCGCCTCGCATACGCGGGGCGGAAAAACAAGAATCAACGGGCCTCCGCCTCAACCAACCATGCCCGCCGTACGTCACGCCATCGTCGATCTCATCCTTCGGCCGCCACCTCAGCAGTGTCCATATTGCCGAAAGCAAATCCTTGAAAAACAGTGGCGCAAATAGATTCTGCCAAAGTAGTGCTAGGCTAGCTAGCATCTATACCCCAGCAACGTATTGATATGACCCCGTTTCACAAAATGACCGGTCGGCGAATGCGACAATAGTAGCCGACGAATACGTTTGGTAAACTCGTCACGGCGAGCTCCGAGCGTGCCCGGCGCGCCCATGGACGTTGAGAAAATGTAACCAAGCAGGTCGTCAATACTCCAGTGGTGCTCATAGTAGTGACGGAGCTGCGTGATCTCGCTGAAGTCGGAAGCGCTCAGGGCATCCCGATTGGGCACTGTCAGCACGGGCCGAACCTCTCCCGGGCCTGCCGGGAAGTTTCCTCCCCAAAACTCCTTGATGTCGCTTAACAGGGCACGATACCAGTCTCCAGGTTCCGAGCGGTCCATCATCCGATAAATGATGGCGACGCACCCGTTCGGCTTCAAGATTGTAGAGAGCTTTGTCAAGACAGCACCTCTGTCCATCCAATGGAACGAGCCAGCAATCGTTGCGACGTCAAACGATGCCTTTAATGTATTTAGATCTTCGGATCTCGATACAAGGAACTCTACGTTTTTTATGTTGAACGTCCCTACGGCCAGCTGTCCTTCGTGAACCATCTCTTCACTCGGGTCAACGCAAAGTACAGACCCAACCGAGCGTGCTAAGGGGATGCCGATCTGTCCCGTACCGGCGCCGAGATCGAGAACGCGGCTGCTGGTAGATAGCCGGCAAACCCGCACCAGTGATCGGAACAGTTCTTCCGGATAAGGTACTGCGTGCTTGGCGTAGTAGGCCCCCGCACCACGAAACAGTTCACTCGCTTCGATCACATCTGCCTCCGCATGTGCGCCGTATTTCGCGCTGTATCCTCCTGGATCAACGCGCCGTCAAGATCGAATGCAGGTCTGAACAGCGTCGCAACTCCACCAAGCGGCGCGTTAGCGCATTGCTTAAGACTGTACGCGAGAACAGAGCGTGGTTGACGCTACATGCGCTCTTTCGTCCCATGAAGTGGTCTGATCAACGCAGGCCACGTTACCATATTTCTGATCTCAGAGGACTGCGAAGGTTCGTAGTTGACGCTGCGTAATTCTCGACCGCAGTCGAACACAAGCCGCAACTGCGGAAGCCAATGCGAGAATCGGATAAGCACGCAACGAGCCCACGCGAGACGGAGATGTCCAGCTTTGCAAGAGCCGGTCAAGAGAAATGCGCTCGCACACATTCAGATCCAGACTCGACTGCGATCACGGTCATTTAGCAAGCCATTGCTTGGCGGAGGGTCCGACAACCAAGACGGAGTCCGGCTTGAGAGTCAGGTTTCACGCATCATCGGTTATCTACGGGATGCCAAGTGAAACGCTTGAGCGCGAGTGTCGTCTCCATGCGAGGCTCCCGCCGTCGATATACAATTGGGACGCCCTCGAGTAGAACCATCAATGTGGTGTTTACGACGGTACACCCCCGTCTCAACGCGTGACTCCTTGTACACTGGCGCCCGCGCTGGGCAAGGACGCTTCGCCGCATCACAATCCATCCTCTAGCGTCTGCGTCCCCAGCGGCAGGGCGAACGGTAACGCAGGCGCGAGCCGCGCCTCCAATTGACCATTGTATGATTGGACGACCGCATATCTCTCCAAACATGCAGGACGAGACCACGAAGAATGTGCTGGTACCAATCGCGAACGATCTGATAGATTTCAACCGGTATATAACCGTGGATCTCGCAGCTTATTCAGCGCCACATTGTTCAGCCTGGTCTCCGCCAGGAGCCGCTTCATCGTGTTCTCGATCTCTAGCATTCTCATCGGCTCGGCCTCGGAGACGTCCGGCCCGCCGAACCGGCCTTTCCATTTGTGGATTCTGGCTTCACTGACGCCGTGCTTGCGCAAAGGTCGGCCACCGAAACCCCGACTCGTGCTCGTTCAAGATGCTGATGATCTGCTCTTCCGTAAAACGCTTGCGCTTCGTGCAAATTTGCGGAGCCAGCTCAAGCCCCCGGGGGCACGGCCACCGCCCATCAGCGCGCGCGTTGCAGATTAAAGATGCCGCAGCTCGCTGGAAGGTTTTGCTCTCGATCTGCGCCCCGACAGTGCTGACAATCCTCGATTGTCACGTTCGAACACTTAAACGACGCCGTCGCGTCTAAAGTTATTCCTTCGACCCTGCTTTCCGACGGTTAGCGTAAGAACGGCGCTAAAGGGATAGCGAACAGCGCCGTCCCTCGCGCAAAAGACAGTGGACCGTGATGCTTACAGTGCACTTTTGAGCATGGCCCCAGGTGTACTGATTGAGCCTAACCGGTTCATTCCTGACAAGCGATGTCCGGGAGTTCACCTGCGGGGTAGCGTAGGCCAACTTTCCGGAGAAACATCCCATGCCGTTCACTCCTCACCAAGGCAGGTAGTATCCCCTACGCGCGAAACGGAGCATTGTTAATGTAGCCGATGGTATCTAGCAACGCAGACCTCTTGAGAGAGATACACCTATGATTAGCAGAATCATGCCGTACCGAGCTTCACGCATCATTCAAGTGAGGGACCCGGCTGCTGCTAAGCAAGAGCTCACGCTTTTCCAGGGATTCGATTTTCGCGAGTATGTCGCGATCACGCGAGCGACTCCAACCAAGGGGGCTACATACCCGAACTTTCGACCGGATCAATCTCTGATAAAGCCGGGCGAAGGCTATTGGATCACGGGTATTGATAAACGCCGCCGCGTCGTGCTCCTTGCTGCTGCGCGTCTATATGATCTCCCTACTAGCAACTTCGCGGAACATCTAGAATCACTGAAGGCATTCTACGCCGACCCATCGGTCCAGGCGCACAAGCAAGACTGTTGCACTTGTCTTGCGCCGACGGCGAAGACGATGACTGGAAGAATCGCTTACCACGGAGATTATTGGTTGCACGAGGAGTTTCGTGGGCGCGGCTTGTCTCGCGTTGTCGCGAGAATTACTCACGGTTTGTCGTTTGCCCTGTGGGAGCCCGACTTCCTATGTGCGCTGGTGGCTGACTGGTCACTAAACAAGGGACTTGTGGCGCAGTATGGATATGGGCACTTCGAACCGGGCGGCTCGCTGTTGCACCTCGTAAACGAGAACATTAGGGACAATGATTGGCTGGTTTGGCGAACACGAGAGGAGCTGAGAAGCCAATTTGGTGTCCCTGGAGCAGCGGCAACTTCTATCTCTCTCTGATTTGTCTGACGCTGTCGCGCTGGGTGCGAGGCGCTTTCACTTGTCCGAATACTGCTTATGGCAAGTACGAGTATTCGTTCGCTTGCGCGATGATAGACCAATGGTAAGCGCGAGTTTCGCGGCACGATGAGGCCGGCGGTGTTGACGGCTCGCCTTCGGTATCGAAGACGGTGCCTGGCGATTTCAGGCCGTGGCGGCTTTTGCGAAGTTGAAGGGCATCAGGTCGTCGATATCTGCATCGACCGCGCGCTGAGGCGACTCGGTGAGCACGTGGCGCAGCCATGCTAACGGCTCGACGCGTGAGGCGCGGCAGGTTAGCATCAGACTGTAGACAACGGCACTGGCCCTGGCTCCGTCGACGGTGTCGCTGAACAGCCAGCACTTTCGGCCAGTTGCAAAAACCCTGATGTCGCGCTCCAGAAGATTATTGTCGATCGGCATCCTGCCATCTTCGGTGTAACGCGTCAGATAGTCCCATTGGTTCCGGGTGTAGGACACGGCGTCGCCGAGCTTGCTGTCAGGCAAGACCTTCGGGGCCATGTCATCGAGCCATCCCTTGAGGGCGTTCAGGACGGGAATGCCGTGTTGCTGGCGGAAGCGGCGAATGCAGTCGGCCTGTGTTTCACCCTTCTCCGGTTTCTCGTCCTGCTCCTGCCCTTCAACCCGGTAGAGCTGTTCGAAGAACCGCAGCGCCTGTTCTGGCGGCCCGCCACCCTTCTTTCTTGCTTTGAGTGCATCGACAAAGCGCCGCCGGGAGTGGGCCATGCATCCAATGTGGGTAGCCCCTTCCAGCGTGCGCCATGCGGTATAGCCGTCGGTCATCACAATGCCGCGGTAATCGCCGAGGAAGGCTTGCGGGTGGAGTTGGCCGCGGCCTGGCTGATAATCCAGAAGAACGATCGGCTCGTGACTGCCCTTGCCGCTGCGATAGGCCCACATGTACGAGGTGCTGGTGGCCTCCCGGCCCTTCTCCTTGAGGACCTGAACCGTCGTCTCGTCGCCATGGATGAGAGGTTGTGATCTGAGCCGCAGCTTCAGGGCGTCATAAATGCGATGCAGATGCTTCTCGCTCGAGCCGATCACCCAGTGGCCCAAAGCGCCGCGGCTGACAGGAACACCTGCGCATTCAAAGGCCTGCGCCAGGCGGTAGAGCGGCGTGCCATCGACATATTTGTGAACCAGCGCGAACGCCAGCGTCGAGGCCGTGGCAACGCTGCCCGGCAACGGCTGCGTGGGCATCGGCGCGGTCACGACAGGGGCGTGGATCCCGGTGCGATCGCAATGGCGGCACGCATATTTGAAGCGCACATTCTGTAAAACCTTCGCCTTCACCTCGATATGAAGTTGCTCGGTGACAGCCTCGCCCATGCGATGCATCTGGCCACGGCAACAAGGGCACGCCTTCTGATCGTCGGGCAGGTCATACTCGACGCGCTCGCGCGGCAGATTGGCCCGCAGCGGCCTGCGGCCGCGCTTCTTTCCCGGCGCGCTTTCGACGGGTGGCAAGCCCGTGTCCGGAAGTTCGGCAATATCGTTCGTTTCACTGCCGGCGTCATCCTCATCGGTGGCCTGCTCGGCTTCATTGAAGAGACGATCGACGTGCTTTTCGCTGCGCGGCGCAAAACGATGCAGGCGTGCCAGCGCCAGTTCTTCCTCGAGCTTGACGACGCGCTCCGTGAGCTGACGATTCTCCGCCTCCAGCGCGGCAATGCGCGCCAACAGCATCTCAACACTCGGATCGCCGGTTCGATTCATCGGATTCTTGGATCTGAACCGTACCGACGCGTCAACCGCTCAACTCAAGAGCTCAGCCGGCAACCTTGTATTGCCGCACCGGATGGCGGACCATCGCATCGATATCGATGCCGTCAAGAATCCAGTGCAATTGCTCGGTCGTAAGTCGGACAACCGCTGCCTCGCGGCGCGGCCATCGGAACTTGTCCTCGGTCAGCCGCTTCAGGACCAGCACAAAGCCGGACCGATCGAAGAACAGCAGCTTCATCCGGTCGCAACGGCGATTGCAGAACGCAAAAACCGCCGGAGCGAACGGATCGAGCGCCATCGTCTCCTGGACCAGGACCGCAAGGCTGTTGATGACGGCCCGGAAGTCGATCGGCTCACGGTGCAGATAGACCTGCAGGTCACCGCCCAGTCTGAACATGGCCCAGGGCTCCGATGATCGCCGTCAATGCATCCACATCGCCGCATTCCAGCGCGACCTTCACGCCGTTCGGCAAGGACGCGCTCACTTTAGCCAGAGAACAAAAAGCTGGAGATCTCCTGGGTTCCGACCCACGCACTTCATCGCAAGTCGCCGGAAAATCCACCGCCGCAACGCCGCCTTGCCGCGACAGAGCCCGCTCGGAGGTCCCCTCAAGCTGAACCGGGATGAACGCCGGGCATGACGGCGGCGGCAGCGACCTGGCCGCGGTGTGCTTCTTGATCCACCTCCGAAGAAGGTTCGCGTTGACCCCGTGTTCGAGCGCAAGTCTCGAGACCGAAACGCCAGGCTCAAGGCAGGCCGCCACAAGACGCTCCTTCGATGTCGTCTCGTAACGCCGGCGACCGTTTCGGCCAACAAGCCTTACCCGCAGTTTCTGATCGTCGTCTGCCATCACAAGGTGTCCACCTATTTAAGTGGACACCTCATGCATCAGAGCACTCAAAAGCAAAAGGTGCGACGAAATTCGCGCTTACGACCAATGGCGCGACCCCCGCGATAGCACGCGAATGCGTGGAACATGTCTGACCCCGACGACCCGCGCGCTGGCCTGGACTTGGGGCAAGACCTGCAGGATCAAGTGATCAGTGCACAGCTGCGACAGGGGCGCCAGCGATGGAAACGACTGGCGCGGATCCATCATTGTCGTCAGGGACGCATGTACTGCACAGCCAGTCCATCGGCGGAAGTGGAGCGACGAGGACAAGGCGCGGATCGGCCCTGAGATCGTGGCGAGTGGCGACTCGGTATGTTCCGTGGGCTCGACGGCATGGATTGTCGCCGCAGCAGTTGTTTGGGTGGCGGCGTCAATTGTGAGAAGCCGCAAGCGGTCGTTCCGAGGCGGGCGAAGCACAGTTTGTGCCAGGGTAGTGGACGCCGTGGTGCAGGCGCTGACTGCTCACCGGGAGCGCAGAGCAATGCGCAGGCCAGAAAACGGGATCATCGCGATTGAAGTCGACGGCATCACGATCCGAGCAGGTTCGATTGTCCGGGCGCTGAAGGCGAGCCGGTGATCGGTCTGTCAGGCACGGGCCGGGTGATGGTGGCGACCAGACCGGTAGACTTCCGCAAGGGCATGGAGGGTCTTGCGACCCTGGTGCGCGAGAGCATGGGTGCAGACGGGAGCTGTCTATGTGCTCCGGGCCAAGCGAGCGGACAGGCTCAAGCTGGTGTTCTGGGATGGAACGGGCCTGTGCCTGCTCGCCAAGAGGCTTGATGATGGAATCTTCCGCTGGCCGAGGATCGAGGGCGGTGTCATGCGCCTGTCAGCGGCACAATTGTCGGCGCTGCTGGAAGGACGCGACTAGCGGCTTGCGCATGAGAAGGAGACGCCGCCGCCAGCGCAGCCCGGATAGCTGTTGGCAGCATTGCGGCGAAGTGAATCAGGAGCGCCGGACCCGTCGCAAGATGGCGGCGAATATGCTCCGTTTGGGTGTGAGCGACGCCCTGCCTGACGATCTCGAGACGCTGACAGCGATGCTGCTTGCCGAGCGGTGCGAGAGCGACCGGCTGCGTCAGATCATCAAGGAAATGCAGCGACACCGGTTTGGCCGGCGGGCGGAGACACTGCCCAAAATCAGATGCTGCTGGCTTGGAAGACGTCGAACAAGTCGCCGCGTACGACGAGACGGCACAGGACATTAGTACGCATGAAGGACATCGATGCGCGAGCTCGCAAGCGCCGCGGCAACCGTGGCGCGTTGCCGGCGCGCCTGCCGCGGATCGAGCATCAACGTGGACATCGAGGACAAGACCTGTCCCTGCTGCCAAGGCGAGTTGCACCAGCCGAGTACACAAGCCTTGAGCGTCTTTTAGCTCGGATACAGGAGAAACAGAGATGCAGCGTGGGGGTTTCGATCCGGTGCTTTGCGTGATTGTTTCGTGCGTTGCGAACGCCATCGTCAGGCGGAGGAAACGTCGCCGAAGTACACGGAGGTGCTCAGTGCTCTTCAAGGCGGCAAGAATGTGAAGCTCATTCTTGACCTCGGCGCCTGTATCACAACCGATGGCGGGCGGCCGGGTCCAGCCGTGCAGGGCGGAGTGTTGGCGTTCAAGATAACCGATCAGCATGGACTCAGCTTCGCGAGTGCGCATCAAACGTTGGACAGGTCGGGGCGCGCAGTGACTGAATACATCCATCAAAATATGAGCCTCGATGGTAAGCTCACTGTGCGAGCGATGAAACTAATGGTCGGTATGACCCAGCCGGAAAACGCGAATTCGTGTGGGAAGTCCCGCTGGTGCGAAGTTCGTAGGGTAGCCGCCAATATAGGGTTGTGAATGGCGCTCTCCGACAAGATGTGAACTATACTGCAACCATATTCCATCGGTGCGGCGGAGGCGAGCAAATTAGGCCTCTTTCGAGAATCCCACAGCGTCCCAGGGATGAAATCAGCGGATGGACCCGCTCGGACGCCTGGTATCGGCGCCGAGAAAGCTCTTTTGCAGATACACAGCGCCGGCCGGGCCCTATCTTGGCACTGTTGGCGTGCATAACAGCCGCCTTCCTTTACAAGGAAAAACCGATCATGGCTAAAGTCCCTCCGTTCCATTCGATCAAACCATATTCGAAGAATGTTTATCATGACAACGACATGTGCACCGAAGGCAACAACATCGAACGGCAATATAGGGCTTATGGCACCGCCGGCCGGGCCCGTTGCGAGCACTGCAGCCGGCTTGCCTAAGTTCAGCGATAGCGGTGCATAGCGCATGCATCACCACGCCATCTTGGCTACTCAATACAGGACTGTACACTCGTTATTGGGGCGCCCCGGCGCTCTTATCACTACCGGAAGTATCATTCGCGCTTTGGCAGCCTCTTGCCGGCGAGAGGTAGGGCAAAATGCCGACAAGTCATATCCGATACGGATCGTGGGCTTCAAAAGCCGATCCATGTTTTCCAAGACTCGGATTCTGTCACAAACACACAATGTAGCACCCGTGTCGCATCGAACTCCTGGGCGCGCGGGCGGCGGCGTTATATTGAGCTAGGCAGCTCCGACGTTCTGTTTCGGCGAGCTACTATGAGATCGGCCGTTCCCTCAACGAGCTGGGACATGCAAGACATTGGCGGATCGGCGCTGCTTCAGGTGGTCCTTTGGCATGGATTTCGCCGGTGATCGCAGCGCGTCGCGCCGCACCGATCCAATCGCCAAGAGAAACCATGTCGCTCAATGATCAATTGGCTGCCATGCGCAGTCATCGTAACAGGATTAACCTATACCGCCAGCTCCTGGAGCATGAGCTGCCAGAGCACGATCGCAGCTATTTCGAAGGCCGTTTGTCTGAAGAATACCGCGCGTTTAAAAGCCTGACAGACACCGTTTTCCCAATCACGCTTGGACTCCCGCGCAAACTTTCACTTTCCTTACAATCGGCCGACTAGGGTGGGCCCCTAGACGCGGCCAAAAGCAAGGTCGCGCGGCTCGACTTGCTATAAGGGATCAACCCCCAGAAGGATCTTCAACCGTACAATAGACCGCTCATACCGTACAGAGAAGCCAACATACCGGCAAAGAAAGCCCTCACACGCCTCAGTCCCTGGAACCCGCCGAGTGCACCTCCCAAACCCCGCCACACTGACCTAAGGCAGCGCAGATCCAAACCACTCCGCAGAGCCTGCACCTAGGCAGACAACCGCTCCAAAGCCTCTTAGGCACGCCATATCGCAGCAACTCTATCATTCCCACATTCGTCCCCTCCAATTCTTCGGAATCACGCCGCTCGGCCTGCGCAGTTTGTTCATTGTTCGACAATGACCAACTCTCGTTGGATGACGCCCCGTCTGCTCTGGCGCTCAAAAATGGGGCCGGTTAAACAACGGATGTCGCTGGCATGATCATTGCGTGCAAGAATGTGCACTTCTTACTGCGATCCTGTTAGCCGCCAGCACGTGCGGCCGCTTACTTAGCAGATGAAGGCGCGTTTTTCGAAGCGGGCCAAACGCCGCAAAAGATCAAGAAACGTAACGATCGCACGAGAGGATGAGAATGCAAGCGTGTAAAGTTTCGCCTCGGCATTTCACGAGGTCCGGATGGAGCTCGCTACTTCCTCCGCGTGCTCCGCACGACCAACTTCCAAGAGAGAGACGCTTCTACGCAATTGTAATAGGAGCCGGTTACACGGGCTTAGCGGCTGCCCGTCGTCTAGCTGAGCTGATGCCAAATCGGCAGATCCTGATCATCGAGGCCTTGGAGATTGGAGAAGGGTTATCGGCCCGTAATTCGGGCTTCTTATTGGTCTACCCGAACGCGCCAAAGGCAGGCGCGAGCGGACCGGTAGACGAAGATGCTATCCGAAAAATACGTGTCGCGGCCGCGGGGCTTGATTGGCTACGCACGCTTGTGGCCGACTACAACATTGAGTGCGATTGGGACGAGCACGCTCCGCGTGTGACCGTGGCTGCGACTCTCGCAGGAGAACGCGCTGCTCGAGATTCAGTGCGCTCCTTCAAGAATTGGAACATGGATCTTCAGGAGTATAACGCAAACGAAATTGGCGGGCTTCTTGGGACGGGATACTATAGGTACGGCTACCAACCCAGTGCTCGCGCTCTAGTGCAACCGGCGGCGCTCGTTCGTGGCCTTTCCGAGACCCTCCCCCACAATGTCGCTATCCTCGAAAACACGCCTGTATGCGAAATCAGCTCCAATGCGCCTTTTAGCGTCCAGACAACTCGTGCAACCTTTATGGCGGATTACTTATTCGTCGCCAGCAACACACACGCAGGAGCGTTTCATCCCTCGTTAGATCGGATGGTCCCGGTCTTTACCTATGGGGCGTTAACGCCACAATTGGACGCAGACGAGCTCGGGCGCCTCGGAAGCATACCGAGTTGGGGAGTAGTCCCTGCACTCGCTATGGGAACGACGATGAGAAAAGTGAATGGCCGCCTCTTAGTCCGGAGCGGCTGGTCGTATGCGAAAGAATTCAACGTTGTCAATGTGAGGTCAGTCTTGACGATGTTGTTCCGGCGGCGTTTTCCTGCGATGCGATCTTACGAGTTCGAGCACGCGTGGGGAGGGGCTATTGCGAGTACGTATAACGGTGAGTTTTACTTCGGAAAAGTAAGGCCAGGGCTTTATGCGTCGGTTGGATGTGCCGGTGCCGGCGTTCTTAGGGCGACCATTCATGGGAAGCTTTTGGCGGAGATGGCCGTTGGCTTTCAGTCGCCGCTTCTTACCGATAGGCTGAGTCTCGCTGGCCCTAGCTGGCTTCCGCCGGAGCCGCTTCGTGGAATGGCTGCAACTGCCAAATTGGCCTGGCTGGATTGGCGCGCCGGAGGCGAACGCTAAACGTGTAGTCTTAGGCGTTCTAAGTGGGTTGAACTTCGATCATTCGGCTGGAGTTCGGCAATGACCTGGCCCTTATGTGGAACGGCCCCCGTAGCAAGAGCTTTTTCAGTCGATTTCTCACATTAGGACGGTGCCGTCATATGTCGGGCCTTTGCGCGCGACACAATAGGGCCGCTGGCCTCGATGAGATCGAAAGCCTCCCAGGGGAGCCGCCTTGCCACGGGCTGACCTGATGGTTGAGAACTGTACGTATGGACAGCCATACGATCAGCACGCTGAATCGACTAGAAGTGGTTAATACAGGCCGGCGCCGCCGTTGATCTGAGGAGGAGAAAGCCCGGATTGCATTAGAAAGCATGTCCGAGCGCCGACTTGGTTGCGGCGACAGCGCGGCGATACGGCTTGTCGCGTTCTTTGTTGGTGACCTGCCGAAGAACCTTCGCGGCGGCGTCGGCCAAATCCGAGGCTGGCTTTGTCAGGGCAGTTGTGGCCGAGGGGTGCCCGCGGCATCGGTGGCGGCGTAATCGGAGAGCGCGCTCGCAGATTCGATGGAGCGTCGAGATCGAGCTGGCTTGCGGGCGGCGCATCATTGTTGATGGGCGGGTGTCGACACTGAGGCTCTTCGCCGGACCATCGAGATTTTGGATCCGCGAGGAAGCTGGCTTGACGTTTTGCGGAATCGCCACGGCATCAGGCCTTCGATCCTGCTATGGGGATGGCCGTCGATGATCGCCTCGAGTGTTTCGAGCGATGTAGGCAGCCAGGTTGACGTCGTTGAGTTTGCAGGTGGCGACGATTGAGGCCAGCAAAGCCCAGTTTTCTGCCCGATTTCATGCCCGGCGAAGAGCGCACTTTTTTCTGATCAAGCAACCTGGCCGGATGGCGTTCTCGACCGGGTCGAGCTCGAGGCGCCCGTCTTCGAGGAAGCGGGTTAGCCCCTGCCAATGATTGAGCGCATAGCGGATGTCTCCGGCAAGTGTCGAGCCGCTGGAGATCATCGACAGCTGCTTCTCGAACCACATCTTCAAAGCGGCGACGAGAGCCAACGAGTGCTCCTTGCGCGCGGCCAGCCGGATGTCCGGCGATGAACCGCGCACCATGGTACGCCTCCGACGAGGACCGTCTTGCGTGACGGGTGGTAATTCGCGAAGCGTGTGACCTTAAGTCTAGCTTTAAGGTCATCAGGCGATGCGGGTCGAAGTTTTGGGCGGGCTTGAGCGGCGGCGGCGTTGGTCGCAGGACGACAAGGCACGGATTGTCGAGGAGACGCTAGTACCGGGCGCGAAGGTAACTGAAGTCGCGCGGCGCAACGGAGTAGCGGCCAGCCTGGTGTTTACCTGGCGTCGACAAGCACGGACATCGGAACAAGTTGCACCATCTTTTACGCCGGTGCAGATCGCCGCCGTAGCGACCTCGGCTGAAGAAACTGCGAAGCTTTTGCCTACGGTTGATGGCCGAGTTCGCTCGGCGGCAGCCGCACGTACTGGATTGATAGAGATCGATCTCGGCAACCGACGGTGCATCCGGGTGGATGCGCACGTCGATCCGGAGGCGCTGGCGCGGGTCCTCGATGTGCTTGGACGCCGATGATTGCTGTACCAGGGAATGTGCGAGTGTGGCTGGCGACAGGCTACACGGATATGCGCAGAGGCTTCCCGTCGCTGGCCCTCCAAGTTCAGGAGGTGCTGCACAAAGAACCGCTCAGCGGTCATTTGTTCGTCTTCCGCGGTCGCCGCAGCGATCTTGTGAAGGTGATCTGGCACGATGGTCAGGGAGCCTGCTTGTTCACAAAAAAACTCGAGAGAGGGAAGTTTATCTGGCCATCGGTTGCCGGTGAAGCGGTAACGATCTCGCTGGCGCAGTTGAGCTACCTGCTTGAGGGCTGTTGTTGATGCCCCTACTTTTCACGGTGATCCTCCCTCAGATCAATCTGCGCGATACGATGATTTCTCAAGCTGCGAATGGCCTGCAACGCGTTTGTGTTGTCAGGAAAGAGGAAGCGGCCCGAAGCCTCTCGGGTGGTCAGGATGCTCCCTCGCTTGAGCTGAACATAAATCCATTTGACGGGTATCCTGAGGCGTTGTGCTAGTTGGGTTACTGACAAATGGTCGGCCACCGCTGACCACCGTGTTCGATGCCGCACCTTGAGGCGGTGTTTGAGACGAATGCGCCGGACCGTGATCGGCAGAACTTTGTCAGCCTCCCATGGCGAGTGATGTCCTTCCTGCGTCAGAATGCGCGCGATCTCATCGTCGTAGGCGCCATCCCGCGCCAATGCGCATATGCGTTCTATCATCTCCTTGTGACGCGGCAGCGCAGCCACAGCATTCACAGGTAGGGTGACTACAAGCTCAGTGGTCGCGCCGCCGCGCCACACAATGCGCACCTCAGCCTTGTCCCGAGCACAGCGGCGCATCACCACCTTCTCGATCAGACAGCGCAAGAGCGCCTTGCGGTGGTCCCTGCGGGTTGCGGGGTTGTCCCATAGCGCCGGAAGACGATTTCCAAGGGCGATTACCTTGGCACGCAGATCGTGAGGAACGCCCAAGGGTTCATTGGACTTGTGCATCGTGCGCTGGGCTAATGCCTCCTCGGCTCGGCGCAGCTCCGATAGAGCGGCTTCCCACCGTCGTTCCAGTTCGCCTGTCACGAGCCGGTTATCGGGATCGGCGCGATTGAACTGGCGCTCGGCGAGGGCTGCCTGATAGCGAAGCCTCTCAACCTGCTGCTCTTCAGCGTGCCGCAGGGCTCTTTCGGACTGCAGATGGGTCTTGCGCGCTTTGGACAACGCATCGATTTCCGCCGGTGCCACAGCTTCCAAGAATGCCGCCGCAACCTGTGCGTCGATCGGTGCGGCGCGCAGGTTCTGACATTCCGGTGCGCCACGCTGGATTTTCAGATGATTGCAGACATATTGACTGCCGCCCTTGTAGCGCACGGCCATCTTGTGTCCGCATTCGCCGCAATAGGTGATGCCGTGAAGCAGGGCTGCCCCGTCGCGCGGGATTCCGCGGCTCTTGATGTGCTGGTATTCCGCACGATTGTCGCGCAGCATCGCCTGGATCTTCTCGAAGGTTTCCCAGTCGATATAGGCCGGGTACTTTTCCCTCACCACGATCCTCCAGTCCGTTCCACGACGCGGAGACTTTTGTGGACGCTCTCCCGGTATTTTGGACGGCTTCTGCCAAGTCCTTCCATAGACAAAGGCGCCTGCATAGGCCGGATTCTTCAGGATCGCCGTCACGGCCGACACCGTCGCAGGCTGCCAGCGCAGATCGCCATGGCGGTCGAGGCGAGGCAGTGCCAAGCCGCGGCCAACAAAGGCCCGCATCGCTTGCGCGGCGGTCCGTACTTTCAGGAAGGTCTCGAAGAGCAGCGACAGGCGCCCCTGCACCTCGAGATTGGGATCCTTGGTGACCACCCCTGAAGGGTCGCGGACAAGGCCCGCCGGCAACTGCACGACCAAGTCACCGCGTTCGGCTTTTGCCATACGCCCAGTGGTCATCCGGCTTCTGATCGTGTGCAATTCCAGCTCTGAGATCGTACCTTTCAGGCCGAGCAGCAGGCGGCCATTGGGTGTCCCAGGATCATAAACGCCATCCCGGTCGGCGATCAAACAATGACGGTGCCCGCAGACATCAAGTAGCGGGTACCAATCCGAACAATTGCGCGCCAGGCGCGTCACGTCCATCGATAGGATAAGGCCAACCTCACCAAGAGTGACGCGGGCGACCAAGTCCTTGAAGCCTTTCCGGTGCGCTGCGCCAGCGCCGCTCTGCCCAAGATCGCTGTCAATCACATCGATGTCCGCCTCGTGCCATCCGAGTTCGCGAGCACGCTGCGAGAGGGCGTACTGAAGCTTTAGGCTTTCTTGATTGGTGATCACTTGGTGTGGCGTCGACTGCCGCACATACACCACTGCTTTGCGGTCCAGGTGATCCGGCTTGACGAGTTCCGAGCCCATCGCTCATCTCCCGCAGGACTTGGCCGAGATCCTCTGCGATCGCCTGCCGGAGCGCTTCCGGCAGACTGCGCCAGACCTCTCGAGGTTCGATGGGCATGTGCCCCCGCTCTCTTCGGCCAACGCGATTAAGTCCTGCAGCGCGTCGAGGCTCAGCTTGGTTGGCGCGGCGCGCGGCAAGCCGTTCCGCTCAAGATTCGTCGCCCCGAGCGGCAGAAGAAGCGTGAGACCGAATCGGTAATGTACACGCGCAAAGAGCTCCTTGCACGCTCCGCGTGTTGTCGTCTCCTTGCCGATCGAGATTAATCGATAGCGCCGGCCATAAAGCGGATGACGCGGATCAACGACTTCCACCTCTTCGGAGGTGGCCACGTCATCGTCACTCTTATGGGTATCTCCCGATGCCCTCGCTGTCCGGGATCGATTGGCGCAATCCGCAAGAAACCCAGCGCCCGACGCGGGTCGGATAATCGTTTTGGGTTTGAATCTGATGCTCGATCTGATTCAATGGCTTCATGACATCGAAGCCGGACGATCTTCCGTCGGATCTCGCGAGCGCCTACCTTGCGCTGCTGGCCGAGCGCGAGGCGTTGCAGGCTGAACGCGATGTGGCAGTCGCGGATGCCGCCAACGCGCGGGCGGAGCTGTCGGACAGCGAGGTGCTGATCGCTCATCTTGAGCTACGGATCGAGAAGCTCAAACGCGAACTGCACGGGCCGCGCTCCGAGCGCACGGCGCGGCTACTCGAGCAGTTGGAATTGGAGCTCGAAGAACTCGCCACCACGGCGACCGAGAATGAGCTGGCTGCGCAGGCTGCCGCCGCAAAAACCCAGAGCGTGAGCGCCTTCACGCGTAAGCGGCCGGTGCGCAAGCCGTGGCCGGACGACATCGAACGTGAGCGCGTCGTTATCGAGGCTCCAACGACCTGCGCCTGCTGCGGTGGATCGCGCCTTGCGAAGCTAGGCGAGGATGTGACCAAGACGCTGGAGGAGATTCCGCGTCGCTTTAAGGTCATCGAGACGGTACGCGAGAAGTTCACCTGCCGTGATTGCGAGAAGATAAGCCAGCCGCCGGCACCGTTCCATGCCACGCCGCGCGGCTTCATCGGTCCGCAATTGCTGGCGACAATGCTGTTCGACAAGTTCGGCATGCATATCCCGCTCAATCGCCAGAGCGTGCGCTTCAAGGCTGAGCGGATCGACCTGCCGCTGTCGACGCTGGCCGACCAGGTCGGCCACGGAACCTTCGCCGTCATGCCGTTGTTCCAGCTGATCGAGCGTCATGTGCTCGCGGCCGAGCGCCTTCATGGCGACGACACCACCATCCGGATCCTGGCGAAGGGCAAATGCACGACCGGCCGGATCTGGACGTATGTGCGGGATGACCGGCCGTTCGCCGGGCCTGCGCCGCCGGCGGCGGTCTATTATGCCTCGGGCAACCGACGGGGCGAACATCCTCAGAGGCATCTGGCCGCCTTCGCCGGCATTCTGCAGGCGGATTGCTATGGCGGCTTCGAGCCGTTGTTCGATCCAAAAAGGAAAGCAATGCCGATCACGCCGGCATTTTGCCTGGCCCATGCGCGGCGGGGATTCTTCGAGCTGGCTGACATCGAGAAAGCCGCCCGGGAAGGCAAGGGCAAACCGGTCTCCCCGATCGCGCTGGAGGCGGTCAGGCGTCTTGACGCCCTGTTCGAGATCGAACGCGCCATCAACGGCCGTGGTGCCGACGAGCGGCGTGCTGTGCGCCAGGAGCGGAGCAAGCCGCTGCTCGACGACATGCACGCCTGGCTGCTCCGCGAGCGAGAAAGCCTCTCCCGCTCCGCCGAGGTCCTGAAGCCCATGAACTACATGCTCAAGCGCTGGGACGACTTCGTCCGCTTCCTCGACGATGGCAGGATCTGCTTGACCAACAATTGCGCTGAGCGTGCATTGAGAGGCATTGCCTTGGGAAGGCGCAACTGGACCTTCGCTGGCAGCCAACGTGGCGCCGACCGTGCCGCTATCATGCTGACGATGATCACGACCTGTCGCCTCAACGACGTCGATCCCAAGGCTTGGCTCGCCGACGTCCTCGCCCGGATCGCCGATCTTCCCACCTCGCGCCTGCGCGAACTGCTGCCCTGGGAATGGAAGCTCCTGCACCAAGCCGGCAAGTCCGCCGATCAGCAAGCCGCCTGACCTTCACGCAACGCCATCGTAGAACTCGCCGTGCTCGCGCGCATGCGTCAATCAGGCGGCCTTCGTCGTATGCGTACGCACCATGGCTTCAATGGCGTAAAGCTGTGCGATGTGCCGAACGGCGGCCTCGGCGATCGGCGACTTGCTGTTGCGGGCCAATTTGACGAAGCGCCGGCGCAAATGGCTCCAGCAATGCACGAGCTTCTCACACTGAAGTCGAGCGAGTTCGGTCAGCCGATCATAACCATCATAGCCATCGCATTGCAGGAAGCGTCCGCCAAAGCCTTCCAGGAACTGCTCGGCAAAGGCACCGCTGCGACCGGGGGCATATCGGAACAGCACGATCGGCGGACTTGGGCCGCTGTGGCCGCGGTCATCGAACACGATCGCCCAGAAGTAGCCCTTCTTCGTTTGGCCGCGCCCGGGATCGAGCACCGGCGCCGTGGTTTCGTCCAGACGATCCGCCATGGCCAGGCGGCGGCGCATGTGGTCCGCGATGGGCTGAAGATGGAAGCAGGCCAGTTGCCCAACTCAAGCCGGATGCCCTGGCACGCATAGATCTCGGCCTGACGGTAAAACGGCGTATGATCGCCAAACTTGGAGACGAACGTGCGCAATGGCCGCTTCGGTCGGCAGCCCGCTGGGCACGGAGTGTTCCGGCGCGTGCGCCTGCACGACAGGCCGGGAGCAACGGCGGCAGATGTATTTCGGGCGGCGCGTGGCCAACAGCCGCCATTGCGCGGGGATAACGTCCACGCTTGCTAACGTCCTCGCCGATCTTCGTCATGGCGCCGCCGCAACCGCACGGGCAGAGCGTGCTCGCAGGCTCGATGATCCGCGCTACCCGCGGCAAATGGGCAGGCAAGCAGCCGCGGTTGCGATGAGAGCTTTGATCCGTCGCGTTCGCGATCGGCCCTGGATGAGCTTCTCGGCTCTCCCCTGCGCGGCATCCAGGATGCCTCGCGCGAATCGCAGCTTCTCGGATTTCGCGCTGAACCTGTCGCGTCGCATTTCGCCGAGAATGACCTCCAGCCGGCGTCGGGCTTCCTCCGACCGCTGTCAGCGCCCCTGATGCTCGCTCAGGGCTGCCTGCGTTTGCGCAAAAAGCTCCTTCAGGCGTTCGTTTTCGTCGCGCAGCGCCGCGATGCTCATGGTCTATTTCGAGCACATCCCCGGCGCGCCTGCCACGTTCAAAATAGCTTCCGAGTCATTCTGCCGCAGTTATCCAGCGACCTGCGGGCGCCGTCTTTCTTCCGGGCGACTCAATCTCCAATCTAGCCCCTCGACAAGAGCGCGAACATCGCCGGCGACATGCGCACCACGCCGTCCGCGATCATTGGCCAGACGAACTTGCAACCTTCGAGGCGCTTGTTGAACCAACACCAGGCCCCCCAAACTCTTGATCCGGTCCGCTCGTTTCGATCGGAACGCGAAGGCGCCTCCGCTGAATGGATCAAAACGAAGTATCTCCTGCACTTCGCCGTAAGCCCATCGTGGCCACAGCGGAAGTCGATCGGCCGGTTGCAACGTAACTCTTATCAGCACCGGCCGCGATCATCGTGACGCTCGCACCGCACGGATCACCCGGACAGCTGCTCGCCATCTGTCGCCGTATCCGTCCGCAACACGACATCGTCGATCGCGGTCTCAAGCTTGATCGCCGGAACCTGACACTCCTCCGACGTACCGCCCACGATCAGCGGCGCGAATGTCGGATGCGACTCGGATAAGTCGCCGAGAGTCTGTTATCCGGTGCCGCGGTGGCCGAGGGGCGCGCAAGCACGGAGCGACGCGCTGGCAGATCTACGATTGGCGACGGCAGTTTCGGGAACGAGGCGTGTTGCCGCTGTGCGAGGCGGTTCTCAGCCTCCGAACGCACGCGGCGCCCCGAAGGTCCTTCAAGAACCTCAAGCCGGCTTACCGACCCCGCCGATGAGACGTCCAAATGGACATCCTTTTTGCTGTCTAATCCCATCTAAACCTCGATCCAAGCCGGACGCTTCTCCGCACAGCTATCCGCTCTGGCTAAGCGCTTACGCGCTTTCGGTCCGCATTCAACAAAAGGCTATAACGGCGTATACATGTCGGGCCGCAGCCGGCACGCACTGTCAGCTATCATTTGCCACACGAGTCAACACGCAACATCGAGCGCCGCAGGTGCCTGCGTTCGCCTCGAATTCCCACGCCTGCGCCCCCATGCTCGCACTATCTCTTCACAACCTGACACTACGTCAGGTTCGGCTCTGCTATCGTCGAGCTCTGTTGCACTTCAGGTACAGCAATTCGCGTAAGCGCTGATACAACGGCCACACTGGGGGCCATTAAAGAGAGTAACAACCGAAATGAAAAAGCAGTCACTCGTTTGCGCGAGCATTCTTGCGATGGCCGCTGCGACGTCCGCGTCTGCCGCAGATCTCGCCGCGCGTCCCGCATTTCCGAATACGCCGACGCCCAGCCCGGCTGTCATCGCGCTCTACGACTGGAGCGGCTTCTATGCCGGCGTCAATGGCGGCTGGGGCTCGAGCCATAACTCCTGGGATTTTCTCGGCTCTATCCCCGAGGGCTCTCACGACGCAACCGGCGGCACAGTAGGGGGCCAGATTGGATATCGTTGGCAATTCGGCAATACCGTGCTCGGACTCGAAGGGCTGGGCAACTGGGCCGATCTCAGCGGCTCAAACGTTAGCATTGCCAACCCGGGCACCACCAATCACACAAACATCGACGGTTTCGGCTTGCTGACCGGCCAGATTGGCTATTCGGCCGGCAACGTACTGCTCTACGCCAAAGCGGGCGCGGCTGTGGTAGGCAGCACTTATCGGATCACTAATTCGGCTGGCTTTCTGGGCGACGCGGATACCACACGTTGGGGAGGTACGGCCGGTGCCGGTCTTGAGATTAGCCTAACACCGAACTGGTCAGCTGGCATCGAGTACGACCACGTGTTCATGCCGGCTAGTGACGTTAGCTTCGCAACAGGACTAGGAAACGACCGCATTCGTCAGGACTTTGATCTCGTCACCGCCCGCCTCAACTACAAGTTTGGCTGGCCACTCGCGAGCAAATAAGGATCTCAGTTTCTCAATCAATGATCGAGGGCCCCGGCGCCTGCCGGGGCTCTTTGTCCAGGGTCATCGTCCTGTATCGCCGTCGGCCTTTCAATAGGTGTTATCAGCTCTCTTGATCCATGAGGGCTGCGTATAATTAGGCTCGCTTCGCCCGGCGATCACGGTCTGGCCTCCGACGAGTCCCTATATCGCCGCCTCAGGCTCGATGTTGGAAGCTTGATATTGCCACGGCGAGCCGTCCGGCATCGGCAACAGTGCGCATGCCAGCCGTATTCAAGCCGCGCTTAGTGAATGGCCTCCTGACCAAACCGCAACAGCGTCGCACCGGCTCGACGATTCTCCCTCGCTCGACGAGGGACTACCAACGCTGAGAGGTTTAATATTCCGCATGGTGGAGTATGTCACGTGCACCAGCCATATTCATGGACAAAGTGAAGGTGCGATCATGAATAACTCTGCCGACCCCTCACGTACTCTTCGAACGTTAGAAACGTTGGAATCCAACGTTCGCCTGTACTCGCGTCTCTTCCCAGCGTGCTTTAGTCATGCGCGCGGGCCCTTTCTGCTAAGCGAGACGGGCGAACGGTTCATCGACTTCTTTTCCGGGGCTGGAGCGCTCAATTACGGCCACAACAATCATCAGCTAAAGGCAGCTATTACAGAATATCTGGGATCTGATGCTGTCGTTCACGGCCTCGATATGGCCACTCCGGCCAAGGTCGACTTTATGGAGACTTTCAACTCAGTTATTCTTCGTGAGCGGGGCTTGGATTATCGATTTCAATTTACTGGACCTACAGGTGCCAATGGCGTTGAGGCGGCATTGAAGCTGGCGCGTAAAGTAACCGGGCGCCACAACATCATTTCATTCACACGTGGTTATCATGGCCTCAGTCTCGGCGCCGCGGCTGCGACCAGCAGTCGCTTTCTTCGCGAAGCCAGTGGAGTCCCCCTGTCCGGCGTCACGATAATGCCCTATGATGGTTATCTTGGAGATGAGATTGATACGGCGGAGCACCTGCGGAACATATTGCTGGACTCTAGCAGCGGCATCGATGCGCCAGCCGCCATTCTCCTTGAAACAGTACAGGGGGAGGGCGGCATCAACGTCGCTCAAAAGGAATGGCTACGATCCGTACAAGCCCTAGCGGCAGAGATTGGAGCCATCTTTATCGTCGACGATATTCAGATGGGTTGCGGCCGTACTGGCGATTTCTTCAGCTTTGAGTTCGCCGAGTTGTCACCAGATGTCGTAATATTGTCGAAGTCCTTAAGTGGATATGGTCTGCCGTTATCCATGTTGTTGATCAAAGAGGCAATTGATATATGGGAACCGGGAGAGCACACGGGCACCTTTCGAGGAAATAACCTAGCGCTTGTCTCTGCAACTGCAGCTTTGAATATCTACTGGCGCACTGAGATCTTTTCGCAAAGCATTTATCGACTGGGAACGCTGATGCGTCACCGGCTTAATGCTATTGCGCGCGCGCATGGAGACCACTTCACTGTCCGCGGCCGCGGAATGGCGCTGGGCTTTGATTGCCGAAATACTCACCTCGCTGAGACTGCAGCACGCAAGGCGTACGATAGGGGCCTCATCATTGAACGATGCGGCCCGGCGGACGAGGTCATCAAATTCTTTCCTCCGCTAACGATCGACCCGGAGACGCTGACTAAGGGTTTGGACATCTTTGAAGATAGCTTAGCGGAAGCAGCCCCGCTCTGACATGACATCTGCATCGGGCCTCGCTGCCTGGGCGAGGCCTCACGCCAGACGCTTGATCACCGCGGCAGGCTAGCACCTGTTCCGCATCTCGCTGGTGCTACAATTCGAGTACCACGACCGTCTAACTCTTGTTTCTCCCTGAACATGTTCCAGCTTCAGTCGACTAGCTCCCTGGGGACGGGCCTAGTCGTCGGGCAGGTCGCCTACCCGCATCACACTGCGGCCCAGGTCAACCTGGACTCGGATACGGATACGCTAACCGCCCGCACTCACGGTGAGCCCGGCTACAGAACCAGTAGGCTAACGAAGGCCGTTTGCATGTTGGGCGCGCGGTAATTGGTTGCGCATCACTTGCCTGGCAGGCACCTGGCAGATCGTGCGTTCTGGCGTTGCGTAACTCAACTGCCCAGTAGCGGAATGCACTTATCGAAGGATCGGTCCGCTCGGCGATGGTCATCGTGACAAGCCATCTCAAGACTTCTACAAGGGAGGTGAAGTTGCCGCTGACGACTCATTTCCGCGGTGAGTAGCCGGCTCTCCCGATCTGCAGCGCGGTATATCGCCAATCAGGAGGTGATGGCTAGTGAGGTGCTTCCACCCCACTAGTGCGGAGCTCTGCATGGACCCTCTGAGCACAGTAAGAAGCGGCCTCAAGATCTCGCAATTCGTATGTCTTTGGCTTGGACCCGGTGAGCGCTAAAACAACAATCTTCTGCGCACTCCTCACGGGGTGGATGCCTTCCCGATGCAGAGCGGTAAGCGCGGCCTCCGCGTCATGCGTCAAATACCCCTCGGGGCTTTCATCCTGCTCGAGATCGATCCACATGATACCAAGCCTTCGTAAAACGTCTTCAGCATTACGTTTTTCGAAGACGCTTTGAAATGCAACCCGTGTTGCTGACGGGTTGATGACCACGCAAACCCCGCCTCCTGCGTCAGTCACCAAAGTACCGGCCATCTCATTCGGCAGTAACGATTTGCAGGAGATGGCTATTCTCCGGCCGGCAGCATAGTCGATTGCGCCATGGTGAAGCACTTTCGCCCCGCAGCGTGCTATCCGACTTGCGTTGGCATAGGAGACTGTCGGGAGCAGCCTTGCTTGCCTCACAATCCTCGGATCGGCGGAGTAGATGCCACAGACATCCGAGTAGACTTCGCACACGCCACTTCCCACCATATCGGCGGCTATTACCGCAGTCAAATCCGAGCTATTGCGGCCGAGCATTGAGACCCGTCCACCTTCATCCAGACCCTGCGCTCCGGCAAGGATTACCACGCGGCCATAATCGAGCGCCTTTAGCAGCGGTTTGTTGTCGACCTCCTCGATGACCGTCCTACCTAGAACCAAGGATGTCTTGATTCCAATCGAATAGCCAAAGAGCGATGATGTCGGCACCGAGTGTCTTTGCAATGCTGCCTCAAGAAGTCCAGCGGAAATCATTTCTCCCGCTGTCAGGACGGTGTCCAAGGCAACGGTGCTGCAGATTTCATTCACAGAGAGCGCTAGAGACTTCAGTACGTCCGTCTGGCCGTGCATCGCGCTAACGACGACCACGACTTGCCGCGCGTCATTTGCAAGCCTATCTACTATATGTCTGGAGACAGCGCGGTACGCCTCCGCATCACGAAAGCTCGATCCCCCAAACTTCATTACTTTGATTGACATGCGCCGTGGCCCAACCTGCGAGATCACTTGCTTTAACTCACCCGGCGCCGCATTAGATCAGACGACGAGCCGCTTCGCGCGCTCGACATCCAGCCGCTTCTTGAGAGCTGCTCCTCGCGCTAGGCTTGTCATCGTCGCAGCAATAGCTGTACCACGAGATAGCTCACGACTAGCGCCGCCCGGCATCTCGCTGGCGGCTTGGGCATGTTGCAGCAGCACAGGACGATGCACCTAAACAATGGCGCGCTAGTTGCCTGAGACCTCCATCCCGCGTTGTTCGATGTCGCCCATCTTGATTGTGGCGGTTGCCACAAAGGTCGTTCGGGCCGCTAGTTCACACACCGCAGCGAGCTCCGTCGTACTGCATCACTACCTGAGATCATCAACAAGGGACATGAGCGGCATCCGGCGTACTGGCTTGGCACACCTCTTGCTGACGCTTCCACTGAACAGATCTCGGGAGGCCTCTTGCTCAGTCCGTTGAATGATGTCCGGCACGCCGCGTTGTTGCTGCCCGGTCTCCGGCACTTGCCGCCCCAGACCTGCGATGGAGCGACGTGTTTCGCCCGGTTCACTCGAACGGGCGACCCACTGCGCCGAGCCAGAATTTGGCCAAATACGGCCTTGCACGGAAGAGCTCGCCTCTGGGAACGCGTTCCCAAGGTGGTGCTGCGACCGCAGCGGCAAGCGGAGCGTTGCAAAAAGCGCTCCGGACCCTATGCCACCCTCGGCGGGGACAGCACCAAGCGATTATATGCGCTCTACCTCAGCCCGGGCCCCGCCGGGACACAAAGCCCTCGCTTTTTTTCAGCTGGAGCGACCACCGCCGGTAAGCAGTCCGGTCCTGCGCCTGTTAACAATCGAGGCGCGCCAACCGTGTCAGGCCAAGAACGTATTGCGTGGAAAGGCCGGACGATGACACACGCCTGCGGCGTAGGTCGCCGCGACAACTTCGATGCGAAACCCGGCAAAAACTATGGCCTCTGGCAATCAGAACGCAGATTCTATTTGCCAACTGGACAGTTCGTTGTCGTGGCGCGCTCGTCTCGGTTCACCAGGACCAGACTATCAACAGCAGGCCGCATCCTTGGCCTCCCCAGAGGCGGCCATCAAACACCCTATGAAGATAGAGCGAGAGGGGACTCTGCGCCTGAAGGGCGGGAGATCGCCTTGCGCTTCCATATCCACAACCGTCTGCGTGCCGAACATCAATTGGTAACTCGCATACAGACGCCGGACATCAGCCGGGGAGAGACCTTACAATGAGCCTGGGATATCAGCAGAATCTTCGGCAATCGCAATCAGCCGTACTATCGCCGCGCCTGGCGAAGGCGATAAAGCTGCTGAAATTGTCTAATCTCGATCTGGCTGATTTCGTGGAGGAGGAGCTCGAGTGCAATCCATTGCTGGAGCGCGACATAGACATGCTGACGCAAGAGGATGCCGGAACAACGACCGATCTCTTCAGCGAAGCCAGCGGCCCGGACGGCGCTAGTGATCTTGACAGCGACGCGTTCGACAATAGCCAACAAGACGGCTTGAGCGTAGACCCTGGCACTCGCCCCGAGCTCGACGCGGCGCCCAGCCCGGAGCTTGACGATCTTCATTCCGAGCCATTTGATGAGGACATTCCTCAGAATTCGGACCAAGATCGGCTGGACGTCGGCACAGAGGCGTCCCGCAGCCGATCTTGTCAGGAAGACTATAATCTAGAGGCGTGCGTACCGAAAGAGATCACCCTCCGCGATCATTTGACCGAGCAGCTCGGACTCGCGCTGACGTCGCCCACAAAGCGACTCATCGGACGCTATCTAATCGACCTCGTCGATGACGCCGGATACTTGCCGCAAGACCTAGGAAATGCCGCCAAACGGCTGGGGGCCTCGCAAACAGATGTTGATCTCGTTCTGGCAACATTGCAGACGTTTGACCCTCCTGGCGTCTTCGCTCGTTCTTTGAAAGAATGTTTCGCGATCCAGCTGCGCGAGCGCAACCGCTATGACCCAGCGATGCAAGCACTGGTTGAGAACCTCGCTCTTGTACCTGAGGGCGTTCCTGCCCTGCGCAGCGTTTGCGGAGTGAGCGATGAGGACATCGCCGATATGATTGCGGAACTTCGCTCACTCGACTCGAAGCCGGGACATAAGTTTGGTTCGGTGCGCCTGGAACTTCTGATCCCAGATGTCTTTGTTCACCGGGGTCATCACCATAATTGGATAGTCGAGCTGAACAGTGAAGCGTTTCCCAGCATTTCGCTGAATCAGGTTTATTATCTCGATTTCAAGGGCAAAATGCGCAACCGTAATGACAAGGCCTACCTGGCCAATAAGTGGTCTGATGCACGCTGGCTGGTAAGTTCACTTGAGAGACGTGCGAACACAATCTTGAAAGTTGCGAGCGAAATTGTGCGTCAGCAACATGACTTTTTCTCCTACGGCGTAGAGCATCTACGACCCCTCAATCTGAAAGCAGTGGCCGACGCCGCGGGGGTGCATGAGTCCACCGTTTCACGCGTAACGAACAACAAGTACATGGCCTCCAATCGTGGACGGTTCGAGCTCAAATACTTCTTCAAACCATCCATTGCTTCAGCCGTCGGCGAGACGGCTCACTCGGCAGAGGCTGTTCGCCACCGCATTAAGAGGCTCATCGACTCCGAGGCCCAAGCATCAGTGCTCTCAGATGACGCAATCGTCGAGCTATTGCGTTCCTCTGGGATCGATATAGCGCGCCGGACGGTCGCAAAATACCGTGGCAAAATGGGCATCCCTCCGTCCGTGGAGCGACGGCGCCAGAAGCAAGCTGCTCTCGGCTATGTTTCCTCAACGACTCCGCTCAATTCCCCAGACCGTACGGAGGCGGCTTGATCCTATTGAAGGATTTCGTTCACAGCGGCGGAGAAACGCATAGTTGAGCTGTCAGGCAGGACCATCAAGCTTGCTAGGCGCCGGGGATTGCCCCCAACCGCCTAAAGCCCTTAGATTGAAGACGGCCAATTGGGGCGTTAAGTCGCCCCGACGGCCGTTCTGCTAGGCTCAGGGGCAACGGCTGCATCCTTTCGCAGCCCCGATGGCCCCGCGTGAGCGTGATCCTCTCTCAGGCTGCTACGCGATTTTCATAAGCAAGAAATGGGTTGACTGGTTTAAGCAGGGCATCCGAAGCATCGATTGGAGCTCTGCCGCTAAATTGCTTGGTCAACCCTGCACTGATGAACCATACGATGCCATCGGCGAGCATTCTGTGGGACGCTTGAACACTTCGTCTCACAAGATCGCCGTGTTGATGCCTAGGCCGCTCCTCGACGGGTAGATACCGCGCCTCAAATGCTGAGAAACGAAGAGACGTTCGATCCAATTGACGCAAGCTCCGCTGCCAGCATCCTGCCGGGGCATGGTGTAGCTGACGGTAGGTTACCTGCGATTTTCCGGCAGGCGGGTCGGAAGGCATCAGCCTGCCACGTCGGGCAGACCGACGATGAATTCATCGCTTAATGGCGCGATGCTTTCCAGCGTCATGTAGCGGGCGCCTGGACCGCACATTCGTCGTTCTGCTCGACAGGGTCGCATCGATTAGGTCGGCGATTGCGTCTCCGTTAGGGACGATGCCGACGACCTCGGATCGCCGCTTGATCTTGCCGTTGAGGCGCTCGATCGGATTGGTAACCGGTATTAGAGTTTCTCGGTGCCGATGTCCCGCTGCGATATTCAAGATAGTGGCGTATGGTGCAACCATCGGGAGAGAGGCACCGGGAGCACCAAGGTGCGGGCAGGCCGATGCATACGATCAGCCACGAGCTCGGGTTAGTAGCTGGCCGCCTCTGCGACCAGCCCGGTTGCGCTGAGAGCGCGCATCCGTAGTTGTCGTGTCGCCCGTAGCTCCCGTCATGTGGTCTGATTTGGCAGGAGGTGCAAGTGCGACGGGTGATTGACATCGACGTCCGAACCTCGGGGAGGTGGTGGTTTGGGAGGATGGCAGCCTCCGACATGCGGGCCGTATTGATATAGACGCGGACTGCGTTGGACGGTTTTGGCAAGACCCTGCTGGCCAGTGATGCGGTGGTGGTCGAAGCGACCGCCAACAGAGTGGCGGTGTCGCCGGTTCTGGCGTCGTTCGTGACACGCGTGATTGTCGCCAATTCGCATCAGGTGAAGGCGATCGCCCAGGCTCAAGTCGAGACCGACAAGATCGATGCCGGCACACTCGCGTGTCTGCAGGCGCCCGCGGCACCTGCCGCAGATCCGGACGCCTGACGCAGAGACGGAACGCAAGCGTCGGCTAGCGGCGCGGCGCTACGAGGTCGTGCGGCATCGCGCGGCTCAAGAACGAGGTGCAATCGATCCTGCACGCGCACCTGATCCCGAAGTGCTCCAGGCCGATTGACATTCTACCGGGAGGTGCGTCGGACCTGGCTGCGCTGCCTGAGACGGCGCAGTCAGAAAGGCCGGCGCATGGGCTGGGCGGAGTTCGAGGCCCTGACGACTCGCTTCCGTCTGGCCGTTCCAAGCATTACTCGCACTTGGACGCAGGCGCGGATATGACGCGGGTTACCCTCGAGAAGAGCCGAGTGCGGGAAATCGGCCCGCCCGGATCTGTGAGGGCGAAGGCCGAATGGCTGAGCTACTCGACCACGACCGCCGACCAGTGCAGCTCTCACGTACCCAGCAGTAATCAGCTTGAAGGACAGAATACTCCCTTCAATGAGCGCCGGAGACGGCATGAGCTTGTACGCAGCGATCAGCTCTTTCCGGCGCGGGGCGCCGGCATGCCTGCTCGCGGTCCCCGAGATCGTCCGCGCCACTTGTCGGGCCAAGCGCGCGCCCGCCGGGTTTCAGCAACGGTGCGCTTGATCTAACACCAGGCAGTACGATTATTGTTAGTTTTGCGCCAGATGCCCATGTTAGATGTCCAACGATGGCAGCATGGGCGCTGCAACTGCTGCCGCGCATACCGTCATGGACCGCCTACATGCGGCAAGAGCCTCTCCCTCATAGCGCCAGGACCTATCTCAGGAGATTGAGCGTCACTCTCAAGCTTCTGGGCAACGGCCCAAATGTTCTGCGGCCGAGGCAATGCTGCGAGCAGGAGCATAGTCTCTCCCACACTCCTACATCACCAGAACCAAAAAGGCAGAGCAACCTAGTCGGCAGTTGGTCGCGTTGTCATAAGGCGCGGCACGCTACTTGCTTAACGGCCAATGAGAATAGATGCATTGGTCTCGCGAGAACAGGTGCTCGATGACTTTTGTCAGGATACTTCTGCCAACACTTTGGCGCCGAGGCGCTGCAATCGCAAGCGGCGGTGCATCTTATATCCGAAGTAGCGACATGAGCTCTCGCTTGGATTCCATGCGAGCGGCCACAGCTGCCCCCACTAGCGCCGTGTCCGCCTTCACCGCCGTAGATCTCATCCAAACCGACCGGCGCACTTGCTCGACCGCTTTGCGCCGAGCGGTGCGCCTGACGGCGAATGACGGTCACCACCACCTTTCACTCTCTTACCTGCGTCGCTCGGACATGCGATAATGACGCCTTGCGTTGAGCAACGGCAAGCTGACGGTGCACCAAAGTCCGCAATCTTGTCGCGCCGCGATCGCACTTTTCATGGAGCACAAGCGAGCACATCAAGTGAGATACGCAATTGTATGGCATACCGACGGTTTTTTACCTTCTTTAGCAATCTTACATTGTTCTACAGGTCCCTTGCGTGCGGCATGAGCTTCGCTGGCTGAGTGCGTACTTTTTGTTAGCTTCTGAAGACGCTGGAGTTCGACACATGGCAACAGGTATCGTGAAATGGTTCAACGCAAGGAAGGGATATGGCTTCATCAGACCGGATGACGGAGGTCCGGACGTATTCGTACACGCCAGCGCGGTCGCAAAAGCCGGAAGAAGCGACTTAGCCGAAGGCATACGAATTTGCTACGAGCTCAGGACCAGTGCGGCAGGCCGAACCTTTGCAGAGGACCTCAGCATCCCCTAGACCCTTTGTCCGCCCTGTGAGGTGACGGGCGGCCCCGCGGCAAGCTCCTATCGAGGGTTGCGCCGGATGGTCCGGCGCCGAACCTCAAGCATGGGTAGCGGGCCTGATGAACCATAGCATTTTCGTAGGGCTGGATGTGCACAAGGCGACGATTTCGGTTGCGATGGCCGAAGGAGTGCGCGGCGAGGAAGTTCGCAACTTAGGGATCATCCTAATCGCGACGACCAATCAACAAGCGGGCAAAGAGCCCAGGTCAAGCTGTGCATCCTCTATCACCCCTTGTCGGCGGCCAGCAAAGCCGGGGTGATCGTCACCACCGCCATTGCACGCGAGATGGTCGGCTGCCTGTGGGCGACGCTCTTCAAGTAGAACTCGGCCCGGCCGCGTGTGAAGAGCGCTGGTCGAGCGTATCGGTGCCAAGGCGGGAGGCAGGGCGCGGTGGGGACTCCTCGTATGAGCCGGCATTGTCGACGCTCGCTCGCAGATCTCGCCGCAAGTCCAGCACGGGACCTATTTGACGCTGGATCGAACGAAGCCACGTCTTGTGAGCGTGTAACTATGGGGGCTTGATCTAGGCGCCCGTCGGCGCGATTGACTCGATGTCCGCGAGCGAGTGTGGCCGCCGGTTGTCGCTGAATTGGCAGCAAAGAACGCTGCCTATACCGGGACGCGACTTGCACGAGCGGCTCAGGCGCCACAGTTGGCTCGTTTTGACCGATGGCGGCGAAGGTGCGAGGAACGCGATGCTCCAGCTGAAGCGGCAGGCCTGCTGTAGAGTGAGGGCAGCTGTGCTACGTCTGATTATGGGATCAACACCAGAACGCAACTGACGTCCCCGTCTGTCAGACTCGGGACAGTTGTCGCACTAACATGGCGTCGCGACGCTCTCGCAATGGTGCTCAGAATCCCCTAACTCATTGATACGTGTCAGAACTGTCATGCTCCCGCCGATGGCATCGGACTTGCTGATCCTCTCCTTGAGAGGCTTGCCCGGAGCTACTCCGGGGAGGTTTATTTGGCCCTGGAGGGGAATTGTAAATGGCGGAGAAGGCGTGCTCGAGATGCGGTCGATATCAATAAGATCAGGCTACGCGCTGACCAATACGTCCATTATCCAAGATACTGTTCGACCGATCCCACCTCCGGGCGCTCACGACCGCCTAAAACGGTAAAGCATGGAGCGCGCGGTGATCTTGGCACTCTGCGTGGCCGCTCTCGCAGCCGGTGGAGTGCTGCTTTCGTTCGCCAAGCAAGCGCTATACGTCTTGGCATTGGGGTAGGAAAGTAGCGTAGCGATCATGTGGCTGTGGCACTTGATTGCCGGCAGCCTATAGCGCGACAATCAGGATGAGAGCGGCGCGTCAATCAAGATGAGACGAGGCGGCCGAGTCAGGAGATAATTGACGCTGGCCGTCGACTTGGCAAGCGTTGATTGACGCTGCGCGACAATCAAGCGGCGCTGCCAGCGTCAATCAAAGTCTTGTCGAGTTCGTTTGGGGTAGTGTGAACAGGCGGCCGGCCTGGACCGCGCTTGCGATCGAGGGCAACTTTTCGACGGTAACTTTCGACGTTCATCTCGAGGATCGTGGCGTGGTGGACCAAACGATCGATGGCAGCCAACGTCATTGCTTGGTCCGGGAAGATACGCCCCCATTCGCCAAATGGCTGATTGGCCGTGATCAGCAGCGAGCGTCGTTCGTAGCGGGCGGCGATCAACTCGAACAACACACTGGTTTCCGCCTGATCCTTGCTCACATATGTGATGTCGTCGAGGATCAGGAGGTCATAGCGATCGAGTTTGGCGATCGCGGACTCCAGCGCCAGCTCGCGCCGCGCGACCTGCAGCCGTTGCACCAGATCAGTGGTTCGCGCGAAGAGAACGCGCCAACCGTTCTCGACGAGAGCCAGGCCGATCGCCGCGCCGAGATGGGTCTTGCCGCCGCCCGGTGGACCGAACAAGAGCAAATTGGCGCCGGCCTTCAACCAGGCGTCGCCGGCGGCGAGCGCCATCGCCTGTGCCTTTGATAGCATCGGCACGCTTTCGAAGTCGAAGGTTGCGAGCGTCTTGCCGGCGGGCAAACGCGCTTCCACCATGTGTCGCTCGATCCGACGGCGGGTGCGATCGGCGGCCTCGTGCTCGGCAAGGGCGGCGAGGAAGCGGGCGGCAGGCCACCCTTCCTTGTCCGACTGTGCGGCGAGCTTCGGCCAGATCGCCTTGACGCCCGGCAGGCGGAGCTCATTGAGAAGCAGCTCGACACGGGCAGCATCGACGGAGGTAGCGATACCGGTCATGCTGCCTCTCCCAGGTTCGAGCGGCCCGACATGACGCTGACGGAGGCGAGTTCATCGTAGACGTCGAGCGGCGCCAGCTTGACGGCGACACGCGGGATCGAGGCCGCCTCGGGCCGGAAGCGGTCGCGCAGCGCGGCAAGATCAGGTAACTGTCCGGCGTCCAGATCCATCGCGATCGCCTCGGCGAGTTCTGCTTCGCAGGCGCGCTCGTGAGCCAGCGCCAGAAGCTCGACCGTCACCTTGCAGGCGCGCCGGTCATCACCATGCTCCCGCAAGGTCTCGAACAGACGTTTGTAAGCTGCACGCGGGAAGAGTTGGTCGCGATAAACGAGATTGAGGAGCGCCATCGGCTTGCGCCGCAGGGCATGGATGACGTGCCGGTAATCCACGACATGACCGCCCTGGCTCTCGGACACAGGCCGACCGCGCCGCAGCGTCACGACCGGTGTGACGCCAAGGAAGCATTCGAGCCGGTCGTCGAAGATGCGCACACGCAGGCGATGGCCGATCAATCTTGAAGGCACGGTGTAGAACACGCGCCGCAGGATGAAGCCGCCTGACGACGTCACCGGGATCACTTTCTCCTCGAAGTCGGTCGTGCGGCCTTTTGGCAGCGGCGCCAATGCCTCCTTCTCGAGCGCGATCGACTTGGCGAGGTTGGCGTTGCGCCGGCCGACAATCTCGTCGACAAAAGCCCGGTACGCATCGAGACTGGCGAAGTCGCGCGTCCCCCGCAGCAACAGCGCATCTTCCAGTGCCCGCTTGAGATGGCCGTGCGCGCTCTCGATCGAGCCGTTCTCATGTGCGATGCCCGCATTGTTGCGCGTTGGCGCCATGCCATAGTGGCCCATCAGCCCGGCGTAGCGCTGCGTCAGATCCTCCCGTGCGTCGGCGGCCAGATTGCGGAACGCTGCCGACAGGCTGTCGCTGCGATGCTCCCGCGGCACGCCGCCAAGTGCCCACAGCGCGTTCTGCAAGCCCTCCGCCAGGGCGACGAAGCTTTCGCCGCCGAGCACGACATGGGCATGCTCGAAGCCGGAGAACGCCAACCGGAAGTGATAGAGCCGGTGATCGAGCGGCTCACCCGCGATGGTAATACCGAGCGCGCTCACGTCGGTGAAGTCGGACAGACCCAGGCGACCGGGCTCGTGCTGCTGGCGGAAGATCACGTCCTGTTCGGGGCCGTTGAGCGCCCGCCAGGCGTTGATGCGCCGCTCCAGCGTGCGGCGGATGTTCGGGTTCAGGTCATGATGCCGTCGGCGCAGCTCGTCCAGCACGCCGATCACGCGGATGCCGGGCGCAGCCTTCAGGATCGGAACGATCTCGGCCTCCCAATACTGCGCGAGCGGATCGGACCGGCGCCGGCCCCTCGGCGTCTTCTTCTGCGATGGCGGGCGACAATCGCCCTCGATTCGATACGCGCTTGCCTTCGAGAACCCCGCCTTGGCCGCGGTGGCCTCGGGGGGCAGTGTCTGTCGGTAGGTCATGTACAGCCTCATCTGGTGGTCGGTGATGTGGAGGCCAGGCAAGGCATCGATTCCCTCTTGTCGAGACGAATCAACAGCTTGCACCAGCCGCACCCGGCCGCCAGACGGGTCCAAAAACGCGCGACGCCGATGGGGACGGTCCTCCGGTCGGGCTACGCCCTCCCTTCGGTCCGCCCCCATCGGCGCAGTCTCACCTTGATTGTCGCTGGAGTCTCACCCTGATCGCCGCCGCGCAGCAGCCAATATTTGGATCAGCAGCACTGGCTGCGTATTTCGCAAAAACGGGACAGCGGTTTCGCTAACTGACGGACAGCAGTTTCGCTAAATCGCGGACAGCGTGGCGGCGCTGGCTTTTGGTTGCCTTGTTGTTGAAGTCAGTTGGTATTCGTTTCGCTGTTTTCGACGTCGGTCAAGGGGCGCGCAGCTTTTTTCCTTCGCATGCTGTCGCCTTCGAGGGCGATACGGTGGGAGTTGTGGATGATCCGGTCGAGGATAGCATCTGCGATGGTCGGCTCGCCGATCATATCGTGCCATTGGGCAACGGGCAGCTGAGCGGTAATCAAGGTCGATTTGCGCCTGTAGCGCTCTTCGAAGATTTCGAGGAGATCAAGGCGCTGCTGGTCATTGAGGGTGTGGGTGCCCCAGTCGTCGAGGATGAGCAACTGGACACGTGCGAGCTTATCGATGAGGCGCGGGAAGCGACCATCGAGACGGGCCATGGCGAGGTCTTCGAACAGGCGCGGCATACGCAAATAAAGGACGGAATGATCGAACCTGGCCGCCTGGCGTCCGAAGGCACACGCCAGCCAGGTTTTGCCAGTCCCGGTCAGGCCGGTGATGATGAAGTTCTCATGGGCTTTCAGCCAGGCGCCTTGCGCCAGCTGCAGGGTGTTGCGCCGGTCAAGGCCACGGCGGGACGCGAAGTCGACGTCTTCGATACAGGCGTCGACGAAGCGCAGCTTGGCTGCTGCCAGCCGATTGGTCAGGCGCCGGTCGGCGCGCATGGCAGCTTCGCGATCGAGCATCAGGCCGAGCCACTCGTCGCGGCTGAGATCGGCGGCATTGTCCTGTTCAGCCAATTGCCGGTAGGCCGCCGCCATTCCGGCAAGGCCGAGCGCCTGCATCTGGTCGAGGGTCGGGTGGGTCAGCATCGCGATGTTCCTTTCCTTCATTGATAATAGCCCCCACCACGGATGTTGGCGTGCGAGGGGGTGGCTTTGACGGGGGCGGCAGCAGGGCTCGCGCGGTCGAGCCCGGATTTGAGGATCGCGCTCACCGAGGAGTAGCTGATTGCGTTGATGACGAGTGCCCGCTCGCAGGCCGCTTCGAGCCGATCGCGCTCGTAACGCCGCGCCAGGGCGATGATCCCCATGGCGGAGCGATAACCCTGCTCGGGATGCGGGCGCTCACGCATCATCCGCTCGACCAGCGTGGCGGCGTTGACGCCGATCCGCGCCGCCATCTTGATCAAGCTCGCCGGCGTCATATTGGCGTACCGCTGGTGGGCCTTGGGCATATGCTCGTTCACGGTGACATGGCCGCCGCGCTGGGAACGGCGTACATGGCTGGCGATACGCTGGTGATCCTGGAAGATCTCGACGGCCCGATAGGTGAGCCGGACGTCCACCCGACGGCCGATCAGCCGGTGCGGCACCGAGTAAAAGGTCCTGTCGACTTCGACGTGATAATCGGGGTGGACCTTCGCCGTTTTCCATTCGGCGTATTCGAACGGCTCGCCCGGCAGCGGCGTCAACGCAGCGCGCTCGATCTCCTCGAACAGCTGCCGGCGGGATTTGCCGATATGGCGCATCGGCCGATGGTTCAGCTCCTCCAGCAAATCGGCGATCGCAGTATTGAGATCGGTCAGGTTGAAGAACCGCCGATGGCGCAGCCGTGCCAGAATCCAGCGCTCAACAATCAGCACCGCGCCTTCAACCTTGCCCTTGTCGCGGGGCTTGCGGCTGCGGGTCGGCAAAATCGTCGTGTCGTAGTGCTCGGCCATGGCGGCAAAGGTTTGGTTGAGCGTCGGCTCGAACCACAACGCCTTGACGACCCCGGCCTTCAGATTGTCGCAGACGATCGCCTTGGGAACTCCGCCGAAGTACGACAAGGCTCGGGTCTGGCCTTCGATCCAATCTGGTAGTCGCTGACCGAAGCTTCCCATAGCGAAGGTCAGCGACGAGGCCCCGAGCACCGCGACAAATATCTGCGCCTGACGGATCTCGCCGGTTTGCGGATCGATCACCTCCACCGTCGGACCGGCATAGTCGGTCTGCATAACTGCACCCGCCGCGTGGCGATGACGGAAGGTCGGGTTCGCCCGGCGCCGATAGACGTCAAACTTCTCGCAGAACCACGTGTAACCATAGCCCTCGGGATGCGCCGTCCGGTATTCCTGCCACAACAGCGTCAGTGTCACGCCCTTGCGCTTGAGCTCCTGCGCGACCCGCGGCCACTCAGGCTCACTCAAGTCCTGCGGAGGCCGCCCGACCCGCCGGAACAGAGCCCGCTGCAACGCCGCCTCGCTCGCGTAAATCGGCGGTAACGGCCAGCTTAAGCCCGCCTCGCGTGCCCGCAGCAGGTAGGTGGCAACCGAGCTCTTGCTGATCTGCAGCCGTTCCGAGATCTCCCGAACCGACAGGTCCTGCTCGTACGTCAGCCTCAGGATCGATCGTAGGTCCTTCACAGTGGTTCGTTTCGCTTGCTTCCGTCTCGGCATTGCCCCTCTCAAACTCAGCTTGAGAGAGAACATTGCCTGAACGGCGCTCCCGAAAACCAACCTCCCGCAACTGTCCGCGATTTAGCGGAATCCCTGTCCGGGAATTACTGAAATCGCTGTCCGCAAATTACCGAAATCGGTGTCCGAAAATTGCCGAAACACGCAGCACTGGCTGCGCAGGCCGCCAGGCGGGAGCTTTTTGACGACATCTTGGAGCCGACTGTCGAAACGACCGTGATAAGGAGTCGAACGATGAGCAGCTGGAAGTCCCTATTGAGCTGTACGGTGGTGGGAGTCCTGATGGTTGTCCAGTTGGGGCTGGCGACGGCAGCGCCGATGCCGAGGAGTGTCGGAGTCGTGCAGGCCTTTCCTGGAGGCACGACCACGATGTCCCCTGTCTCTCACTGCAACTGCGAACGGAGGATCTCCAGTCTTGCAAGAGCCGAACTCTTCCGTGGCGCAAGTACGAGCGGCGGCTGTTATGGCCCTTATTGCGTATATGCGGAGCCGCCTTATGGATACCCTCCGGTCAGTTATGGCTGCAGTCCGTACCATACCGGCCCGCGGTCGTACCCGTTCCGCGCATATCCCTGCCACGGTTATAGGCACGATTGTTACGGACGCCACTGTTGTTATCGCCAGTACGACTGCCCGGATTTGTGACCGACCGGCGAGACGAAACTGTCGGCTACTGGTGAAGCGGATCTATAGCAAGGAGCAATATAAATGACCCCGATGTATGGTCCGGCCGTGCGTTGCAAGTGGTTTCGCCGAGCTGGCGGTGAGCGGTCTTGCATCAATGTATCCGGCCTTTGATTGGAGCATTTGCTCCGGCCACCATGGATATCAGCGCGCGTGCGTTCTCGTTAGCGGACAGGCCTCGATTGGACCATTCGGGTCACCAGTGTTCGCATGCGCCGGGAAGACCGAACCTCCATCTCGTCTCATCCTCTCGCAGACCTCGGCTGGAAATTATCGATAGGGGCTTACGTCATCGCTTGCTCCTCATTTTGCTCAGTTCCTTTGTTCGAGCCAAGGGCCGTTCCTTCGTCCCGGCCCGCAGAACGTCGATCGCGTCGCGCGCAGGGGCGGTCAAGGCCAGCCGTCGCGCTTGGCTTGCGGCTGGCTCCGGCGTTGCCAGGCTGCGCCTTGACCGCGCCCAGCACGGCGCGAGGATCAAGCGGGTCGGACGCCTGCATCGTCAGTCCTCGTCAGCTCGAAGGCGCGTCCTTTGGCCAGCACCGCCCAGGCGATGCGGGCAAGCTTGTTGGCGAGCGCGATCGCGAGCACGTTGTGGTGCAACCGCCTTTTGGCGGCTTCGATCCAGGACTTGAGCCCATAACTTTCCCAGTTCTTTATCCTGACCAGCACAACGCACGCCGCCTGCACGAACAGAACGCGCAGGTAGCGATTGCCGCGCCTCGAGATTTTGCCGAGGATCGTGCGGTCTCCCGTCGAGATCTGCTTGGGCACCAGTCCAAGCCAAGCGCCGAAGTCGCGGCCTTTGGAGAATACGTCTCCGGTGCCGATCGCGGCCACCATGGCGCTCGAAATGATCGGCCCGATGCCAGGCACCGTCATTAGGCGCGAGCATGCCTGATCTTGACGGGCCAATGCTTCAATCTCGCCGGAGAGGCCATCGATGCGCTGATCCAGCCGGTGCCAGTCGCCTGCCAGCTCCTCGATGACACGCAACATGCCTGGCGACAGGGCATCGGCGCGCGTCGCAAGGATGGTGGGCAGTTCGGTGCGCAAGAAGCCGATACCCTGGCGCACGGCGATCCCGCGCTCCAACATGAACGCGCGAATCTGGTTGATGATGCCGGTGCGTTGCGATACCAGCCGCTCGCGCACCCGGTGCAGCGCCTGCAGATCCAGTTGCTCCGCGGTCTTGGTCGCCACGAACTTCATCGTCGGGCGCTGCACGGCTTCGGCAATCGCTTCGGCGTCATTGAAGTCGTTCTTCTGTCCCTTGCTATAGGGGCGGACATATTTGGCCGGCATCAACCTCGCATCGTGACCAAGCGATGCGAGTTTGCGGCTCAGGTGATGTGCGCCGACGCAGGCTTCCATGCCGATCAGGCAACGCGGCAGATTTGCGAGCCGCGCCTCCACTTGCCCACGCGGCCACTTTTGCCGCAGAACGATGGCGCCGCGCGCATCGTGGCCCACGACGTGGAACGAGTTCTTGCCGATATCGATGCCGATCACGGCGATCGCGGTATTGGGTGTCTGAGACATGGTGTGCTCCTTGTCTTTGCCGCCCCTTACCAGCTTCGCTTGCTGGCGGGGGCAGGAGGCCCATTAGCGGAGCTCGGAAGAGGAGGCGAACATGCCGTCGATATCGGGAGAATCAGGCTCTGCGATGACCAATATGTCCGTGAGTTTATTCGAACCTGATAACGACGTTCCAGGCGGCAAGCAATTGTAAAAGAGAACGCATGGAACACGTGGCGTCTAGGCACTCCGGGGCGTCGCTCTGTCGAGGAATGTCTTGGCCATCTCGCTGTCAGTCATGCAGGTATACGTCGGCATTCATCTCCAGTGCCGGATCGAGGTCTGCATCCAGGTGCATCGCCGGCGCCGACATGCTCCGGCAACACTATCCATGCCTGTTGCGAGTGACTGTCGAGTTACGAAGAACTCATGACCGCACATGGACGCATGGAGCACGCAGAGCATGCTTTGCTGATCGCCGTGCTGGCGCTATTCCGGTATCCTGGGCGATCTCGGACAAGCTCGGCAAGAGTGCACAAACCGAAGCGATCAGCAAACCTGTGGACGCCGCCATCGACTGGGCCTTGTTCATGGCCAAGACCAGCCGCCGCACAATGGTGGAGATGGTAGCTGAGCTGGACTCTCCTGCGGCGTCTATGTCACGCGTTCGCCGAGCTTCGACAAGCTCAGGCCGATCGGCAGGACGGGCACTACGTTGGGGCCGGCAGCAATCACGCCCTTCCGCTCGATGCCGTCGGGAGCGCTGACCTAAGCGATGTGAGTTTGATACTTTGTGCCTCCGTTATGAAAAGGCTTGAATCGCACCTAGCGTCACATTGTACGATCCCGGAATGAGGTCGAGACCTCTGGTGAACCAACGCCGGCTACTCCTTAGCACCTGGGATGGCATATTTGGCTGTGGAGTTCTCGTATCTGTTCTAGTGGAAACCGGATGAAACGCGCGCTTTTGACTACGGCCGCACTGCTTTTGTTGGTAGGCACTGCTTCAGCCCGCACGCAAGAGGGCCCACCGGAAGCCGTGCAGGAGCCCCCCGCCCGGGAGACTCCCTGGGACCCTGATGACCCGGGTGCGGCGTGCCGCCGGGTGCCGGTTCCTTGTTCTGAGGAAGAGAGGATTAAACATCCAGGCCGGCTGATTTGCGGCCATCAACGGCGCGGCAACTGCCGCACCTGACAAAGAGAGCCCGCCGACGACCGTGCAACTTGATCGATCGGCCGCTATTTGGACTTGTGTTAGTTGCCGCCGTCCACATCGAGCCTCGACGTCAGCACACCGAGGCCTACTCACCGCGCCGCAACCTAATCTCGGCAGAGGCTACACTTATCGATGCGGAGATTCCGTTCCGGACAGCAGGGACCATAAGAGCCCGTCGATGGGGATAGTGCTCCAGGGTTGGGTGATGGCTGCGCGACAGCTGCAATGTCGCGGTCGATCTCTTGCGCAAGCGAGGCCAGTTCGCTCCTCGCAGTATCCACGCTCCATTGATCGAGACCGAAAGCATCTTTGCCCCCGTAACAAAGCCGTGAGCCGTCGAGCGAGCTCGCCGGCGGTGACGAACCTGCATTCCAGATGACTACTGTCCTGACTCACAAGTTCGCAATCGTAAAATCGCATTGGATTCGCTTGGTTGTGCCAGAGCTGGGTGCTGGAATAGCGACGGAGGATTTGATGTCGGTCCAGCGACTTGCGCCCCTGATATTGAGCGATGACGAGCGTGCCGCACTGACGTCACTGACGAAGCGGCGGAACACGGCGCAGGCGCTGGCTCTGAAAGCCCGGATTGTGTTGACCTGCGCGGAGGGAGGACAGAACAAGAAAGTGGCGGCCAAGCTGCGCCTGGAGCGGCGGGACGGTAGGCAAGTCGCGCCACCGTTTTTGTAGAGCAGCGCGTGGCCGGGCTTCACAACGAGCCGCGTTCCGGGGGCTCCGCGCACGGTTGATGATGTCCGCATCGAAGTCGTGACCGTGCGAACGCTGGAGAACTGCCCCGCCACGCATTGGAGCTCCCGCAACATGGCAAAGGCGAGCGGTCTGTTGGTGTCGACGGTTCAACGCATCTGGCGGGCCTTCGGGCCAGCCGCATCGGATGGAGACGTTCAAGCTCTCGACAGACCCGTACCTCCTGGCCAAGGTCCGCGACGTCGTCGGCTTTACGTCTCGCCGCCGCAGCACGCCATCGTCCCGTGTGTGAGCGACAAATCCCAAATCCAGGCTCTGGATCGCAGCCAGCCGATGTCGCCGATGCGACCTGGCCGGCCGGCCCGAAGGAGCCATGACTACAAACGGCATGGCACCACCTCGCTGGTCGCGCCCTCGATATTGCGACCGGACGGGTCATCGGGAAATGCTACCGACTTCACCGCGCCGCCGAATTTTTGCCAGCTCCTCGACGAGACCGAGCCCGCGCCGGCTCGACGTCCATCTCGTCATGGACAACTACGCCACGCAGACGACCCCGCTGATCCGGCGATGGCTAGTTAAAAGGCCGCGTTGGCATGTGCACCTGACCCCGACCAGCTCGTCATGGCTCAATCAGGAGCGCTTCTTCGCGCTCCTGACCGACAAGAACATCAGGCGCAGCGTCTATCGGAGCGTTGCCGCCGTCAGGGCCGACATCGCTTCATTCATCGAACGGCACAACGCCGATCCCAAACCATTTCCATGGACCAATTCAATCGAGCGCTTCTGCCGATCCAATGCTCTGGTTCAGGACACTAGACTGGCAGCAGCACCCAGTTTGGGGCTCTGCGCATTTGGCCATAACGTTAATCATGGGCATGTACTCGAAGAGCGACCAAACACAGTTCGGCCCGCCGAACGAAATCGAGGCAAGAATGTGTCGACTCACGATCACGAGGATAAGTCTGGCCAGACCGCCCAACTGCTCGCAACGGCCAGGCCACTGAATGCCGAAGTGATACTTCATTGAAAACAAGAACGCCGCGGCATTGCTTGGTCGACTTCGGACATGTCTGTCGAATTAGCCACACATCGGTGTCGCAACGGGTGAATACATAAGCCTTCCCTTCACCAGCCACGTGACTGCCGCCGGTCAGGATCGCGGTCGCTATACGGACCTCGTTTGCGATGGCACGACTATTGCTGCCCCTTTACTCTGACACTCCATCTAACAATCGAGGAAGTACATGAAAGAGGCCTTCTCCGTAAACGAGAACAAGGACGAGTGCGTGGACGAGTGCGTCGACGAGTGCGTGGACCAGTACATGGATCACGAATTCCATCTTAATGCTGCGCTGTGGGCGCGGAGCGGCACGACCTTCCTCCCAGTCTCTGACGCTTCCTTGGAATTGCCAGCAGGTGCTTATCGCTGCCGCGAAAATAGTTGCACCGTTTTTTTCGAAAAGGTGCCGACTGTAACTGACACGCTCTTGAACTTGCCGGACACCGCCGCGGAGAGGCTTTTGGTCGAGTTCGACAAGTTCTGGGCTCTGCGCGAGAAGTACGTCGAGTACGGCTTCACGCACAAGCGCGGCATGCTCCTGTGGGGCCCTCCCGGTAGTGGCAAGACCTGCGCAATCGGACAAATGACACAGGTCGTTGTCCGAGATCATAATGGCGTAGTTGTCTTTATCGATCGCCCGCAACTGGCTAGCGCGTGTGTCGGTCTACTGCGTCGCATTGAGCCCGAGCGGCCCGTGGTCATGGTTATGGAGGATCTGGACGCGCTCGTGGAAAGATGGGGCGCTGAGCACTTTCTTGCGTTGCTCGATGGCAACGCGCAAACTGCGAACGTGCTGCACGTTGCGACCACCAACCACCCTGACCGTCTGGACAGGCGCTTTGTCGATCGCCCTTCTCGCTTTGACACCATCATGGAAGTTGGTATGTCGTCCGCCCAGACCCGCCGCGCCTACTTCAAAGCCAAGGAGCCATCGCTTGACGATGCTACGCTCGACCGCTGGGTCGAGCAAACCAAACGATATAGCACATCTGCGAGAAGTGATCATTGGCATTAAGCTCTGTGGCCAGAATGAGCGATCAGTGTTCGAAAGGTTGAATAGCATGCGTCAGAATCGCTTCGACTGCGAGAGCGAGGACAAAGAATGATGTCTTACTCCTAAGCTATGGCGACGCTGATCCTGTTTTAGGACCCGAATAGCTCGGCCGGAAGGTGGTGGCTCGGCACGCGTCATCCGGGTGTCAACCCGGGGGACGGACAATGGAGCCCTGCCGCCTGAGGCAAACGTACGCTACGCTCCATTGATCCTGACGAACCTCTGGCGGGGGTACGGTCACCCCGCGGCACGTTTCGTCGGGCCTTCCGCTGGCGCTACCGAAGCACGGACGCGTTGATCAAAACAGCGGTCTTCGAGCTTTGAATACCCGGGAAGGAGTACGTAGCTTGATCGTTCCCGTCATTAGTGTGACCGTCGCACTTCAAACATGATGCGGAGCCGAACCATGGCGGATGAGCAGCGAGCTTCTGTCCAAACTGCACGCAGGATACTCTATTTTACAAGCTCCTGCTAACCCTTCAGCGTCGCCTTAAATCTTCGCGAAACGAGCAGGCGAACGCGCTGCTGCTTGCATCGGCCGTCAGCACAGCACGAACTGACGACGTCGCAAATGCCTAGTAACGAAAGGAGCCGGTCATTGCGCAACCCCGGCCAGCTCCACGGCCGGCCTTCTCCTCCGTTCCCCCCGGGGGCGAATTTGCACGGGGCAACCACCGCACGTTCGGGAGCCTCCACATACGCTCTCACCCTGACCGTCGCGCTAGGTCGTTCTCGATCCGATCATGAGAGACCGTGAGATATCGTATGGAAGAGTTCACTCCTGCGCGCCTTTTGCTTCGTGGTCTCAATCCAGGAGTGTATGACGATGCCTGCCCTGCGGGCCAGCCGAGAGGCCTCAATCAAAACCACGGCGCCAACTCGCCCTTCGCAAATGCGGCGAGCAGCTTCTCGAACCCGCGACGCGCGGTGCCACCACCAAAGCGACCGAGATCATGGTCGATCACGCTCACCTCGCTCCAGCCAAGCTGCCGCGCACCGTCACCTAAGCCTTACTGCCGGCGCGGTCCACTCGGTGGTTGATAACCTGGTCGTCCGCCGACTGACGAACGTGCACGGCGGCCCGGCGAGGAGCGTGCTCAGGCGTGTTCTTGCTCACCGCTGTCCTCCCCGCTCATGTCGTTTGCGTCGGTCACCCCGTCGGTGAGCGATTCGGTAGGAAGCTCCTTCAACAGCTCCAGCGTTTGCTGGCAAGTTTCAATCGGAATGCTGCTGCATCTTGGAGGGCTCTCGAAACGATCTCCCTGTTAGGTGACGCGCTCCCCACGACGACGTCCCCACAAATGGGACGAATACCCCTAAGAGGAGGATAAAACCGCGTCGACAAGAGCGCGCACCTCCAGCGACCGTCCACCGCAAGCCGCGGAGCAGGGATCAATCGGAAGGACGCAGTGGTGCACCGTCCATGCCGGCAGGAGCGTTAACATCCCATCAGGTTGCCTGATAACAAAATCGGTCTCACCCTCAAGCCGCTTGCAAGGTGACAACGACGACTAACGTTGCGCATTGCGGATGGAACGGGGAGGATCTCAATCGGGCTCCTAGACATCGGCCAACGCTGGTTGCCCCGGGGACTGGCAAGACTAACCTCGCGATCGCAATTGCCCGCAGCTGTGTCCGCGCTGGCGCCCGTGGCCGCTTCTACAAGGACGTCCACCTCCTCAACAGGCTAGGAGCCGAGGTCCGCGATGGCCGCCAAAGACGGCTCGCCGATCACCTGACCCGGTTGGACTTCGTTGTTCTCGACGAGCTCGGCAATCTGCCACTCGCCCAATCCGGTAATCAGCTCCCTGTTCCACCTCATCGGTCGCCTACGAGCGCACTCGTGCTGGTGACCACCAATCTGGTAGTCGGGAATGGCCGAGCGTCCTTGCGGACACACCAAGATGACCACCGCGCCGCTCGACCACCTGAACCTTCATTAGGATATTATCGAAAGCGGAATCGACAGTTGGCGCTTCAACAGTCGGGAAGAAGATCACGCCCGAACGCGCGCTCCCCGCGTCTCCGCAACCCCGATCAGCTCTGTCGCCGCGAGCGCGCGGCAAAGGGACAAAATTGTGAACGTTAATCGACATTCCGACATTCCGAACTTGACGGCCACTTCTCGCCTTAGGGGGGAAAACCATCGCATTCGCGTTCAAGACGCACCGCCCACCGAATCTCCCTTATTCGGCAATAGTCAGGAAGCGGACGCCGGAAGCGTACGACTCGCCCACGCTCAGCCTTTAGGGACCAAGGCCGAGAGTTAAACCCGCCGAAGATGTTCGGCGACCGCTTCATGATCAATGATGTGCGACTTCGCCCGAGCGCCTCAACTGGAAACAGCTTTCACTTGAAACTGCGCAGTAGGATGAGCGCGTCGGCAGGATTTGGCCGCCAAGATTAACTGCACTGAACATCAAGGAGCCTCCGTCAACGCACGCGTGCATCGCAATTGCAAGAGTTCCGATTAGGACGTAACGTGTACCGTGAGTGCACGCGATTATCTCAGACTCACCAATTCCGTTGAGGTGCTTTCCGCAAAGAGTGGTCGCCTTCATTTCCTTGTGTCGTCAAGTCCTTCGAGCGCTGCAATGAGGCAGTTGATCAATGTCGTTGTGGTAAATGGTTTAGCGAGAAGGCAAATACCGCCAGCTTCGATTGCGCGGGCGCGAACTGATCTCTCTGCATTGGCCGTAATGAAGATAAACGGCGTTTGACGACCGTCGTTTCGCATTTGTCGTAGCAGCTCAAGCCCGTTCATGAAAGGCATCTGGATGTCGGCGATTACACACGACGTGGCAGCCAGCACCTCCGAGCGTAGAAACTCTGGGGCGGATGCAAACACTTGAACGTCGTAGCCGCGAGAGGACAGAAGGTTGTTCGTGGCGGCACGAACGGACGGATCATCGTCAATGATCGAGATGAGATGAGGCATTATAAGCGGAAAGCCTTTAGCTGCAGCGCTATCCAACCGAGAGCCGCCGCTCGTACTCAGGTTTGCACGTTTCCATTTGAGCGGGACAGGCCCAGTAACTCAATCATTCTTATGAGATCGGCGAGCGACTTAGCGCCGACTTTGCGCATGGCTTGGCCACGGTGGACTTTGACGGTGATCTCGGCTAGGCCGAGCTCACCCGCTACTTGTTTGTTCAAGAGCCCTGATGCAACCAGCGTCAGAATATCACGCTCTCGCTGCGTCAGACCTTCAAAGCGTGAGCGCACGCCGGCTCGCATCTTCTCAAGCTCTCGCCTTTGTCGATCTCTTTCGATTGCAATCTGGACTGCGCGAAGCAAATCCCGATCGCGGAAAGGCTTTGTCAGGAAATCAACCGCCCCCCCTTTCATTGCCTGTACCGTCATTGGAACATCCGCATGACCCGTTATGAAAACAATTGGCGTATGCATATTCGCGCTAGCGAGACCGGATTGCAGCTCGAGACCGCTCAATCCGGGCAACCGAACATCGAGCACAAGGCAGCTCGGCCCCTCGGGGCGGTCCGCTTTTAATATCTCCGCGGCGGAGGCAAAGTCCTTCACTTTCAAACCCGCCGATTGGAAAAGGTTCGTAAGAGCCTTCCGTATCGAGGCATCGTCGTCGACAATCAGCACCACTGCTTCGTTGTGATCCGGCACCAATTGCGATGCTTGCAAGCGCTCGTTCACGTGCCATCCTTTCAAACAGAACCATGGCAAATCCAAAAAACCTAGATTCTCGGCCTTATAACGGCTCTGCTTGGTCCGGGATGAGGGCCGATTACTGCTCTCGCCCAAAACCTACGGACTTCCGATTATAGGCTCGCTCCGGTATACACAAGTATGACCCGGGCCCTCACTGCTTTCTTCTCGAGCTGCCCCTCCGAATTCGGCAATTCAACCTGACGTAGAGAACAAAGCCGCAAACGAGCGCGACCAGCCCAGACTTCCCGCTCAGGACTTCGCCTGCCCGAAGATCACCGTGCTCCGATATTCCTGGCGACTGTCACACCTCGATCGACAGTACCACGTTCCAACATACCAGCAAAATCAACAACCTGAATCCTTGCCGCATGAGGTGGCAAGGTACCTTGCAGCCGCCACTTGGGTTGTACAGGTCGAGGCAACTTGTTTCAGCTGAAACGGCCTGATTGAGGCAGATAGGGCAAGCCGGCGCTCCTTCGACTACCCGCTGAGAAGCGAGCATTTACACCATCTTTGCTTGCATTGCGCATACGTCACACCTTTTGGCGTTGGATTCCGACGCGCTACTCGCAACTGGCTTACCTCCTCAATCTCGGAGTGTCGAGAGTGTGGTCGTGGTCGAGTAGCTCAGCCATTCGGCTTTCGCCCTCACAGATCCGGGCGGGCGGATTTGGCGAGTAGGCCGGTGGAATCTCACCGCCGGCCTCTCATAGATCCCAGCGTGAGACTCTCGCCTCACTGGGCTCCCATCAGGCGAACGAGCCGCGTATGCCGATCTTCCAGTGTGCGAACAACCCGGGACGTTCTCGAGATAGTCGTTCGAGAACGCGGCCGGCCTTGGCCTTGCGGCCCATAAAGCGTTTGAACTTCCGCATCATCCAAGCCTCGATTGTCTGATTGACGTATCGAAGGATTGGCCCCAGAGCCGCCCGCGTGAATCGACCGTAATACTCAATCCACCCCCGCAGGAGTGGATTGAGCTGCCGAGCGATGTCAGCCATTGACACATGGGTCCGTCTTCGGAGGTTCAAATCCCGGATTGCCGCCCGCATAGACTTCAGCGCCGAAGCGCTGACCCCAGGCAGAAAACTGCAGAACACCGAGGCGTCTTGCGAGTTCTTTGCCCGTCGCGGCCGGAAGCAGTAGCCAAGGAAGTCAAACTTGACGTTCGAATAGCTCCCCTTCCGCCGGCTGTCCTTACAGTAGACAATCCTGGTTTTGGTGGGGTGCATCTCAAGCCCGCATTCCGCCAGGCGAGTTTGTAGCTCGGCCTTTACGGCTTCCGCTTCTTGCTCGCTCCGGCAGTGCACTAGGCCATCGTCTGCATACCTACACCATGGGAGGTCGGGGTGCGCCCGTCCCATCCAGAGGTCGAAAGTGTAGTGCAGGAAAAGGTTGGATAATATAGGGCTAATCACGCCTCCCTGAGGGGTGCCGCGGGTTCGCTCGATGATTATTCCATCCTTGTCCATGGGTGCCGTCAGCCATCGTTCGATGTAGAGCAGCGCCCACTTGCACGTCACGTGCTTCCGGACAGCCCGTAGCAAAAGTTCGTGGTCGATGTTGTCGAACAGACCTTTGATGTCGAACTCGAGAACCCAGTCGTATTTCCAGCACCGCTTGCGCGTGACGCCGATAGCATCGAGTGCCGATTTTCTCGGCCGATAGCCATAGGAGTCTGCCAAAAATATTGGGTCCAAGTCCGGCTCAATGAGTTGTTTGACAACCATCTGGGCCACTCGATCCGCTACGGTTGGCACACCTAAAATCCGCTGGCCTCCAGCCTTTTTGGGAATGGAGACGGCGCGCACCGGTGGTGGAAAGTAGCTTCCCGAGCTCATCCGATTCCAAAGCTTGTAGAGATTGTTCTGCAAGTCGGAGTCGAACTGCTCGATCGTCTGTCCATCCACACCGGCCGAACCCGCATTGGATTTGACCGCTTTGTAAGCCTCGTACACACGCTTCTTATCGATATGAAACGGCTTGTTTGTCGTGATCGTCGTCGTCATCCTGTTTCCAGTTGGTACGTCAATACGATTTGTCCTGACCCGACCCCTTTGCTCCGGCCCGATTACGGGCCTTCACCGCTAGTACGGGTCGGTCCGCCCCAAGCCCTGGCTTCGGTACTCTCGCCTCGCAGTTTTAGCCGCTTCAGCTTCTCCCTTGGCATCCAGGGATTGGTTCCTGCAGTTCCACGCGAAAGCCTGCATCCGCTTCACGCCCCCTATACGCCGACTGCCATCTGCCCAGTACTCAGGTAACCGACAGATTTATCCCAGCGGATGCGAGCGCCTCTGGTTTTGGCAGTGTCTAAAGCCTTTCGGCGCGTCACCGAGGGTTTGCTTACGCTCGTCTCTCGAATGCTCACCTGCCCGAATTTCATTCGGACTTTTGATCCAACGCTCACCACCACGCCTTTTGAACGCAGCAGCTTGGACTGGTTTGGGACCTGCTCCTGGAAGCCGATCCCGAGGGGCCCGCCCTCATCTTTCGCGCAGCTTATCCCCACGGTCAGTTGTCCATTGCAAACCCCCTTCCGTGTGCATCTGCAGCACACCCCGCACCCGGCTCTTCCCGAGGGTAACCCGCGTCATATCCGCGCCTGCGCCCAAGTGCGAGTGATGCGTGGAACGGGCAGACGGAAGCGAGCCGTCAGGGTCTCAAACTCCGGCCAGCCCATGCGCCGGCTTTTCTGACTACGCCGTCTCAGACAGCGCAGCCAGGTCCGACGCACCTCCCGGTAGAAGCCGTTGAGCGCCGGATAATTGTGCGGTCTGCCATAGTAGCCGTAGTGTCCACGCAGAACGGCGGTGAGCCATTCGTGTTGCATGGCCAGTGGCGTGTGCATGAACCGCCAGACCTCCTGGCGCAACGCCGTCAGCTTACGCGTCAGGCGTTTCCCTTCCGTCTTGTGCTTCACGATGAACCGACCATCTCGGGTCCGCCCGCAGTAGTGGGTGAAGCCGAGGAAGGCGAAGGTCTCTGGCCGCCGCTCGCCGCGCCGCTGACGCGAGAGTGCCGCGAACCGGCCAAACTCGATCAGTCGCGTCTTGCCCTCATGGAGCGTCAGGCCGAAGCTGGCCAGCCGCGCCTTGAGAGCCAAGAGCATTTCCTGCGCATCTACCTTGTTCTCGAAGCCCATAACGAAGTCGTCCGCATAGCGCACTGTCACAATGCGACCGCGTGCATGGCGACGACGCCATTGGTGGACCCAGAGATCGAGGATGTAGTGCAGGAAGATGTTGGCAAGGAGCGGGCTGATGCCTGCCCCTTGCGGCGTGCCTCTGTCCGTATCGTGCTTCTCGCCGCTCTCAAGAATGCCAGCTCGTAGCCACAGCCCGATGAGCCGTAAGATGCGAGGATCGGCGATCCTGTGCGCCACCATCCGCAACAGCCACTCGTGGTCGACCGAGTCGAAGAAGCTGCGTATGTCGGCATCGAGCACCCAGTTCACGCGCTGACTCATGATCGCTGTATGCAAAGCATCAAGCGCCATGTGCGGATTGCGCCCCGGCCGGAAGCCGTAGGAGAACCCGAGGAAGTCGGCCTCGTAGACGGCGCTCAACACCTCGGCCACTGCGCTTTGGACGATCTTGTCCTCTAACGCCGGCACACCGAGAGGCCGCTTACCGCCATCGGCTTTGGGAATGTAGACCCGCCGCACCGGCTGTGGCCGGTAGCGACCAGTGTGGACTCGTGCGCAGAGGTCGCGGACGTTATCCGTCAGCCCCTCTTCGTACTTCGCCACCGTCACCCCATCGACTCCCGCGCTGGCCTGCCGCTTTTGTCGTCGGAACGCCCGAAGAAGAGCGTCTTCGTCGACATGGTGCAGCAGGGCCGTGAACCGGGTTTGGGCGGCCTGGCTGGCCGCCGCGTTCACCCGCTTGAGGTTCGGCGGCAAGGCGACCCGGCTCTGTGTCCGGACCCTGGCCTTCTCGCGCAGGCTCCCCTCGGGCTGGTCCCTTCCCTCCATGCGTCTCGTTACCTTCGACGACTTCACAGGTAGTATGGACCAGTCCGACTCCCGACCTCAGCTCGGACCGCGGCTCTGGCAGTGCCTTGCCGCTGTCCCCCACTGGAGACCAATCCAGCGGATCCGGTCGGGCCTCTCATGTTCCGATGATTGCCTTCCATGCGTGATCCGGCCATCGACCCCGACGGAGCGGCATCGTCTCGCATAACGACGATGCTCGTGTTGCCTTCGTGACTAGGGAACACACTCGGCCTCCGCGAACATCCACCTTTCGAGGCTCATTCCCGCACCCCGCATGGCTCCTGTCTACACTTCAGACCTCGCGTTGCCACGACGCCCGCAAGACTCGGTCCCGGCTCGCCTGCTGCGGCTTTGGCCGGATGGGACTTGCACCCACAAGCATTCATCAGCTTGGCATGACGTACTCCCGTGGCGTGGTGTAGCTGAGTGCGGGTCACCGCGTTCGCCGGCATGGGCCGGATCGGTCGCTGGCGATTGCCGGGAAGCTGACGGCGGGATCATCGCCCAACGGGACGATGGTTTCCAGTGTCATGTAGCGGCCGCGCTGGACCGCCCACTCGTCGTTCTGGTCGAGCAGGATCGCACCGACGAGGCGGACGATGGCGTCTTCATTGGGGAAGATGCCGACCACTTCGGTGCGGCGCTTGATCTCGCCATTGACCCGTTCGAGCGGATTGGTAACCGGTATGAGATTTCTCGGTGCCAACGTTCCGCTGCGGTGTTCGACATCGTGGCGTATGGTGCGACCATCGGGACAGAGGCACCGGGAGCACGAACGTGCGGGCAGGCCGATACACACGATGAGCCGAGAGCTCGTGTTAGTAGCTGGCCGCCTCTGCGACTTGCCCGGTTGCGCCGTGAGCGCGAGTCCGTAGTTGTCGTGTCGCCCGCCGCTCCCGCAATAATCAACGGAAGGGAGGACGCGCAGATGCGACGCGTGATTGGTATTGATGTTCACCGAACCTTCGGCGAGGTGGTAATCTGGAAAGACGGCATCCTTCGACATGCGGGCCGGGTCGACATGACCCGGACCGCCCTTGAAGGGATGGGCAAGAGTCTGCGGTCGACCGACGAAGTGGTGATCGAGGCGACTGGAAATAGCATGGCGGTGTCGCGGGTGCTGACGCCATTCGTGGCGCGGGTGACTATCGCCAATCCGTTGCAGGTGAAGGCGATCGCTCAGGCGCACGTCAAGACTGACAAGATCGACGCCGGTACACTCGCCAGCCTGCAGGCGGCGGGCTCCCTGCCGCAGATCTGGACGCCTGATGCGGAGACCGAACGCAAGCGCAGGCTGGTGGCGCGGCGCTACCAGGTCGTGCGGCATCGCACGCGGCTCAAGAACGAAGTGCATTCGATCCTGAATGCGCACCTGATCCCAAAGTGCCCGCATGCCGATCTTTTCAATGCCCGCGGCCGGGCGTGGCTGGCCGTTCAACAGTTTCCGGACGATGAGCGCGCGGCGATCGATCGGCACGTTCGTGAGCTCGACCGGCTGGCGGAGGACTTGGCCCTGCTCGACCGCGAGATCGCGCAGGACGCCATCGACGATTCCGCGGTCAACAGAGTGATGACGATCACCGGCGTGAATGTGACAGTCGCTACCGGGATCGTGGCGGCGATCGGCGACATCAGCCGGTTCAGCAGCCCGCAGAAGCTGGTGAGCTATTTCGGGCTGAACCCGAGGGTGCGGCAGTCGGGACTGGGAGCCGCCCATCACGGTCGCATCAGCAAGATCGGCCGCAGTCACGCACGCGCCATACTGGTTGAGGCGGCCTGGGCAGCGGCCAAGGCGCCCGGTCCACTGCATGCTTTTTTCGTGCGCATCCGTGCGCGGCGTGGCCACCAGATCGCCGCGGTCGCCGTGGCTCGGAAGCTCACTGTGCTCTGCTGGCATTTGTTGACAAGGGGCGAAGATTACCTGTGGGCCCGCCCAGCGATGGTCGCCAATAAGACCCGCGCGATGCAACTTCAAGCCGGACATCCGCAACAGAAAGGCAACCGGCGTGGACCAGCCTATACCTGCAACATCAAGGCGCTGCGCGACCGCGAGATGTCGATTGCCGCCCAGGCGGAGCGAAGCTACGAACGGTTCATGTCGCAATGGAAAGCGCGGCGGCCAAAAACCGGCGCGCGGGCGCCTCAGTTCGGCAAGACAAAATAGGGCAGTCCGGTGACGCTTGCAGCCGACGCGTCACGCTTCGCCACGAGGTCGCCCGCGCCCAACAACCATAATCGCAGCTGACGGCAACTTCCAGCCGGGCCAGTCCCGTTCCACGCAGCCGCCGTGCTCGGGCGGATCAAGGCCAAGCCTTGCTGTAGCCGCAAATGCGGCCAGCCTTGGCCGCCTCTGCGCGCGGCGGCTGCGTGATCGGTGGCCGGGACGGAAGAATGACCCGCGCGACCGAACAAAAGAATGGACTTACAGCGATTTTCGCAGTCGTCGTCTCGGTTTGAAGAAATCGCTTGTCCATCTCATCCGTCGAGTGCAGCTTGGCGCGATGCGCGGCTGGGAAGCTCATGTAGGCGAGCACGTCGGTTTCGGCCTCGTCGAGGAAGGCGGCGAGCTTCGGGAGCTTGGGGCGGAGCTGGTCGGTGATGCGCCGCCATTGCGCCCGCGCCTCCTCGGCATGGTCCTGGGCAAAGGCGGTGGCGATGAAGGCGGAGACGACGCGCCGGCCGCTCTTGCCGGCATGCGCCAGCGCGTTGCGCATGAAGTGCACGCGGGGGTCGTTGAAAAAGCTGAAATTGGCTGATTCCGTTCTCGTCGGCGATTCGCGATTGGCGGAGCAATCGAGATGCTGGGGCGCAAGGAGCGGGATCAGTTGGAGCTCTTCATCACTGGCTCGCTCAGACAGCTCGTCCCAGATGAGCACGTGCTGGCACGGGTCGATCGTGTGCTCGACCTATCTTGGCTAAGGGAAGAGGTCTCCGACCGCTATAGCGCGAACGACGGTCGGCCGGGCATCGATCCGGAGGCCGCGGTCCGCCTGATGCTCGCGGGTCTGCTCACCGGCATCGTACACGATCGCAAGCTGATCCGAGAGGCTCAGGTTAACATCGCCATTCGCTGGTTTGCTGGTTATGGCCTGCATGAGCGGCTACCGCACCATTCCAGCCTGACGCGCATCCGCCAGCGCTGGGGCGAAGAGCGATTCCGTAGGATCTTTAAACGCACGGTCCAGGCCTGTCTGAAGGCCAAGATCGCAACAGCCGAAGTGGTTCACATCGATGCGTCGCTAATCCGCGCCAACGTGAGTTGGGACAGCCTCACCGAGCAGCATGTGGTGGATGTGCTGAGCGAAAATCAAAGCGAAGATGAAAGCGAGGATGAGAGAAAGGGCCGGCAAAGCGGGAAGTACAAAAAGGTCTGCACGACTGATCCCGATGCGACAATGGCTACGAATGCCCGAAACCGGCGGCTGGAACCCGCTTACAAGCAGCACACTGCCGTCGATGACAAGGTCGGTGTCATTCTGGATGTCGCGGTCACGACTGGACAAACGAACGAAGGAGAGATGATCGAGCCGCAAGTCGATGAGATCGAAGCGATTACGGGCATCGACATCAAGGTCGTCACCGCCGATGCGGGCTATGCCTACGCTAAAGTCTACGGCGCGCTCGAGCGGCGCGGCATTGATGCCCTCATCCCAGCTAAAGCCGAACCAATCAAGAGTCGCGTACCGCTCAGATGCTTCCGGTACGATGCCAAGAACGACATCTTGAAGTGCCCGCGAGGACGTATCTTGCGCCCCGCGCGGCCCATCAAGCACGGCCGTTTCTTTTACTCGAAGGCGAAGGATTGCACCCGGTGTCCGCTCAAGGGGGATTGCCTATCCAAAGGGCGGGTTAACAAAGCGGTCGTTGTCGGTGACCATTATCCGGCACTGCTGCGCGCCCGCCGCCGTCGCGAGCGATGGAGTAAGCAGGATCGACATCTCTATCAACGCCATCGCTGGCGCTCAGAGGGCTTCCACGGCGAAGCCAAAACTTGGCATGGGCTGGCGCGCGCCGTACGGCGCGGTCTACCTGACGGCGTCCGCCAACAACCTCAAGCGGCTGGCAACCGCTCTCCTTGCGCTTATTCTGTCTTGGATTGTCCCTCATAATGCGTTTGCGGCTTCAGATCGCGCCGTAGCGCGGGCTTTGACGCGAGGGCCATGATAGGCCGGTCGCTGCATCGCGCGAATCTATGGGCCACTTCTTCAACGACCCCACGCGGCAGCGCTGCCAGGAGGCGTTGAGCACCTTGGCCACGGTCGCCTTGATCCCCTCGTGGGCGTCGGAGACCACCAGCTTGACGCCGCGCAATCCCCGCCGCGCCAGCTTGTGCAGGAACGCGGTCCAGAACGTCTCGGCCTCGGACGGGCCGATGTCCATGCCGAGCACCTCGCGCCTTCCGTCGCTGTTGACGCCGACCGCGATGATCACCGCGACCGAGATGATGCGCCCGTTCTGGCGCACCTTCACATAGGTGGCGTCGATCCACAGATAGGGCCAATCGCCCTCGATCGGGCGGTTGAGGAAGGCCTTCACCTTGTCGTCGATCTCACCGCACAGCCGCGACACCTGGCTCTTGGAGATGCCGCTCATGCCCATCGCCTGCACCTGGTCGTCGACCGAGCGGGTCGAGACGCCCTGGACATAGGCCTCCTGCACCACCGCGGTGAGCGCCTTCTCGGCCATCCGCCGCGGCTCCAGGAAGCCGGGGAAGTAGGAGCCTTTGCGCAGCTTGGGAATGCGCGGCTCGACGGTGCCGGCGCGGGTCTCCCAGCTCCGATCGCGGTAGCCGTTACGCTGGACCTGCCGCTCTTGGCTCTTCTCGCCGTACGCGGCTCCGGTCAGGCCCTCGACCTCCAGCTCCATCAGCCGGTGGGCAGCAAAGCCGATCATCTCGCGCAACAGATCAGCATCGGGGATCTTCTCTACGAGCGCGCGCAGGTTCATCATGTCGTCGGTCATCGGTGGTTCCTCGGTTGCGTTGGCGTGTCACAACCCGATCCTACCGGAGAACTGCCGGTGACCACCGCAAAGCCGCCCGCCCGCTACGGCGCTATTTGAGGGCGCGCGTCCGGGCGGCTTTGCTCTACCGAGCTACACCACCTCTGAGGAGTACGTCATGCCAAGCTGATGAATGCTTGTGGGTGCAAGTCCCATCCGGCCAAAGCCGCAGCAGGCGAGCCGGGACCGAGTCTTGCGGGCGTCGTGGCAACGCGAGGTCTGAAGTGTAGACAGGAGCCATGCGGGGTGCGGGAATGAGCCTCGAAAGGTGGATGTTCGCGGAGGCCGAGTGTGTTCCCTAGTCACGAAGGCAACACGAGCATCGTCGTTATGCGAGACGATGCCGCTCCGTCGGGGTCGATGGCCGGATCACGCATGGAAGGCAATCATCGGAACATGAGAGGCCCGACCGGATCCGCTGGATTGGTCTCCAGTGGGGGACAGCGGCAAGGCACTGCCAGAGCCGCGGTCCGAGCTGAGGTCGGGAGTCGGACTGGTCCATACTACCTGTGAAGTCGTCGAAGGTAACGAGACGCATGGAGGGAAGGGACCAGCCCGAGGGGAGCCTGCGCGAGAAGGCCAGGGTCCGGACACAGAGCCGGGTCGCCTTGCCGCCGAACCTCAAGCGGGTGAACGCGGCGGCCAGCCAGGCCGCCCAAACCCGGTTCACGGCCCTGCTGCACCATGTCGACGAAGACGCTCTTCTTCGGGCGTTCCGACGACAAAAGCGGCAGGCCAGCGCGGGAGTCGATGGGGTGACGGTGGCGAAGTACGAAGAGGGGCTGACGGATAACGTCCGCGACCTCTGCGCACGAGTCCACACTGGTCGCTACCGGCCACAGCCGGTGCGGCGGGTCTACATTCCCAAAGCCGATGGCGGTAAGCGGCCTCTCGGTGTGCCGGCGTTAGAGGACAAGATCGTCCAAAGCGCAGTGGCCGAGGTGTTGAGCGCCGTCTACGAGGCCGACTTCCTCGGGTTCTCCTACGGCTTCCGGCCGGGGCGCAATCCGCACATGGCGCTTGATGCTTTGCATACAGCGATCATGAGTCAGCGCGTGAACTGGGTGCTCGATGCCGACATACGCAGCTTCTTCGACTCGGTCGACCACGAGTGGCTGTTGCGGATGGTGGCGCACAGGATCGCCGATCCTCGCATCTTACGGCTCATCGGGCTGTGGCTACGAGCTGGCATTCTTGAGAGCGGCGAGAAGCACGATACGGACAGAGGCACGCCGCAAGGGGCAGGCATCAGCCCGCTCCTTGCCAACATCTTCCTGCACTACATCCTCGATCTCTGGGTCCACCAATGGCGTCGTCGCCATGCACGCGGTCGCATTGTGACAGTGCGCTATGCGGACGACTTCGTTATGGGCTTCGAGAACAAGGTAGATGCGCAGGAAATGCTCTTGGCTCTCAAGGCGCGGCTGGCCAGCTTCGGCCTGACGCTCCATGAGGGCAAGACGCGACTGATCGAGTTTGGCCGGTTCGCGGCACTCTCGCGTCAGCGGCGCGGCGAGCGGCGGCCAGAGACCTTCGCCTTCCTCGGCTTCACCCACTACTGCGGGCGGACCCGAGATGGTCGGTTCATCGTGAAGCACAAGACGGAAGGGAAACGCCTGACGCGTAAGCTGACGGCGTTGCGCCAGGAGGTCTGGCGGTTCATGCACACGCCACTGGCCATGCAACACGAATGGCTCACCGCCGTTCTGCGTGGACACTACGGCTACTATGGCAGACCGCACAATTATCCGGCGCTCAACGGCTTCTACCGGGAGGTGCGTCGGACCTGGCTGCGCTGTCTGAGACGGCGTAGTCAGAAAAGCCGGCGCATGGGCTGGCCGGAGTTTGAGACCCTGACGGCTCGCTTCCGTCTGCCCGTTCCACGCATCACTCGCACTTGGGCGCAGGCGCGGATATGACGCGGGTTACCCTCGGGAAGAGCCGGGTGCGGGAAATCCGCCCGCCCGGATCTGTGAGGGCGAAAGCCGAATGGCTGAGCTACTCGACCACGATCTCGAATTGGTCGCAAATCATAAGAGTTTGTCGCTGATCTCGTAGCTGCAGAACTCCAAGGCCGGCCCCAATTAGACTCGAGCCAGGCTGAGTGTCAGCGCTTTTGGGTTAAGGCGCAAGGGAGAGCATCAATTTTGCCCCACGCAACGCCGCGCGGCTCTGGGCTCTTACATCATCACGCGCCCAATCGAGACCGTAACTCCACGTCCCACTGATTGGGCCGCACGAACGAGTACGGTCCATCAGGAACTTGCCGCGAGGTCCTCGAAGCAGCACAGTTCTTCGAGTAACAGAACGTAACAGCTACTCGTTGCACTACAAGCTTCTACTCTGTTGAAGCGAACCAGCGGACACTTCGCTTCTGATCGAGGCAATCAAAGGCAGCCGCGAGGATGGCGCGACGGCATGCCACAATACCCATGCTCCTGCCTAACACAACGGCAGACAGCGCTTCGAGATCGCCGAGAGAACAAGTCGATTCGGCTCCATCAACGAGCCCTCGTTTGAGACCCGACAAGCGGTCCTTTGGCACCCCTGCAAAGCGAGCTCGCGAACCAGCCCCTTGCGCGCGGATTAACGGCTCGATCATCCACCGCTAAACGCGCCATCTTCTCGCAGATCACAAGACGTTCGGCGTCACGGAGCATGGAGCGAACTGCGACCATGCAGCAAGGACACAGCGCTTTGCACGGCACGTGCCGCGAATCACAAATAGGTTGGCCTAAGGCCCACTCTCATCTGTTATCGTCTACGATCGTCGGGGCGGTCCGGCAGCAGCTGGTCGTGCCGAACCCGCCCCTAACATCACCACAAGGGAGGCGGGATGGTGATGCTTCTTTGTAGGCAGCAAGAGCCGTGCCTCGACTAACCAAGAGAGAAGAGGGGGGACACGCTGAGAGGCGACAAGATGAACTCACTGCCCTGCATGCCGTCGCATAGAAGTAAGTTGCCAAATGAGCGTCGAGTTCTGGCCAAGACTAGATAAATTCCATGCGATGGACAGGCAGCCCGACCACGGAACGCTCTTCTGGCATTTCCTTCGAAGCGAGCCCACCGGCCATGACCACCGTTCCGCAACCATCCTTGTATTTCCCGGGGAGCGAGGCCAGCCGAGGTACGGTTGCGATGGCATTCGCGCAAGCGGTAGTCACCGCTGAGATCAGGAGCGAAACGAGCGGCCGAGGACGGTGGGCCGGCCGTGCCCGGTCCCTTTTCGTACAGAGGCGTTGGATAGCGCGCATGCGACGTTTTTTTGGGGGCACACCTCTGTGCTCCTCGTCTGAAACGAAACACCTCACCGCGCCAGCCGTGCTCGGCTGACTTGAATGAGCTAAAGCGAGAGCCCCTTGGGTCCCAACAACTGTTTGTTTTAGATCGCTCCATAACTAGCGTTGATCTCTCACAATTTGTCTTGGCTCAGCAGAGTGACTGACAAGACGCTTACCTCCCAATATTCCGCTAAAGCAAGGCCTCGCTAGACGGCGTAAATCGCCGCATCTGAGCACCGTATACGCTGGTGTTATTAGCCGCTTGACGGTGCCTTCGATACCGCTGAGAGCGGGCACCACGCTTAGCCCGGGCATGCAGCGGCTAAGAGATCTCACGATAGAACGTTGCAGCGCGCCCGACTGTCATGCCCGAAGATCGGCGATCGTCTTTTGAGAACGGAACCCAAATCAACACGCCTGATTCAAACGTGCCGCTTAGCAGGGTCTCTCGGCCAGAGCCGCTCCTAAGCGATAACGGATTTCCTCAGGAAGTTAGCGAGCTCTGGGCAACTGCGCTCGCGTGGCATCCGATCGATACCCCTTGGGGCATTTCGGCTGACCCATAGTCCCTGTTTCATTGTGATCGCCTGCTCGCGATCACAAGCGAAGACTTCCATCTTCAAGAACAGAAGTCACCGCTCTCGCCCATCAGCTGTGCATTACCCGCTAGTTCTATTGTGCTCCTAAGCACGCGTATCACCACGGCATTCTTAACAACAATCGTAACATGGCGCCTGCATGCAGCTGGTCGACCCAGCGGCACGCAACTTGCTCACCGAGCATAAACGCGTTGGAGATCCACATGAGCAATGGCTTCGTAGCTTGTCCCCACTCAGACACCGAACAGCGGCGCATACGCAATAGGAACACCGCAAGGAAGCGCGTCAAACCCGGTCATAGAGTTGTGAATGCTCACGACAACCGCGCGACGCTGACCTCGCGATTACCTAAAAAGTTACGTCTTTGCGTTCATCCGAGCCTATGTGGACGCCGCACGCGCCTTAAACAAAGCAGGGCCTTTAGGCAGCACGTCGTTAGTTTTGCTCGCCGGCTTCCGCAGCGCCGGTCCGCCGGATACATCCCGCTCGTCCTGCACGAGTCGGAACAAGCGGCGCATCACACCGTAGGAGCGACGGCACCGCCCGCACCCAGTCTTATGCCAAAGCGCCAAGAAAGGCAGTCGCTACTACCGTCTCGGAGTGAGGACCTACAACCAAGCCCGCTGGTCCTCATCTCGGCGGCCACCGGGAGACGGATGACAGTCGATATCAGTCGGACCGCTCGTCTACCCCGCAATCAACTCCCCAAGCATGAACCCATCGCGTGGCAGCTATGAACTACGACTTGATCAATTGCGCAGCCAACACGCAGTCGCTTTCACCTCTGTTCCAAATGCTGGTAAGCAAAGCAGGAAAGCTGGGCTTCGGTTCAGTAGCATATGCGGCAGTAACATACGCCCCGCCCAAACGCCTTCGTGAAAGTCCTGCCCCCATGATCGCCTCGAACTTTCCATCCCACTGGAGTAAGCCCTACGCAGAACACGAATACGGCAATATAGACCCCGCAATTCATCGATCACGGCGTTTTTCACGCCCAATATGCTGGGAGGAGCTGTCTGCACGATGTCGATTGCTGCCAGAAGAGCAACGCGCACTGGATTTCTACAAAATAGCGGGCTTTAAGCGCGGCGTAAGCGTTCCCCTTTTCGCAGCGCAGGGCCATGTATCCGTGGCGCTGTTTGCCTCCGAAAGCGATCGGGCTGATCCGAAAGGCTCCTTACTTCACCTCGCCGCTCTGGCCTCTCAATTCCACATCGGTTATGGCCTTATCGCGCCCCTACCAGATGAGAACCGATATCTGAATGTTACTTTCACTCCACGTGAAAAAGAGATCCTCTTGCACGCGGCGGAAGGCAGGTCTTCCTGGCATATCGGCCGGCTCCTCCACATCAGCGGGAATTCAGTCGACTTCCACATGAAAAACATCATGCGAAAGATGGGTACAAGTACGCGCACTGTGGCAATCAGAGAAGCCTACCGCGCCGGCCTTATTCACTACGCTTCCCCAACGAACGAGGAGTGCCGCTTCTCAAAGGGACATACAGTGAAATCGAAGAACCGTACTTTGGCAAGGCAATGAAGCATAGCCGCTGCCGGTGCCCACAAGTTCAGACGATCCCCTGAGCTTTTCTGGTCCTGATCCGACGGATGCCCGGCGCGCGAACTGCTCAGAGAATAATTCCGGTGCTACCGATCCAACGCTGCGCTTGGTCACGTCCGGCTAAGTGAGAACGACCATAGCTTGCACCCGAAGTGATGGATAGTTCGCTTACAATGCTCGACACTGCGCCGCCTAACTTGCGTGGGAGATCAACACGTTCGCTGCGCCCCGATTTCTCAGGCTCATGCCGCGCGGCAATTAGGGTGGAAGCTCCCCACCCAGATTGTCGCGCTATACAGGCTCACTTGCTTTCAAGCGAGAGGAACGGTTGATGCGACTGCGAACAGATACTCCCGATCCATCATGCGCTCGCAAGTCCCGACTGTTCGCGGATCAATCCTTGCTGATGATGCAAATGCGACGCTGGCACATTCAGGCGCTTCCCCCGGGGTGGCGATAAAAGATGCCGCCGAAGACATGCCGCTCTTCACGAATGAGGCTGGCACGGTCGCCGACTAGCGAATGCATCCCAGAAGTGCTTGTAAGCCTTGGCAAGACCGGTGCCTTCCTGATATTGTTCGCGTAAATAGGACACCGGAGCAAGTATGGCAAAACAGGTAAAGAAGAAGATTGCGCGACGCGAGTACAGTAGAGCGGACGTGAAGGAACTCCGCGCCCATTCAAGGGCCAAAACACCGGTCATTCAAATTGCAAAGCTTACAAAGCGTACCGTTGGGTCGCTGCGTCAGAAGGCGCGAAAACTTGGCTTGCCTCTCGGTCACCGGCGCTAATCAGGGTCCTAACTCGATGACTCTCTATTATTGTCCCTCTCGTAACCACGCCATTGATGATGGCATTAGCTAGTGATCCGCCCTTCAGGGCGCCTGCGCCCGAAGCAGCAGTCGTGGGCAACGACAAACCTTCGCTATCAGGCCAGTGCGATCCTCTCGTGTTCCATGTGGATTGGAACGTGCGGGGTCGTTCCCTTATTCCACAACATCTCGGTAAATTCGTCGCCCCCCGGGCAGGATGCTGCATCTCGTTCACCCTTGAAGGGAAGGGCGCAAATAGAGCTTGAGCCCCCTAACCCGATTTGGCGGTTTCGCGATCGCATTTGATGTCTGTATCTCGTCTGGCTTGCCCAATCACAAGCGTCACATTATGCAACTCTCAAAGCATGGTGCCCCGCGGACCAAACGAGCTCTGCGCCTGCCGTCACGACATCGCGTTTTGACGAGTTGAGTCTGGATTATTGCGCTGCATCGCTCGGCTCTCACGAGCTTATCGTGGTGCGGTGATCCATTCATGTGTGTCTACCTTACAGCGATCAGGCGCGAGCATCTCCTGCAAATGGGACGCTATTTGACTTGCCCAGCCGCGCATTCGTCTCTCTTAGCTTTCTGATATCCCCTGGAGCTCGCGTTCGGTTTTCGATTTAATCCACCAGGTGTGTGCGGCTACCAAGTGGGTTTCAGATACCTCGGGTAAGAGTGGATGATCGCGCTAGCTCCTGTCGCCATGCGCACGCGGCTCTGCCGGGCTGGTTGAGCGATCCACGAGCCGAATAGCCGGCACTAGCCGAGCCGCGGCAGCGAGGGAGAGCCCCGGCAACTAACCGGATCTAGTGACTTTTATCGCGGGGAAGGCCCCCCGTCCGCCAGCGGCGGGCTCGCCACAAAGCCGTGGGACCGTGCCACGACCCTTGTCGAGGCGTGGCCCAACGCGAGCCGTCGCTGGACTTTGTGCAAGACAGGTTCTCCAGTGGATCTCAGGATGGCGCGTCGCCCGCGAACTGACGGCGATCGTCGAGCGACGCGACAAGCCAGGAATGATCGTGTCCAACCACGGCACAAGTGTAAGCGGCAAGGTGAGGCCGTCAGATGGCGTGGTTCCATGGCATAAGGGCGTGGATTTCGCTGCTCAGCCAGCCGTTGGCGATACGCTGAAGCGTGAGAGCAAGCCAGGCGAGCGGATCGACGTTGTTCTTCTTCGCTGTCTGCAACAGTGTCGCGATGGTCGCCCAGGTTCGTCTGCCGCCGTCGCTGCCGGCAAACAGACTATTCTTTCTCGTAATTGTTTGTGGCCTGATGGCGCGCTCGACGACGTTGGAGTCGAGCTCGATGCGACCATCGGTCAGGAAGCGTTCGAAGATGGCACGTATCCCTCCGCCAAAGGCCGTCTTGTTTGAGGGACGCGAGCGCTGCAGGTCCTAGGGGTAATCCTAGGAGAAGCGCTATGACGATTTCGAGGGCGGAGGTGATCACATCGGTCGAGCGGCGGCGCCGGTGGTCGCAGGATGAGAAGGAACGGCTCGTTGCAGCATCGCTCGAGCCTGGAGCCAGTGTTTCCGAGGTGGCTCGCATGGCCGGCCTGCATGTGAGCCAGCTGTTCAGGTGGCGCAAAGAGCTTTGCAACCACGGTGAAGCGAGTATAGCGCCATTCGTGCCGGTCGAGATTGGGCCGTCTGTTCCGCCGCGGGAGGTGGCCGCAGCGTCATTGACGACGGCGGCGGTGCGTCGACGGAAGAGCGAGGGCATCATCGAGATTGATCTTGGTAGCGGCCACCGCATCCGGGTCGATGGCGAGGTTGATGGAGACGCGCTACGTCGCGTTCTCGATGCTTTGGTCCGCCGATGATCCCGGTTCCGACGGGCGCACGGGTGTGGCTCGCGACAGGCTACACGGACATGCGCCGAGGCTTTCCCTCGCTGGCACTCCAGGTGCAGGAGGTACTGCGCAAAGACCCGCTCAGCGGTCATCTGTTCGTCTTCCGCGGTCGCCGAAGCGATCTTGTGAAGGTGATCTGGCACGATGGCCAGGGAGCGTGCCTGTTCACCAAAAGACTCGAGAGAGGAAGGTTCATCTGGCCATCGGTTGCCGGCGAAGCAGTGACGATCTCGCCGGCGCAGATGAGCTACCTGTTGTCCGGAATCGATTGGCCTAACCCGCAAGAAACCCAGCGTCCGACGCGGGTCGGATAGCCGTTTTGGGTTTGAGTTTGCTGTTTGATCTGATTCAATGGCTTCATGACATCGAAGCCGGGCGCTCTTCCTTCGGACCTCGCGAGTGCCTACATGGCGCTGCTGGCCGAGCGCGAGGCTTTGCAGGCAAAATGCGATGTGGCCGTCGCGGATGCTGCCAGTGCGCGGGCGGAGCTGTCGGCCAACGAGGCGCTGATCGCGCACCTTGAGCTGCGGATCGAGAAGCTCAAGCGCGAACTGTACGGGCAGCGCTCCGAGCGCACGGCGCGGCTGATCGAGCAATTGGAATTGGAACTCGAAGAACTCGTCACCACGGCGAGCGAGGACGAGCTTGCCGCGCGGGCCGCCGCGGCGAAAACCCAGAGCGTGCGCGCCTTCACGCGCAAGCGGCCGGTACGCAAGCCCTGGCCGGACGACATCGAACGCGAGCGCATCGTCATTGAGGCACCAAAGACCTGCGCCTGTTGCGGTGGGGTGCGCCTTGCGAAGCTGGGCGAGGATGTGACCGAGACGCTGGAGGAGATCCCGCGCCGGTTCAAGGTCATTGAGACCGTGCGCGAGAAGTTCACTTGCCGCGATTGCTAGAAGATCAGCCAGCCGCCGGCACCGTTCCATACCACGCCGCGCGGCTTCATCGGTCCGCAATTGCTGGCGACGATCCTGTTCGACAGTGGGGTCGAGGACTGGCGCGCCGCTTAACCAGTTTTCCCGGTCATGCACGTTTCCAGCCCGCGCCACATCGCACGCAGCATGCAGATTTCCCGCACTACGCGCTCCCATTTGCTTCATGACAAGGCTTATGGACCTATCATGTTGGAGCAGCTTTTACTTCGGCGGCACTCGCCCGGTAGCCGTTGAACAGCTTCAAGGTGTCGTACAGCCACGAGTTACTCCACTGCTTCCAGCCGAAGCCCTTTTGTTTCCGTGCCTTCGCCAGATGGCGTCTGACCTTCCTCTCTACCCAGTCTCTGATGTAGGCGAAGCATTTACTGGACTCGCCTATGCGGAAGTAGTTTACCCATCCTCGGAGCTTTGGATTGATCAGGCTTATCACCCGACTAATCGGTTGCGACCGATAGCTGCGAAACACTTCCTTGAGCCCCCGCAGAAGCGCCGTCCGCTTTTTGAGCTTGGGCGTGTAATACGGCCGCATCACTCCGCGCGGACTGCGGAGATAGCGGAAGTCGACTCCCAGGAAGCCGAAGCTCTCGCCTCGGGCCAGGTCAACTATGCGACTCTTCTCATCATTCACCTCAACCTGTAACTTGGCGAACTCCTCCCGCAAGCGCTTGTTTATAGCGCCGAGCAGCCAGTCATGTCGCTGGTGGGCATCGATCAAGACAACCATATCGTCAGCAAAACGTGCATATTCGATATTGGTGTACTTGCCGCGACGTGTAACTTCACGTGCTCGCTCCAGCATCTTGTCCACCTCATTGAGGTAGAGGTTACTGAGCAAGGGTGAAATTACGCCGCCTTGCGGAACGCCTTTCTTGCCAGAAGCTTTCAGCATAAGCCGCAGAAGATGCATGACGTCCCCATCATCAACCCGCAGGGCTACCTTCTCCAGAATCCGATCATGCCGGACGTTGTCGAAGTAGGCCCGCAAATCAAGATCGAGAACCCGCGTCTTCCGCTCAGCTATTGCTTTAGCAACTCGCTTGATCGCTTCATGTGTTGTCCGCTTGGGCCGATATCCAAACGATCCCGGTTGGAAATCCGCCTCGAATACAGGTTCGAGTATGAGCTTGAGCGCCCCCTGTACCACTCTGTCGCGGATAGCCGGAATCGACAGAACGCGGACCTTGGAGCCCCCGTCCTTCGGTATTTCCCGCTTCCTTGATGGAAGTGGCTTATAAGTGCGCTCGATCAGTTCGTCTTGTAATTGCTCGAGCAGAGACTCCACGCCTCGCGCTTCGATGGCTTCGAACGTCACCCCGTCTATTCCCGGTGCGCCGTCGTTTTCTTTCGCCATCTCACACGCTGCGCGCAGGGTCTCCATCTTGCACACGTGGACGTATAGACCCCAGAAACGCCAGGACGGTTCAGCCTTCGCCTTGACGTATAGTCTCCGCCTCAGGTCTTGCAAATCGATGGACGCCTTTATCATCTCGTCCTTGCCTTCCTTACGTTAGAGACATCACAAATGGCAGGGACCCTTTGCTCCACGGGAGTTACTCCGCTTCATCGCTACTCCAGTCCCGGCCGCCACCTTCTCATCTTCGGTCGATTTCCCGGGATCTCCGGTTATACGACCTACCTTCTTCCGGCGATTTCTCTCCGGGATGAGGAAGGCTTCTCCAGTTGCTCAGCATGTCCTTGTCACCGTGCTGTCGCTTTCACCCCGCCGAAATGACCCGTCGTGTCAGTTAGCATTCGACGGATCATGCTGCCTTCGCCCCTAAACTGCGGGCTCGACTTTCGGTTTTCAGCATTTTCGAGGCCACAACGCGTTCTCTTTTGATACGGCCCGATGACTCGTGGTCTCCCCAAGGGAGTTTTGTCGATAGGCTTCAAAGGTTCTATTTCTATCTCCTCTGCTATCCACACTACGGGGAGCTAACTTTTTCCCCGGCAGGACTTACTCCTGCTGAACATGCCAGCCTTCGCTGGACGCACAGTTCGGCATGCATATCCCGCTCAACCGCCAGAGTGCGCGCTTCAAGGCTGAGCGGATCGACCTGCCGCTGTCGACGCTGGCCGACCAGGTCGGCCACGGAACCTTCGCCGTCATGCCGTTGTTCCAGCTGATCGAGCGTCATGTGCTCGCGGCCGAGCGCCTTCATGGCGACGACACCACCATCCGGATCCTGGCGAAGGGCAAATGCACGACCGGCCGGATCTGGACCTATGTGCGGGATGACAGGCCCTACGGTGGGCCGGCGCCGCCGGCTGCGGTGTATTACGCCTCGAGCGACCGACGGGGCGAGCATCCCCAGAAGCATCTGGCCGCCTTCGCCGGTATCCTGCAGGCGGATTGCTATAGCGGCTTCGAGCCGTTGTTCGACCCGCAAAGGAAAGCGACGCCGATCGCGTCGGCATTCTGCTTCGCGCATGCGCGGCGGGGCTTCTTCGAGCTGGCCGATATCGAGAAGAACGCCAGGGAAGGCAGCAAGGGTAAACCGGTCTCCCCGATCGCGCTGGAGGCGGTCAGACGCCTCGATGCGTTGTTCGAGATCGAGCGCGCCATCGACGGCCGCAGCGCCGACGAGCGGCGTGCCGTGCGCCAGGAGAGAAGCAAGCCGCTTCTTGAGGACATGCACGCCTGGCTGCTGCGCGAGCGCGAAACCCTCTCGCGCTCCTCCGAGGTCCTGAAGCCCATGAATTACATGCGTAAGCGGCAAGCTGAGGCCGTCAGATGGCGTGGTTCCATGGCATAAGGGCGTCGATTTCGCTGCTCGGCCAGCCGTTGGCGATACGCTGAAGCGTGAGAGCAAGCCAGGCGAGCGGATCGACGTTGTTCATCTTCGCTGTCTGCAACAGTGTCGCGATGGTCGCCCAGGTTCGTCCGCCGCCGTCGCTGCCGGCAAACAGACTATTCTTTCTCGTAATTGTTTGTGGCCTGATGGCGCGCTCGACGATGTTGGAGTCGAGCTCGATGCGACCATCGGTCAGTAAGCGTTCGAATATGGCACGGCGCGAGACGGCGTAGCGGATCGCCTCAGCCAGTTTTGATTTACCCGAGATCCGCGGCAAGGTCTGCTGCCAGAGATCGAAAAGATCTGCGACGATCGCCGCGGAGGCTTCCTGGCGCGCGGCAACGCGAGCGTCGGGGCTTTGACCGCGCACGGTTTTCTCGACCTGCCAGAGCTTTGCCATCCGCTCCACCGTCGTCGTTGCCACTTCCGAGCTCTCTGCAACATGCAGCTCGTAGAACTTGCGCCTGCTGTGTGACCAGCAGCCAGCCAATGTGATGGCATCATTGCCGTGATCGGATCGCGCGAGCTTGTTATAGGCGGCATAGCCATCCACTTGCAGGATCCCGCGATAACCATTGAGATGCCGGACCGCGCATTCGCCGGAGCGGCTGTCTTCGAAGCGATAAGCCACCATCGGGGGACCGCCGCGGCCAAAGGTTCGGTCATCCCGGGCATAGGCCCATAAGTAGGCTGTCTTCGTCGATCCAGAGCCAGGAGCAAGCGTCGGCAAGGTGGTTTCGTCGGCAAAGACTCGCTCGGCCTTCTTGACCTCGCTGAAGACGTAGTCGGCCACGATCTCGAGCTTGAAGCCTAGCTTGCCCATCCATTGCGCCATCAGCTGGCGGTCGAGTTCGACATCATCGCGCGCGTAGATCGCCTCCTGTCGGTAGAGCGGCAGGCCATCGGCGTATTTGGCGACGGCGATCTGGGCCAGAAGCGCTTCCGTCGGAATGCCTCCTTCAATGATATGGGCCGGGGCCGGCGCCTGGATGACGCCATCCGCGTTCTTGAAGGCATACTTGGGACGGCGGGTGACGATCACACGGAACCTCGCCGGCACCACATCAAGACGCTCCGACACGTCCTCGCCGATCAACACCTTCTGCTTGCCGGCATGCTCAGCCAGCTCTTCCGGCTCAATGACTGTTTCGATCCGTTCCAGATGGGGCGCAAAGCCCTTGCGCCGACGAGGTGCGCGCTTGCTGCCCGCTTGCTCACGGCCCTTGCTGACCTGGGCCTTGATCGCAGCGATGCCAATCTCGATTTCCTCGAAGACGAGGGCCTGCTGATTATCGTCCTCGTTCGCAGGGTCGAGCTTTCCGATCGTCGGCCGAACCGGGCGCGGTCGGAGGCCTTCAGGATCTGAGTCAACCGCGCGATCCGTGCATCGGCATCGGCGTTGCTCGCCTTGAGATCGGCGATCTGGCTCTCCAGGGCGTCGGCGCGAGCCGCTTTCTCAGCCATGGCAAGCACCATGGCTTTCAACATCTCTACGCCATTCGGGAGGTTGAGATCGGGCGGCGACATCGACCCGACCAGAGCACATTTTGCTCCGTTCCTCTTGCCCTTTCAGGCCCACTGATTCACTTCGCCGCAGTGCTTTTACCCAACAATCTCTGGCGGCTTGACCGCCACGGTCTGGACCCGCTTCCAATCCATCCCATCCACCAGTGCCATCAACTGCGCCGGATTCATCTGCACCCGATGATGCCCGATCCGCGGCCAGTAAAACTTCGCCTTTTCAAGACGTTTTAAATAGAGGCACACGCCGGACCCGTCCCACCACACGATCTTTATTCTGTCGGCTCTTTTGGCCCGGAACACATACAGCGCGCCGTCGAACGGATCTGAGCCGGCATCCCGCACAAGCGCAACAAGGCCATCGATACCCTTGCGGAAGTCGACTGGATGGCTGGCGAGGAACACCTTCACACCAGAGGGGATCATGCCGAACGGACCGCCCGGAGCACCCGCTGCAAGTGCGCCTCGTCGACATCCACGCCGACGCGCACCATGACCTAGCCAATGGTAATCTCGATCACTGCGCCCGCCACCGAAGCCACCACTCCCTCGCAACCCCAATGCCGCGAGCGATGACGCCGCTCGGCCCGCGCGTCACGTCGCCAGGCGAACAGCTGTGACGGGTGAATGCCGATCCGGCGGGCGATCGCCGAGACGCTCGCGCCGGGCTCCAGTGCCTCTGTCACAACTTGCGCCTTGAACTCGTCCGACCAGCATCGGCGAAGCCGCGGTGCCCCCTCAAGGCGGTCGGCGACCGCTTCGATCATATGGAAGGTTCTAGTTTCAGAACTAGGCGCAGACATAGAAGCTCACATCGGCTCACAAACTCAGCAGCCAATAGCCGATCGCTCATCTCCTCCGCCAGACGGGATCTCCTTGCCGCTTACTTACATGCTCAGGCGCTGGGCCGACTTTGCGCGCTTCCTCGACGATGGCAAGATCTGCTTGACCAACAATTGCGCTGAGCGTGCATTGAGAGGCATTGCCTTGGGAAGGCGCAACTGGACCTTCGCTGGCAGCCAACGTGGCGCCGACCGTGCCGCTATCATGCTGACGATGATCACGACCTGTCGCCTCAACGACGTCGATCCCAAGGCTTGGCTCGCCGACGTCCTCGCCCGGATCGCCGATCTTCCCACCTCGCGTCTGCGCGAACCGCTGCCCTGGGAATGGAAGCTCCTGCACCAAGCCGACGAGCCCACCGATCAGCAAGCTGCCTAACCTTCACGCAGCGCTATCATAGCGCTACCCGGCCCCCGCATGCATGCGTCAATCGGGCGGCCTTCGTCGTATGCGTACTACCTGGCGTCACGACGCTAAACGCTTCTGTCCCAAACGGAGACCACACGGCCAATAGCGATCCGAGTAGCGCTCCGGCGACACTCCTAGATCCTTCGAAGGCCGCGCACAACCCACTGCATCGCTGCGGCGATGACAACAATTCCCGCCCCTAGCGCCGCAGCGATTGCGATTCTAACTGATAGCTTGAAAGGTCTTTCAAACGAAATAAAGTCCATCAAGCGGAACACGGTGCCCTGGATCAGATAAAGGACCAGCGTACGCTGCCCAAGACCTACCGCAACGAAGAGAACCACGCGACTAGAACAGCCAAAGCGCCAGACCTGCAGCAACACTTCCATTGCAATTGCCGAGGCAGATGCAGAGCCAAAAAACATAAGCAACACTTGCTTGGCGGACTCTGTATCGTGAACCAGTACTAGGTTGTTGTAGGCGTAGGTAGTTTTGTTCCAGTTGAAATAGCACGCACAAGCCATTCCACTAAGCAAGACCATCAAGAGCGATTTGTATCGTGAGATTATGGCCGTCCGCCATTCCTTCGAATGAGCGAACACGACTCCAAGGCAAAAGAATGGGTAAGTGTATCGCGCCAATGGCACTATCGAAACTGTCAACGGAGTGAGGGCAACAACGATCGCTGACGTGCCAATCACCCAGGCCGATACCCGGCCGCACAACGCGAAAAGACTCCTCATGAAGAGGAATGAGGCAAATGTGGTCCAAATGAACCAATATGAGCCTACTAGCTCCTTCGCAAGGTCAAACAGTACATCACGCAGGCTTGTTGGCGCTGACCCCGTAGCTAGCTTGAACGCCCCCAACTTGATTGCTTCGAGAAGCGTGCCGCAAAATAGCGCCGGCAGCAACAATTGCTTCACACGATCAGCGACGCTGCGCGACAGCGACTTGTAAACTAGCGCTCCGTGGGACAAATAGCCGCTTATCGCCATGAAGAGCGGCATGTGAAACATGTAGATGAACTTGAAGTAAGGCGAATGCCAATATTCGTTATCTCTACAAATAACGTATTGTATCAAATGTCCGATGATCACCAAGATGATGAGCATGCCTTTAGCAAAATCAAGGCTTAGGTCTCGCGGCGCTCCTTTGAGCGCCTGCGAACTACACTCGGTTGATTGTGCTGAGCAATGAAACATGATGCCTCGGCATACGATTTACGACCCGCGGAGCGCCAGTTGGGCTGACCCGATCGGGCTCGAAGGCTTCCCGACCGATTGGTGCACCCTCCGACGAAACTGACGTAATCATTGCGACGAATGCGACAATTCCGCCGTTCCGTTCCTCGTCTTTGCTCATCTTTCCAGATTGGTACAATCGGTTGTATTGATGCGACACATCCAGATGGTGAATGATGTGAGACGATCGCCGCCCGGCCACCGTTACCAGAGCTCTTGCACAATTAGTCGTCTTGCTACCCGCAATCAATCGGCTGCGTTTACGCACCCCATGGTCTCCGCAATAATAAGGCTCTCCTTGAACAGTAACACTCGTGGCACGCAGTTTGCTCTTTTAGGGCAAAGCTCACGAGAATAGGGGAGGTCCGCATGCACACTTCGTCTGCATGATCCAGATGCCCGGGAATAACCAGATTCCTCATCCCGTTACTATCATGCGCCACGCAGCCTGATCGATCTCGAAGACGAACGCAGTCTTCTCTAGCGAGGCGCCCTTAGACATTGGATGCAGGAACGTGAAATAGTGAAGTACCTGCGCTTACGCCCACAGACCCCCTTGGCGGAACGCTGCGACTGGAGATGAAGGTCGTGATTTTGGATCACCTAGACTGGGAGCGTGTAGGGCAGCTATGGCCCGCTGACCGGTGGCGACGAGGCTGCGCAAAAACAGCTCAATCGCTGGCTCTTTTTGGTTTGATCCACGACAGCCTAAAAATACTCGAATGAACTCGGGATCGGCCTGAGGCGAAACCGCTTAAGCCGCCTTCCTGAGCACGCCCACATGCCCCAATAACATGCCGGCCACTATGCCTCACTGGCCTGCCAACGCCAAAGCTCGTTCTGCACACTGGGAGCCGATCGCCAGGAAGGATGGAGACATGATCAAACCCATTGCAGGCGTCGGGCGCGCCGAGCAGCCGCGTGCCGGAGCCCGCTCACATAAAATGCTATATGTCCAGGTTTTGGCGGCAATTGCTCTCGGCGGCATCGTCGGCTGGCGCTGGCCGCACCTGGCCACTAATGACTGGATCAAGGCGCTGGGCGAGGGCTTCATCAAGTTGATCAAGATGGTGATCGCTCCGATCGTCTTCTGCACCGTCGTCTCCGGCATCGCCCATATCCATGATGCCAAGAAGGTCGGACGCATCGGCGTGAAGGCGTTGGTCTATTTCGAGGTCGTCTCCACCTTCGCGCTCATCATCGGCCTCATCATCGGCAACGTCGTGAAGCCGGGCGCGGGCTTCACCAGTGCGGCAGCCAACGCCCAAGTCGTCGCCCATTACGCCATGCAGGCCGAAGGCCAGAAGTCGGTCGATCTCATCCTGCACATAATTCCCGACACCGTGGTCGGCGCCTTCGCGCAAGGCGAGATCCTGCAAGTGCTGCTGTTCTCCGTCCTGTTCGGCTTCGCTATCCTTGGGCTCGGCGAACGCGGCCATGTGATCCGCAGCTTCATCGATGATGCCGCGCATGCGGTGTTCGGCGTGATCTCGATCGTAATGCGCGCGGCGCCGGTCGGCGCCTTCGGCGCGATGGCCTACACGATCGGCAAGTTCGGGACCAGCGCGATCCTCAATTTGATGGGCCTGATCGCGACCTTCTACGTCACTGCGGCGCTATTCGTGCTCCTGGTGCTCGGCATCATCGCGCGCCTTGCCGGCTTCTCGATCTTCAAGTTCCTCGCCTACATCAAGGACGAGCTGCTGATCGTGCTCGGCACCTCGTCCTCGGAGAGCGCGCTGCCGTCCTTGATGGAGAAGCTGGAACGTCTCGGCTGCTCAAAATCGGTGGTCGGCCTCGTGGTGCCCACGGGTTATTCGTTCAATCTCGACGGCACCAACATCTACATGACGCTAGCGACGCTCTTTATCTCGCAGGCGCTCGGCTACGATCTGACGTTCAGCCAGCAACTCACGATCCTGCTCGTGGCGATGCTGACCTCGAAGGGGGCCTCTGGCATCGCCGGTGCAGGCTTCATCACGCTGGCGGCGACGCTCGCGGTCGTAGATCCACGGCTCGTGCCGGGCATGGCCATCGTGCTGGGCATAGACAAGTTCATGAGCGAATGCCGCGCGTTGACCAACCTCTGTGGCAACGGCGTGGCCTGCGTGATCGTTGCCTCGTCCGAGGGCGAGCTCGACCGAGAGACCTTTAATGCGGCTCTGAGCTATTAGTTGCAGCCGTTATGGCCGTCATCTCGCACCCTGTCATGGCGCGGCGGCCTGCACGGTGCACAAGTTGGTATGAACATACGTCTTGAAACCGAGCACCGGAGCCGTTCACTCGGCAGTATGTCAACGGCCATTGATGCCATCTTTGTAAGTGACGTGCCATCGTGGTGTCGCACATCAACTTAGAGAGGGCAGGGCATCGGGTCCCCACCTAAGTTTGAATGACCATAATCATCGCGAGTGCGGGTGGCCCCGTACGCCCGGCAGCACGCGGCCCGACCCCAGGCGCCACCATCGGACGGTGATTGCGCGTGTGTTGTATTTAAATGACCTTTTCGCTGGCCTCTGGAGGCCAACTATCCATTAGCCAAATATAGCCCATCATTGAAATCGATTGTACAGCGGCGGGTGGGCCGCGCAATAGTAAGCAGCAGCTCGGTGCGAGCTCGCAAATAGAGATCCCTCGATGAATATTAGGGCGCAGAGCGCTACCGGAAGCACGATTGTTGATGCGCTCCTATTTGCCTACTGCTTGGTCAGATCTCACCGATTGTGGACGCTCTATCCAACCATAGGGTTGCCTGTCTCGCCTGCGACCGCGTGCTCTCGGGTAGCCGCACCGTTTCCTCGACCTCGCAATTTCCACTTGTGAACGCGGATCTGAGCCAAAGGCGACTTACCCCGGTCAAATGATCCGCCAGAGCCTCGCAACAGAGCTGCCATTGCCCTCTTCTCAACGTTGTTTCTCGTTACTCGACGAGTGCCCTTATTGAGCAACCCGCCGGCGCGTCCCAGGCTCCTGGCTCCACCGGTTAACACACATCGCAACGAAAAGGATAAGGACAGATGCCAGAGTCGTTACCTACACTGGAAATACACCAGAAGATCGTTTCTCATCTTCGGGTGACATGCCCGGTTATCTTGGACATTGGATGCAATGATGGTAGCGACACACAGCGATTTCTTGAGCTGTGTCCAGACGCCAGCGTCTACTGCTTTGAACCTGACCCTCGCGCAATAGCTCGCTTCAAGGAGAATAAGCGTCTGGCTCGACCCAACGTGGCGCTCATGCAGCTCGCCATCAGTGATCGAAACGGTACCATCGAGTTTCATCCAAGCAATGGGGACGGAGATGCGAGGGGGTGGGACTTATCGGGCTCCATACGTAGACCCAAAAATCACCTTTCAGAATATGATTGGGTTCGCTTTGATGACTCGATTCTGGTCGAGACCCGGCGACTAGATGACTGGAGCGGCGAAGCTGGTCTCAGCGGCCCTGTTGATCTACTCTGGATGGATGTTCAAGGAGCTGAGTCGGACGTAATCGCTGGCGGTCAGAAAACCCTGGGCAGAACACGGTTCATCTACACCGAGTATAGTGACCGCGAACTGTACGAAGGCCAGCTTTCACTGCGCTCCATCCTTGACCTCCTTCCCGCGTTCGAAGTGGTTACTCTGTATCCGCGAGAGATTGAGGGCGACGTTCTGCTTAGAAACAAGGTGCTCCGGTCTGTTTGAGGAAAGCCACGCTCGGCAGAGTGGACGACCGACATGCGCGGTTCGCGGGCTTGTTTGTACCGCAGCACTCCCATCGCGGGGCCGACGATGAAGTGGCAAGTTGCCGAAGCTTTGTTTGCATACCGCCTAGGGTGGCTCGTTGGCTATCCAAAGCGCGCCAGGATACGGCTCAGACAATTCCCAGCCCGGAGGCATGCATGGGCAGATCGCAGGCGGCGCATAGATCGATGCGTTCCCGTGGGAGATGCTCGGCCAGTGGCCGGCGGGCTGGCTTGCGGCGCTCGAACGATGGCACCGCCATCTTGTCCGCTGCCACCTGAGACCGGTCTGGGCTGCACAGCTTTTTCCTCCAGGCCAGCGAGCGGTAGCTCGAGCCAGCCCAGCAATGCGCCTCGCCCCGGAGGACTGTCCGAACTGCTCGTGCTGGAGCTTCTTGAGCGTGAGCTTGAGCTTCTCGATCAGCTAGGTCCCCGCTTGCCTTCCGCCTCCCGGCGAACCGGACTTACGTCCGCCGCGCAGGCTGTCTGCAGCGTCCGAACCGCTGATCGCGCAACCGATTTAACTCCATTGAGCGCGGCAACTCCAAGATGGTGGTCAACGACAACACCGAGGCCGACAGCAATGGCATCATGTCGTGGGCTGATCAGAGCCGCCTAGCCTGGCACTAAATCGGGCCCGACAAGCCTATGCAGAATGCGCATCGAAGACTTCAATGGCCAGCTGCGGGGCGAGCCGCTGTTTACGTCCCTGCCCAGGCCCGTGTCGCGCCTGGGTGCCGGCGGGCCGATTACAACGACGCGCGACCACACTCCCAGCTCGGATGGAAGACCCCGTTCGGGTTCGTCTTCACCTGCCATCCGTGCCGGGATCTGGCGCTGCGCTATGCGAAGGCTCCGCGTCAACTCCCGTCGCTACGACCCCAGTCGGGACTCCAACAGCCGGAGTGTACTCAGGGCTGGATAATCGTTGGGGGTCAGTCAAAGTCTACGGCTGCTGATGTAGTTCCAGATGGAGTCGCCAAGTTCCATCCCTTTGACGGAACGAGCTGCCCGTCCAACAGTCAAGCACGGATGACGCCAGACTGAAGAGAGGGACGGACGCCGGCACTGTCGTCCCCCGGAATGTCTACTGAAGGAGCAACAACGGCTCACATCTAGGGCCAAGTAATCTCACCCCACGCGCCAAATTGCTACCTCTCGGTAACATGGCATGATCCAATCCGTCGGGCAGGAATGACAAATTGGGGTTCGCTTGCTGGCTGTGGGTCCATCCGGTTTGGACCGTGCAAACCACAGCCACGGCAATCGAGGACGACGAACTGTCCGTGATGACGACTACCGCATCCTGCTCACATCTCGACAAAAGCTCGACAAGTTCACAAACCTTCATCTTCCTAACCAACTTCTCGCCATCTAACCTCCTACAACAACAGCTTCTGACTCTCTTTGACATTTCGCATTGCTCGGCTGACTGATCCGCCCTCAGTCGGTCGTCATTCTCCTGTTAAATACAGAGCCCACCTCGTGGTCATCGCCTTCCCTATAGCCGCTCGGCATCTCCTCGCCAATCGCGACAGCAATGAGCTTTGCGTGGACGCACCCCTCATTACAGGTAATTTGGACAGGGCTGCCTCCACCGCGGACGCAATGTATGTTGGAGCCGCTACGGCGGTCAGCAGCCTATCTCTACTCGCGCGCTCATTGTCCTTGCATCATAGATTTTGTGTTGGCACGTCGTTCACAGGAACCGCAATGACTTGACGGCCGCGTATGTAGTCCGGTGCTATATACACCGAATAACTGTGCGTCTTGCGATCACCCCAGCCGTTCGCCACATCGACCTCGCCACCTTGCGAGGCACCACCACTCGCTCGCTCAGCGCCCGGAAAGCCCGCCGAATGAGCAGACCTGGCGTACTCACCGGCGCCGCCTGGGACAACCATGCTTCGAACACTCGATGTGCCCTCTCGACTGCACTAGGTTGCAGCCGAGGGGGCATCCGCTTCACAGGCGCTCGACCTGGCGCCGCAGCGCCTGTCCGGAGAGGGTCATGGGCTTCAGCCCACCGAAAGGTTTATCACTCTTGTCCTAAGAGGTTCATGGGCCGCCTCCCGCCATAAGTTCGGACCGGAGAATAGTCGCCGTGTTCAAGGCCGCAACAAGCGGGAGATCGCCAAAGGCCACTTGGCAGAGAAGATAGTTAGCTCCCGCTTGCTCCAGGTGATCAATAAGGACACTTCGCACAGAAGCGGCGGTTCCGACAACGCACAATTCACTTTCAATTGCTGCTTCGAAGGTTGGCGGAAGGTTCGGAGGGGCAGGTACCCCGCTGAGATCATATAGGACCCTAAAGCTCGTGAGCCATCTGTCGTAAGCCGCTGCAGCTAGCGAATACGCATGAGCTTCCGAAGTGTCTGCTACAATCATGCGAAGCAAACCGAGAAGCGGAGCCCCTCCGCGCCAATTGCACGCGCGGTACGCGTCAGTCGATTTCCGAACCATAGAGGCCGGGCCAATGCTCGCGATATTGGCACCGATCTCAGCGGCCGCTCGCGCAGAGCCGGGCTGGCTCACGGGAATCCAGGTCGGTGGATGGGGACGCTGATAAGGCGTAATTGCTAGCGGCACTTCGTGGAGGCGATAATGCTGACCTTCGTAGGACAAGGTCCCGCCTCGCATCGCTCTGAACAAGATCTCCATTCCTTCGGAATACAGCTCGCGAGCGCTCTCGGCGCTAACCCCGAAGTACCCCAATTCAATCGGTAGAGAGCCCCACCCGATACCGAGCTCAAGACGACCGCCGCTCAAATGATCCAGCATGCATGCCTCTTCATAGGCCCGAAGGGGGTGCTGAAGGCTTAGCAGCATGACCATCGGCCCAATGCGGAGCTGCTTCGTACGCTGCGCAACGCTCGACAGAAATACGTTAGGCGAGGGCGATCGCCCGTGCGGTGTGCAATGGTGCTCGGCAAGATGGTACGCGTGGTATCCCAACCGGTCACACGCTTCGGCCAACACCAGTCGATCGTTATATTGCTGCGATAAGTCGAGACCGTCTTCGTCCAAGTGGTCAAAGATTCCAAGCCGTATTCGACGTGATACATTTGCCACGTTAGTCCTCCCGATTCGACGACATCGTTCTTATTAATCAGATCAGCCCCCCGGCAATGTCACTGACCACAGATAAACAGGTGTCCATCTGCTCCGCCGTACCTATTGAGATTCTTATGAAGCCCCCAAGGTCCCCCTCGGGAAACACTGCAACGTTCACATTCTTCCTCTCTAAGGCTTGCTGCCACCATCTACCGTCGTACCCAAGCGGTACGCGAGCCAATACAAAGTTTGCATGTGATGGCAGGACATAGAATCCAAGCGCCGACAGCGCCACCATAGTCCTCTCCCTTTCCTGAACAATGCATTCAATGCACTGATCGTAGGCATTACGATGCTCGAGGATGCTGACGCCAACGGACTGGCTAATCACGCTCATGTTGAAAGGGTTCTGTATGCTACGCAGTCTTGCAATCACCCGCGCGGTTACCGAGGCCAAAGCCGATGCGAAGGCCCGCTGCAGCGTAACTCTTCGAAAACGTCCTTAGCAGCAGAAGATTCTGATATCGGTCGATCAGACCCAGTGCATTGTCTGGAGCAAAGTCGACATACGCCTCATCGAGCACGATAAGCTGATCCGTTTCAGCGACCAGTCGCTCAATTTCCGCAATCTGAACGAATGTCCCTGTTGGGTTATTTGGGTTGGCGAGCACGATGAACTTTGCGTCTCCTGCCGCCTGCCGAACACTTTGGCTCGCCGGCAGAGCATTGTGATCGGCCCAATCAACTTCAAGCAAGCGCGCTCCGTTCACCGCTGCCAATTTATGATTGAACGAAAAGCCGGGCGACAACATTCCGACAGTATCGCCAGCAGCAAGAAACCCCCGGTAAATCAGTGCGAGAATCTCCGATGAGCCATTTCCTGCGATCACCTGCTCGACAGAGACCCCATAGGCTCGCGCGGCCGCTGATCGTAAACCGCCGCTGTCCTCCTCCGGATACCTATTATGGGTTCCAATCGCGGCAAACGCAGCCCGCATGACTACGTCAGGCATCGGGAACGGGTTTTCGTTCCTGTTGAGGTTCACGCATGGCAGCGAGTACGCGGCGATCCCGGCGGATGTGCCTTCCGCGAGACTCCTGTCTGCCATAGCATGTCGATGAACGTATTCCTCGTCACCTGACATCCAGATCCTCCTCTACGCAGCCCGACATCCGCCTGCTGCCGCAGGTCGCGCTGCTTTCCCAATCTCTGTTGCGGACCAGCCGCACCTCACCTCTTGGTTTGTTCAAAGCCGGTCACAGTGGCCCACATTGCGCTCTATGGATTCGGTTGAAGACACTCGAGGCTGTCACACAGCAAGGCGTCAGAATGCAGCCCTAACCGACAGCATCTAGCGCGATCGCCATAGCCATTGCTTACCAATCGAGCTCACTCGGCACGCCTGTGCGCTTCCACCTTTTCAGTGTACAACCTGACCCTGCGTTCGATTCAAGTGCTTTATCCCAAGCCGCTCCTGCAAGACCGACGTTATCGGCTGGAAGCACACACAATCCGAACCAATAATGCCGCGTTCACAGATCACTCCTTTCGCCACAGGGCCGCGAAAAGCAAACCGCCTGCCCCGCCGAGCCTGTTCAAATGACCTGTTGAGCCTCTGCCGCTGAATGCCGCACCGATCAGAATCAGCCCGGTGCCACACCGCACGATGGCTCCGATATTACCGATCTCCCTTGTTGCACCCGTGCTCTCCCGCCGAGAAGGATCGTTCAAAGTGCCGCAAACTGCCACGTCCAACCGAGCGGCCCGCAACCGATCAACTGAAAACATGGATTTGCCATCGAGAGGAGGGCGCTGAGTCGGCGAGCGAGGCGCTTGCTCGCTCTATCGCGCCGCTAGTTGCTGCACGCTCACTTCCGCCAACCATATCTACTTTCGATTAGCCCATCTTCGTGCTGGCAGCCCGCAGCCGACGTAGTGATCAGACCGACCGTAATAGCTCTCAGGATTCCTCTGGCCGCGCGACGTGCGTCGCCTTTTTGGTCGCTTAAACTCGCTCCTCTAGGCGGGGGGCACCTGAGCTTCTCCGTACCCGGGCCGAGGAGCCTGCGTTTTTTCAGGTGTCCGGTCCTACGCGCCCCAGGTCCGTCTCCGTTCTGCCTCATAGCAGCCAAACCCCTTTGTAAGGAGCCGGGCCGACGTGACGAATTTGAATACAAACTAAGGGACCCACGTTGCATATGCCCGGCCGCATCTATACTCCCGAAGACCTCTTAATGCTCGGACGTCTTCTTGATGAGGCCGTCGCTGCGCTCCCCGATTGCATGCGAACTCCTGCGAATCGCACAGCACTCGCGACGCTCATTCTTGAACGCACGTCCGCCGCGGACGACCTGCGTTCATTTGTCAGGCTGATGCAGCTTGTAGCGCCCTCAACGTAGTTCAGGCCGGATGCGCTATTAGCGCAATATTGCGCTACATGGCCGGCCGCAACACCTGCGTATCGTTAGCTTCGTTCGATCTACGACACGCCGCCGCCCTGCCAGGCAAGCGGTCCGAAAGCGCTTGAACCTCCCCTGGCGTCAGGTTGTACAGGTCCGGCTATGAACAGGCCTTCATTCTATAAGCGTCGGTGGCGGCGCATTGGTGAACTTGCAGATGCCACCGGCGTCACGGTGCGCGCATTGCGTCACTATGAGCAGACCGGACTGCTCACTGCTTCTCAGCGTACGTGCGGCGGCCATCGCATGTACGACGCCGACAGTTTGACACGCGTTTACCACATAGTCGCACTTCGCCAGCTCGGCCTTTCGCTTCAGGAAATCCGGAGCGCTCTTGAAGGACGCTCGTCTCTTCCGCGTTTGTTGAGCGAGCAGCTGGAACGTGCAGAGCGCGAAGTGATGCGCGCAACCGCGGTCCGCGATCTGCTGCGCCGCCTCGCTCAGAATGTCGACGCAGATGTCCGGCTAGACGAGCTACCCAACCATCTGAACCGACCTCCGGGTAAAGTCGACATGTGAGTACCTCTGCTCGAACGGCGCGCTCGGCGGCAATCAGAGTGGGGCCGTCGCCTGTCTTGACGCCGCTGCGCGACACCGTTTCCGCGGGACAACAAGGGCATACGGGTGATTTGCTGCGGCCAACCCGTGTCACGTGGAGGCCAGTTATTGAAGGCTTAGCGCGACATGCTCCGCCGCGCGTCTGAACAGCCCCAATTGGAGGACGCGCTATTCAGGAGCCAGGCTTGGCTCCTCCTGTGACGAACCGAGGCGAGCGGCTTCCTCAAGCAAGACCTGACGCATCCACTTGCTTGCAGGCTCATTGTTGTGCAGTGCAGGCCATTGCAGCGTCTCCGTAAAGCCAGGCAATGGCAGGGGAAGCTTTGCAACGCGCAAGGGTATCGATTTTGCAAAATGCCGCACCAACGTTGCCGGCATGGTCGCTACCCGGTTCGTCCCGACGAGCATGTGGGGCATCATGCTGAAGCCCTGAACCACGACCTCCACGCGCCGCTTAACTCGATGCTCCTGCATGAACCATTCGTCGATTGACGGGACGCGAGAACGGCCGAACCGGACAGCAACGTGCCCCATGGACATGTAGCTTGAGAACGTCAGCGGTCGCGCCAATCGCTTGTTGGAACGGCAGCCCACGCAAACCAGCGTCTCATCAAATAGCGTGGCCTTCGGATGCTCATCCGTCGTGTACACGTCGGGAAGAATGATAAAGTCGACCGCACCCCGCTGAAGAGGGTAGTCGAATGGATCGGCCAGTGGCATCAGCTCGAATTTGATGCCGGGCGCCTCTCGCGCGACGCGCTCAATCACCTTGCGAATAAGCACGATAGCCGCGAAATCGGACATGCAAAGGCGAAAACGGCGATTTGATTCGTCCGGCCTAAAGGGCTCGCGAGACGTGATGGAAAGCTGAATGTGCAGTAACGCTTCGCGAGTAGGTGAGGCGAGAGCCTCCGCGCGTGGGGTTAAGACAAGTTCACGGCCGCTCATCGTGAACAACTCGTCCTTGAAATATGCACGCAGGCGGGCGACCGCCGCACTCATTGCGGGCTGGCTCAAGTTGATGCTGCGTGCTGCTGCCGTCAAGTTACGCTCTGCTATCAGGGCATCAAGAGCGACGAGCAGATTTAGATCTAGGCCACGAAACCGCATTGTTCATTCATCCGCAGTGTAGATGTAACTCATCTAAACAATCGATTTTACCCGCGCGCGCCACGATGAATAAAACTGATGCGTCCGACGCAACACGTTAGATTTTGGAGACCACGATCGTGGCGCTGCGCATTGAACATAGTGAACCGCGACTCATAGGGACACCGCCCCAGGCATTTATTGAAGCTCACATATGGTCTCAGCCCTGCAGACCCCTTGGTCTCGCGACCCAGTTATCAAACGGCAATGGGCTTTTTACCGCTATCAATCGGACATCGCGCCCCATCCAATCGACACCACCATGCGTGTCCCTTGCAAACAGCAACAGGCGCTATCCCAGTTCGAGCGCGCCATGTCTTACATTAGTAGCCCGTACCAGTTCACACATTCATCGCACCTCGATCACCCCATCAAACATCTTTAAGGCGAGTAATACATCAGAGATGCTTTGTCTCGCAACTCACAGGACGCCGATATGTCCGCGAGAGGACGCCGATATACCATCGTATATTGTACAACCTGACCGCACCGACCTTCTTTCTAGCAGGAGTCCTGTAGGGCTCCCGCGGCCTATAGCTACGCATTACGCCGCATTCCCAAGACGTTCTTCGCCGAACCGCAGTAGAGCGCCTGCAGCAGCAGCCCCGTGCGCTCGATTCCGTGCGCACCCTGCTGTAGCGCCTCACCTCATGCATACACGGCAATGAAGCCAAACGTAGGAGATGGGTCGATGCGCCCCCCAATACAGTGGCGGACGTGCTGGGAGAATGAGCTGGAGCTATCGGATCATATCCAGCTCTCGGCTTTCTTTCGAGCGGCTTACGGACCGACCGGAACGTTCAATGCGCGTCCCTTTGAGGGCTTTCGGAGCTGGGCGGGTGCGAGGCCGGAGCTCCGGTTTATCGGCTACGACAGCAGGGGCGTTGCGGCCCATCTTGGCGCGCTGCGACGGTTCATCAAGGTCGGCGATGCCGACGTGTTGGTGGCCGAGCTCGGATTGTACGCGGTACGCCCCGACCTAGAGGGTCTGGGAGTGCCACACTCTGTACGTGCAATGTATCCTACACTACACCTGATGGGCGTTCCTTTCGGATTCGGCACAGTCCGTCATGCGCTCAAAACGCACATCACGAGGTTGCTCGATCGCCCAGGGCTGGCCTCGATCATTCCGGGTATACGCGTCCGTTCTACGCTGGCGGAGGTCTATCCTGCTTTGCCGCCCACGCGAACAGACGAGGCTCTTCTCGTCGTTTTGCCTGTCGGAAAGCCGTTGAGCGAATGGCCGCCCGGAACGACAATTGAGCGAAACGGGCCCGAACTGTGACAGGCCTCTCTCTGCACTTCACAAGCGTTGGCGATGGTAGGCAGTATGCTGACTCACCAAGCGTTCACTTGACGTTCGACGACGGGCCGCACTCTTTTTATACCCCGCACATCTTAGACCTCCTCTCCCAACATAACGTGCCGGCGACGTTCTGCGTCATCGGCAGATATGCAGCAGAACATCCGCACATTACGCGCCGGATAATTGCCGACGGACACGAAATCGCAAACCACACCATGAATCATCCCGATCTCTCGAAATGCGAGCCAACGAAAGTCGCGTCGGAGATTGCACAGGCGAACTGTGCCATCAAGTCGGTTTGCCCCGAGGCTCGGCTCCGACATGTGCGTGCGCCATATGGGCTCTGGACCGAACACGTGCTCTCCTGCGCCGCGCGGGCTGGGCTTGGCGCACTTCACTGGTCTGTAGACCCTCGCGACTGGTCTCGGCCTGGCGCGGATGCGATCGTCAACGCGGTACTGAGCTCCATCCAACCTGGAGCCATTGTTCTTTTGCACGATGGCTGTCCTCCCGATGAACGCAAGTGGGGTCGTGATCAAGGGCTGCGCGATCAGACAATATGCGCCGTCAGCCACCTAATTCCCGCATTGCGCAGTCGCGGCTTTGCAATTCGTCCTATTCCTCACTTTCACTGAGACCAGAATGAGCCTGCTTGTGACCGCCAGCACTGCCACGATTGGATCATACACAATCCTTTCAGCGTTTTATAAGAGCGCTCAAATGATCTATGCAATAAAGAGCCGGGCCTCATCGCCGCCACTCACGGACGTCGATCAGGAAACGATGCCAAGTGTCGACGTTATCGTTCCTTGCTACAATGAAGCGCCCGACACCCTGTCGGCGTGCTTAGGCTCGATTGCCGCCCAGGACTTTACTGGACGACTGCGCGTCTATGTCGTTGACGATGGCTCTCAAAACCTCGCTGCTGTCAAAGCTGTCCACGACGCGTACGCGCAAGATTCACGATTTCGCTTTATCATTCTGCGAAAGAACGTAGGCAAGAGGAAGGCGCAGATCTGTGCCATCCGGCAGTCATCTGGAGACCTTGTCCTCAACGTCGACTCTGATACGACGCTCGCAGTCGATGTCGTCACAAAACTAGCAGCTAGAATGCACGAGCCGGCAGTTGGTGCCGCTATGGGCCATCTGGTCGCGACCAATCGGGATCGCACTTGGCTCACGCGGCTAATCGACATGGAGTACTGGCTTGCTTGTAACGAAGAACGCGCTGCACAAGCCAGCTTCGGTGCTGTTATGTGCTGCTGCGGCCCCTGCGCCATGTATCGCCGTTCGGCTCTTACATCGCTGCTCGACAAGTATGAAACGCAATATTTCCGCGGGAAGCCCAGTGATTTCGGCGAGGATCGTCACCTCACAATACTTATGCTGCAGGCAGGGTTTCGAACTGAATACGTTCCAGATGCGATAGCCGCAACCGTCGTACCCGACAGGCTCGGACCTTATTTGCGTCAACAACTACGCTGGGCACGCAGTACTTTCCGCGACACGCTGCTAGCACTGCGGCTGCTGCCTCATCTTAATGGCTATCTCACACTAGATGTTATCGGACAGAACCTTGGCCCTCTTCTTTTGGCTCTGTCCATAATGACCGGGCTCGCTCAGCTTGCGACCACGCACACCATACCATGGTTGACGATCGTTGCTATTTCGTCGCTAACGCTGATGCGGTGCACCACAGCGGCGATTCGTGCTGGTGAGGTGCGATTTCTTGGCTTCGCGTTGCACACGCCAATCAATCTGTTCCTAGTGCTTCCCTTGAAAGTCTATGCATTGTGTACATTGGATAACAGTAACTGGCTCTCCCGTACGACCCCTCCGGCATCACTCTGCGGGGCTCCGGAAACGATTCACGAACGTGACGCCTGTCACCACGATGCCGCTCGGCGACAGCCGGCAGCGCTGGCGGTCACGGGGGAGGGGACCACCCGTTAAGGCGCTCCAACGCTCGGCCTGTGATCTAGGACAGCGCTCACACGCGGCGAAAACAAGCGCACTAAAGTTAGGAAGGGTGAATGACATTCGATAAGGTTCTGCGCTTGCTCGAGCGGGAGATGGAGGCGGACGACCCGTGGCGGCTCAACGCGAACCCATTCGAGCAAGAGCGCCACGCGCACTTGCTCCGTCTGTGCCTCGCGGAAGGCGCGGTCGGTAACGCGCTTGAGGTGGGTTGCGCAGCGGGCGTCTTCACGGCAAAGCTCGCGCCCCACTGCCAGCAACTCGTAGCAATCGACGTTCTGCCGCGTGCGATCACTCGAGCAAGGGAGCGAGCTCAATGGCCTCATATCGCCTGGCACATCTCTGACGTGCGGGACCTCGACGCAACTAAATCATTCGACCTGATCGTGGTGGCTGAAGTGCTCTATTATCTTGAACATACCGGCCAGATGGGTGACGCCATTGAGAAGCTCACGCGAATGCTGGCGCCCAGCGGACGGCTCGTTTTCGGATCAGCGCGTGACGCCTCTTGTCAGCGTTGGGGGCATCCTGCGGGTGCCGAAACAATGCTTGATGTTTTGAATGAACATCTGGTCGAAACTGAGCGCGTACAATGTCGTGGCGCGAGCATCGACGAAGATTGTTTGATTGCGTCTTTTCGCACTAAGTCGAACTTGCCAGACTAGTGCATTCGCTGCGGCGAACATGGAGTGACTATGCGCATCTGTGGAATCAAGCTGACACATGACGGAGCGGTTGCCGTTGTGGAAGATGGGCGCTTGCTCTTCTGCATAGAGCAAGAAAAGCGAGACAATAATCCACGCTATCAAGCCATCACCGACCTCAGCGCAGTCACTCTCGCGCTGGCCGAACACGGCTTAAGGCCCACGGATGTTGACCGATTTGTCATCGACGGCTGGGACGGGCTGACCCACTCGCAATTTGATGTCCTAAGCGAAGGGGTGCCGCTCACCCTTAAGGGAGCGCCATATATCGAGTCCCACGAAAACACGCTCCTCACGCCCTATGACGGGTCGGGCCTCATCCTCGATCGGGTGCCTTTACGTTATCATAGCTATGCTCACGTAGCCGGCCACGTGGCCGGCGCTTACTGTACCAGTCCTTTCGCCAAAGCCCGAGCCCCTGCATTGTGCTTAGTGTGGGACGGCTGCATCTTTCCGCGCCTGTATCATGTAGCTCCGGCCGGAGCCCGCTTCCTCGACACTCTTTTCCCTTTCATCGGCCATGCCTATGCTATCGCTGGGCACCACTTCGGGCCCTATCGTCAAGCCAGCAGGGCAGGCTGGGATCTTGGTGTCGCAGGTAAGCTTATGGCGTATATCGGGCTAGGCGCTCTCGATGAGGGCATTCTGGCAGTCTTTCAAGAGATGTATGAAGCGTGTCTAGCCGGTCCTTCCGAGCGTGCTCGCGCTTACCGTGCCAGCATAAACGATCCCGAAGCCTTACTTACCGCCACTGACTGGTTTTTCGAGGCATGCGGTCGTCGGCTCACCAACACGCCTCCCGAAGATGTACTCGCATCTTTTCACGTTTTTCTGGAGCGGCTGCTGGAGCAGGAAATAGGACTTGCTCTGCTACGGCACTCAGGTCTTCCGGGCCTACGGCACCTGTGCATCGCTGGAGGGTGTGGACTTAATATAAAGTGGAACAGTGCTCTGCGCGCGACGGGTTTGTTTGATTCAGTTTGGGTACCCCCATTTCCAAATGATAGCGGCTCAGCAATTGGCGCGGCTTGCGCCGCCATGGCCGAGCCAAACGCTTTGACTCCTTTGGAGTGGTCAGTTCACAGCGGACCGGCCTTGACCGGAAACAACCCATCAGGCCATTGGGAGGCTTTGCCCTGTACCATCGTTGAGCTTGCGGCCCTTATCGCTACAGACAAGCCCGTAGTGTTCCTCACCGGCCTCGCGGAGCTCGGACCCAGAGCACTCGGCGGCCGCAGTATTATTGCGGCTGCAACCTCCAAGGAGATGAAAGACCTTCTGAACGATATCAAGCTACGGGAACGATTTCGTCCCGTCGCTCCTATTTGCCTCGAGGACCGGGCTGCTGAAATTTTCGATCCCGGCAGCCCAGATCCTTACATGCTCTTCGACCATCAAACCCGTTGCGAATGGCGGACAAGAGTTCCCGCTATCGTGCACCTGGATGGTTCTGCCCGATTGCAAACAATCTCCCGAACGTCTCCGCAAAAGATCGCTGCTCTTCTGGTCGAGTATGAGAAACTTACAGGGATTCCGCTGCTCTGCAACACGAGCGCCAACCATCCTGGGCGAGGGTTTTTTCCTGATGTTGCTAGCGCTTGTGACTGGGGCCGCGTCGACCATGTTTGGTCCGACGGCTTTCTCTGGCAACGATCCGTCGAAGCTGGTCTGACATTATCCAATTCCGCTCTGGTCACTGACTAAGACAGCCTATGTCCAATCCAGCGATTCAACTGACTGACGTCCAAAAGGCTTATCATGATCGAGACGTCGTAGGGGGTCTGACCTTTAGCGTCGCTAAGGGAGAGTGTTTCGGGCTACTCGGTCCCAATGGGGCAGGTAAAAGCACGATCGTTCGGATGATCCTCGGCCTCATGTCGCCCGATGCCGGCCGGATCACTGTTTTGGGTGAGCAGGTGCCGGCACGCGCCCGTTTGGCGCGCGCGGGCATCGGCGTCGTCCCACAAGTTGATAATCTCGAGGATGCGTTCACTGTGCGCGAAAATCTCCTCATATTTGGACGGTACTTTGGACTGAATACGCGCGAAAGTGAGGAGGCTGTGCCTTCGCTGCTCGAATTTGCTCGACTTGAGGGCAGAGCAGAGTCACGGGTCGCGGATCTGTCCGGCGGCATGAAGCGACGTCTCGTGCTGGCCCGTGCCCTGATCAACGATCCGCAACTGCTCATCATGGATGAACCCACGACCAGCCTCGATCCCCACGCCCGCCACTTGATTTGGGAACGCCTGCGTCTTCTGCTCGCTCGAGGAAAGACTATCCTGCTGACGACCCACTTCATGGAAGAAGCTGAACGACTTTGCGATCGCCTCTGCGTACTAGAGAATGGACGTAAGATCGCCGAGGGTGCGCCTAATGCTCTGATCGACTCTCAGATTGGCTGTGATGTCCTCGAGGTCTACGGCGGAAACCCACTCGAGCTCCGTGCAATGATAGAGCCTCACGCTGCGCGCATCGAGGTGAGGGGAGAGACACTGTTTTGCTACGCGCCGGATCAGGCGGCGGTGCGGCTTCGGCTTCGCGGATGCACCGGTCTGCGCCTTCTGGAGCGGCCGCCTAACCTGGAAGACGTCTTCCTGCGGCTGACGGGACACAGGATAGATGCATGAAGACGATATCCAAAGCAGCCTTGCCATCCGACGCACTCAGTTGGATCAGCGTGTGGCGCCGCAACTATCTGGCATGGAGGAAGGCCGCCGCTGCTTCGCTGCTTGGCAACTTGGCCGACCCGTTGACCAACCTCTTGGGTCTCGGCTTTGGGCTCGGCCTGATTGTCGGCAATGTAGACGGTCACTCCTATGTCGATTTCTTGGTCGGCGGAATGGTGGCAACCAGCGCTATGACCGCTGCAAGCTTCGAAACTCTGTACGGAACGTTCGCCCGCATGCACAGCCAACGAACCTGGGACGCAATGATGTGCACTCCGCTCACGCTGGGTGATATCCTCCTCGGTGAATTGGTCTGGGCAGCAAGCAAGGCCACCTTGGCGGGTACCGGAATCGCGCTTGTTGCTACGGGGCTTGGCTACGGCACCTTATTATCCACGTTCTATTGTTTCCCCGCTCTCGCCCTCACCGGCCTTGCGTTCGCGAGTGCGGCGCTCGTCGTTGTCGCGATTGCTCCAAGCTACGACTATTTTGTGTTCTACCAGACTCTCATCTTGACCCCTATGGTGTTCCTATCCGGGGCAGTCTTTCCCATTGCGCACCTTCCGCCCGCTCTCCAGTTGGCTGCAGCCGCGTTACCTTTGGAACATTCGATTGCGCTAATACGGCCTGCAATGCTCGGGCGACCACTCGATAGCATCGGCGCGCATGTTGTTATCCTTTTCGCTTACGCAGTACTGCTCTTCTTACTGTCGGCAAAGCTCTTTCGGCGACGCTTATCACGCTGACGATGCCCAGCCGCTTAATGAACGCACACCCTTCTTCTCGGCCTGCGCTTGCCGGCCTATTCGCGCGCAACGTCGCGGACGTTCCATTACTGGGCCGCCCTAAAGATCATGATTACTACCACACTTGCTGGAGGATAGAATGCTGTGTCTTGGATTGAGCGGCGGATTGGATAAGGTCCATGAATATCGACCAGCACTCTCGCACACATTTTTGCATGATGGCGCTGCTGTCCTGGTGCGCGACGGGCGAGTGTTAGCCGCTGTTGAAGAAGAACGCCTAAACCGAATTAAGCATTCCAACAAATTTCCCGCCCAGGCCATCCGCTACTGCCTGGCTGCTGCGGGAGCGCAATTAAAGGACATCGATCGCATCGCATTCTATGCAACCGAGTCCTATTGCAACGCGATGCTTCGGCTTCTGTTTGGTTCGGAAACGCAGAGTGGCATCCCTCTCGACGCCAGAACACTTCTACAGCTTATGCTATCGCAGGAGTTTGATACTGAGATTGAGCCATCGCGCTTGTCATTCGTCAGTCACCATCATGCGCATGCAACAAGTACTTTTGCTATGTCCGGCTATGACGAAGGTCTAGTCTTGGCAATCGACGGCGGCGGTGATTTTCTCTCCGGGATGGTGGCCATTGGATCGGGACGTCGTCTTACTCAACTACATACCTTCCCAGAGGACGGTTCCCTCGGATTGTTTTACTTAGAGGCAATCAAGTGCCTCGGTTATGGCCTGTTCGACGAGTACAAGGTTATGGGCCTTGCTCCGTACGGGGACCCCTCGCGTTTCCGAGTACTATTTCAGCAATTCTACGAATTAAAGGAGAACGGTGGCTACAAGATACATTTGAACGACATCGCTCCGGCATTAGAGCGCGACATACACGTTCGCCGCAAGGGAATGCCGTTCACCCAAGAGCATAAAGATGTTAGTGCGGCCTTGCAGGAGGCCTTGGAACGTATTGTTTTCCATGTTCTCAGGCATCACCGTGAGGTGACCGGCATGAAGCGGCTATGCTTGGCTGGCGGTGTCGCCCACAACTGCACCCTGACCGGTAAGTTGCTCTATACAGGACTATTTGATGATATCTTCGTGCAGCCCGCAGCGCACGATGCTGGATGCGCACTCGGCGCCGCTCTCATGGTTTCCGAAGAACAAGGACGTCCCGCACCCCGTGAGCGGCTTCAGCATGTCTATTGGGGCCCGGCACTTGGGGATGACGATGCTGTAGAGCGAGAGGTTGCTGCATGGCGCGGGCACATCGACGTGCAAAGAAGCGCGAACGTAGCGAGCGTGGTAGCTGAATGGATAGCCAACGGGTCGGTTGTTGGCTGGGTCCAAGGCCGCTCCGAATTTGGTCCGCGCGCCCTCGGTAACCGCAGCATTGTTGCTGACCCCAGACCAGCAAAGAACAAGGACCGCATAAACGCCATCGTTAAAAAACGCGAGGGCTACCGGCCGTTTGCACCTTCCGTATTGGAGGAACATGCCGCTGAGTTTTTCGATCTTCCTAAGTCCGCGGGAGCTTTTCCGTTCATGAACTTTGTCGTTCGAGTTCGTGATTGCAAGCGAAGTGTGCTTGGTGCGGTTACGCACGTCGATGGTACAGCACGGCTGCAGACGGTGTCACGTAGATCGAACCCGCGGTACTGGGAGCTGATTAATGAATTCCACAAGCGGACGGGCGTCCCTGTCCTCCTCAATACATCTTTCAACAACAATGTCGAACCGATCGTGCAGTCAGTTACCGACGCAATGGTCACGTTCCTTACGACAGATCTTGACGCCCTCGTGATCGGATCGCTTCTCATCACGAAGCGCGTCGCCGCGCCAGAGGACTGGGCTGCGCTCCGCGTTTCCTTACCGGCCTACACTTCACTTCGCCGTACCCCGGATCACGTCACCGCAGAGTGTCGGGAGATCGTCTGCGAGACTTATACCACCTTCTCCGATGGCGGCGCTGTGCGCATCTCGCCCGATCTATTCGAGTTGCTGCATGGAATCAAAGGGGACGCCACCCTCGGCGAGCTTCTCGCTCACGTAAAGGGCGAGCGGCGCGACGCAATCATCCTTGAACTTCGGCAGTTGTGGGAAAAGCGCCGCATCTGCTTGCGTCCCGCCGCCACCAATCTGGGAGATCTGCGCGATCAGGCGCATGCGACTGGATAGGTATCGCTTTGTCTAGCTAGCGAACGGCAATCCATAACGGACCTCTTGGTCGCGAAGCGGACAAGCTCTCGCAACCTAACGCTCGGCTGGCGACGGCCTCGCGGACGATAACACTGCCGGTATTCTCCTGCCGTCCAGGGTGAACAACTTATTCAACTGCCGGAGCAAGGGATTCAAGATGACTCATCAACAGCGCTTCGTCATTTCCAGGCGTCGCACCGGTTTCGGCGATTGCTTATGGTCGCTCGCGTCAGCCTGGCAATACTCCAAGCGAACAGGGCGCACTTTGGTCATTGACTGGCGCGGATCTTGCTATCTCTCTGACCCCTTTACAAACGCCTTCAGCGTGTTCTTTGAGCCGCTCGACAACATCTCGGGCGTACCCGTTATTTGCGACGATAAGATCAATCAACTCTGCTTTCCTGGGCCGTTTTTTCCACACTGGTGGAATAGGCCTGCAATTGACGGCGTTTACCGGTCGGATGACCAAATTTTCCACGAGCGTGATGAGCTGCGCAGGTTGTTGGTAACGTCAGAGGATATCCAGGCGAATACTATCGTTTGTGACGCTTGCTTAATGTGGGGCTGTGATCAGGAGGCCGAGCGCATCATATTCCAAAGCATCACACCACGCCAGGAAATCAGGCGTCGCATCGACGATGTTTACCATCGAGCGTTTGAGGGGCACGATGTAATCGGGATACACGTTCGGCACGGGAACGGTGAAGATACTATGGGCCATAGGCCTTATTGGACCGACCCACGAGTCGCTATGGAGCAGGTATGCGCTGCAGTTGAACGGGCAAAAGCATTACATCATACACGACCGACAAGGCTCTTTTTGTGCACTGACAGTCCCAGCGTCGCTGATCACCTTTCGGCTGTCTATTCTGAGCTCTTCAGCATTCCCAAACGCTTCCGAGCGAACGATGCTGGCCCGCTGCACACTGCAGATCTTGGAGTCGAGGGTGGATTCGCCGCTCTCGTGGAAATGTACCTCCTGGCCTACTGCCATACCGTTATCCGATTTCCGCCGACAAGTGCTTTCTCGCGCTACGCAAGCCTAGTCGTCCCCCAAGTAATCGAATTTAGCTTGGACGATCCAAGCCACTTGATCTTAGCCGAAAGGTCATCCGCCGAGCACGCGCCAGATGCGCGCTCTATCGCCGGTCCTCACGAGCGGCGGCCAGCGAAGCCGGCCTTTTGATGCTTGCCACAGGACCTCAAGCCCCCACCAGCGCCAAGAAAGGCTTAAATGAGCCTAGCACTTACTTCGGCGGTCACCAGGTACAACGCCTCGGTGCCATATCTGGACATCGGTTCGAAGCCATCCAATGGACTCCGCGCGAAGCGAGGGTGCGACACTGGTGTCGTAATGTCTCACCGACCTATGCCGTTCTAACACAGCGCGCGTCGATCACCTCTACCAGGATCCGCATGTCGGCAAGGTCCCGTTCCTGATGCATTACGGCGACATGACGGATTCGACCAATCTGATCCGCCTGATACAGCAAATCCGGCCGACTGAGATCTACAATCTCGCCGCCCAAAGCCATGTTGCCCTTCGAGAGCCCGGAATATACCGCTAATGCGGACGCAATCGGGGTGCTGCGCCTCCTGGAAGCAGTCCGCATTCTTGGAATGGAGAGGCACACGCGGTTCTAGAAGGCTTCGACCTCGGAGCTTTATGGCCTGGTGCAGGAGATTCCGCAGAAGGAGACGACCCCATTCTATCCGCGCTCGCCTTATGGCGTCGGCTGTATGGCTACTGGATTACGGTAAACTGCCGCGAAGCCTATGGCATGTTCGCCTCCAACGGTATTCTGTTCAACCATGAGAGCCCGATCCGTGGCGAGACCTTCGTGACCCGCAAGATCACGCGTGCCGTCGCGCGCATCGAGGTCGGCCTGGAAGAGGCGCTCTATCTTGGCAATCTCGAAGCCAAGCGGGATTGGGCCATGCCCGCGACTATGTGGCGGGCATGCATTTGATCCTGCAGGCCGATAAGCCAGACGATTTCGTGCTTGCCACCGGAGAGATGCATTCCGTGCGGGAGATGGTCGAGCTGGCCTTCGCGCAGGTCGGCCGCCGCATCGAATGGCGGGGCGTGGGCGTCGAGGAAACCGGCCTCGACGCTAGAAGCGGCAAGACCCTGGTCCGCATCGATCCGACCTATTTTCGACCCACCGAGGTTGATCTTCTGGTCGGCGATGCCACCAAGGCGCGCACCAAGCTCGGGTGGAAGCCAAAGCGGAGCTTTGTCCAGCTGGTTCAGGAAATGATGGCGAGTGATCTGACCGAAGCAAAACGGGACGCTGACAATGGCAACCGCTTCCTTTGAGCTGAAGGTCACACGCGTCTACGTCGCCGGTCATCGCGGCATGGTCGGCAGCGCGCGCTGGTGCGCCGGCTCGCGCAGGAGGAGGTTGAACTGATGACTGTCGACCGGCACGGTCGACCTCTGCAACCAGGCCGCCGTATTGGACTGGTTCGCAACGAAGACGCCACAAGTCGTTTTCCTCGCCGCGGCCAAAGTCGGCGGTATTCTCGCCAACAATTCGCGGCGCGCTGAGTTCATCTACGATAATATTGCCATCGCGGCGAACGTGATCCGTGCCGCGCATCTGAATAGCGCCGAGAAGCTGATGTTTCTTGGTTCCTCCTGCATCTATCCGAAGCTGGCCTTCAGCCGCTTCGCGAGGACACACAGGCCGCTGGAGCCGACCAATGAGCCCTGCGCCATCGCAAAGATCGCCGGGATCAAGATGGCCGAGGCCTATCGCAGCCAGTATGGCAGCGATTTCGTCAGTGTAATGCCGACTAATCTGTACGGCCCTGGCGACGGTTGTCATCCAGAATACAGCCACGTCGTAGCCGCGCTGATCCGGCGCTTTCACGAGCGACGCTTGCCGGCGCGGAAAACGTTGTGGTCTGGGGCACCGGCTTGCCACGGCGCGAATTACTTTATGTCGACGACATGGCGGATGCCAGCGTCCATTTGATGAAGCGCTATTCTGGGTCCGAGCTCGTCAATATCCGGAGCGGCGAGGACATCATCATCGCCGAGTTCTCCCGCCTCGTCGCCGAGGTCATCGGTTATCGAGGCGAGATCAGTTTCGACACCTCGCGTCCCGGCGGCACGCCACGCAAGCTGCTCGATGTCAGCCGCCTTGACAAGCTCGGCTGACGGGCGACGACGTCGCTTCGTGACGGCTTGATGCGCGCCTATGAAGCCTATCAGGCGATCACTCGGCTCCCGGCGCAAACCTAGATACGATTACCACAAGCAGGAGTTACCGCAGGGGGCAGGAACGACATGCCACACGAGGCTGCCACGCGGTCATAGCGATGATCCTCACGATCATCTAGGCGCTCATTTCTTCGCGTGATGCCTTGGTCTCGGGCTCTCGGTGTCGTTCGGCTCGTCCTGCTGACCCATGACGCACCGCCTCAGCGTGGAGCCGCGGACGAGCTCTATCCTGAGACGCCGGTCTGCAATTCGCTTCTTGGCAACGGTAGTAGCGATGAGGCATCGGCGTTCCGTGGTTGCGGCCGAACTCGCACCATCGGCTTACAGTCCCTCGTTTGACCTTCTCGCCATTGCGACGTGCCGGTTCCAGACTCGACCGCGCTGACGGCCGTCGTCAGCGGACGTTTCTTGGATCGGCCATGCTGACATACCGGGCGCCCTCCAGTGGAGACACCGGATCAGTCGCATCAAGCCGTTGAGCGAACACGCGGAGGACCGCGTCACCGGCCGGGCAAAGCGCCTTTGTCCGACCGCCTCACTCTGCCATTTTGCATGCACCTGTCAGTTAATCACTCTAGGTCGACGGCACCAATGCTTCGTGAATAGGCCTCCGACCGTGAAACCACCGCTTACGGGCGCGGTGTTGACGGCTCGAGGCGACCGAGTCAGCCGGCCATTGCGAATGCTTCGTCAGCGTCGTGCGAAATCCGGGACAGCCTTAAGCGTCGGAGCGACGCGCTGCGGCCGGAGGAGGTCAACGAGCACGACGAGCTCGCAACCCAGTCTGGTGCCTGATTACGTGTCTTGAGCGAAACGTGCCGGCTCCTACAGCTGCCTCTACAGCTGTTACGGCCGTTGTTCCCGCGTAAACCACAGTAACCGGACCTCGTCCGAACGCACTTTTGCCCGACTACGGCTGAGCTCGCATGCCGCGCCTCTCGCAGCCCTCCCAACCGGCCGCAGGGCGCTGGAAGCGATTTGCGGTGGCACCTTCATCGGTACACCAGCCCAGGACGAGCGGAGCGAGCTGCATGACGACGACTTTGAAAGAAGTCCGATTGTTTCCAATCGAAAATGGCGGCTCTCGCAGAATTCGGCGAACCTGTTCACCTGAGCCTAGATGCTGCCCGCCGTAGGGACCGGCATGGACGACAGACGACCTGCTATCTCTGAAAGCACTCAAGGATCATCTGCATAAGATGCGCCAATATGGCGCACTCCTTGCGTTATGGAGCCTCACATATTCAAACTGGCGACGCTGCACCGGAGCAAACCTCTCGTCCAGGACTGACTCTTTAATCATTGTTGGCCTTGTCGTCGCCGCACGAAACGTTGTTAGGTCCGCGACAGCGCAGGCGCCACCGCCGGCGTAACAATAGATGGTCGAGAACAACGAATCGGCGGAAACCGGACAATATGACTAGCGACGTTTTGTCTTGTTCAACATCACAGTTCAAGTCACCGGGAGCGGAGGCCTCTCGCAGCGACGCTCAATGGGCACACCCGAAAGTTCCTGAGATCCTGCTGCGCATAGCGGAACAACTCGCCGCGCCCTCTCGGCTCGAGCTTCGGCTGGAGGCTGTCGTCGCGTTAATACAGTCTCAGCTTCAGATGCAACATTGTGTGGTCTGTCTGCATGCCGGTCACAACGCTCCGGCGATTGCCGTGGGCGCGGGCTGGACTGAAGGGAGCGATCAGCGTTTTCGACTCCGCCTGCCGCAAGGAGCCGTCGAGCGCGTGCTCAATACGGCCACACCCCTTATAATAACCCATACGCAACCGAACAATTCCCAGACCACAAGCGATTCAGGTTCATCTGACGCCACGGCACATAGTCGATTGTCGTTCATCGCCGTTCCAATCGCTGTCGAGAGCACGACGGTCGGGATGCTCTCGGCCGAGCTGTTCCGGGACGGATCCTCAACGTTAGATCTCAATTCACACGTGACCCTTCTCCTCGCTATCGCGAACATGCTCGGCCACTTTCTGAGGTCATACCTCTCCACGGCCCACGATGACAGCGAGCCGCCTCTTGCGACCGATGGCAACCAGACAAAGTTGCCGCAGGATGATCAAGCCGAAGCGGACCGCAACCTAACGCTACCTGGCGTAGTTGGTCGCAGCCCGGCGCTGCGCAAGTTCCTCCGCAAGATCAATGTCGTCGCTAACTCAAATGCAACGATACTCTTGCGAGGCGAGTCCGGTAGCGGAAAAGAGGTTGCTGCGCAAGCGATCCACGACCTATCGCCCCGAGCCAACCGCCCATTCGTCAAACTAAACTGTGCGGCATTATCGGAGACTATTTTGGAATCTGAGCTGTTTGGACACGAGAAGGGCGCCTTTACCGGAGCCATCAATTCGCGCAAAGGGCGCTTCGAGCTGGCTGACAAAGGCACGCTGTTTCTCGACGAGATTGGTGAAATCTCACCTTCATTTCAAGCGAAGCTGCTGCGAGTGCTACAACAGCAGGAATTTGAGAGAGTCGGCGGTACACACACGATAAGAGTTAATGTTCGACTCATAGCAGCGACCAACAAGGATCTAGAGGTCGCCGTTTCGCAGACACAATTTCGCGCGGATCTCTACTACCGTCTGAGCGTCATCCCTTTGCTTGTCCCACCATTGTGTGAGCGCCGCGACGATATTCCGTTACTCGCTACTGAATTTCTTCGTACGTTCAACTCCGAGAACGAGCGCTCGTTGACTTTCGAACCAAGCGCGTTCGAGGTATTGAAAAGCTGCGAATTTCCCGGCAATATTAGGGAGCTTCAGAATTGCGTTCAGCGGACTGCCACCATGGCGACCGGTCCAGCAATTAACAGTCGCGATTTCGCCTGCAAATCCGATGGTTGCTTCTCCGCTCGACTTTGGAAGAGTAAGCAGCCGCCATCGATGCCGTCACAACCGCTGCCGCATACGGGGGCATGCGATGCTTCATCCACACGAGCCGGCGTGAACGAACCCACTCACGGAACCACGCTCTCACACCTGCAAGTTACGAGAGGTGAGCGAATAGTTGATCGCGAGCACCTTATCGCGGCCATGGAAAGGGCGGGATGGGTACAGGCGAAAGCAGCACGGCTACTCAAACTGACGCCGCGCCAAATTGGCTACGCACTCAAAAAACACGGAGTCGAGCTAAAGCAGTTATAATCACCCTTGACTCCAACCGCGGGTGGTTTGAAAGCATAGGTTCAAGCTTCAGCTTACCGGGCCACTAAGGCACGAGCAAATCACACGCAGACTCCGCCGGATCCTACTCGTAAGATAGACCGCTTTCAAGGCAGAGGCGCAGTTCAACCGATCATCTACACCACGGTGCGCCAGCGACAGCTCACACCGTTGCTCATCTGATGCTTTCGTGTGGCGGCCCACCTTGACTAACCACTTAACGACTCTGCTCATCTACGCACCTGACCACACTGGTTCAATGAATTGGCTTCTCCAGGCGCCTTTACTTCGACGATACATCAGGCCACTTAGGCTGGATACTCGCTTGCAATCCGACGCCACGTACATCTCCTGGACACGCTGCTCACCGTGCGTCGAACGCCGGAAGTAACCGACCGCGCTGCTAAATGTCAGCCAGCGCCAACACCGTACGACAATGTATCTGATCGCCGACTCACTTTGATACACCACTCGGCCGCTCGCGGGTTGACAGAACCAAGCGACATTCCGCACTCACACCGGCCACGTTTGACTTCAGACACGAAGTGATTGCGTTCGCATCAGGTATGGCCCAGCTACAGAGCCGAAAGACGTCGGCGATACACGCCTTCTTTTCCTGTTCCGTGGGTAGAGGCCCGCCGGCTTTGGCATACATGAATGACAACGAGTTTAGCGCGGCAACGATACTAAACGTTAGCATATAGTACTTGAATCTGTTGCTCCAGCGAGATGAGTTGAGCTGCCTTCGACGCATGATATCCTCTCAAGGTAGTTCGCTTAGGTGGACACGGTGTGCTGTAACGTTTGCAGGTCGCAAGTCGACGACTTAGAGTGCTACCGAGAGGGTATGGCTCGAACGGCTCCCTAGTGGGCCATCGCAACCTGACTGATCATCTGCACGGACGATGACCAACAATTCATTGATTCCGGTTTATCGACCGCACGGCCAAACCGAACCACGAGCAGCGCCCCTGTTTGTGGAGTGGCCCGGGCGGCTCACGATGCCTGGTACATCGCCCAAAGATAAAACCATTGCGGCCTCGCGCGTCTCGTCTCTAACTGCTCATTTTCTTCACATCGTACAATCTCTCGCTGCGTCCGATTCAACCCCTCTCTTAACCAACTGAGCACGTTTGTAAGCAGCCCTGCGCCTGCGCCCCACACTCGCCGCCCCGGTTCAACGAGCCGGTACCTCAGAGAGTGCTCAACGGTCACCATCATTGCCTCGGGGGCTGTATCTCGCAATCAACAGCCAGCACCGGCCAAGTTGTTCTGACTATAGCGCCCACTTTTCGCAATGCCCTTTCCTTCGCTCGGGCCTACACTTACATCGGCGTGGGTCTTGCACAGAGCGCACAGCTGATCCGTTGGATCTGCGCATGATCTTGTTGATTCTCTCGTTACGTCACGTTGTACGCATCATTCGCCGAATTGCGAAAAGGTACACTTCGATGTTTCAGCAGACATTCACGTTCATCGGGAGCACGCGATCGCGTCAACTTCCATCGCCACTCTCCATTGATCGGCGTGCTTACAACTCAGGTAGGCACGAGCCAAGTTCTGACAGTGTGCGCGAGGAGGCGCAGCACGTCTGGCAATTGTGCCTTTCACCTCAAGAGCGGATAACGTACATTCGGAACAATCGGTCGTATTTTGCTTTTGGCAGCTATCGAGAGATGATCGAAGTTGTCCGCGGCCGTCGCTTCAGCGGTTGCGCGCCGCAACTTGTGAATTGGCGCCGCCGATTCAGAGCGAGAGTATGGCGCTTCTCCGCACTGTTCTGCCTTGCGACATGGATATTTGTTTTTTACGCTTTCCGCTCGCTTCTCCCCTGATCGCAATACCGCGAGGTTTCCGATCCATAGACCATGAGCGGGCGTACGGCCGTCCGCTCTGAAGCCATTCTCCAGAGAGCCAGGGAGGAGGCGGTGATCCAGCATGCGTAGCACCGGCGCGCAGCAAGGTTGTCTGCCCGCTACGACACTATGCGATTGCAACCCGCCCTGCCCAGTCGACTAACAGCAAACGTCAAGGCTGAGCACATCGGCATCCTCCTCACAACGCGAGCAATCGCGGCTGCGCTACTTCGGATACGACGGTAGGTACAGTCACATCTCTTCGGCGGCAGTAGCAATCGCAGCGACGAACTTGATGAAAAGATTAAACTCGACTTTGGTTTCAGATGTCCGGCCGAGGATAAGTTTAGCTATATCTGTTCTATTGCATTGCGTCCGCAAACTCGGAGTTAACGCCGATACCGCTTTGTCAAAAAGATGGCCCAATCTCAAGAGCCTTTCCGGCTCATAGACGCCGCTCATTTCTACCGGAGCACGGTTAGCGAGGCGATCCGTCGCCTCAGTAGTGACGCATTTGACTTTTGAAACAATGCCGAGCTGCGCGAGTATGAGTTGATTTGTCAACTCAGTGAGATGGCGGGTTGCTTCGCCTGGCGCTTCACCTCCGCCCACTAACCTGCCAATCTCCGCAACTTGCGCTTCGATATTTTGCCTGAGACGTTCCTGAGAATCGCTCGGGTCAGCCGGAGCAGGCGGGTCAGCAAGCGATTCGAGGTGGGGCCGCCGGGAAGGTAAGGGGCTTGTAAACAGTCGCCACCACGACAGATAGTGCCTCAGTTTCGGCAACCACAACGTTAGGGCCTGATCTCCCATGCTGATTTGGTCCGCCGAAGTCGAGTTTCTGGTACTGTTCATCATCATCGTCACGACCACCCGTTATAAGGTTCTGTACCAGGACGCGCGGCCGGCGATACCCGAAGCGACGCCGTGAGTGAAACGGCTAGTCAGCGTATAACGCACGCCATGCGGCCCCTTTGACCTGAGTACCAGGCTTGATCGACATCAGTGAAATCGATTGTTCTGATAGAGCGCATTCATATTCTGAATTGGTCGGCCGCACTGACATCGGGGCCGATGCAGCGAACGCCTCCTCCCACTCGCTCGCGTCTGCCTTTCCCCCCAAGACGCGCTTTTTGCAAATATGGCAGAACAAATGGTGGTGCAGTATTGCGAGCATGGCCAGCGCTATGCAGTGTTTGGTCCAAGGCGCTCTACGGACGCAGGGAGCGCCGGCCGTACCTCTGATCAGCCGCAATCGCATTCGAGCGATTAGGGCTGTAACCTCGTGTCCGCGCCAACGTAACTCGTCACGATCTCTCGATCGCTCCGAACCTGATCGCGCTCGACTTCACCACCACAGCTCCACACCGGCTCTGGCTGGCTGACATCACCTATATCCCGCCTGTCGAGTGCCGGCTGTATCGCGCCGCCACCACCGACCGGTTCAGCCGCAAGATGGTCGATCGGCCCATGCGCGATCACATGCGGGCAAACTCCCCTGTGCTGTGAGAGCCGGCTCCGGAAATCTGAACAGGGCGATAAGTGGAGTTTCTGCCTGACGGCGGGCAAGATTGGCCCGCGAATCAGGAGAGACGATGACGAGACGCGCACGCCGGAACCACACACCGGCTTTCAAGGCGAAGGTGGCGCTGGCCGCTGTCAAGGGCGACCGAACGATAGCTCAACTGGCCGAGCACTTTGACGTTCACCCCAATCAGATTACGGCATGGAAAGCCCAGCTGGAGGGTGGAGCTTCAGGAGTTTTTGGACCTGGCGGCGCCACGCCCGCCGTGCCTGCGATCGACGTGAAGTCGCTGCACGCCAAGATCGGAGAACTGACGCTGGAGAACGATTTTTTAGAAGGAGCGCTCACCAAGGCGGGATTGCTGAGCGCAAAGCGATGATCGACCGTGAGCACGATCTGTCGATCACCAGGCAGGCGGAAGTTTTGAAGGTCAGCCGCGGCAGCGTCTATTACCTGCCGCGTTCGGTATCGCCCGACGACCTCGCGCTGATGCGGCGGCTCGACCGGTTGCATCTGGAGTTTCCCTTCGCCGGTTCGCGAATGTTGCGAGGCCTGCTGGCTGCCGAGGGGAGCAAGATCGGCCGCCGGCATGTCAAGACGCTGATGCGGCGGATGGGGATAGAGGCGCTGTACCGCCGTCCGCGCACCACCAAACCTGAGCCCGGCCACAAGATCTATCCGTATCTGCTACGCGGCGTGGAGATCACGCGCCCGAACCAGGTCTGGGCAATGGACATCACCTACATCCCGATGGCGCGCGGCTTCGTGTATCTCGCTGTCGTCCTCGACTGGGCGACCCGCCGGGTCCTGTCGTGGCGGCTGTCGATCACGATGGAGGCGGCGTTCTGCGTCGAGACACTGGAGGACGCTTTGGCGCGTCACGGCAGGCCTGAAATCTTCAACACGGATCAGGGCTCGCAGTTCACCGGCTGGGCCTTCACCGGCGCGCTGGCCAGCAACGGCATCGCCATCAGCATGGACGGTAAAGGAGCTTGGCGGGACAACGTGTTCGTCGAGCGGCTATGGCGCAGCGTCAAATACGAGGAGGTCTACTTGCGGGCCTACGACAGCGTGTCCGACGCCCGCGCCTCGATCGGCCGATACCTCGACTTTTACAATGGCCGACGTCCTCACTCGAGCCTTGACGGCGGCACACCGGATCAAGCCTACTTCAACCCGCGGCCAATCTGCATGGCGGCCTAACCCCGGCAGAGGCTCCACTTATCGACGCGGAGATTCTGTTCAGACAACCGGGACCAGCTCTGTGAAACGACCATCCGCCAGCAGCCTCTGACGGACTGATCCATGATTGTGGTCGGAGCGGGCAGTACGCCCCACATATCGCGTGCGGAGCCCTGCGGCTGCGGGCTGTAGCTGATCGACGTGCCACAAGGGTGACTGCTTCGACAATGCTTTGATGGAGCGCTTGTCCACCACCCTGCCGAGCTCGTTCACAATCGTCAGGAGGAGACTCGCGCCGATGCACCGCATGTATATCTCCGCGTTCGTTCGTGATTGCTACATTCGCGCCCGGCTCCATTCCACCATCGGATCGCCCCTCCGATCATCGCCCTCAAAAGCCAAAGTGGCTACGATCCATCATTTAGATGGGCCCCATCCAAACACTCAATTTTACTAAGCTCGGACAACCGCGCATACGCGAGAGCGGGCATTCGACAAGCTGCGCCGGGCGCGACCCGGCTGTTTTCTGATCGGTCACTTGAGGGACTTCGATGCAAGCCAACTGCGTAAATAGGTCGTACCCTCCGGGTGACTGCGACGGGCAGACCGGACGACAAAGGCAAATACGGTCATAGTAAGCGGACGTAGCAGTACATTCGGATCGCTAATGACCCGCCAGCGATTTCGTTCGACTCCGGGACTAGCGAGACGTCTGCGGTCGTCGCTTTCCACCAGCGCACTTCTGCCGGATGGTCCCGCTCCCATGACCCTCACCCCCGATCCGTTTCACCACGCGACAATTGCACCCGCATCTACAGGTTACGAGACTTGCACAGCCGCAGCGACCGCCCGCACTTGCCTGCCTATGAAACCAAAGGAGTGGCAATGGCCGCCCGTTTCCGCTACCTCGCCGCAGTTTTCATACTTGCGGTCGGGCTGCTTTCCGCCGCGTCTCAGGCAAAGGATCGCCGCAATGTTCGCGAACCGGCCGCGCCTAAAGGGGTATGCGCGCGCTTAGACCCGTCAGGTGGAAATGACACCACCAGATTGCAAGCCGCTATAGACCATTGCGTCCCTAGCGCCGCCGTATATCTAGGCCCAGGGACGTTTCTTTCGGGTCCGATCGAAATGAAGTCCGGCACAACACTGTGGCTCGCTCGGGGCGCGATACTGACGGCTGTAGCCGACCCAAAAGCATACCAAAAGAGCTCGGGGAGCTGTGGCCACATCGATCGGAGCGGTGATGGCTGTCGCCCCCTCATTAGTTTCACGAAGACTAAAGGCGGCGGTCTCTATGGATACGGTACAATCGACGGCCGAGGCGGGGCCTTGATGGCGGGCACGGCTGAGACTTGGTGGCAACTGGCCCGTCGTGCACAAAGTGAGGGCGCAAAACAAAACGCGCCTCGATTGATCCAACTGGACCATGCTGAGGACGTCTCTGTTCATCGCATCACCTTGCGCAACGCAGCAAACTTTCACATTGCGATGAGCCACGTGGAACGTGCTACCATCTGGGCGGTCATCATTGATACACCCGCTGATGCCCGCAACACCGACGGAATAGACCCAGCCGCAAGCGAGGATGTGACGATAATCCACTCCTTTATCCGCACCGGCGACGACAATATCGCGATCAAGGCTGGCACAAGCGGCCCTGCACGCCACATTTCCATTTTAGACAACCAATTCGGCTGGGGGCACGGCATGTCGATTGGTAGCGAACTGAATTCCGGTGTCAGTGACGTGCTGGTTCGCAACCTGACCCTGGACGGCACGACATTTGGTCTGCGCATTAAAAGCGATCCCAGTCGAGGCGGTTTAGTTGAGCGGGTGAACTACGAGAATATATGTATGAGAAATAACAAATGGCCCATACACTTCGACACGCGCTACGGTCCCTTCGCTGGCAATAACTTGCCACTTTATCAACAGATCGTCCTAAGGCACGTCTATGGGACTGATGGCACGCTCGTTATGCGAGGCTTTGATCAACAGCATCCGCTCGATATTGCGGTGGAAGATCTGCGCTTTTCTCCCCGCGCAACTTGGCAAGTGGAGAATGCAACAGTGACCGCGGTCAATGTATTTCCATCTCCGCCAGGTGCCGTCGCTACTCCACATTACGGCGCATCGACCCCGTGCGTAGTTGCTTTCCGCCGGTTCCCTGAAGCCACCAGTAGCAAAAACGATGGCATTGAGCGCGACCCTCGCGCCGCTGCTCCAATCGATCGCTGACGATCACAAAGGATTGGCCGGTGTAAGAGCCGGATTGCATGATTGCGGTCAGCTTCGTACCCGCCGTGCTTGGTACGCAACTCGCACCAGTGCTTCCTGACACTCACGCTCCCACACAGATGGTCCCAATTCGGGCCCGCCAAGACAGCCCGTCTGCAGGCCCGTCGCTAATCGGCCCGACGCGCTGCTATTGCGGGCCCTCCCGCTGCGTTCTATCGCGCTTGCGGGATCCAGCCCGTGTCGTGCGAGAAGAATGTCTGGAGCGACCATTGCATTGCCTCCCGATCGCTTAGCTGGCGCGCATATCTTTCTCTTGCTCTAGGATCGGCACCAATACCTGAGGATCTGTATTCAGCATAGTAGGCGTTCATTAAGCGGCGGCTCTTGCCCGGGTCCCATTCCACCCACCCCTCAGCCATGACCGGCGCATTAATCTGCGACGATAAGAAGATCACCGCAGCATAGGGACGCCATGGACGCCCGAGAGCAATGTCGCGCGCGCCCTTGTCGGCTGTCAGCGTGCAATGATCAAACACAAAGGCGCTGTCTTCATCCGGGACGGCTCTGCTTTGTGCGGTATAGACGACTGCGTGGTTTGCAACACCGTGTAGCTCACATTGCTTAAAGTAGGCCTTGGCGTTACCAAATATAAAATCGATATGGCCTTCGACGTAGCAGTCTACGAAGAACTGACGACTGGCTTTCCCGTTCGGCCCCTTGTTGACAAACAATGTGTCTTGCGCACCAAGTATTCTGACGTTTGCAATAACATCCTTGTCGCCGGTGACAGAAAGTGCCACTGCCTGAGATGCTGGATTACCCAAATTGGCAGAATAGTCGTTCCAAACAGTCAGATTTTCGAGCCGGAAGTTATCGCCCGACGCACCTAAGGTCGCGGAACGGACAGTCCCACCCGCAGTGGCGGCGCTATCACCGTAGACAATCACCGCTTCATCCGGCCCACCACCGGTGCCCCTGATATTGACATTGGGCTTCGTCACTCTAACCTTTCCGCGATAGGTACCCGGCGCGACTACTATACTTCCACCAGCCTGAGGTAGCGCGTCTACCGCGTCTTGTATTGACCTATACGCGCCCTTTTCAGATAACGATACCTTCAGTTGCTCGGCATCGCCTGAGCGAACACTCGCAATCGTTGCCATTAGTGCGACCACGCACAACACCATCTTCAACTCGATCTACTCCTGTTTGGCCTGCGATGTGGCTTGATTATCCGCTTGCTTGCAATAGCGCAATGACACTGCTCGCGACCACCTTCCCAACCGGCTGAGCTACTCGTCGAACATGGCCGCGCGTATGTGGCGAACTTTAGATTCAGTGACAGGGGCGTCGAGGCATTATCGGCTAACAGCCACAGACAGCTGGATGCAAGCTTGCAAAATGGCACGTAATTCGCGGCTGATGTTCAGACACGTCGCGATCCGAAGACATTGCTTGTCCCGTCCAAATACGTAGGTTCCGTTTGCGTGCGGGTGGAGATAGGGGCTGAAGCCGACCGGATAGTCGCGATTGTTCTTCGACGCGGTGTCGCCTATGCGACATTCTTCATCGCAGTCTCTCTGAGAGAGCTGGCGTCATAGCCTCGCCTCCAATGGGACGTGACTTCCGGCATAATACTCGAGACGACCTTACTGGCAAAACAGCATGAGAAGGCCACTTTGCGATGACAGCCGAGTATCTTCTCGCCCTCCCACTTGCAACCTTCCGGCTTGCTTATCCCTGAGGCAGCGATCTCGATTCGCCGTCGAGACGCGACGGCTCGGCTCAAGTCGGGCCCGGAAGATACCTCGCCTCGGCATTTGCAAGCTCCGAGTATTCCAAGAGCTCGAATATTTCCTCTAGTGGCGCAATTTGCGGCTCAACGCCAACTACCCCCTCGTCGGCCACGATCCTTTCACAGACGCTCCGCATGGCGGCTATCGATGCTCGAAGCGGCTGATTAGCCCAGATCACAGCTGCTATGCGCGCATCCCGGAACTTGGAGTTTGGCGTACTATGGTATCTGGTTGGGACGATTACAAGCGACAGACGATTATCCCATTTCTTCGCAAATGAAAGAATTTCGTCAGCTGTATTCTTACGCGAGTGAATAAGGATCGCATCGGCGCCGGCATCAGCATACGCGTTCGCGCGCAATAGCGCTTCCTCCATTGGCTGGTTCGCTATCAATGCCTCCACCCGGGCAACTAACACTAACTCTTCAGCCACTGCATCCTTTACTGCTCTCAGGCGCCCCGAAAACTCGGAAACGTCTGCCAAAAGATGCCTGTCACCAACAAGAGAGTTCATCTTGGGGAAGCGACTATCCTGCAGGGCTACCCCAGCGGCTCCCCGTTGGTGAAGCTTCCGCGCCAAGAGACGGGCGTTGTTGAAATTGCCGAATCCACTGTCACCATCTACCAGCACGGGCCGATCGCCCGTATCCACGATGCGCTCGACGACATCAACAACTTGGGTCCAAGATGCCTCGTTCGCATCGCGGTATCCAAGCGCGGAAGCAATAGACAAGCCCGAAGCCCAGATCCCCTCAAATCCTGCTCGCGTTGCAATGGCAGCGGAGATACCATCGTGCGCTTCAATAAGGAACGAAAGCGTGCAATCGCTACACACGAGGCGGCGCAGCATCTCTGCACGATTGCAATTTTGTTGTTCTGGCCTTCTACTGCTGCCCGTCACTCCTGACATGATTTTCTCCCGCATTCCCGATGAGGCGTTCTCACAGACGTTCGCCACTTGTCAACGCGCAGCTTCCGAGGGAATTCCACTCAAGCTGTCCTACCAGTCGCTATTTCGGTCGGAGCGAATTTGTATGGGTGCCCATGATAGGTTCTCGTCCACGCACACGATGTCGGCAGCCGGCTCGAGGTGGCGCCACTGATCTCCCCTAATCCCGGGGCCGCCCCTTCTCCAGGGCTCTTCCCGAACTTACACTCGACGCTCCTGATCCGGTCCCGTAGACGGCCTTACACCTATCCGCGCATCTGCGCTGCAAGCGGAGTGCCTACCCGCTAAGTTCGAGAATTGCCCCTCAGCCTGGTAGGCTCTTTGCTGCTCTTGCCATGGTGCGCGAGGACCGTGCGCGTTTTCGGACAACAGCCTACGATACTTTCCCCGAAAACGACCCCCCAGACCTAGGGATGGATGCTACTATTAGTTGGCGACACGTTTGCGCTCCCGGAGTATCCCTCTGGCGACCGCCTTGCATAATTTTGAGAGGTTGCGTGAGGATTTGACCTTAAGTTTCGCTTTAAGGTCAGGTGGCGGATCCAGGTCAATGTGTTGGGCGCCGAACGTCGGCGGGACAGAGTTACTTCGAGTAGGTCTGCCCGGCCGAGTAAATCTTGCAGGCCGGCGAGAGGGTCTGCGGCATCATGCGGCATGGGATGGCTCATAGGTTCTGTTCACATGGTGTCGGATAACGCCCCATCGATCAGGACGGCGCAAATGGCTTACATGCTCGCAGGCATCGGCTGGCGGAGTCCCACACTGAGTTAGCAGCCGCAGAGCGCGGGCTGAGCGCGGACTCTGTCGCTTCTTGCATTTTGGCGAATCCCACCGCGTCCAATTTCTTATTCACTGCCTCGCACAAATGTAGATCGCGACGCTGCTCGGGATCCCGTTCCCACCCCCAAAGCGGCGCTGGCAGCCGAGCGCGCGAAGGTTTGGCGATCGGCGCCGAGCCGTTCCCTGTGGCCTACGCCGAACAGCTACCTTACAGAAGAATGTCAGAACCAAAAGAACTCGAACCATTTCCTGCGGCCACCACAAGCACAAGGCCATAGCGGTCGGCCGGCTTGTCCGCAGTCAGCGGCAACAACATCTTTGTGCAGCAGGAGACGGCCGTGATGCCAGGACATACAAACACTACCAGGAACGAAGGCGGACACCCAATGGCATCGATGACGGTGCGTCGGGACGCTGCGGAGAAACTCTCTCGCTCGTGTCCTCGGGCGTAGTGTAGCGACCGGTGCGGCGCCGGGTACGCCAGCGTGAACCGAATCGGCGCTTACCAGTAAGCTGACTGGATCATACCCAATGAGCGCCGGTTTTCAGTTTCATGTAGCGGCCGTGCCGTGCCGTCTAGACGCCGTCCTGTTCAAGCGGGATCTGCCGACGAGCCTCGCTTGTTGGTCGATGACGCGGCACGCCACGCTTCGAATCAAAACTGCGGCCCGCCTCGTCCTACATTCTACATGTCGCGTAAGCGACATCGAGCCGCGCACATCGCGACTACCGGCCAGGAAACGCGTGGCCCGAGTCCTGCAAGGCCAGCTGCTAGTATCATTAGAGTGCGCCCGCCAAGGCGCTATCAGGAGCTTCGCGTGACCCTCAATCTGCTGGACCGCCAAAATGTAACAGATGGCTCGCCAGCGCCCGCCGCGTGCCGATCTGGCAATAAGCGGCGCACCCAAAATGCCGAGGGGAAGACGCTCGTATTGACTGGTGCTTCCCGCGGTATAGGCCACGCGACCGGCAAATTGTTTTCGGCAGCTGGATGGCGGATCATCACGTGTTCTCGGCAGCCATTCGACGGTAGCAGTTGTCCTTGGGAAGCAGGATTGGACAACCATGTTCAAGCCGAACTGAGCGACTCTCGAGCGCTGCAGCACGCGATCGCGGAGATCAAGGAGCGGCTCAAAGGCGGCCCTCTGCATGCGCTTATCAACAATGCGGGCATTTCCCCGAAGGCCGCTGACGGCAGCCGATTAAATTCGCTGAACACTCCGGTCGACACCTGGAAGAGCGTGTTCCATGTCAATTTGCTCGCACCCATCATGTTCTCGCAGGGGCTCTTCCATCAGCTAACGCTCGCTTCTGGTGCAATCGTGAACGTCACCTCGATCGCCGGATCGAGAGTGCATCCGTATGCCGGTACCGCCTATGCGACATCAAAGGCGGCACTTTCGTGCTTGACCCGCGAGATGGCGCACGACTATGCGCCTTACGGGGTTCGCGTCAATGCTATTGCACCAGGCGAGATCAAGACAGACATTCTGTCGCCGGAGACAGAAACCAATTTGATCCCAACTATCCCGATGCACCGGGTCGGAACGCCGGACGAGGTCGCGAAGGTGATCTTCTTCCTTTGCTCGGAGGCTGCCAGCTATGTCACAGGTGCCGAAGTGCCTGCAAATGGAGGGCAGCATGTGTGATCAGACACCAAGAAGAGTTACTCACGCGTGATCGATAAATTGGCGGCGCATGGAGCGTTGAGCGCTCGCGTTACTCCCGACCAGCAATGCCTGATTCCGCAGTTTCGATCCAACGGCCGCGCCGTAGCCAGGCTCGCGCCGTTGCTCGCACGCTGCGGCGCGACCGCGATGGCATGCCTCTTTCGCCTGAAAGATACTACGTTTTGACCCACGTTCCATTCCGGCCCCAAGAACATTTTTTATGAGCAGCCACATCGACGCAAGCCCGATGCCCAAGGGGCGGCAGCCAGAAGGTGAAATTTATTAAGCGTGGCCTCTATCAAACAAGTCCCGCTAATATGCTTCGACTGGGCATGTCACATTTCGAATAATGCTACGAGTAAGAACATATCAGCACGCGGCTACGTCCGCTTTGCGACAATCGGGTGCATCGACGCTGTCTGCCTCCGGCCGTTTTCCTTCCCTATCCGTCGGCACACTTGTTGCAAACACCTTCCAATGCAGCCTCGCGTTAATAGATCGCGAGAAGGGCGCGCCGCGCAAGGCGCCCGATCGTTCAAACACGGCAACCGAGGAATTCGTATGAGCATAGTCACTACCCAGAGCGCCGCGGAGATGAAGGCCCGCAACAAGCAACTGATCGATGAGGCCTTAAAAATCTACCCGGAAAAGACCGCCAAGCGCCGTGCCAAACACCTGAACGTACACGAGGCGGGTAAGCCCGATTGCGGGGTTAAGTCGAACCTGAAGTCGATCCCCGGAGTAATGACGACTCGCGGCTGTGCATACGCTGGCTCCAAGGGGGTCGTGTGGGGTCCGATCAAGGACATGATTAACATCAGCCACGGTCCGGTCGGCTGCGGCCAATATTCCTGGGCTGCACGCCGCAATTACTACATAGGCAAGACCGGGATCGACAGCTTCGTCACCATGCAGTTCACCTCCGACTTCCAGGAGAAAGACATCGTGTTTGGCGGCGACAAGAAGCTCGGTAAGGTCATTGACGAACTTCAGGAGCTCTTTCCGCTCAACCACGGCATTACGATTCAGTCCGAGTGCCCGATCGGCCTTATAGGCGACGACATCGAGGCTGTGTCGAAGGCGAAGTCAAAGGAGTACAATGGCAAGACCATTGTACCGGTTCGCTGCGAAGGTTTTCGCGGCGTCTCGCAGTCGCTTGGCCACCACATCGCCAACGATGCGCTGCGGGACTGGATCCTGGACAGAGTGTCGCCGGAAGCGACACCCACGTTCGAGTCAACGCCCTACGATGTCACGATCATCGGCGACTACAATATCGGTGGGGACGCTTGGTCATCGCGTATCCTGCTCGAAGAGATGGGCCTGCGCGTGATTGCGCAATGGTCCGGCGACGGCAGCCTCGCCGAGCTGGAAGCAACGCCCAAGGCAAAGCTCAACCTATTGCACTGCTACCGTTCGATGAACTACATCTCCCGACACATGGAGGAAAAGTTCAGCATTCCATGGTGCGAGTACAACTTCTTTGGCCCTTCCAAGATCGCAGACTCACTGCGCAAAATTGCCAGCTTCTTCGACGAACAAATCAAGGAAGGTGCCGAGCGTGTGATCGCCAAGTACCAGCCGCTGATGGATTCGGTAATTGAGAAATACCGCCCCCGCCTACAGGGCAAGACAGTGATGCTGTTCGTCGGCGGCTTGCGTCCCCGCCACGTAATCGGCGCCTACGAGGACCTTGGTATGGAGGTCGTGGGAACGGGCTACGAATTCGGCCATAATGACGACTACCAGCGAACTGCTCAGCACTACTTAAAGGACGGCACACTGATCTATGACGACGTCACGGGCTACGAGTTTGAGCGTTTCGTCGAGACCATTCAGCCAGATCTCGTCGGCTCCGGCATAAAGGAGAAGTACGTCTTCCAGAAAATGGGCATTCCGTTCCGTCAAATGCACTCCTGGGACTATTCCGGTCCTTATCACGGCTATGACGGCTTCGCGATCTTCGCTCGTGACATGGACATGGCAATAAACTCGCCCGTTTGGAAGAAACTCAAGGCACCTTGGAAGGATACTCCAGCGCCAGGCCTAATGGCCGCGGAATAAAGGGAATGCAGATCTGGCTCCGCCGCTGCGAGAAGGCGGGCCAACCCAATCGATAAACCAATCGCCGAAAAGGAGAGTGCCGCGTTGACACAGAATGCCGAACACGTGCTCGATCACTTGGATCTATTCCGAGGTCCGGAATATCAGCAAATGCTCGCCAACAAGAAGGCGCTGTTCGAGAACCCGCATGACCCAAGGGAAGTCGAGCGGATCAGCGAATGGTCAAAGACGCGAGAATACCGCGAGAAGAACTTCGCGCGTGAAGCGTTGACTGTGAACCCCGCCAAGGCCTGCCAGCCACTAGGTGCGGTGTTCGCTGCCTCCGGTTTTGAGGGCACACTGCCCTTCGTTCACGGCTCACAGGGTTGCGTCGCATATTACCGAAGTCATCTTTCGAGGCACTTTAAGGAGCCAAGCTCCTGCGTCTCTTCCTCGATGACTGAGGACGCCGGGGTGTTCGGTGGTCTAAACAACATGATCGACGGGCTTGCTAACGCTTACAACATATACAAGCCAAAGATGATCGCGGTTTCCACTACGTGCATGGCCGAAGTGATCGGTGATGACCTCAACGCCTTCATCAAGACAGCGAAGGAGAAGGGGTCTGTTCCGGCACAATACGATGTTCCCTTCGTTCATACACCTGCCTTTGTCGGCAGCCACGTGACCGGGTATGACAATGCGCTCAAGAGCATCCTTGAGCACTTCTGGGATGGCAAGGCAGGCACCGCCTCCAAACTAGAGCGCAAGGTGAACGGCAAGATTAATTTCATTGGTGGGTTCGACGGGTACACAGTCGGAAACATCCGGGAAATTAAGCGCATCTTCGAGTTGATGGCAATCGAATATACTATACTCGCCGACAACAGCGATGTCTTCGATACTCCGACCGACGGCGAGTTCCGGATGTATGATGGCGGAACGACCCTGGAGGACGCGGCTAACGCGATCCATGCCAAAGCCACGATCTCAATGCAGCAACACTGCACCGAGAAGACACTGTCCTTCGTCGAGGGGCACGGTCATGAGGTTGCCGCCTTCAACTATCCCATCGGTGTCAGCGCGACCGACGAATTCCTAATGACTGTGTCCCGCATGACCGGCAAGCCGATCACGAAGGCATTGGAGCGGGAGCGCGGCCGTCTCGTCGACGCCATGGCAGACTCCAGTGCGTATATGCACGGCAAGAAGTTCGCGATCTACGGCGATCCGGATCTCTGCTACGGGCTCTCTTCATTCCTCCTGGAGCTCGGTGCAGAGCCGGCTCATGTGCTGTCTACCAATGGTGGCAAGGCTTGGGCAGAGAAAATGGAGGATCTGTTTGCTAGTTCACTGTTCGGCAAGAACTGCTCTGCATATCCCGGCAAAGATCTCTGGCACATGCGCTCGCTATTGTGCACTGAGCCGGTCGACTACCTGATTGGCAACACCTACGGGAAGTACCTCGAGCGCGATACCGGGACGCCACTGATCCGCATCGGTTTCCCTGTGTTCGATCGGCACCATCAACATCGGTATCCCGTCTGGGGCTATCAGGGCGGCATAAACGTTCTTGTCAAGATACTGGACAAGATCCTGGACCAGATGGACAGGACTGGAGCGGACTATAGCTTTGATATCATCCGCTGACGTAACTGATGTGGTCTAGCGCCGGCCAGAGCAGGGTCGACGGCCGGCGTCTAGCCAGAAAGATCCACATCGCGGCACAAGGCTCGCGCGGCGGGTCGAAGAAATAGGAGATACGTATGAGCGTCGACACGTCCGCCATCGAGGACGTCTTCCACGAGCCGGGTTGTGGCAGGAACGACAACAAAACGGCGGCCGAACGTACTACGGGGTGCACTAGGCAGGTGAAGCCAGGAGAGGCGGCCGGCGGATGCGCATTCGACGGCGCCAAAATCGCGCTACAGCCGTTCACCGACGTTGCGCATCTGGTCCACGGCCCAATCGCCTGCGAGGGCAATTCCTGGGACAACCGAGGCAGCGCCTCCTCAGGCTCCGATCTCTGGCGCCGAAGCTTCACGACCGACATGAACGAAACCGATGTTATCTTTGGCGGCGAAAAGCGCCTTTATCAAGCGATCGGAGAGGTGATCGGCAAGTTCGATCCGCCGGCTGTCTTTGTTTACCAGACCTGCGTGCCAGCCGCGATTGGGGACGACATCAAGGCCGTGTGCAAGGCTGCTGCGGCCAAGTTCGGTAAGCCTATCATCCCCGTAGATTCGCCGGGGTTCGTCGGGTCGAAGAACCTCGGAAACAAGCTTGCCGGCGAGGCACTGCTTGAGCATGTGATCGGCACTGAGGAACCGGACTATACCACTCCCTACGACATCAACATCATCGGCGAATACAACTTGTCCGGCGAGTTCTGGCAGATCAAACCGCTGCTCGATGAACTTGGCATCCGCATCCTTTCTTGTATCTCCGGCGATGGGAAATATCGCGAGCTGGCCTGTTCGCATCGCGCAAAGGCTGCGATGCTGGTGTGTTCCAAGGCGATGATAAACGTCGCCCGTAAGATGGAGGAACGCTACGGCATTCCCTACTTCGAGGGCTCGTTCTACGGCGTGCAGGATTCCAGCAACTCCTTGCGGACGATCGCCCGCATGCTGATCGAGCGCGGCGCGCCGCTGGAGCTTGGAGGGCGTACCGAGGCTGTCATCATGCGTGAGGAAGCAAAGGTACGCGCGGCGATCGAGCGCTTCAAACCACGATTCAAGGGTAAGAAGGTTCTGTTGATCACCGGCGGTGTTAAGTCGTGGTCGGTGGTCGCGGCGCTGCAGGAGGCCGGTCTAGAGATCGCCGGCACCTCCGTGAAGAAGTCCACCAAAGAGGACAAAGACCGCATCAAGGAGCTGATGGGCCGGCACGCCCATATGATCGAGGAAGCGGCGCCGCGCGACATCTACAAAATGTTGATGAACTCCCGGGCTGATATGATGCTCTCCGGCGGCAAGTCGCAGTTCGTCGCGCTGAAGGCGATGATACCTTGGCTTGACATCAACCAGGAGCGTTCTCAGGCGTACATGGGGTATATCGGCATGGTCAAGCTGATGGAGGAGATTGATAAGGCGCTCTACAATCCGATATGGACCCAACTACGCCGTCCCGCGCCTTGGGACGAAGCGGAGGTCAATCGGCAGACCAACATCCCGCACACGGATTCGCACGCCGCAGAGAATTTCACCGCCGTGCGAGGTCATTCCAGCGCCGGCGGATTCAAGGAACGCGCCAATGCCTCGGGCAGGTTGGTCGTTGGGCACATTTCCGCTGCGCAGGCGACATGGGCCGTCCAGGCGTCGGAATAGGGCGTCTGCCAATGGCCATCGTCTCCACCTCCGAGAAATCCTGCACGGTCAATCCGCTCAAGATGAGCCAGCCGATCGGCGGCTCTTTCGCCTTTATGGGCCTACGCGGCGCGATGCCGCTGCTGCACAGCTCCCAGGGCTGCACCTCATTCGGCCTGACCCTGTTCGTGCGGCACTTCAGGGAGGCAGTGCCGATGCAGACCACCGCAATGAGTGAAGTCGAGGCCGTGTTCGGCGGTCAGGAAAATGTCGAACAGGCGATACTTAACATCTACAATGGCGCAAAACCGGAACTCATCGGAATCAATTCGACCGGCCTGACCGAGATAAAGGGAGAGGACGTCGAACAATTCATTTACCTGATCCGGCAAAAGCACCCGCAGCTCGAAAGGCTTCCTCTGGTTTACGTCTCGACCCCGGATTTCAAGGGCGCGTTCCAGGACGGCTGGGATAAGACGGTCGCACGAATGGTAGAAGTTCTGGTCCATCCCGTCGAGACGGGTCGGGCGCGGGATCCCACTCGCATCAATGTTCTGCCGGGCTGCCACCTCACGCCAGGCGATCTCAATGAGCTGCGGACGATCCTGGAGGATTTCGGACTGAAACCATCCTTCCTGCCGGACCTAGCCGGTTCGCTCGACGGTCACATTCCCGATGAGTTCACGCCCACCACCATCGGCGGCATCGGGGTCGACGAGATTGCGACAATGGGGCAGGCGGCATGGACGATCGCGATCGGCGCGCAGATGCAACGTGCGGCAGAGGCCATGTATGCGAAGACAGGGGTACGATTTCGCTTGTTCGACCGCCTCTGCGGCCTCGTTCCCAACGACGAGTTCATCGCGTTTCTGAGCAAGATCAGTGAGCGGCCAGTTCCGCTAAAGTACCGCCGGCAGCGCGGCCAACTCGCGGATGCTATGTTGGATGCGCATTTCTACATCGGGGGCCGTAAGCTGGCGATCGGCGCCGAGCCGGACTTGCTCTTCGATCTCTCCAGCATGCTGTACGACATGGGTGCCAATATCGCAGTCGCCGTGACCACAACAGCCTCGCCCGTGCTGCAGCGTATCAGGACGGAGGAGGTCCTGATCGGAGATCTCGAAGATCTCGAGGAGCTTGCCAAGACCCACGGCTGCGATCTCCTCATCACCCATTCGCACGGCCGCCAGGCGGCCTCGCGCCTCAAGATCCCGTTTTTTCGCGCCGGCTTCCCGATGTTCGATCGTCTTGGCGCCGGCCACCAGCTCTCGGTCGGCTACCGCGGCACGCGCGATCTCATCTTCGGCCTCGCCAATCTTGTCATTGCCGATCGCGAGGCGAACCACCAGCCGACGCCCGATACTTGGCGAAGCGTTGACCGCGACTTCAAGACCGTCCCGTCCTACCCGCAATAACCCAAAGGAGAATAGATCTTGAAAGTCGCCTTTGCCACCCAGGATCTGAAGTGCGTGGATGCGCATTTCGGCTGGGCCAAGAACATCGCTATCTACGACGTCAATCCGGACGCTCACCGCATCCTACAGGTCATCGAGTTCGGTGACGATCTCGCGGAAGATGGCAGCAAGGATAAGCTGACGCCGAAAATCGACGCCATCAAGGACTGCGCGATCCTTTATGTCGCTGCGATCGGCGGCTCGGCCGCGGCGCGGGTGGTTGCCAACAAAATCCATCCGTTAAAGGTGATCAAGCGCGAGGCGATCGAGACCCTCTGCATCAAGCTCGAAGATGCGCTGAAGGGCTCCCCACCGCCCTGGTTGCGCAAGGCGCTCGCAGGCACGAGCAAAGCCCCCCTCCATTTTGACGACTGCAGGAAGTTTCCATGACAGACACTGCTTAACCCGCTTTCTCCCGCACTGCGACTCAAGTCGCTCGCGCTCGCAATCGAGCAAGAGACTGGCGTCATGATCTTGCCCATGATAGAGATGCACCCCGAAGAATTTGAGCGCATGGACCTGCTCGGCGGGCGGTTTCATCGTCATCAACAAACAGCCACGCGACGTGCACCGCTTAGACTTCGACGATTTCGGCAAGCTCGCAGCCACGGTTAATATGTTTGTCGGCTGAGCGGCGCAGGCCAGACGGACCTGCACGATCTATCGACGGCGCTTACGCCGAACTGGACCTCGATCCTGAGCGTCGCGCAGAAGGCTCATGATGCCTTCACCAAGCTCGATCGCAAGCGCAAACAGAAGAGACAGAAAACAGCGCAAAATGATCGCAATCATGTCCTACGTAACCCGCGACGGACGAGCCTGGATACCGGACTATCTGGTATCAATCGATCCCCAGAAGTGCATCGGCTGCGGCCGCTGCTATAAGGTTTGCGGCCGGCAAGTCATGACGCTGAAGGGCATCAACGAGGATGGCGAGGTCATCGGCCTCGATGATGAGGATGGTGATTTAGAGAGGAAGGCCATGGTAATGCAAGACGCCGGTGCATGCATCGGCTGCGGCGCCTGTGCGCGGATCTGTCCTGCGAACTGCCAGACTCACACCCCGGCCGCTTGAACCCAGGCCGGAGCGGACGAACCAGCCGGTCGATCCGCCGCCGTTTGAGGCAGCGTTCCCTCCGCAAGCCATCCGTCGACCCGGGTGCGGCTCGGCGCCGAACATCACTGCGACGAACCCGATCGCACCCGTTCCCCGCGTAACTGTTCTACTTGGAACTGTAGAACACACGGAGCCCCGCGAACCTGACGACGGTCTGCTGCCTCGTGCGACCGTGCTCTGAGCCTCGAGAGGTTGTCCTTGAACAGACCGAACCCGCTAACCGGCGTTTGTGCGCCTGTACCACCATGCTCCCGGTGCAAGTTGTATTGCTGCAACCAGATGGGCAACTCCTGAGCACTTTGTTCTTAGTGTTATGGAGCTTAGCGCAGATGTGCTTAATGCCCAAGGCTCGGCAAACGCATCGCCGACAGCGAACTATTCGTCACCACGCGGATCATCGCTGACGACGCGCTGACCGTGACGCCCTAGCTTTGCGGTACGCCACGGCAGCGTTGAGAAAACGAAAAAGAACCGTTCGCAGTCTCGTCCGATCGACCTCGAAGAAGGCGAAGCGGGATGGTAGTACACAGCCATGGACGAAGCCGCCGACAGCGACAGAGCTAGCGCCGCCGACCTATCACAGGCGCGATGGTGTTCGGCCGCCTTCCTGCCGTCAGCCTACATTCGGCGAACGTTTTGATACATGGGATTCCGGACTGCTGTGTGCGGTACGCCCGGTACCGCCGTGCCATTCCGCTTCTGCGCCACCGACGCCGGTTGTCGCAGATCCGACACGCGAGGCGGAGCAACGGCCGGTGGCGGCGAAATGCCAGTGATTTTCGTCTTCTGTGCTCTGGCACGAGAGTTGCGATCAGTCGAACGATCCATAACAGCGGGACGTGCGATGATTGATTTGACGGAGAGCGCGGTGAATGCTGTGAAGGCAGCGATCTCGATGGCGCCACAACCAACGAGCGGTTTGCGCATCATAGTCGAAACCGGCGGCTGCGCCGGGTTCAAGTACGTGATGGCCCTCGCCGTGGAAGCCAATCCGGACGATACTGTTATCGAGCGTCACGGCGTTAAGCTGTTCGTCGACCGCAAGAGCCTGAACCACCTCAACGGCACCACCATGGACTTCGTCGTGAGTCTGGATGGCTCCGGTTTCACGTTTGATAACCCCAATGTGAACTCACGCTGTTCCTGCGGACGGTCGTTCGGCTGAGCAGCGCTCGGATGAAATGTTCGTCCAATTCGAACATCGCAGGCAGTGCCGGGATGAACAAAAGGGGAGCGTGAGCGCATCGATGAGACGGTGAACCTTTAAACAGATCGAGGTGACGCGATGATGCGTTATCTCTGTTGCGCGGGCATCTGCAGCTGCCTGCCTTCGGGCCGACGGCGCTACGTGCCACCCCGATGAAGGTGCCGCCGTACGTCCGGTGCGGCGCAGCTCGATTTTCATTGCCGCACTAGACAACGACTAGCGAATTGGCGACGTGATGCACGCACTGCCCGAGTCCCTATGGAAACAGAGAGCATCGCATCCGCCGTGCAAAGAGCGCACGAGCAGCGGCTCCCGCAACCAGAAGTTCAGATCATGAAAGTCACCATCCGCCGCTCAACCGAGACCGGTCTGTCGATTTACGTGCCGAAGAAGGATCTCGAGGAGCCAATCGTCGAAGCCGAGCACGAGACGCTGTGGGGCGGGTGGATCAAGATCGCCAATGGCTGGGTGCTCGACCTGCCGCACATGGCCTCCGACACCCAGTTGCCCATCACGATCAGCGCCAGGAAGCGGGGCGGAGAGGGATAGGAGTGATCAATGCGCTCGCCCCATAGACGAATTCGCCGGCCCCACCGCGGCGCTGAAGCACATCAGAAGACCTCACCAAGTCCGCCCCTGCCCGTGAGAGGGCACCCCTGCAAGCTCCTTCGCCAAGCCACATTCGTTTTCGCCGCTTAAGTTGCCGCCAATCAGAAGAGGCTAGTACAATTGCGCAACGGGAAGCCCTCTTCCGGGCGCTGCCATTTGACCCCGCCCACCTGGCGTAGCCCGCACCGACCTCGGCGATGATCGCTGACACGGCTTTTTCGATGGCAAGCCGCCAAAGGCCAAGGTGGACCACAGTTACCGAATGGCCGCGCGCGGGCAGCTTATTGCTCAAGCGATCTTGATCTTCGCCGCTGTATTGGGATGGGACTAAGATTTTATGCGAGGCCGGTTACGGTGGAGTTGAAGGCGTGCTGCATCGGCTACGGTCTTCACATTTTTCGCCTGCAGCAGCAAACGGGCAACTCCTGCGCACCTACCGGGCGGTTGAAGAACTCAGCCGCGTCCACAAACGAAGGCAAAGTCGTCGCCGATTTGGATCTAGAAGTGGCTCATGGCCGACACATGACAACTCGATGCGGGGCGATCCGTCGCGGGTGACTTGGCAGCCATCAAGGAAGCCCTTCAGGGCACCGAAGGCACATTTGTTGTCGGGGTTGTCCTCGAAGGTGAGATGCGCCTCTTCGACAAGATCGAGGAAGTCTCTGTCCCGGTTGTCCATCTTGACAATGTTCGTCTGCGACCGGCGAAGCTCCAGCCGAAGCCGTGCACCTTAGCCATCAGCCCGGTCCCGCGATCAGCTTCGGCAGTCGCATCAGCTTGTAGGCGGTGGCAGCGAAGATAAAGGCCCATTTGGCGCGCTCACCACCATAAAACCTGGTCTTCTCTTGCCCGGCAACCGTATTGATCCCGCCGAATGCCTCCTCGACCCGCTTGCGGATGCGCTGGCTTACGGCTAGTGATCGACCCCAAACTCAGAGCTACGGCCGCTGGTATTCTGTGAAACAGCGCGTCGCATTCATCGAGCGCAGCTCATTGACGAACTCTTCCGCATCGTGGGCCTTGCCAAGGCCAAGCGTGATAGGCGCCGGCCATTCAGCACGCGGCTTCATCATGTGCAGCGCCGCCATGCATTCGGCATGCCCGCCAGCATGAGGCAGGCGTCGGCCAGCCGGTCGTGGCGGTTCTGCATCAGCCCGTGTCCACAGTGGCGTCCTCTTGCCTTTGCCCTTCCGGCAGCGCGGTAGCGCCTAGCATCGGGACTGGTGGTCGACGCATGGAGGTCCTTCCAGCGTTTTTGGCTACGGAAGTCGGGCCGGCGGCTCGCCAGAGCCGTCCTTCGGACTGACGATTGAGCACCCGGCCGCCGTTTTTCGAGAACATCGAACATCCCGGACCACGTCGTCACCGCCGATTGCGACAAACCAGCGGACAGCGGGGGTATTCCAGTCGCTCCATCACAAGCCGTTCCGCGCGGATCGAATAAAACGCCTGCAACAGCGTCGCCCGCAGCAGCTTCACTCGGCGAGATCGCAGCCCGCCCAATCGGCGAATAGAGCGCAGCGCACTCCCGCTCCAACGCCGACAGCGCCTCGTTCACAATCGTTAGAATCGCGGCGGATGATCACGCCGCACCCGCGCCTCCAGATCAAGCTAGCTATTCAGCTCGCCCATTCGATTATCGCCGCCACCCCGGCACCATCTAAGAAGTTTGTCGGAGCCGCCAATGGATCACGGTACACCATCAGCGGCGAGCGACTTTTCTTCAACGGCCTGCTAGAACGCGACGGATGCCCTACGCTTGGCGGGCGTCCCCCTTCGGCACGCGACCAAACGCTGTCTTTAGAGCGAACTCCTTTTTGCGCCCTAGGCTTCAATTCTCTTCATTTTGGTTTGCGCGCTCGGCCAGGTTCGGGCTGACGCTCTGACTCATGATAGCCAGATACGATCGGTCGAACCGGGGATGCGCAGACCATTTTCGATAGAAGCGCTCTCTGGTAGCGCCAAATTCGTCCATTTTCCAACGTGCGTCGGCTACCAGACATACTCGACTTCTGTAACGACCAGTCTTGCAGGCGCACACCAGCGCAGGGACCCAACGCTGGCACGGAGGTTGCTGAAGGCCGTAGAACGACGCATCAGACGCTTGGCAAGTTCCGAGCTTCCAATCTATTCGGTCTCCAGGAGAATGACCAAATGTACGCTTCAGCTCAACATGGCGCTAGCAGGAGCGATATCCTCACCGCTCTCGGCGATACCAAGCAGGTCGGGCACAAGGGCTGCAGCACCTCAGGTTGTGGCGGTCAAGGAAAGTGCGGATCGCAAAAAGGGCAGGGAGATCTTCCGGCCGGACTCTGGGACAAAGTGAAGACCCATCCATGCTATAGCGAGGAGGCGCATCATCATTACGCGCGCATGCATGTCGCGGTGGCACCCGCTTGCAACATTCAGTGTAACTACTGTAATCGCAAATACGACTGCGCAAACGAGTCGCGCCCTGGCGTGGTCAGCGAGAGGCTATCGCCCGAACAAGCTGTCAAGAAAGTACTGGCGGTCGCCTCGGCCGTCCCGCAGATGACGGTACTCGGCATTGCTGGCCCGGGCGATCCGCTGGCGAACCCCAAAAGGACGTTCAAAACCTTCGAGCTAGTCAAGACCGCGGCCCCGGACATAAAGCTGTGCCTGTCCACAAATGGGCTTATGCTGCCGGATTACATCGACGCCATTGCCAAGTTCAACGTCGATCATGTCACGATCACCATCAACACGGTCGATCCTGAGATCGGCGCTCGGATCTATCCCTGGATCTTCTATAAGCACAAGCGTTACACCGGCCATGAAGCGGCTAAGATTTTGACTGACCGCCAGCTTCAGGGGCTTCAGATGCTCACCGAGCGCGGTGTCCTCACCAAAGTCAACTCTGTAATGATACCGGGGATTAACGACCACCACCTTGCGGAGGTCAACAAGGTAGTGAAATCGCGCGGCGGTTTTCTGCACAACATCATGCCGCTTATCTCCTCACCGGAGCACGGCACTGCTTTCGGCGCCAGCGGTCAGCGTGGCCCGAGCCCTCAGGAGTTGAAAGCCGTTCAAGACTCCTGCGAAGGCGAGATGATTATGATGCGGCACTGCCGTCAGTGCCGCGCTGACGCTGTCGGTCTGCTTGGCGAGAGCCGCACCGCCGAGTTCACCGTCGAGAGGATCATGTCAATGGAGCTGAACTACGATATGGACACCCGTAAGGCTTACCGAGCCAAGGTCGAGAAGGAGCGCGCCGCCATGATTGTGGCAGGGCATGACGCGCTTGCCGGACTGGCGGATGTGTCAAGCGACATCAAGGTGCTGGCTGCGGTCGCGACTAAGGGCTCTGGTTTGATCAATGAGCACTTTGGCCACGCTGCGGAGTTCCAGGTTTACGAGCTCTCGAAGGCAGGGGCGAAATTCGTAGGCCACCGCCGCGTCGATGTCTATTGCCAGGGCGGCTACGGCGAGGAGGGCAGCTTGGCTTCGATTATCAGCGCAATCAATGATTGCCACGCAGTGTTCGTGGCTAAGATCGGCGCCTGCCCGAGGGAGGCCCTGATCAAGGCAGGCATCACGCCAGTCGATCAATTCGCCCATGACTTCATCGTCAAGTCGGCGATCGTTTGGTTCACAGCCTATCTGGAAAAAGTCAACAGCGGCGAGATTGCACACGTGCAGCGCATTCAGGCCGCCAGTCGCAACGCCACGGTTATTTCTGCAGCTTGAGGAGACATCAATGCCATTCAAGATCGTTTCTTCGCAATGTACGGGCTGCTCCGCCTGCGAGTTGGAATGTCCGAATGCAGCAATCCATGAGAGGGATGGCTCTTTCGTAATCGATTCAAAGAAGTGCACTGAGTGCATCGGGCACTTCGACCAGCCCCAATGTGTGGCCGTTTGTCCTGTGGACAGAACCTGCGTCATCGATACCTCGCTACCGCGCTACCAGGCGCCTGCTAGAGGGGAAACAGCATGACCTTCATGGTCATACCGACAACGCGCCAATTGACGTCAAGAATGCCCCGCAGCACCCGCGGCATTGGAGGCAGCTTTCGGCTCGCGGTCTGCTCGGGCGACTGCTCCCAGCCTGGCAGCCGCCCGAGCGTAACCGCTGAGCCCCGACCGGCGGGCCGGATCGCCGAGCGGCGGCTCGAGAACCAGGAGCTACTGGAGCTCGATCCCAGTAATACAATCGACGCCAAGGTCTTGCTGAGCGTGTTCGAGAGGACAGACACTATGATGAGTTATGGCGGCGTCGAGGCTCTCGACCGGAACGCCAGGTCGACGCAATCGTTGTCTGAATTGGCGGTCCATAGCGCGGGCGCCTACCAGTTCAACGCCTGGCCGAGCAATTTGGTGTGCCGTCGCGAGACGCTCCGCATCGCACGACGAAGATGCGAGTTCGAAAGCTGATCGAGAATGGCAGCCTGCAGCCGATAGTTGCCGGCGGGGCCGGCGAAAATTCAGACGCTAGCATGTACCGGCTAACACCGGTGCTCCCTGGAGGGATAATAAGAGGAGGCCAATGTCTACCCGGTCGTGGTCCAAGGCATTTTACGCATGGCTACCGTGCATGCTTACCTAACGCTACGCTGCAGTGCAGTTGACGGCCCGCCATCCGACATCCATTTCAGCGTTACGGCCCGTGCCGTGGCTGGCGAGCTCATGGTGCGGGCCGAAAGCCATTATAGCCTCGTGCAAAACGCGCGCGGCCGCCGGCCACCCTTCCGCTGGAGCGAGGAAATGCGAGTATGAGCGACCACGTGAACGACGACGACTTTATCGAGCTAACGGCCCAGCCGTTTTTCAGCTATGGAGAGAAAGTGCGGGCAACGCGCACCATTCGAAATGATGGGACGTATGCTGGCAAGGAGATCGGCGATGTTCTCGCTGTGAAGGGCGAGATCGGCTATGTCGTCTCGATTGGCACCTTCCTCCAGCGATTCTACATTTATGGCGTCGATTTCATCGAAAGCGGTCGCCGCGTCGGGATGAAGCGCAAGGAGCTTGATCGCGTTGCGCCGCGCGACGGTATCAGGCACGTCCAACTACCGGACGAGTGCTGATAGTCGCGCTGGATTGACAATTGTTAGTGGCCGGCACGTAAGGGGGCAGTCGATCGGCACCACGACCGCGTCTTTTCCAAGAAGCGACCGACGATGTCTAGGCGCGCGCCAACCAACTAGGCGCATTATGTTGCTGACCGACACTATGCAGACCTGTCGATCCGAATCGTTGATTCCGCGGGTGGCGGTCGGTCGCCTCCCAGGCGAGAAAGCGGGCGGTACTGCATGCGCTTGCGGCACGAAGGCATCACCGGATGCACATCGAAACATGAGAGGGCACACGAGCGACGCATCTCGCTGGCCAATGGCCGGTCTGAGGCCTCACGATCGACGCTCGCTTCAGCGCTCGTCAGCCAGGGTAAGACCAGAATATCCCAGAGCATCGGCGTAACTAGGCGCCGCCGCATCGACCCGGCTCGCTCTATCTCGGCTCTCGGGTTTCCCTGCCGCGGCCAGTCCAGCCATAACGTGACAGGCGTCTTCCTAAGGAAGCCGCGCTATCGCTGTGCGGTCCATTGCTCGCGCCAGAAGCTCCTTTTTATCGCGCTTTGGCGAGACGCCTGCAGTTCAGGTTGCCCTCATTACGAACGTCTTCAAGCACCTGCATGATTGCAACAGCCGTTAGCGACGGTATTCATCGCTTATCCGTGGCTTCGTAGCACTTGTCGACGACAGCGAGATGTTCGCGCCGGGAGCGCGCTTCCTGCCTTAGGCGATCGGTTTAGCGCTGCGCTCCATCAAGAAGGCGCCGAACAGCAGCCGAGCAGGGTTCAGCCAGCCTACGCCCCTTTCGGGACAGTCGGCCTCCGCCTGAGGCGAGGAGGCTGCCGCTCTCGATTCCCCCATGTGACAGGGTCTGGGCGGCATAGCTGATCCACTTTCGTCGGTCACAGACATTGGACAATGGCTGCTTAACTGTCGCAATACCGATCTGCACCGACGCGTCTAAACGCTAGCGCCCACCCTGAAGCAACCTTTCCCCCCGCCTATGGCAGCGCAGATACGCTGTGATCTTACCATGGCGGCGCTCCTTTGTCTGGATCCTCACACTGGCCTGACTTTCGTAGAGGCGACATCCCTTCCAACTTCGGCTCCGGGCGAACCACTTTCCGAGCGTACTCAGCGCCTTAGTCCGTGCGGAGCCAACGGCACACCAGTTGCACTTCGCATACAGCAACACGGTGGGAGCTGAGAGCTCGCCTGGCGGCTCCAAACTCTCCCTACCGAATCCCCGGGTCGCCGCTTCTGACGGTGGCTCAATGCGACGCGAGACTGCGCGGTGCTTTTGGTACCCGCTTAATGGAGAACAACATGTCGTCACTGAGGCAAATCGCATTTTACGGCAAAGGTGGTATCGGAAAGTCGACTACGTCCCAGAACACGCTCGCAGCGCTTGCTGAGATGGGCCACAGAATCCTTATCGTGGGATGCGATCCTAAGGCGGACTCTACGCGCTTGATCCTGCACGCTAAGGCGCAGGACACCATTCTCAGCCTCGCCGCCAGTGTCGGCAGCGTCGAAGACCTTGAGATCGAGGACGTCATGAAAATCGGATATAAGGACATCCGCTGCGTGGAGTCCGGTGGTCCAGAGCCTGGCGTCGGTTGTGCTGGGCGGGGGGTCATCACCTCCATCAATTTTCTGGAACACAACGGTGCCTATGAGGACATCGACTACGTATCCTACGACGTGCTCGGCGACGTCGTCTGCGGCGGCTTCGCAATGCCGATCCGCGAGAACAAGGCGCAGGAAATCTACATTGTGATGTCCGGCGAGATGATGGCCATGTACGCCGCCAATAACATCTCCAAAGGCATTCTGAAATACGCCCATTCAGGCGGCGTCCGTCTTGGGGGGCTCGTCTGCAACGAGCGTCAGACCGACAAGGAGCTGGAGCTAGCGGACGCGCTGGCGAAGAAGCTGGGAACTCAGCTCATCTACTTCGTGCCGCGAGACAACATCGTGCAGCATGCTGAGCTGCGCCGCATGACGGTGCTGGAGTATGCGCCGGACTCCAAGCAGGCGGATCATTATCGCAACCTCGCATCCAAGATACACACCAACGGCGGGAAGGGCGTTGTTCCGACCCCGATCAGCATGGACGAGCTTGAGGATATGCTGATGGAACACGGGATCATGAAGGCGGTAGACGAGAGCCAGATCGGCAAAACCGCGGCCCAGCTCGCGACGCCATAAGAATCCTGCCGGTCTCCTGGTCTCATGGGGGCCGGCTATCCAGCGGTCTTTCCAATAGCGGCGAGGCATTTCTTGGCTAAGGTGCAAGCGAGTAACATGGAAGTGTCGAACTCTCGATCGGCTGAGCCGAGCGCCGTTGTGCAACAGGTCGGAATCGCGCTCTATCGACTGCTCACGGGCAGCAATCCAGCGGAAGCCGAAATCAGCGCCGACGATGATTTCGATCGTCATGCACTGGCCTCAATCCTGGTCGCTGCCGCGTTGGATGGCGGCTCGATCGTAGAGCGCGTTGGAATTCCAGAGCATGCCCTGAGAACACTGCTCGCCGGCTTTTTCCCGGCGGCCGCGGCCCGTGCCTTCACATGGATACCAAACTCATCCTCCGACGTCCATGACGAAACCGCTGTCCTGCGCGAGCTCCTGCTCGCGCAGCGTTCGACTGCCGGCGACGTCGGCCATTGGCTCGCGGCAATGGTAGCGCGACGTGCAATGGAGCCTCACCACCTCTGGCAGGATCTCGGGCTGCGCGGGCGTACGGAGCTGTCCCGTCTCCTGACGCGCCATTTCGCGCCACTGGCCCGCCGGAACACCGGGAATATGCGTTGGAAACGCTTCTTCTATCGCGTGCTCTGCGAACGCGATGGTTTCGGTATGTGCACGGCGCCAGTCTGCACCCAATGCGCCGATTTTGGTCGTTGCTTTGGCGAAGAGAGCGGTGAGAGCCGCCTGGTCGAACGCAAGCTGTAGCTGAGGTGGCACGTGCATTGCTCACTTCGATGATTGGAATGAATATGGAAAGACGCAGATGACGGCACCCCGCCCGACACCATCAGACCCCGATCAGTCCCGATCTCTCGTCCACCAACAACATCCTCTCGACCGATGGCACACCAAGCGCCAACCTCAAAAACGCAAGACGATGCCGATCGCATCGGCGGCAGTTTCCGCAAGCATCAACAACGCCACAGCTTCATGGGGAAGTGACGGACTTGCGCGAACACCGGTCCGTCGTGCCAGCCAACTCGTCCGACGACGGTCGGCTCCGGACTACCAGCATCGGCCACTGTTGCCGACGCCTCCGGAGTGAGCGCGCCGATGCGGACTCGCGGCGTGCAGATCGCCACCAACTAGATGGCGGCCGGCCCGGAGGTTGGGACGCAACGCCATTGCTCGGCATATCAGCGCACCCGCGAAGCAGACCCGGCCGGTAGAGGCCGCAGAGTACGAAGGAACTCGAATGTCTGATGGAATTATCGCGCACCTCAGCAAAGCCGCTTCTGCCGAAGAGTTCTTCGCGCTGTTAGGCGTCGACTACGATCCCAAAGTGGTCAACGTTGCGCGACTGCACATTCTCAGGCGCATGGGCGAATATCTTGCTAAGGAGAGCCTTACCGATCTGGCGGACGACATCGTTACTGAACGGTGCAAACTCGTGCTTGAGCGCGCATATTCAGATTTCGTCACGTCACCACCGATTGAACAGCGCGTGTTCAAGGTCTTAAAGGACGCCGCGCTCGACACCAAGCCTGTACCTGTACTAGTGCAGATTGGTAACGAAATTGAACTGCCCTCAGTCGGACTTGCTACGCCTGGTCGCAGCGGCGTACTGCCCTCCGGGCGCCTAACGGTTACACCCGAAACCTCCGCCGACTGAAAAGCTCTCGTTCTCCGGTTGGTGTGATTGCCATTCCACTCTGAACTGTTTTGGGGAGATTAGTCTTGGAGAAGATCATGCACTTGCTCGTTTGCATCAAGCAGGTTCCAGACTCCGGACAGATCCGCGTGCATCCCGTGACAAATACCATCATGCGTCAGGGCGTGCCGACCATCATCAACCCATACGATCTCTTTGCATTGGAAGCTGCCCTTGAGTTGCGCGATCAGTTCGGCGGCGAAGTCACGGTGTTGACTATGGGCCCACCTTCTGCCGAGGACAGTCTTCGCAAGGCGCTCACCTTCGGCGCGGATCGTGCGGTGCTCCTGACCGATCGCTTTTTCGCGGGCGCGGATACCTTAGCCACAACCTACGCTTTGGCGACAGCGATCCGTAGGATCTCGAGCGAGTTCGGCGCCCCCGATCTTGTCTTCACAGGAAAGCAGACCATCGATGGGGACACCGCACAGGTCGGCCCTGGCATCGCAAAACGGCTTGGCCTGTTTCAGCTCACCTATGTCGGCAAAATCAGCGCACTGGACTTGCATACCCGCACCATCGACGTCGAGCGACGCTCTGAGGGTGGCGTCCAGTTGCTTCGGACACGGCTCCCCTGCCTGGTCACAATGCTCGAAGCGACGAACCAGATCCGCCGCGGTGCGATGGCTGATGCGCTGCGCGCTGCCCGCGCGACCATCCTGAAATGGAGCGCGCAACAGGCGGGGGTTGATGACATTTCAAAATGCGGCTTGCGCGGCTCGCCCACCGTCGTCAAGCGCGTTTTCGCACCCGCCGCCCGCAACGAGAAGGTCACGATGATTGAGCCTGACGAGCAGCCCGCGGAGGCATTGATCAACGCTATTTTCAGGCGCCGGCCGGCCCTCGAGATCGAACTCGCGGCACTGGCGCGCGGCTATTGAGCTAATGAAAGACGCAACATGAGTACCGCATCTGAAATCGGCGCTTCCCCTTCGGGTCGCGCCGCAGCTAAGAAGCAGCTGTCTGACCGCTTCAAGACCTACAAACATGTCTGGGTCTTCATCGAGCAAGAACGCGGCCAGGTCCACTCCGTATCCTGGGAGCTAATGGGTGCTGGCCGCAAGCTTGCTGACAAGCTCAAAGTTGATCTCGCCGCAGTCGTGATCGGGCAAGAGGGCGAGGCATCGCAGGCCGCCGCTGCCGAGTCCTTCTGCTACGGAGCTGACCTCGTCTATATGGTCGCCGATGATCTGCTCAAGGACTATCGCAACGAATCCTATACCAAGGCGCTCACCAACCTCGTCAATAGCTACAAGCCCGAGATCTTGCTCCTAGGCGCGACCACTCTAGGCCGCGACCTAGCAGGTTCAGTCGCAACGACATTGCTCACTGGTCTGACTGCCGATTGCACAGAGCTCGACGTCGATGCCGACGGTTCGCTCGCCGCGACGCGTCCGACCTTCGGCGGCTCGCTGCTCTGCACGATCTATACGCTGAACTACCGTCCGCAGATGGCTACAGTCCGGCCGCGCGTGATGCCTGTGCCAGAACGCCGCGCGCGGCCGATCGGCCGCATCATCACCCTCCCGCTCGGACTTGTCGAGGACGATATCGTAACGAAGGTGCTGTCGTTCCTACCGGATCGCGATTCCGCACGATCCAATCTCGCTTATGCCGATGTTGTCGTTGCCGGAGGCCTCGGCCTTGGTTCGTCTGAAAACTTTCGGCTCGTGCGCCGGCTCGCCGACGTGCTAGGGGCCGAGTTTGGCTGCTCGCGCCCCCTGGTGCAAAAGGGTTGGGTCACATCCGATCGGCAGATTGGCCAAACCGGCAAGACCATCAGGCCAAAGCTCTACATCGCCGCCGGAATCTCAGGAGCGATCCAGCATCGCGTCGGTGTCGATGGCGCCGACGTGATCGTCGCCATCAACACCGAAAGGAACGCGCCTATCTTCGAGTTCTCGCATTTAGGCATCGTTGCCGACGCGATCCGATTGCTGCCAATCCTAACCGAGGCGTTTCGCGCCCGACTGTCGCCGCATTCGCGCGACAGGACCGCAAGATAAGACAAGGAGAGGCCTCGTGACCGCAGAGATATTTGACATCATCGTCGTCGGGGCAGGTATGGCCGGCAACGCAGCAGCCCTCACGCTTGCCAAGCGCGGCCTGAAAGTTCTTCAGCTCGAGCGTGGCGAATATCCCGGCTCGAAGAACGTGCAGGGTGCGATCCTCTATGCCGATATACTGGAGACGCTGGTCGCCAACTTTCGAGAGGACGCGCCGCTTGAGCGGCATCTGGTCGAACAGCGCTTCTGGATGATGGACGACCGCTCTCACACCGGCCTGCACTACCGCTCCGACGACTTCAACGAAGAAAAGCCGAACCGCTATACTATCATCCGCGCCCAGTTCGACCGGTGGTTCTCGCAGAAAGTTCGCGAAGCCGGCGCCACGGTGCTATGCGAGACAACGGCAACCGAACTAGTACAGGATGCTAACGGCAAGGTGGTGGGTGTGCGGACTGACCGCGCCGATGGTGAGATCCATGCTGGCGCCGTCGTGCTTGCGGAAGGCGTCAACGGCCTTCTTGGCACCCGGGCCGGCATACGCAAGCGGCCTACGCCGGACATCGTCGCACTCGCCGTGAAGGAGATGCATTTCCTACCGCGCGAAGCCATCGAGGCCCGCTTCAATCTTAAGGGGGATGAAGGGGTGGTCATCGAGGCTGCGGGCACTATCTCCCGCGGCATGACAGGCATGGGCTTCATCTACGCCAATAAGGAATGCATCTCGCTTGGCATCGGGTGCCTGGTCGCACACTTCACACGCACCGGTGAGACGCCGTATGGTCTGCTCGATCGCTTTAAGCGGCATTCTTCGGTCGCTCCGCTGATCGAGGGTTCGGAGGTCAAGGAATATGCCGCGCATCTCATCCCCGAGGGTGGCTTCAAGGCCATTCCGCAGCTATATGGCGAGGGCTGGGTCGTCGTAGGCGACGCCGCCCAGCTCAACAACGCTATGCATCGCGAAGGCTCGAACCTCGCAATGACATCGGGGCGACTCGCTGCCGAAGCGATCATCCAAATCAAAACGCGCGGAGCCCCAATGACAGCGACGAACCTGTCGATTTACGAGACGATGCTGGACCAATCGTTCGTCATTAAGGACCTGAGGAAGTACAAGGACATGCCCGCGCTGATGCACACCCATTCCCGGAACTTTTTTCTGACATATCCGGAGCTCGTCTCGAAATCGATGCAGAATTTCTTGCGGGTGGACGGGACACCAAAGGCCGAGAAGGAAAAGCAATCACTAAACTCCTTCGTCAACAGCCGTTCGTGGAGCGGCCTGCTCGGTGATGCCGTTCGCCTCGCGCGCGCTTGGCGGTAACGCTTCTCTCACACCCTCATGAGGGCTAACCATGTCGACCGACCGATCCGTGCGTGTCGAGGACAGGCTATTCTACAACCGCTACCTGCTTGATCCTGGGCGCCCTCACATCAAGGTGCGGCCACACACGACGCCATCCTCGGAGCTCGTGAGCATGCTGACAACCTGCCCGGCTCACTGCTATGTAGCCAACGACAAGCACCAGATAGAAGTCGCCGTGGACGGCTGCATCGAGTGCGGCACTTGCCGCGTGATCTGCGAGGAGAGCGGTGACATCGAGTGGAGCTATCCGCGCGGTGGTTACGGCGTGCTGTTCAAGTTTGGCTAATAATTCGGCTCAACGTAGCTGTGATCTTTCAGGAGGTGCCCATCCGTTCTGAGGCGAGAGAGCTGAGTTCCGAAGCTTCAGTGTTCCGGGGAGAGACTGGATGAACACCCACAAGAATGCGCCGTTGATGCCCAAAGGTCGATAGGCGATGCTGCGGAGGAGAGTAGGCTGCCCAAGCCGGTGGCTGACCCGTGAAACACCTTGCCGAAGACGATTGAAAAACTAGGTCAAGCGGTTCCGCGCGGAAGGTGTTGCTGGGTCGCGCGATCGCTCCTCCAGACCCCATTCATCGCCAAGTCCCGCCAGCCACATGTGCGGGCTCGACGCATTGCGCCGCCATCGCTACACCGGCAAGCAGATCGCCGACGAGGTCGAAGTGTCGACGGCCACCGTCAGCCATCCTCGTCGCTTAGAATTGAACCGGATCGCGAGGAACTGACTGAGCGGGAAGGCCGATATGAGCGTGAAAGCCCAGGCGAGATCATTCGCGTCGACATCATAACGCTGTGGTGTTTTTGAAGGTATCGGAGACCGCATTACCCGGCGCTCCGAGCCCGTCTGCATTGACGACCACTCCCGTGTCGCCTTTTCCGAGATCAAACCCTTGGCGCCCAAGGGACGTTGCTGCACTTTCGGACGTCCCCAAGACCCCGCGCGACATTTTTGGCGCGCAATAGACGTGTTTCTGTTGCCTAACCTCGTCTGCAATGTCCCCGGCCGCGCGCCGCAAGCCGTCCATCACCGGAACAGTTGCGCCCCTCCACGTGCTGAACGCCGCGGGATTTGGTTACGCGAAGAAGTACTCACACCATGCTCGCGCAATCATCAAAACGTCCGGCCTGCTGATGTTGCCATTTAGAGAGACATTTTCTCTTTCTTAAATGGACCATTGACCCATTTCTGTCGTCTCCCCTATGAAGCGCCAGCTGCAACGAATGCGGATTGAACACGACCGGGGATCGCAGATGAGCCACATATCTCAAGCGTCCAGTGCGCGAGTTACGATTCCGCTCCTTCAACATTGGAAGGAGGAAAGGCGGCGCATAACGATGACCACCGCATATGATGCCGTGACAGCGCGGATTGCCGATTCCATCGTCGATATCCTCCTCGTGGGCGACAGCGTCGGCAATGTCTGCCTGGGCTACGACAATACGCTTCCGGTCAGCATGCCGATGATGAACTATCATCTGGAGGCTGTCGCGCGCACAAGACCTCGTGCCCTGCTCGTGGCTGATATGCCGTTTCTCAGCTTCCATGTCAGCCCGCAGGAAACTATCCGCAACGCAGGTGGCTTCCTGCAACGGGGGGCAGATGCCGTCAAGCTGGAAGGGGGCGCCAAGCGCATCGACATGATACGCGCGCTGGTCCAATGCGAAATCCCGGTGATGGGACACCTCGGCCTCACGCCGCAAAGCGTCAACGTCATGGGCGGCTTCAAGGTGCAGGGTCGCACGAGCGAGGCTGCGTTGCAACTGCTTGAGGACGCGCACAGCCTCGAGCAAGCCGGATGCTTTGCGCTCGTGCTCGAGGGCATTCCGGCCGAGCTTGCAGCACGTGCGACCGAAATCTTGCAGATACCGACTATCGGGATCGGAGCCGGAGCCAAATGCTCGGGCCAGGTGCTCGTATTTCACGACGTTGTGGGATTGACGGAAGGGCACCGGCCGAAATTCGTGCGCTCCTATTCGAACGGATTTCAGGTCATGCAGGAAGCGCTCGCACGCTGGGCGGCCGATGTCCGCGAGGGCGCATTTCCGGACGATCACGAATCCTACAGTTTGCCGGAATCCTTGACGGAGGTCCTGGCAAACTGGACGCCAGGCGAGCGAAGCGGATGTTAGCATCATGCGCACCATAAGAACCGTCCGCGAACTGCGCGACGCCCTCGCAGAGGCTCGCAAACTGGATGGCAGCATCGGATTTGTGCCCACCATGGGATACCTGCACGAGGGTCATCTTGCGCTTGTGCAGGCGAGTCGGACACGCTGCAGCACCACGGTCCTGAGCATCTTCGTCAATCCAACTCAGTTCGGTCCGAAGGAAGATCTCAGCGTCTATCCGCGGAACTTTCACCGCGACGAACGACTGTGCCGCGACGCAGGCGTCAATATTATCTTTGCCCCCGAGACGGAGGAGGTCTATCCGTCCGGGTTCGAAACCTTCATTGAACCGGGTGCGTCGGCACAACCTCTCTGTGGACCGTTCAGGCTGGGACATTTCCGCGGCGTTGCGACCGTCGTCTGTAAGCTGTTCAACATGGTGCAGCCCGATCTGGCGTTCTTCGGACAGAAGGACTTCCAGCAATGTGCCGTGGTACGGCGGATGGTCGTCGATCTCAATCTGCCCATTGAGATCGTCACGGTCCCGACCGTTCGTGATCCGGACGGCCTCGCAATGAGCAGCCGCAACCGCTATCTCAGCGCTCTTGAACGTGACCGCGCCCTTTCTATCAGCCGAGGCCTGTTCGCAGCGCAAGCCGCCTTCCAGGAGGGAGAGCTCGATCCCGCCCGGCTGCTGTCAATCGCCCATCAGACCATGGAAGAGGTCGACGAGCTCCAATACCTGGAGATCGTCGACGCAGAAACAATCACGCCAGCCATGGGCGAGCTGTCGCGTCCCGCTGCGATCTGCGTAGCAGGGTATATTGGCTCAACTCGGTTGATCGACAACATCTTGCTCGACACTAAGAGCCTTGCCAGGTGACCCTGCGCTGATAGGCGAGCCACGTCCGTCGCAGCCAGGGGGCCAGGCGGCGCTCCAGCGCGCGCGTGCTGATCGCAGGGCGCCCTTATTGCGATGATGTTGCTGCTCGTTCGGCCTTTTGCAGCTTGAGTGCACGACGCTTCATCGTCGCGGTCAGCTTTTTTGTTTTTTTCGTGCGAGGTTTCTTTGGTGCAATGATGCCAGCTTGGGATAGTTGGTTCGGTCCGGTCTTCGTCATCACATTCTCCGAATATGTTTGGTCAAACACACGGTTGATTTCAGGCCGACACCGCGGCAGCTAACGCCGCACGGATGGCCGCTCGCCAGCTCGCGGCGGGGAAGCTGGATAACGCGGGCCGGGTGGCGCACTCAGCAGCAAAAACAAAGCCCTATTGGCCTCATACCGGGCGGCCGCCCGGCTGCGTTTCGAACCTGCCATGATCAGCATGCCTTCATCCGTCGAGAGCGACCATGACCAACTGCGGCCGCGGCGACCGAGCGAAATCTCATAATAGGAAAATGGCTCGGACATCGAATTCATTGTCTGCGTGCGGCGAGCTCCGGACCATCCCCGCTCGGACGCGCCTGCTTAGCAGATGGGGACCATATCAAGCATGTTGCGAACGTGCTGATCAACCTCTTGCACCCCCCTGCGATGAAAATCGTCAATAAATTCCGATTCTGCGCCGAATTCCGTTGGACTGCCGAGCCCGTTCTCGCCATGACTTGCAATGTCGTCCGTTCGTACCATCAGAACCTGGTGGGCATCCGGAGCAGAGTGTATATTGCGCTATTTTCAGACGAAGACCAAATTTACGGTGTGTGCTTGCTGGTACCGTCATTTTCCTTCACGTTTTCGGAGTCGCCCGTGTTGGACCCAACGACGAGTATCCTTCTCCGCGCCGTACTCGATGAGGTCTGCCAGGAGGTCTCCCTCAGTGAGATTGGCCTTCGCGCACATGTCGCCTCTAAGTTGATTGAAGCCGCGACCAACGGCGAGACTACGGCGGAGGGCCTCAGGCAGGTCGCGCTTGACGCGCTTCGCTCGAAGCCGACGATGTGGCGCTAGGTCCGGGCGAGACTGTGCAATCCAAGTGACTTCATCACTGACGGGTATTAGACGCGTAGGACCGTGCGCCATTTCCGGTGATTTGTACGTCTTCGCCCTAATAGCTCCATCTCAAGTCTCAAGCGAGCTCCCTCCAGCCGATGCCTGAGTACGGAAAGACTGCCGGCCAATTTAGCCAGTTCCTGAAGTCCCAGGTCGCCGAACGCAAACTGATCGAGCTCTTCTTCTTGTGCCGCGATGCTAGCGAGACGCTTGCAAGCCTTATCCGTCAACACCAACTGCATGACGCGCGCGTCCCTGGCACAGGGCTTGCGACGGAGGAACCCCTTCGTTTCCAATACCTTCGATTGTATCGTTATGAACGACGGATCAACTTTCATTAATTTAGCAACTACGTTGCCCGGAACGCCCTTTCCTTTATTCAAATCCGTCAGTGCCATCAAGATCATCAATTGAGGCCCGGTGATTCCAAGTGCATTCGCCCGGAAGTCGCGAATGTCCTCCAGACATACACTAATGGATCTAATTTCCCATGTGAATCGCCGGGCCACTTGCTGGGTCTCAGTGGCGCCGTTTCCGTCTTGTATTACTAGCTTAGACAATAGGGCACCATCGGGAGTCCACTTTCAAGCTCGTCTCGAGATGAACGCATTCAAGCAGAAGCCAAGCTCGCTCGCCTGCATTTAATCTGATGTTCCGTGCAAAGGTCGCGGGACCCGACGACCCAATCCATCGCCTGCTACAAAGATCTGGGAAGTATAACTACCGGGCGTTTGATCCGGTCCGTTCCAGAGCGGCTGCTGCAAATAGCGCGACGGTCTCATCGAAAGTGAGACCGGGATGCAGAGTCCATAAGGAAGTCATTCCTGATCGGGCGCCATCCGTTCCCACATCTTCCTACTTCTGGTATATCGGCCAGCCAATTCGCTACGCGCTTTGCGCCGAGGACCACGCAGACGTTTGAGAGCAGGGATGTACACCTTTGCCTCCAAGAGCAGGCAGCGGCTGCGAGATGCACGGCCTTACCGATCGACTACGCCGCAGCTTTGCACATGCGCGGTGGTGAAATTCGTCGAAAACGCGGCTCTGACGTAGGAATCGAGCGTAACGCGGGAAACAGTAGCTGAATATTACAACCGTATCGGTGCCGCATACTCGGTCAACGCTGCCGAGCCTTACGCGGCGTGGACGTTGGGAGACGAACGTGGACCTTCGCCGGCTCAGATGCAGGCAGCAATCGTGCCATCCCGTACTCTAATAGAGACCGGCGAGATGAACGACGTTGGTCCGCAAGCGCGCTGACCCGCTGGCCGAGCTCCCAGAACCTTGTAACAGTGTCGCCGACTTACTCCCGTGGGATTGGAAGGCGACCGGACAGCCAAAGCAGCCACCCGAGCGTCACCGCCGGCCCGCAGACGCGTGCGCCTGCCCAGGTTACTGGTCGTATGCATACTATGCAAACTCGGGAGGCCGCTGGCACCCAAGGCAGCAGGCAATAAGCGTTGCATATTAGCTGCCCTTCGGCAGCGCAGCTCCTTCTCTGGAGCTGGCTCGCCCTTTCTCAGAGGGGCGGGACCCCGGATGTTCCGCACTTGATCTGCTTTCCTCGCCAATGCTGCGTCGGCCGGCTGCATTTTTTGGCCTTGATCGCCACTCTCCTCGTTAACTCGTTCTGGAGGGTCCACCTATACCGACTATTCTGGCGAGCGACATCTCGACTTCAACAATTGACTCTCGCTGGGGCCGGAGATCCAAAAGGACAGGGTCTAGTCTTTCTTCGAGTCATGCAAGTGTTGCATGAATTGGTCCTGCCTATTAGTAGGCGGCCGGATAAGCTGTTACACGCGGCTACCCACTTCTTCAAATCTCGTTGGGTATCGCCGCGCGCTGTACGGCCCGCCGCGGGCGAGGCTGCCAAAATGATGATGCGCTTGCAGATTGATGATCGGTGTCGGTGAACTGATTTGACGATCTTGGCTGTCGTTGAATTGCATAGGAGAGACTATTTCGGGTCCGTCGCCAGCGTGGAGAACTCAGATGATGGACGCAATGTGACACGTCGTTGAAGTCAAGCTGCTGAGCCGCGGCATCATGCCCGCGCGGCGTCATTGTAAGCCTCATTTCATTTTGATAGTCACTGTGCACGTGAGCCCCTTTTTTGATGCTCCTAAGCGGGATAGATACCTATCCGTCCATTGGACATCAGCAGTATGGACGACATGTGGATTGCTGGAAGACGCGACATGCAAGTGAAAGAACAACTCGAACGAGCCCTGAATGGGCTCATCTGGAACGTTGTCGAGGTGCAATCACAGCTCGAGGCGATTCATGAGAGTTGGGCTGAGCTGTTGGGCGTCACTCAATCTCAGTGGTTGATGTTGATGGCCGTCGATGAACTCGATGACGGATCAGGCGTCTGCGCAACATCTGTTGCCAACAAGCTGCGAATTCACCCCGCCTACGTGACCCACCAGGCCAATCAGCTGAAAAGAATGGAGCTGTTGTCAGGGCAACCGTCAGCCGATCACGCACGATACCTGCGTGTCAGGCTGACGCACAAGGCTCGTACGACACTCCGAAAACTTTCAGTCAAGCGAGACGCGCTCAATTCCGCGATGCTAGACGGCTTCGATGAGGAGACGCTTTGCTATCTCAACGAACGACTGGCCCTGTTCGCTAAAAATGGCCGATTAGCATCGCAGAAACTGCGCATCGGTATCTTATAGGCTTATACTTATCCTGCGTGCCTAAAGCCCGACTCCGTCGCCGAGCGCCGCATTTCCATTGATACGCTCCATCGGGCCCCGGTATTCAGCGGCGGCCGGCAATGGGGGCCTGCCGAGACGGCTGTGCGGAAGGCAGTCTCTTTGCTGCTGGACTTGCGAATAACAGTTGCCGCGCTAAAGCGCCGGATGCGATTGCAGCTTATCGATCAGCCAACTGAAGATGCGATCATCAGAAGTTACGAAATTCTCGACCTGAGCGACAGGAGCCCTCGCTAGGCGCGGTATCGGCAACTGCAGATCGACCGGACCTGTCCCCTCGACGTCACGTTCCAATTCGATCGCTTCTGATAAACTGACAATACCGCGTCCGCCCGCTACCACAAGCGCGGGACACTTCAATTGGCGCAGACATCGCGATCGATACGCTGACATCATCTTCTCATTTGGCTCTTTTGCAGCCGTCGCAAGCCAATTGATAGAAGCCGTCATGCGAGCCCAATTCCAGAGGCCGCCATCGCAGACCGCTGCAGCAACCCGACGATCAGATGCCGCGAAGTCAGTAGCGAGAGCCGCGGAGATCCCGTCTCCGTACACGCCAATGCGCCTCGCATCAACGTCAGACCGGGCTGACAAATAATCCAGACAGGCGGACAATAACATGTCCGATTCACCTCGTTGGCGCCTCGAGACCTCGTCGTGTGTCACCACCAGAACGGATATGCCCCGGTCAACCACGACCGGCAATAGCCTTCCAAGCAGCATCGTAGCGGTCTCGCCGTCGCCGCTGATGCAAATAACGGCTGGCGTATTCGCGCTTCGGCCGGACAAGTAGAGTGCGGCAATTTCGTAATGATCGTAGCATTCGATTTTGACATGCTGGATCTTCTGCTCCAGCGAATGAAACTTCCAGACCGTGGCGTCTATCCGGGCCGCAACCTCTTCATCATCTGAACTGTCCAGATTTAGCAGCCGCTTGGCCACTTCCCAGGTAGTTAACGCGCACAGCCAGGCACTGGCCGCTTCGTTCCGGTATCCCAAGGTTCTATTCGTATCACCTAAAGACTCATGGGCAGCGCTGATGCTAATCCACCTCGTGGCCCACTCTCTTGGGCCCATCGATCGAGAGGCACCTTCGAGATTGTCGAGAAACGCTGCGGCGCTCTTGCGCGTGGATGCAAGATCCTCTCTCACCTGAGGCCATGCGGCGCCGTCCATCCAGTCGCTCCTCTCCAGCTAGCATGGCTTTGAGTGCCAGATAGCTTCGCGTTATCCGCAAAATTCTAACCGGCTAGAGAGCAGAAACCGCTTTGGATGAGGCCACCTCGAGCTGAAATCCTGCTTTTGCCGATGATGGCACGCAGATTTTCTGCGATTTGGCCTTGCCTACCCGCTACCAGGAGCTCGCTTCGGAATAAACGGCGCTGCAAAAGATGCCATCCAGCTGTACCTAAATATGCAGCGGCTTTCGTTTAATTCGGCCATCGGTTAACGGGGCTGTAAGCGCTGACCCGACCGAACTCCGCCACACATCGTACTGCGTGAACGCCTTCTTTAGCTGCCCCGAATACGGGGCTGGCCTCGAAGGGCGAGAAGCAAATTGCGCAAGAAAGAGCGTGACGAGGCGACCAGATTTAGGGCGCTCCAAGTGCATCCTCCAGGATGGCCTTCAGGCGTGCAGCTCCCTTGGCCAGCTGGCCATCGAGGTCGGATTTGATGGCCGCAGCGCAATCGCCTCCGAGCTCGATGGGATGAACGGCGTCGTTCTGCTCCGGCGCACCTAGCGGCAGAAGCTGATAGGCCTTTATCCCGAGCGCATGGGTGTCATTGGCCCAAGCAGCGATGCGTGCCTCACCATAGGAAGCGGCTCGACCACGGGCAACGGTGCACAGTCTATTGCATCCGCATAGCTGCCCCATGAAATAGGCCTGAAGGTCTATCAGAGAATCGTCCCACATGCTATGGAACCTCTCATCTGTTTGACATGCGATGCGGTTTTTGAAGGTTGCCCTGACAACGCTTAGAATTCTACTTCCCGTCTGCATCGCCATCCTGGCGGGCAGCACGTCGACTGCGCTCGGGTGGGGACAGCTCGGGCATTCCGTGTTTGCTGAGCTCGCGCAGCGTTTCCGCGGGCAGGGCTGTATCAACGCTTCCTATAGCGCTGCTCACCGTGCTCTGCCCTCGACCGTCGCCGACGGATCGTTCTTCGAATCTGACTGACGAGATAAACGCCCCAAATGATCAGCATCTTGCCAACGCATTCCCTGCTCCTGCCAAGCCTTAAGGTACGTTGACAGGCGGCATGGCTTCCGTCGGACGCAACGCGAAACTCTCACGCTGGTGCCCGCGCATGGCGAAGATAATTGCAACGATGGCAAGGACAATCAGAGACCCACGCATGTCGAAAGGATACTCCCCAACTCTTATCGCAATTATGAAGCCGCTCAAATCTCACTGGCGGAGGTCATGGAGCATCTTGTACGGCCAACGTCCAAGCATCTTAAATGGTATGCCAAGCCTTAAACGAGGCCTGCTGCTGCCACACGGCTCAGTTGTCTCAAGCTGTGCCCGAAAAATGCATTTTCAAAGCGCAATAGCCGAAATTCTGCGCGCAAACGGACTAACAACAGCCGCAACACACTTGCTCCGATTCGACGCTGGCAGACAGCCGAGGCGCTCATGCGCGAACATGATCTCATCTCGGGAAGCTTCCTGGGCCTGACAGGAGCAGGATTTGTCCTCCTGTGCGCCAGCCTGTTCGCATTTACCATTTAATAGAGAACCGCTAGCTCGGAGCCGGCGCGGATCAGCGACAGTTACTTTGATGTTTGGGTCTAAGCAGAGACGTGCGCTTGCCTTGGACCGGGCAGGTGAGCTATAAGCCGAGTTCATTGTTTAGGTTAATTGAGGAACTCAACCGCAGCATTTTCTTGCCGCACATCCAGCGCCCTTTTGTTTGGGAAGAGGATCAGATGCTGCGGCTGTTCGATAGCCTGATGCGCAATTACCCGATCCAGACATTTATATTTTGGCGTACCAAGGACGAGATCAAGGCGCGCAAATTCATGGAGCGCGTCGAATGGGATGCGGACCTCAGCGATTTCTACGATCCGGGCAAAAGCAAGAAGGACGTAGAGAAGGTCTTTGTGCTCGACGGGCAGCAGCGCCTCCAGACGCTCTACGCGCTTTTTTGCGGCCCAATCACTTCCGCCGATAATCGCAGGGCAGAAGCGTATTTCGATATCACGAGCGGGATCGTCCCGGATGACCGGGGATTGCTGCACCGCGTTCAGTTTTTCGGCGGAGCCGCTCCAGTTTCCCTGGTACCGCATCGCCGACGCGCCAAGCCGCGATGGACAACGAAATTCCGAGGAAGTAGCCGACCGCATCAATTCCTCCATGGACAATCTGAATCCCACGACCCGCTAGACAAGCGGGAGGCGCCTCCGCAAGCCAAGGAGCGAGAGAAACGTGTGCGTCGGAATTCCGGCCAGTTGCTATCGCTGCTCCGGGAGGAAAAGCACTTCTGGATTCAGGAGCTCGATGGCGTCGCGAACGAATATCCGTATGACAGGATTCTCGACATCTTTGTCCGGGTGAATTCGGGCGGCACTAACCTGGATGCGTCTGACCTCATGTTCGCAGCCATGAAGGAGGCGTGGTCCGACGTCGAAGAGGTAATCGAACAGACAACCGAGATGTTGAATGGCACGAATCTGCAATTCGACAAGACTTTCCCATTGAAGTGCCTGCTCGTGGCTCACGGCCGGGGCGCGGAAGCATCCCCCGAAAAATTCACGGGTCCGGATGGCCATGGGTTGATGTCCGCCATCAATACGAATTGGGCAAGGGCGGAGCAGGCCTTCCAGGAATTGCGGGATTTCCTCAAGAACGACCTGAAGATTTATGCTGACAAGGTCATACGAAGCTATAACAGCTTCATCCCCCTGTTCGACTTCCTCTATCATAACCCCAAACCCAACGAGCCGACCCGCACGCTCCTGAAGGCCTATCACTACAAGGCGCAGTTGTTCGGCTGGTACTCTCAAGGCACGGACACCGTCGTGAACGCGCTCCACACGATCGTTGGCAAGCCGAACCCCGGCGGATTCCCGATGACGGAGATCAAGGACTATTTTAAGAAGCGCGGCTCGGCGACAGAACTGACGCGCGCGCATATGAATGAAACGCGGTTGCGCTTCATCCTTCTGAACCAGGTCTACGTCGACCAGATGGGTGCGTCTCCTTTAGATGTAAACTTCAAGGGCAACGATCCTCATGTCGATCATATTTATCCGCAGAGCATGCTGCGATCGAAACTGGGTTTCTTAAGCGCGGATATCAATCATCTGGGCAATCTAAGATTTATGGGGGCGACTGACAACATCCGAAAACGGTCTGAGCTGCCTGCCGAGTATTTCGCCCGTATGAAAGCGGGAGGGATGGACATCACCAAACATCTTCTCTTGCCCGAGTATGCTAGGGACCCCGCGAAACTCGCGTTCGACAATGCGTCATATAAGGAATTCCGCGACCTTCGCTTTGAGAGGATGTGGGATATCTTGTCGTCAACAACGAATCCTGAAGTCACGTAACAAGCAACGTCCCTTAAGCGGTTAAACGGCACCATGTCGACCATTCACGAGAAGATCGTCGAGGAGCTCATTGCGGAGCTGGCCGACAAGAAGTCATTGAGCGCAGAAAAAACCAAAGCGCTTCACAGCCTGCTGATCGCCGACGGGAAACTGCGTCCGGACGATCTCATCCAGTTGTTCTCGGCCGACGAGGGTGAGGTCGCATGATCAAAATTGTCGCGGCTCATATCGAAGAAGTCCGGGGTATCCGCAAGCTGGATATCCGGCTTGACCAGGCAACGTTCGCGATTTCGGGACCTAACGGGTCGGGCAAAAGCGGCGTCATCGACGCCATTGAATTTGCCTTGACCGGGCAAATTGGCCGGTTGACGGGGCCCGGTACAAAGGACCTTTCCGTCAGCGAGCATGGACCCCACGTCGACAAGGTGAAGTTTCCCGATGCTGCCTTTGTTAAGCTGGAGGTGTATTTTCCGTCCCTGAAGAAGGCCGCATCCATCACGCGCAAGGTGTCGGCACCCAAGAAGCCTGTAATCACTCCAAAGGATTCTGCCATCAAGGCGGCATTCGATGAGATCGCCTCGCATCCCGAGATCACGCTGTCTCGCCGTGAGATCCTGCGGCTCATTTTGGTGGAACCAGCGAAGCGGTCGGACGAGATCCAGACAATTCTCAAGCTAGATGCGGTGGGGCAAACTCGCGGTGCCCTGAATACGGCCCATAATCGGCTGCAGACCGCGCTGAAGGCCGCTGGGGGCCAGGCCTTGTCGAGCCGCGACACGCTTGCGCGGCATCTCAATATTGGCGAATTCAGGCCCGAAGAAATCCTTGCCTCGGTCAATGCCCGGCGCAAAACACTGAATCTGCCTGAGATTGCCAAGCTTGCTGCGGACACGAAGCTGGATCAGCGGTTGCCAGAGCCTGGCAAGGGTGCAGACTTCAACAAGCAGGCTGTGCTTAGGGACCTCAACGCGCTGTCCGACGGTATTTCAGAACTTCCCAAAGCCGGGGCGCCTGCGGCGGATGCCATCCTCGCGGCTATTTCACGGCTTGAATCTGATCCATCGCTGCTCAGTGCCCTTCATCATCGTGCCTTGGTCGAGCGCGGGCTTGACCTTGTCGACGGTCCGCTCTGCCCGCTTTGCGATCACCCCTGGGCTGACGAAGATCATCTGCGGAGCCACCTGGCCGCGAAACTCGCAAAGTCGCAAGAAGCTGCGACGTTGCAGGCAGCGATGCTCTCGTCCGCGGGCGATCTTTCCCGCGAGTGCGCCAAGCTACGGGAGCTGCTCGTGGCGGGCTACCGTGTCGCGGTTGGCCAGAATCATGCTGCTTCGCGATCGGCGATTGAGGGATGGGGTAAGGAACTAGAAGGGCTGCGGGCTGACCTCGGTAAAATGGAGAGTATCATCGGCCTGAAGCCGCGTCTGACATCTGGCTGGGCCGCACCTCCGAAGGACTTCGCCGACGTCCTTGCATCGCTGGTGGCCACCGTGGAGTCCAAGCCGGATCAAACGGCAACCGTGGATGCACAGACGTTTCTCTCGGCCGCACAGCTTCGGCTCGATGATTATCGCGAGGCAATGCGACGGAAGCAGCGCGCCGAGACGGCAAGCCAAGCTGCGAAGGTGGCTTATGATGCTTACTGCACCGTGATGGAAGCGGAGCTCGATGCGCTCTATCAGGATGTGCAGGAAGATTTCAGCACCTTCTATCGGCTGATCAACGAGGGCGATGAAGAGAAATTTACAGCCAAATTGTCGCCGACCGCTGGCAAGCTGGATTTCTCGGTGAACTTCTACGAACGGGGCCTCTTCCCGCCTGCGGCCTTTCACAGTGAGGGGCATCAGGACGGCATGGGCGTTTGCCTCTACCTTGCTTTGATGAAGCGCCTCTCAGGAGATAAATTCACGCTCGCCCTCCTCGACGACGTCGTGATGTCCGTTGACTCAGGTCATCGGTATCAGTTCTGCAAGCTGCTCAAGACGCATTTCCCGAACACGCAGTTCGTCATCACGACGCATGACCGCTTGTGGGCGGAGCAGATGCGCTCGGCTGGGCTGGTGACGGGCAAGACATCGCTCTCGTTTCACGGATGGACTGTGGAAACGGGGCCCCTCGTCGAGTCCAATGCGGAAGTATGGGACGATATCGCGGCGGCTCTTGCGAAGAACAAAGTGCCTGAGGCGGCAGGGACGCTTCGCCGGCACCTGGAGTATGTCGCGCGGCGTTTGGCGGATAATCTTGGGGCAAGCCCGATTTTCAAATCAGATGGAAATTACGAACTGGGTGAACTCCTGCCGAGCGTTCTGGTGCGGCTGCGCGAACTGTGCGGCAAGGCGGCCGATGCGGCTCAGTCATGGGGAAACAGTGCTGAGAAGGATGCCGCGCTTGAGCGGAAGAAGTTGCTTTCGACGTGCAACGGCGCCGTCAATGTCGAACAATGGGCCGTGAACAAGGCGGTTCACTACAACGAGTGGGCCAACTTCGGGCGCAAGGATTTTGAACCGGTGATTGCTGCCTTTCGTGAACTCCTCGGTTGCTTCCGGTGCGATGGATGCGAGTCCTGGCTATATATTACGCCACGCGGCCATCCGGATTCCGTGCGCTGCTCGTGCAGCCGCGTGAACCTGAACCTCAAATCGAAGGGGAAGTAAGCCGTTGTTTGGCGAACTGCCAGGCGTCATTTCAGAAATTGGGTGTGGACTACGACAGCACTTTACTCGCTATTTGACCTTCCCTGCGCGGCTTCCTAGCTTTGGACCATGTTTGAGATCACAGGCGACGATATTGCGGCTTTGAACGACACGGACCTGCGCACACTCGTGGGCCGCCTGTGTGGAGCCGAGCTACGCCGAGGAGGCCTCTCAGTCTCCGCGGTGACTTATGGCGGAAATCAGACTGCCAAGGACGGCGGCTTGGATGTCCGGATGGCGGCGCCGGCCGGATCAGCCGTCAATGGCTTCATTCCCAGGCCTCAGACCGGTTTTCAGGTAAAGGCACAGGATATGGCGCGAGCCGACATTCTCCATGAGATGAAGCCCAAGCCGTCACAGGTGCTACGCCCCTCGATTATCGAGCTAGCCGATATGGACGGGGCTTATGTCATCGTCAGCTCCAAGGGGTCGGTGACAGACATCGCCCTGAACGACCGCCGGGCCGCGATGGAAGAGGCACTTGTGGGCACGGCTGCCGCTGAGAAGCTTGTCCTGGACTTCCTCGATCGCGACCGCATGGCGACGTGTGTTCGCGACTGTGCCAGAATCTCATTGAAAATCTTCTAGCCGCGTTCCTGCATGGCGGGTTATTGGACGAACTCCCCACGCGTATTCATTTTGACGAAACGCTGAGGCGTTGCAAGGCCGCCGGTATTTTGAACAACGAGTGCGTGACCGAGCTGAAGAAGCTCGTCTCCCTTCGGAATCCCCTGACGCACTTCAGGAACGTGGATGACGAGCGAAGTCTTCACCGGCGCTCGATGGCGACCGGGCGGTACACCAGCGATATATTAAGCAGGGACGCTTGGTTCGCCATTTCGCTCGCATCGCGCATGGATGGGCAAACCGCAGTTCCGGCTCGACGACACTCCCGGCTCCTTTCCACCGGGATGTCGAAACCGTCAAACTCGATGATCTATAAATGGATCAAAACGGCTTAAATGATCTATTTATAAATCATTTCCTTGACAAAGGGTTCCATGCTGGTCTATAAATAGACCTTGAGGCTTCTTACGGCCTATTTATGGATCAATCGTGCCCAAGACCAACCGTCCTGTTTCACCTTATGCCGCCGATGCCGCGATCCGGCTGGGGCAGCTCATCCGCCGAGGGCGCATTGATCGCCACATGACGGTGGCGGCCTTGGCGGAACGGGCAGGGGTTTCGCGCGGCCTGATACAGCGCATTGAGGCGGGCGATACCGGTTGCGCCATTGGTGCCGTGTTCGAGGCTGCGGCGATTGTCGGCGTGCGCCTGTTCGACGCCGGCCAGACGACCATGTCGCGCGACGTAGAAACTCACAATCAAATAATGGCCTTGCTTCCCAAGGCAATCCGCAGCCACCGCACCGAGCCCGATGATGACTTCTGAGCAAAAACATACCCAAGCCTATGTATGGGTTTGGCTGCCGGAGAGCACGCAACCCGTCGTCGCGGGGCTCTTGTCCGCGAGCGGAAAACAACTCGTCTACAATTATGGGCAGAGCTATCTTCGACGGAACAATGCGATCTCTCTTTATGAGCCGGAATTGCCGCTCAAGAGCGGCGTGCTTCCGCTGCTCAATGGGCTCAACATGCCCAACTGCATTCGCGACGCGGCACCCGATGCCTGGGGCCGCCGCATCATCATGAATCGCAGGTTTGGGGGAGGCGGAAAGGATGTTGACCCCGGCAGCCTTGACGAGCTCACCTACCTTCTTGAGTCCGGCTCGGACCGAATCGGTGCGCTCGATTTCCAAGCATCTGCGTCGATTTATGTACCGCGCGAAAGCGCGGAAGTGTCGCTTGCTGAACTCCTGAACGCGGCAACGCTGGTTGAAAACGGGGTGCCGCTGACGGCCGAACTCGACCTGGCACTTCTTCACGGCAGTTCGATCGGCGGCGCGCGGCCAAAGGCCATGATCACGTCCGGCGACAAGAAATTCGTGGCGAAGTTCTCGTCGCAGAATGACCTTTTCGGCGTGGTGAAAGCCGAATTCGTAGCCATGCGCCTCGCCTCCATCATCGGTCTCACCGTCGCGCCCGTGACCCTCAAACGCGCGGCTGGAAAGGACGTGCTGCTCATCGAGCGCTTTGACCGCGAAAAAGCCGAGGAAGGCTGGCGCCGCAAGTCCATGGTGTCGGCGCTCACGCTGCTTGAGCTAGACGAAATGATGGCCCGCTATGCGAGTTACGAGCAGCTTGCGACGGTCATTCGTCATCGCTTCACATCGCCTAAAGAAACTTTGAAGGAGCTCTTTGGCAGGCTTGTCTTCAACATCCTGTCCGGCAACACCGACGATCACGCGCGAAACCACGCGGCTTTCTGGAACGGCAAAGAGCTCGCGCTTACGCCCGCTTACGATATCTGTCCGCAGAACAGGACGGGCGGCGAAGCCTCGCAGGCCATGTTGATCATAGGACAGGAGCGCGCGAGCCAAATCGCGCTCTGCTTGAAAGCTGCCTCCCTGTTCCTTCTTAATGAGGGAGAAGCGGTCGCTATCGTGACCGGTCAAATCAAGGCCATCAAGGAACGCTGGGCTCACGTATGCGACGAGGCCTCGCTTAGCGAGGTCGACCGCAATTTCCTGTGGCGCCGACAATTCTTCAACCCCTATGCGTTCATCGATGCTCCCGAAGCGGTAACGCGCCTCGTTGCTTAGCCCCATTGGCCGCAAGCTCCCGCGCGGGCGCGAGCGGCGCGAAGAGACCCTCTCCATCGGGGAGGAGGGGGAGCTATCGATCCAGCGCGGATTCCTGAAGCTTCAGGACGACACCAAGCCCACGCGCTCAACGGCTAAGGCGAAGAGCGAAGGCCCCGCAGCTATCCCGGAAAGCCTGGTGGCGGAACTCACCGCCTACCAAACGGCAGCACTTCGCAATGCTTTTGCCCAGCACTCCGCCGCTGCCTTGCGCGCCGTGGTGCACGCGCTGGCTGAACAGGCATTCTTCCACGGCGTCGGTCAATCTTGCCTTCGCATCACTCTGCGCGAGGTTTATCTACCCTTGGCGCTCAGTCATGCCGCATCGACCTGCAGGCAGAGCCGAGTGGAATTCGCGGATTACGTCCGGGAATTTCGGTCGAAGATTCAGAGTACCGCCTGGCGCACGATATAGACGGAACGTCTATCTGACGATCGAAATGGCTATCGCCGCCATCCCAGACGGTGAAGAGGCCCGACGACTTCTCTTCGCCCTAAGCTTTTGTGCGCCGGAACGGCTACCTATCTCGTTGGTGCAGCAATTCTTGGACGACCGCTCGAAAGTCGTAGCGGACACCGCTCTTTCGTTGCTCCTGACGTTCTCGCTACTTAAGGCAGATATTTTCGACGACGGCACGAAGCGTTTGTGGTGCATCGGCTTGTTCAGGCAGTCGGTCGTGCAATCGCGAGACAAAGAGGCGAAGCCACGGAAACAAATCGTCGTGTGGTCCACGCTTTGCATCTTCAGCTTCCATTGTTCATAGCTCGGCAAAAGGATGCCGGTTACTATTGTGGGCAGCTAACCCTCATGTCATTGCCCGTTGGAACGATGACGAGAATCCGCCCGAGCGAACCGACGTTTGGTTGGCTGTTGCCACCGCCGTCGCAGCATACTTGCATCAGTTAGGAGACCTCAATTCATCCTTGATCATGTTGGAGCAAATCACTGCCGGCTGTGAGGCACTCCTTGCGCCTAATGATCCACTTCAGATGGACCCGTTCAAAGAATACGCCGACAGGCTGGCCGACGAAGGGCACTTCGGCGAGGCTGAAGCGATTTGTCGCGAGTTGATCAAAATTCATTTTGCGGCGTCAGGAAAGATTGACCACAATATTGCGTCAAGCTTTCTCCAGGTGGGCAGCATGCTCACCAACAAGGGAGAGCATGAAGAAGCTCGCCTTGTTTTGCGCCAGGCGCTTGAATTCTATGAAAGCGAACAATCGACGTCCGGAGCGGTTCTATGAAACTGCCTCAGCGCGCTAGCGTGGTCAGAACTTTGTTGCGTCCAGTTGGACGAGGCGGAGGTCCTTCTGAATAAAGCTCTTGCGCTCGCCAATGACGAGGCACCTGACAACAGTCTGCTTCTTGCTCTCGCATATGACGGTCTAGCTCTCCTGCGCTGCGCGCAAAAGACTTTTGATGTAGGTTTAGATTATGCCCGGCGCGCAGTTGCAGTTACCGAACAAGTAGGCGGGCGACCAGTAGGTCTTTGCAGGCGACTGGTCAATCTCGCAATGCTTAATGCCAGCGAGGGAAATACTTGGCTGCACGATGCTGTTACGAGGAGTTGCTCGACATAGTGGCGTGCAATGTTAGTTCTGGCTTTCGAACGCGAATTCGGAATGACGTTGGGGAGCATTTTTACCGCTGCCGTGACCTTTACCGGTCACGGGAAATCGGGCGATTAGAAATGGAAGATCAAATTCGTGAGCAAGGAGAGGATATCCGTCAAATAAGCATTGGCGAACGTGGGCGAACGGGCGTCGCTGGTTGATCGGCTCAGCCGCTGCCTATACGCGCTTGCGCCGCTTACTGAACGGGGGATCGCGATTGGGCATCCTCGAAAAGGCACAGCTTAGCGAAGCCGCTTTTTAGCGGGCCTCATAGACCGTGTGAAAAACCGTTAGAGCGGCCTGCCTCGGCCGCTCCTGGATTTGTTTCTTTTCACAACGGCTGAACCGCACCCCATCCCGCTGTCAAAAGGAGAGCCTACCTGCGGTTCATCCTGAGCGTCCCGATCTTCAAGGGTTCGGCTGCGAGCGCAAAGGTCAGGTTGCGCTGGGACGTCTTTTCATGTCTGCGCAGTACCTGGATAATCGACGTGTGATCCGTGGTGAAGAGCAATTTTTCGTCCAGGCAAGCCTCCACGTCGCCCTTCGGCCGCTTGTCCGATACGAGACCGAAGGCCAGGATCGGGCGGATCGTGGGGTGAACATTGATCCCTGGCGTCGTCGCCTGCGTTTCCCCAAGTACAGGGTCCGTCTCCCAATACTTGTCACCATCAAAGAAAATCATCGGCGTCACTTCGTCGAGGGTCTTGGCGTAGTAGTTGCGCTCCACATCCTGATAAATTTCCCGCATCGTCCCGCCGCCGCCGCGGCCGTAAATGATGCCCGCTCGCGAATTGTTGACGAGCGCTTCCTCTCGCAAGCTGTTCTGGAAATATTTCGCGTAGTGCGTCGCGAACGGCATCGTTGGCTCCGCGCCATAGAGCCATGTCGGGATCGCCAAACTAACGGGCAGGATTGAAGGCGCCTTAGCGCGGACCTCAAGGGCCGTCTTCAACCAGTTGCGCGCTTCATCGATCGCCCCGAGCTTCTCTTTCTTGATCGTCCAATCATCTTTAAAAAGATCGTCGAGGAAGGGGGCTTTTGGCGCGGCGCTTATGAGCCCAATTGCTTCGTCGAGCGGTCCAACACTGTCGAACGAAGAAAACGCTACCCCGAGATGCGCGGCCTCCATCACGCCCGGCCCGCCGCCCGTGACAAGCAGAAAATGCTCCCGGGCGAGATCGCGCGCGAGATGGGCGATGGTTACATAGGCCTTGTGATTGCGCGGCAGGCTGTGGCCACCCATGACTCCCACGAGCGGCCGTTGAACCGTCTTCAGAAAGACCCGCAGCGCATCGGCGATCGCGGCGTCATGCGCGGCCTGCGCCGCGCGGATGGCGAGCGATGCCGGCAACGGGCCCCCATCGCTGGCGAACTCGCGATAGATCGCGAAGTCTCGCGACAGCGTGAAGCCCATCGGGTCCCATGGGTTAAAGCCTCCCAACAAATCTTCGGCGGTGTAGAGCTGGTGGGGCACGGTGGCAGGCATCGCAATACTCCGGAGAAACATGACAAGAATATAAAGGTGCGAGGCGTCCGGACGCGCGTTATACACCTTCCTGCACGTATTGCGCGAGCGGTCAATTCGTGCATGATGTCTCGCCGAGCGGGGGAAGCGGTCATGGTCACTCCAGTGACGGTCAAAGCCTATGCGAGTCCAGGCTGCGTGCTTTTGACGTTCAATTGGGAGGACGGCGTCGACCATCCGGATTTCCTGGGCTTCGCCATCGAGCGCAACCCGGGTTACGGGCGCGACGGAAAACCGCAGTTCTTGTTCAACAAGCTCGATTTTGTGCCGCTTGCGGATGACGCCCGCCCGAAGGGAAGCGACCGGGCGCCGATCCAGAAGTTTAACTGGTGGGATGGCGGCATCAATACCGACGACCAGGGAAAGACCTTCGAATACACCGTCATTCCGGTCCTGGGTACGGGCCCAAGCGACCTGAAATTACAAAAGGGGGCTGCCGGCAAGCGAAAGGTCGCCGTGCCAAAGCCGCTCCAGGGACAGATCGCCACCTATTTCAACCGGGCTGTCGTGAGCGCGCAGAGCTTTGCCAAGCAAAAGGACAAGCCGCTCGACAAGCAAATGGATTGGCTCGCCAACGGCCTTCAAAATGCGATCCCGGACATCCTTGAGGAGAGTGACGCGTTCGAATGCGCCATCTACCATCTGACGGACAACCGATGGGTCATCCCCGCTTTTACTAGCTTCGAGGGGCGTGGCTCGATCGTCTATTTCGACAAAGCGGACGATTCCAAATCCCGCACCGCCGCCCATCTGATCGCGGACGAACGCCACAACATCTCGATCCACAAGCGCGATGCCATCTCAAAGCTGATGCACGACAAGTTCATTGTTTCTTATAAGAAGAAGCATGAGCAGGCCGTGCTGATGGGCTCGACAAACTTCACGCCCGAAGCCCAGACGGTGCAGGCGAACCTTCTGCACATCATCCATTCGCGCGAACTCGCCGCGCTCTATGCGGAGCGCGCCAATCTTCTCGCCAAGAACATCGGCAAGAAGGATATGGAGACGCCTGCCTGGAGCGATGTGACAGACGTTGAAGATACCAAGATCCGCGTTTTCTTTCTGCCGGAACCCGGCACCCAGCGTGACTTTTTGGACACGGTCACGGAGGCTGTAAGCAAGGCCAAATCGTCGGTGTTGTTCTGTATGTTCACAGCGTCCGACAAGGCCCTCATGGAGGCCATCTTTGCGAAGGGAGATTCACCGAAGCATCTGATCTACGGTCTGTTGAACAGTATTGATGATCCCGACAAGCCGACCAAAAAGGGTGAAAAGCGGAAGCTTCCGGAGATCGCAAGCACGATCTTCCACCGCTCGCAAGCGAATCCGGACACGCTTCCCTATTCAGCCTTCGGCGCCAATGCGCCGCGTGGCTTCTTGCCCGAATTGAGGACGATCGACACAACGCGCTACGACGCGTCGGTCACCAAGAGCAAGGCCAAGGCCGCAAAAACGAAATCGAGCGTTCCGCCGATCCATGTGCACCACAAGTTTATCGTGATCGACGGCGACACTGCGGCGCCGACCATCTACACCGGTTCCCCCAATTTCAGCAAAGCCTCGGAGAATTCCAACGACGAGAACGTCTTGGAGATAAAGGGCAATGCCGCGCTCGCTCAGGCCTATGTCGCGGAATTCATGCGCCTCTACAACCACTATCGGGCTCGCGCCATTTGGAACAAGACCCATGAGAAAAAGGGAGCGAAACCGAAGCCGGGCTCTGAGGCCGACCCGATTGTGCTCAAGCAAACGCGCGATGAGTGGGTAAAGGATGCCTTTAAGAAAGGGACGAAAGCATCGCTCGCTAGAGAGCGTGGTCTATAGGCCGAACGTCCGAAAGGGCGGCCCGACCGACTTGCTTTTTGACTCTGCGCATAACTTTTCAATTGACGCCGAATGTATGCTGTTCGCAGCCGATTAAGACTGAGCGATTGCAACCATGGGCCAGACTGCACGATCGCCAGTCTTTCTCCGTCTTTCCAAACGCGATTTGGTGATCGCCGTCGCAGCTTGTTTGTCCATCGGTCAACATTAGGAGCGTCTCATGAGAATTCGCCGAATGATCCTGCTCGCTCTCGTGCTGCTCGAAGCAACGCAGGGCGTGCAGGCGCGCGACGTCAAGATCGCAACGTGGAATCTCGGCTGGCATCTCAGTCAGGCTGAAGCAAAGGATTGGATCCGTGATTGCGGCCAGCCTTTCGCACTCAATCCCGCCAGCGGCTTGTTCGAACCATCAACAACCGGGGCAACAAAGCCAGGCTGGGCACTCAAATGGAGTCGTAACGCCAAGATCAAATGGGACATTGCCGCAAAGCCCCCATGCGACGTCTATCAGGCGAACTTCAAAATCGTCCCGGTGACCGAAGCGGCCTATCAGAAACGCTCTCAGCAGCTCCAAGATTTCATCGGCAGGAACCTCGATCCGGACGTCATGACGTTTCAGGAGGTGAGCGGCGCCACCGCCGTGCGCGAAGTTCTGCCAAACAACGGTGCTGATTACGAGATCTGCTCGTTTGACAATTTCAAGGTCCAGCGGCTCGCCATTGCCTGGAAGAAGAGTCTTGGCACGGGCGCCGAGTGCGCTGTCGCTGCGACCCTGTCCCTGCCGGATCTCGCTGCGACGGATCAGGTCCGTCCCGGGCTATCGCTGACGCTTCAGATCGACGGTAGACCGCTGCGGGTCATGACCGTGCATCTCAAGTCGTCCTGTGTTAGCCCGCTCGAGGACCGAGGCAAACTTGATGGCGGCGGCGACACTTGCCCGATCCTCCAGCGACAGGTTCGTCCGCTCGAGGATTGGCTAGAAACAAGCTCCTCCGGCATGCCGGTCATCCTGATGGGGGATTTCAACCGCAATCTCTCGCATGAGAAAACTTCTATCGTGAAATCCGCCATCCGCTCCGACGGAAGCGACCCAGCGACGTCCCTCCCAACCGGCGTTCTCGTTCGCAGCTTATACGGCGAGGTCAACGATGGTGCCCCCGCTTCCAGCGCCCTTGCGCACCTGGAACCTGAATGCCCGGTCAATGCTGTCGCCAAGCAGCTCTGCGAACGCTCTAAGCGGGAGCTATTCGACCAGGATGCGCTGAAGCCGCTAACGCGCGCAGATAGCCTTGGCTGCCGCAATCCGATCGGGTTGGACCAAATGCTCGTGAGCTCGAGCCTTTCAGTCCCAAGTCCCGCCACCAAAGTCGCCATCGGTCGCTTCGGACGCACGCGGCCGGCCGGGCAAGGCCATCCCGATCCGTTGTTAGCGATCTCGGATCATTGTCCGTCCACGGTAACCCTGAGCTTCTAGCGTGGCAGTGACCGGATAACTTCCGACGCCCGTCCTCGACCATCTCACCATCATGAAAGTACGACATGTCTTCATTCGTAATCCACACCTTAGATGCAGCGTCGGACACATTCAAAAACCTCCATGTGGTCGTGTCTAGCGAGCAGGATGTGCGAAACACGGCAACGGGACTGGACGCCCTCGTGTTCAAAGACGGACTGCCGTGGAAGTACTTCGATAATCACGGCGCCTCATTCAGCATTACCGAGGAGTAGAGGCTCGGTGCCAATCGGTTCTTTCATCGTTCGTTACATAAGGAGGACTCACCATGCCACTCGGTGAAAATCAGACCAGCGACGAAGCCCTCGACGGGCAAAAGCCAGGCGATAAGGGCAGCGGCGTTTTTGCGGTGCCGGACCCGACAAGCCCCGAGCAGGGTGCGTTCAAGAAAGTGATCGTGTCCGACATCACCTATCCGGATTGCGTCCGGCGAGGCCAGAACTGCATCGTCTACAAATGGCTGCCCAAGAAGCTGAGCCAAGGGACAACCGAATGTCCGACCAAGGGCGTCCTTTGCAACAAATCATGCGCGCATGATCTCTGCCTTTGCATCAACGGCACCTGTCAGTGATGCGATGTGGAGGCTCTTTCGCTTCTTTCTGATCACGTTTGTGATCTTTGCCGGTGTCGTCGGCGGCCTCCTGTACACCGCCGATCAATGGATTCCGATCGTAACGGCGCGGCTCGGCAAGACGGAGGAGGCCAACAAGCTTCTGGTCGTTCTGCCCGCTGCCATCGCGACGTTGCTCGCAGCGCTGACGAGCGGCGTCAGCGCGCTGATGCAGACGGGTGCCCAGCGGGCGATGAATCGGGAGCTCGCAGCTCAAAAAGCCGCGATCGACGAGGATCTCGACCGGAAACGGAATACGCTTTTCGAACAACTCGACAACAAGAAGACGGATAACATGAGGGTCTTGGAGGATCACAAGACCTCGCTTGCCAAGGAGCTTGATGAGCACCGCGATGAGATCAGTCGTAAGCGAGCCGAGCTTAGCGAAGAGATAGAGCACCTAAAGGAAGCCCGGGACACCGCGACCTACTATCGTTTCTTTGTCGGACAGCTGCGCGTCGGAGCGTTTTCAAGCAGGGAGACGAAGCCTTACCAAGCAAAGCTAGTCATCGCGCGTGACAGGCTGCGCCGGGAGAGCGATCTTTACCTGGAATGGTGCGCGTTTATGCAGTGGGGCCGTCTTCTGGAAGAGAATGCCGGGAAACGAAAGGCCGCTGGACAAGCGGAAGTCTGGGAGGAGCCTATCCCGGAGCATGGCGACCGCGAGCTCGGCGTGATTTTTGCCGACAGCGGCGAGCGCGTCCTGGCATTGATCGAAGAAGCAATTACCTACCTGCGCACGACGCGTTGAGAGAAGAACTGCGAGCACTTTCACGGTGGTCGCCAAACAACTGCTATTGATATTTGTAACGGACCACAAGCGCGTCTAAGGCGATTCAGCCCTCTGCGCGGAGCCTTCCCCGCCCTGGCGCTTGAGTTCTTGCGCTTCGTACTGTGCCTTGAGCGCTGGATCGTTGGTCTTGCCTGCGATCGCATCCGCGTTGCTGCCGGCCAAAGGCCGGGCGCGGCCTTGATGGCATCCCCAACGTCCTTGATCCCTTGATCTCCTAGCCCTTGCGGATGAACGGCTTCAGGTAAGCGTCGAGCTTGCCTTTGCTTGGTTCTTCGAGCTCCTGCGTCAGGGCGGCGAGGTATCGCGCTTCGTCAGCTCGGCCAATATGCTCATGCGCCGTAAGCTGCTCAACACGTCGGGCAACGAGCGCTCCCGTGTCATAAGCGCGGCGATGTCGCTTGTCGATCTCTATTGTGACACGCCCATTTCCGGAAACTGCAACGGCGCGGCGCTGGCCGCGTGCTGCGACAGTTTCGTGGCTGCAATGGGATTGTTCAATCAATGGCCTAAGCTGCGGCAGGCGATCGCCGGACGACATTCGGCACAGCGAGCCACGATGAGGGGGAAGCCAGCCGCTGACCCGTCTGACGATCTTTCACCGGGAAAATACGGGCCCGACGGCATACATCATGGGCTATATCCTGGAGGAGGTAAGAACAAACCGGAAGTCAACGGAATTTTTACGCTTCGCCGAAGCGGACCGGTAACGCATAGAAACTATGCCGCCGCTTGTCCGCGGGGCAGGTTAGAATGAACGAGATCACAGTAACACTAGCTTCGGTCGACGCCTGCGTGAAAGGGCGACGGACACGCTCGCTCAGATTTCCCCCAGACATCGAAGGGCAATTTGAAGCCGACATGCACGACAAGCGGTGTAAGCGCTTGACGCTCGGACTGCTCGTTTCGGCTCCCCTTTATAACCTTTTTCTGCTCGGAGATTGGCTGCTGGTGCCAGACGTCGTGCGGCTGGCGATGTGGGTACATTTCTTGTGGATGCTATTGGTCGCCTGGCTTGTATCACGTAAGCCGAGCCCGTTCGTACGGGAGCTTCTAGCAGCGAGTGTTCCGCTGCTTATCATCTTGCAGATCGATCTCGGTTTTGCCTTGACGGCAAGCGAGAGCGCCGCTCACTACCAGTACGTGGTGATTCCGACTTTGCTCTACACCAACGTCTCTCTGCACAGACTCGAATTCCGCTTCGCACGAGCCGTGACTGCCGCGATCCTGTTGCTTCACACCGCCTTTGTTCTTTCCGCGAGCTTCATCTCCGCCCCGATAGCGGTGACCATCATCGTTCAACTCCTCATCTGCGGTTACATCACTCTGATCGCAAACTATACAATGGAGCGCGATCTCCGTAGAGCCTACCTCTATTCCCTGAGAGATCGTCTTCGGCATGCCGATGCGGACGCCGCTTCACGGCGCGATCCATTGACGGGGTTAGCGAACCGGCTGCACCTCGATGACGAACTGACGCGAGTTTGGTCTCGCCCCGAGTGCCGAGCATCGCCGGTTTCAGCTGTCATGATCGATATCGACCATTTCAAGCACTTGAACGATCGCTACGGACATGCTGCAGGCGACCTCTGCCTGAAACGAGTGGCCGCTATACTTCAGGCAGAGATACGAAGGACGGGTGACCTCGTCGCCCGGTATGGAGGCGAAGAATTCCTGATAATCCTGCCGGATATGGCGATGATGGATGCCGCGCGGCTGGCCGAACGCATTCGTCGATCGATCGAAATTGCCGCGATCCCCAATGAAGGCCGGAGCCTCTTGGGCATCGTCACGGCCAGTTTTGGCGTCGCAGCTTGTTCGCCGTCGGATTTGTCTCCTCTGGAATTAATTGCTGCGGCCGATCACGCCCTGTATGCCGCCAAAGGCAAAGGACGAAATCAGGTCTGGCCTCCCCTTGTAGCCGACGCCACCGTTCGCTCGGTGATTGAACCATTGACGTTTATGGTATCATCCTCAGAAGCAGCACGAGGAGCTTGATTTTCCGGCTGGGGCAAACCCGATCTAAGCTGCGTAAGCCAGGGCCATACACTAAGCTCTCGATTGCTTCCGTGCCTCTCCTGATCCGGCCTGGCGCAGCCGATCTCGCTTCAAGTCTGATCAAGGGAGAAGCCACTTGAGCGGTCGTATTCAGATTCCAGGATCTGAAAAAAGCGACTCGCTCGCTCCACGGCAGAGACTTGGCTACGGCTCCGCTTTGCCAAATGAATCTGCGTATAACTGTTCAATCCTCTCGACTTCCTCCCGGGTCAGCGCCGCGAACTCATTGGCTTGCGCGCGGTTTGATAGCTTACCCTGATTTTGCCGAAGAAAGCCGAAGAGGTTGTTCAGCGTCCTCTCGGGCATATCGACTAAACGCTCGACGCCGGCGCGGAACGTGTCGAACCCTTGAAGAAATCTGGCTTCATTCGGAAGATCTTGCTCAATCGTCTGACGTACGCAAGCGTATAGAAATTCAGCGTGCGGCGTCGCATCGAAGAAGCGATAGAAATCGGCAGTATCGTTAAGTATCTTGACATTGCCGCTCGGCGTTCCCGCCCATTGGATGCAAGGAAGCAATCTTGCCGAGTAGCTCTCGAGCACACCTCTGTACTCGGCGATGCGATCGAGAATGGCCGACGATACCGGAAAGTGCACGCCCTCGGGGTTAAAGCCCCGGCGGGCGAGAACATGGTGCATGAGATAGCGATGGATTCGTCCGTTGCCATCCTCAAAGGGGTGGATATAGACGAATCCGAACGCAAGTAGGGCGGCGGCGATGACGGGATCAAGGTCATTCTCCGCACCCTTATCAAAGGCGATCAATCCCGACATGAGCAAGGCGATGTCTTCCTGACGCGCGCTGATGTGGTCTGGAATAGGGCGCTGGGTATCGCGGTCGTGCTCTCCGACAAAACCACCGTCCTTGCGAAAGCCGAGCTTCACGAAGCGTTCGTCTCCGATCACGATGCGTTGCAGGCGAAGCAATTCCTGCTCATCCAGCGCCGCGCGGCCGGCCTCACCAATAGCGCGGCCCCACCGCTGGACCCGGTCCTGCGGCGGTCCTTCTCCTTCGATCATATAGCTGGACCTTGAGTCCTTTAGCAGAAGAAAAGCCGCCGTGCGGGCGAGCAGATCCTTCGGGACCTGACTGACAATGGCTCGAGCGCGCTCCTTCCAGTCTTGTGCGATAAATTCGCTCAAGACAGGCGTCTTGAAGACGAGCGGGCAGAAATTTGGCGATCCTGGAAGGTTATTGCGGACGCGGTGCCGAGCCGAGTTCTGCCCAGCGGAGCCGAACTGAATGTCGGTATCGAGCGCATCGACATAGGACACCTTCTCGGCAGGCGGTAGGTTCAGCTCTCGACCGAGGAGCCACTCGTACAGGAACCAGATGCGACGCGTGTAAAGACCAGTCGGCTTCTGTTTGACGAGCTCGACGATTTCTCCTTCGGCCACGGCAAGGAAAAGCCGCTTCAGGACAGCAAGATCCAGGCCCTCGTATTTCAGCGCAAATGTTAGATGCCCCTCAAGGGAAGCTTCGGGGGCGTGCCGAGGTGTGTAAAGGCGCCAGCCGTCCCGCTCTAAGATACGGTGCTTGGTCCCGATCGCCGAGAGCGTCCGTGGAATTGGAGCAGAGAGGTGATAGGCGTCGATGAGGGCGGCATAGCCGGCCGGAGCACCGGCTTCAGGCAGCCGCCGGTCATGAAAAATGGTCCCCACTCCTGAAAATTGCGCGCTCAACGGCATATTCCCGAAATTTCAGCGGCGTTTCCGCGTAACCGCTAGGAATTATTATGGTAATTCATGAAAAACATTCTCTCAAGGTAAATCTCATGAAAACTGCTGCGATCAAGACGTCGTCACTAACTTAGCTGAAGGCCCGCATTGGGCCGATACAGAGCGCAGATGAGGACCCAAAGGTATGACTTCTTTCCTCTGCTTGCGCTTCTTCTTGCGCCGCTCATCTGTCGGATCGTACCGGCCCCGGAGCGTTCTAGTCAGACGGCGCTTTCTCTGCGCTCGCAGAGAGGGGCGGACCTCGCCGATCTTACGAGATAAGGTTCTTCAAGGCCGGATAGTTCGCGCCGAACACGAAACCGTCTTCGCTGCGGGAATCGAAGGCGAGCAGCCAGAGAACTTGGCTTCATTGCCTGAGAACCTGAGAATGTCAAAGGTGCAAAAGCTGCGCCCTTTGGCCTGGGATTTCAATCTCTTGGATTGATGCGGCACCTCAGGGCACCTTAGGCAGGCCCATCGCTGGTGAGACCCGTCTTTCAAAGGTCGAGCACAATCGAGCTAGCGGACCGGAACGGCAATGGGCGGCGCGATCCGCGCCCGAGCCTGGTTATAGACCTCAATGACGCCCGGCATGGCTACGGTTACCGCAACGCCGAACGGAACTTGCTCGTCTATCTTGCTGCCTCTGTCAGGCTCGCGCTGGATGATAAGCTCGATTTCAGAATCCGCTGTCAGAGCCGGCGCCTTGTCGCCCAGCCAGCGTCGCGAGAAAACAGTCCCCTTGCTTGCCTGATTGACATCAGGCTGCGTCTTGGATGGCTGCACGCGAAACTGATCGATCTCATCTGAACCCGCCGAAAGCGAAAGCTTCACTGAACGATATGATTGTCGACCGGGATGCACGGGTGTGAACCATGCAAGCGTTGCAGTCACCGAGTGGGGGAGAGATTGGCCGCTCATGCAAGCTGGTAACGGAACCACAACCGAACGTCTTGTCTCCTGCGCCAGCGTTCCGACCGCCCAAAACGTCGCCCTGTCAGACGCGCAATAGATCGCATCTTCCGGACTAACAACGCCGTAGCCTAAGAAGCGCCGGATATTATCTTTCTGCCTGACGAATTGCTTTGGATCAGCTGGACCTAGCACGCTCTTAATGAGCTCGGCGCTATCTTGCGGCCACGACGCTGTATGCACCAACAGCGCCTTGAGAAGTGCGGCGCGCTGGTGATGGGGCAGGGACAGAAAGTCCTGCCCGTAGGTGTCTTCCAAAGCGTCATGAATTCTGTGAGCCGTCCTGGAGGCCAGAGCTGCCGCAGCACTTGTGCCGGAGGTGTAATGCTCCCAATTGCTGCTGCCCTCGCGCGGCGGAGCTGCAACCTTGAGCCCATGCGGTCGAGCAGGCCCACTTGGCCTCACAGCAAGCGCCGTTCCACTGCCCACCATGGTCAAATGCTCGCGAGAGCCAGGCATCAAAATATCGGGCTTGACGCCGTTTGCAAATCCTGGACCCAATCCGCTGGATGGGTTGGTGATGATCATGGGATGATACGGATCGACCCTGCCTCTAGCGCTACGGCGATCGGCTGCGCTGACGGCGTCGATATTGGCGGAGCCTACCGTGATCCCGTTCACCGTTTCCGACGGTGCAAGCAGCCGGCGAGAAGTGATCAATCGCGACAGCGCGGACAGCGTATGTCTGGCCCGATCGGGCTGTTCCGTCGCTTCATAAGCAGCCATGGTGGGGATGGATGCTATCTCGAATGAGCCGGCGTGATTGCCGGCACTCACGCAGAACAGAATTCCATATCGATGGGCTAATCTGTCGACCAACCTCGCCCAGGGCGACAGCCGCCCATGAAATGGCTTTCGTACATTGCCGAGCGAAAGATTGACGATCACAACTGACGGAGCGGTCGGGTCGTCGTTGCGCCGCATCGAGACCACGGCTTGATAAACCAGGTCGACAATCAGCCGGTCCTCAGGAAATTGATCAGCAGCCCCCAAGAGCGGTATGCAATGGATGCGGCGCGCCAGCGGCGGCTCATCCATGTTTCGGTCGCCATGCACGATCAGAGAGGCCATAGCTGTGCCGTGAGCCCTTTCAGCCACGACGGCGGCGCCCTCCAGATCGAATTGATCGTCGACATTCATTCGATCACGAAGCAGAGGGTGCTGGGAAACGGGCACGCCATCCAATAAGGCCAAAATTGGTTGGCCTCCAGAAGGAAGCGGTCCCTGTCCGCCTTGGAGCTGAGTGGCGTCTTCGACTTGCACCGGGGCAACAATACTCTGTGGTCGAATGTGCATGACCGGGTCCATGCCGCTCAACCCGGCTGCGGAGCGCTCGGTAATTTGCCGGACAGCGGCAACTGGCAGGTTCGCCAGAATGGCATGATAAGCGATGTCCGGGATCCGGCACTGCGATACAAGAGTGCCACCGACCGCCCTAATCTCGTTGATGACTCCTTGTTGGTTCGAAGCCGCCATGTCCTCCGACGACCGAAACACAAGCTCAATCTCAACGGGGAGAATTTCCTCATCTCCCATAAGCTCGATCTCGTGCGCAAGGATCTCTCGGTCGCCGTCTTGAACACGGTCCCCCGGGCCCCATACTCTGATGTCACGGAGCGTCGCAAAGACATCTCGCCAGGGTGCGAACCCATCCCCAATTGCCTGGCCGGATATCCATCTCTTCCAGAGCGACAGGATGTTCTGCAAAGCCGTGACATCTGGCACAAGAAGATAGGCCTCAGGCGACTTGTCCTTCTCGTCCCCCTCCAGCTCCTCTTCATCGATGAGCTCCAGACCAGGCACTCTTCGGATCGCATTTGCAAAATTCGCAACTGCTCCCCGAACCTCAAAAACCAGGAGCCGCTCTGGCGCCAGCGCGGAAGGGTCTGATCGCAAAGTTAAGCCGGTTGGGTCTCGACCCAAGACTTGTTCGAGGCGACGGAAGCGGGGGCCGAATGCTGCATTCTGTGCAGCAGCCGTGAATTTAGCCGGCCTGGGGATCGGTTGCGGCCTGCCTTTTGGTCTTGCCGCCTGATTGCCTGGCGTCAGTCGCAGCAGAGGCTTCGTTGGATCGGCCGCCATGCAGGTTCTCTGGCTTTACTCTCGATGACCAAAATTCGAGTTCAGTCTTGATCGCAGAATCAATCGAGATCTCACCAAGACCAAGTATTTGTCGCCGCCGAACGTTCTGGCAGAAATCAAGCACTTCAGCATAGGACGTTGCGTCGATCGTTTGCGCGAGGTCGAAGGCCGATAGCGAAGGACGCTCGGGCCAACCCCCATAAACCCGCTCGATGAAATGTGCGATTTCCGCAACTTGGGGAGCTGGAAACGCAATCTTCAGCTGGAAACGTCGCCATACGGCCCGATCAAGGAGTTCAGCATGATTGGTAGCAGCAATTGTCACAACATAGCTGGGAAGTTTATCGATTTGCATCAAAAGGAATGAAACGACGCGCTTGATTTCGCCCGTTTCGTGGTCATCTCCACGCTCTTTCCCGATGGCATCAAACTCGTCGAAAAACAACACGCAAGGCTGGGTCCGCGCATAGTCGAACAGCGCCCGAAGGCGCGCGTTCGTTTCGCCTAGATAGCTTCCAACCAAAGCATCATACCGGACGACGAAAAACGGAAGGGATAGGCCTTCTGCGATCGCTTCTGCAAAGGAGGTTTTACCATTGCCGGGAGGGCCAGACAGGAGAACGCGATGGCGCGGCTCATATCCGCTCGCCCGCAGCACGTCTGCCCGCACATGCTCCTCGATAAGCTGCATCCCTTCTGCTCGCGCAGGCAAAGGTAAAACCAGCTCATCGAGAGATATGCGAGGAGTAACCTCTAAGATCGTGTCCCGCCCGGCAGCTTGCGGAGACCGCTGAGAGGCAACCAAACTCGGCGGCGTTACCGCGATCGTCTGCAACGCTCGCTCAAGCCGATCGGCCAGCGCGTGATGACTCTTTGCGCGCTCATCAGCCACAATCGCTTCGACCGCCGAGCGCATCATTGGCCGATCGCCGGTCACACCGGCGCGCACGAGAGATATGAGTAAGTCGCTCTTGGCCATGACGGACAGCCTATTACAGGATTGCGCGCCCACGCTGCTAGAAATGGTCCCAGCTTGTGAACAACTCGCCGCGGGCCGGTGTTCCATGCCGAGCTGTTCGCCATGCCTATCTGGCATGAATTAACATATTGAAAAGCCCCGACAAACCAGCTGATGGAGAGGCCACTCGGACCGGCAAGGCAGTTTCTGTATGCCCTCAGCCTGCTTACCGTCCACCCGCCGCAAGCATCGAAAAGAAACACTAGAATTGATCGCCCCGACGGCAGTCTATCGGAGCAGTCGAATCGGCCCCATCGGTGCCCAATGCCGACCGCGATGTTCACTGCGATTGTTCCCTATTTGTTCCATCCTGTCAAGTGCGACCTAGCCTGCCTCGTCGCCAAAATTCTGGGGCTTTCGTGGCATCGGCATCCAATTCGAGAAACTTGGCTGCGATCTCCGAGCGCGAGCTCCCCAAGCCAGAAGCAGCGCCTCACGGAAGCGACGACCATGATCGCAAGATCGCTATCGAGCTGTGATCGGAAACGTCAGCTCTGCAGCCAAGCTAAAATCGCAGCCTCGTTCAGTGCGATCGCGCGGAAAAGTGCCGGGCGCCAGCCATTCGCTGGTTCACCAAATGAAGCGGTGCTGATTTTCTGCTTAAGAGTTCGCGCAACAACAGTGCTTGGTTTTCCCGCGATCGAGGCCTTGAATGATGCTAAATAGCTTTGAGCTCTACGGGAATATCTGGCGCTGAGGCCAAGCCGGTCGAAATGTCGACGGACGAGCTCGCCTTCTTTTTGAGACAGAACGCCACCGCCGTCGACATGGTAGCTGACACTCAGTCCTTGCTTCTTGAATGAAAGACTTGCCTCCAGCACGACTGCATTGTTCGATGGTTCGACGCTCGGATGAAGAAACAATCGCTGTCCAGTCGTCTTGGACTTTACCGCATTCGCCTTCTTGCGATTGCAAGGCGTGCAGATTGGCACGAGGTTACGTGCATGAAGCGAAAATTCAGGAAAACGAGCTTTCGGCAGAAAGTGGTCCAGATCAGGATTGGTGTCGAGCGAGCAGAACGGGCAGAGATCCAGGTCCGCAGCTGGCAGCGTCTCTATGATTTTGGCTAGTAACCGCTTCATAGCCGCGGTTCGTTTGTCATAACCCTCGATCAAAGCCATCCGTTCGCTTGCCGTCGTAGCGATAGCTCCGAGCTGGTGAACATCCGGACTAACTGCGTCATACTTCACACAGGCCGCGCCGATCGCGTTCTGCATCGCCTTTAGTGCAGCTCTTCGCGAGGGGGCGCTGGCAGCAGCGAGGTCGGCGAAAGAGGGTACTAATGCGTCGTCGTATGCTCCGATGCACCTCACGGTTCGGCGGCCCCATCGTCAAGTCCTTCCTCTAGCGCATAAAGATAAGATGCGCCGGAACGCCAAGGGGGAACGGGAATAGCGCCTGTACCGCCTCAGCGCTGCCGTGCTTCTTATAGAGTTCGCTCAGCACGTGTGTAAAATCGCGCTCCGGATCTGCAAGGCCAAGAACGCGACGCGACAGCTCGCCAAGGTCTTCTCCGAAACTCTCGAACGTCAGTGCTTTGATCTCCGGCGCATCCATGTTGTCGCGCGCAAATACCCGTACAAAACGGCTAGGAATTTGCTGCAGCAAAATAGGCGAGTGCGTCGCGATCACCGCATATGAATCGAACTCGCGCAGCGTCTCATTGAGAGCTGCGATCACGCTCGTGAGCAGGCCGGGATGCAGGTTCGTCTCGGGCTCATCAATCAAAAGAAGCGACCCTTCCTCGATGAAGCCGACAATATTGCTGAAGATGGCCGCGACCAGACGCTGGCCCGCGCTCAGCTGGCGCACCGCAGCACTGCGTATTGCATCGTCATCCGACGTCAACGCCTCTGCGCGCGCGGGATCCAATAGCGTCGAAAGAATACGCTGCAGGACATCCGTTCTTTCACTTTGGACAACGGGCTCGAGAGCCTCGCTCAACATGCGATCAATTTCGTCGGCATTGATTGTGCCTTGGGGCGTACGAAGCCCGCAGTACTTGTAAGAAGCGCGAGAGCGATAGGCGACGCCTAGAAGACGGGGCGCATGGGCAGGCTCTCTCGGCAGCGGGAACTCGTCAAACGCGTTGTACGAGATCGTGATCACTCTGCTGATGTCAGGCTGAGGCGAAATGTCCGATGGGGGCATACGCTGCCGTGTCTCTTCGCTAAAGACTTGCGGAGGCATAACAGTAGCAGCCAAGCTCGACAGCAAACGTGTCTTGCCCGTGCCATTGCGCCCGATCAGCAGAATCGTCCGGTTTGGCAGCCCTTCATGGCTAGAGAAGTCAACGTCCAGGCTGTGAGGGCCGGAAGCGCCATCGAGTAGCATCTCAAATCTAAAGACGGGCGCCACGACTTCTTCGCAAGGAGCTCCGATATAAATACCGCCTCGCTTGAATGCGTGCCGCGATGATGCCTCTCGCTGGAATGACTTGTTCCAGAGACTTTCGTTCGTGATGTATTCGCGCCGCTTTGGCCTAAAAACAACGTCTCCAATGCCGTTCAAATACAAGGCCTGTAGTCGTCGCGGAAGATTGCCGATCTTGCGATAATAGGCGATCGATTCTCCCAGAGACGCTCTCCGAGGCGGTAGAGCATCAAGAATGACCGGAAGGTTCCTGGCTCGAAATTGGTCGCCGTTGACAGCCAGCCGAATGGCGCCGAGATCAATTAATTGGTCGGAGGATCGATGCAACTTTACCAGGTAGCGGCACTTCCATCCGAAATCGTCCCAATTATCCTGATAGAGGCTGATATAGGGATACGTTAGCTTTTTTAGTTCAGGCACGCTCCGCGATTGATAAATTAAGAATTGCATTCCGAACTCACAATGCCGCAGCGAATTGCACCTGAACAATTTGGCGCGTTAGAAGCAGAAGACTCGTTTTTGTCGCGGATACTCTCGACAGTTCGTGGGGACACGATTGAGGTGCTAGCCAATTCTCTCAAGGTCCGCGAGGCACTTGTCCAGGTTGCTTTTAGCGTCCTGAAGGAACTTTCTGGTTTCGGCAAGCCGTCTGAAATCGGGCTTGACCGGCCCCTCGCTCACGGTGCTGAGCTGGTGGCAGACAGTTGCAAGATCGCTCGAGACGTCTTCGAGCACGAAAGCAAGGTTCTCCAGCGGCAGGAGCTCGGAAAAGAACGTCTTTGACGCAGTTTCGTCCTGACCTGAAGGTGCTTCGAACTTAACTTCGACTAGCGGCACCAGGATTTCACGATCATCGCGCGCAGCTCTACCCATGCTCATAATGAGCGAGCTGAACGTCGTGGAAACATATGTCAGCCGATCGAGCAGGGCGTTTCCATACACGACGACCGAATCCGAACTGCCTTGCGTCTCCTCCGTCTTCAAAGCATCGACGTCTTCACTCGACATGTTCGGGATCCTCTCCTGAGGCGAGATGCAACATACCTGCAGGGAACGGGGCAGGCTTTGGACTGCTTACGGCCCCAATCGATGTGGAGGCGCCTTGACCTTCGTCTTTCTTCACCTGCACAATCGTCACCGATGAGCCATGGTAGGAGCTCTTGGTCCTTGCTTTCATATATCCCGGCGCTGTCGGTCCAGGCGGATGGAGCTGAACCAGATAGTCCTCCATCACCTGACGGACGCCAAGCGGATCTCGAGCGAGTAGCCCGGCCGCGTGCGACGTCACATGGGTCGAGCTCGTGACTGACAGATCAAAGAGGCTGCGAAGAACCACATGCTCTTTAGCTGTGAGAGACGGGCGGGTCTTAAGACCTAGTTTTTTATCCATGAGCTTGGCCAAACGGTCGGCGCTGCCTACACGGGGCTGTTCGTGCTTCTCAAGAGCAATGAGGCCATCGCGCGTGAGCGCGAAATAAGCAAACTTTCCTGATGTCGTTCGTTCCACAAAACGCGCATTGGTCATCAGGCGGAGGATACGACTGAGATTGGCATCCTTCAGATCCAGTTTCTTGGCAATTGCCGCCTTCTGCAGTTGACGCGATGGTGCATCCCGCAACAGCTGCAGGATCGGAACGACGTGCTCACGATGCATGACTTCGCTTGGACGAGCCACCTTGGCGGTGTTGATCGACATCTGCAGGAGATCGTAAAACGCCCTGAAGCGCTCGGCATAAGCCGCATTCTTCGGCGCTACCGATGCGCTCACCCGACGCAGAATATCGAACCATTCCCGCAGCTCGGCGTCGCGGCGCCGGCTCTCAAGAGAATTCCAGAGCCAGGCCCCGAGCATTGCATAGATGCGCTCAAGGCTCTTTTCGGATCCCTCTTTGAGGAATTCCGAAATGACGCCCCGCGCCTCGGTCGCGGTGGCCTCGCCGGTCTCTATCTTTTCCAATGTAACGTCCGACATGACCAAGTCCTACCGCACAACCCTTAAGATCATTTTACAACGCTTTACTCTGATTTTAGTCCCGGAATCTAGGTGTCAAAGGCCCCATTTGTAGGCAGTCCAAACGACTTTTTGACCGAGTTCCCGGGTCGAAACGCCATTCGGCTCCTTAAGGAGGGGTAATATAGTACCAAATCTAGCATCATCGTGTCGGTTGTGGGTGGGGTGCTGCACGACAAAACTTCGCGTGCCGAACTTCACTTCGACTTGGCTTGCAGTGGTCTGGTGCCCCTGCATGGTGCGGTCGTTTCCCATCGAGGGGACCAGCATCACATCGACATCCAAATCGCTGAAAGGCGTGGAGCAGACGTCACAAAAATCGAGGCAAATGGCGACCCCGATCAGGCCGCCCTCGGTCGCAAGCACGCAGATCCGCTCGCCGGCGACGATATTTTCAATGCCCCACTCGTCATCGGCATACGGAGCGATCTTGTCGTAAACGAGCAGCTCCCCGCCATAGCCGTCATAGATGCGCGCACGATTTACCGTCCCTCTGCCTGCTGCCTCATGCCACGTTCCCGGAATGACGATCTCAGGAGGCGCTAGCGGGTCGGCCACGTCTCGCTCGCGGATCAGCTTGATGATCCTATCACGCAGTTCTGGCGGGACCGTAAGCTCCGGCCAGACGATTGCGATGCAGTTCTCCTGAAAGGCGCCCGCCAACTGGACAGAGACCGCGTCCTCCGCCGACGCAGCATCCATGCCACGGACCGTAAAGCGCTTGTCACCGTCCGCCGTGGCGAACTCCGCCTTCAGCTTGACCGCCTCGAAAAGGCAGGCGCCCATCTTCCACTTCGTAGGGTCTTGGGCTGCACTGTGCAAGGTACGGCTATCGACCACCTCGACCGGATAGTCGTCAATGAAGGTCGGCAAGATCCGATGAAACAGCATGCCACGCTTTGAATAGGCTTGGCTCCGCCGGGCAGGGCGGCCGGCGCTCACGCCCTGTCGCGGAATGAACCAGCATCCGAGCGCCTCCAGGCGCCATTCCTTCGGTGAGATCGGCCATTGCGACCGTCGTTCCAGCAGCACGCGGTCTACAGCGCGGATCAGTCCGCCGAGCAACACGGCAACCTGCTCTGGAGTCTCTTCAGAGAGAGACCACAGGATGCGGCCTTCGCCAATGCTGTTACCGAAATTCCTTGCGGATTCTTCCAGACGTCTCTCCGAAAGATTGCGGTAAGTCTTGTGCACACTTGGCGGCGCTCTGCGGAACAGGCTATCGAGCTCGATCAAGGCCTTCCTGAGCTCGTCCCGCCCAGCATGCGTGATCGAGGCCTGGGCTTGAGCAAGCTCACCAGCTGCCGTCTTCCACTTGCCGAAATCCGGTGTTTCGACGCGGCTCTCCGCACGCCCAGCCAAAAGACTCGCCCAAATGACTTCGCCAATATACGCCATTGATAGGCGTACGGTTCGCTATTTGCAATCGACCGACTGCGACTTACGCGCGTTTCATCATCTAGCTGCGGGCACAGTTGCTCTGAATGTCAGAACGCGCAGAAACTCTGCATCGAATTATACGATCGCAACGAAAAGCTGCATATGGCTTCCGATACTCTTGACGAAGCACGAGCAAAGCATTTCAATCTGGGCGGGAGATCCGCGCGCGAGCGACGCGAAGCGGACGGGGGGCACAATAGATGTGGAAGATCAGCCGGGCCGCGGCTTGCCTTGGCGTCTGCCTTGCGGTGGGCGGGTGCACAAGCCTGTATTATGTGCACGATCCGCAGACTGGCGTGATCACAGCTGGCGAGCTGCCGCATTTTCTCAAGTCGATCCGGTGCGAGGTCGTCACCTTCTATCAGATCGAGCGCGAAAGGCGGAAGCACTACCTCAAGATTTACAAAACCAGGCCGGAAGAAGCCTTCGACCGCTACGCCCATTTCGACATCGACCCGTTTCTGTACGGCACCTTCTTCCTGGAATTGAAAGTAACCGATACCGGCGGTGTCGGGTCCGGCACCGCTTTCGACTACAAGCGCATTCTGAGTGCCACCAGCAACGATATGACTCATGTCGGCCCCACGGCTTCGGCGCAGGATACCTATGACTTGATCTGGTCATTCCTCTTGAAACAGAATGCCGAGCTTGCGTCTGATACCTCGCCGCTAGCATCTGGACCCGCAACATATGAGCGCGGCTGCTACCGGGGAACGCCGGCCGACCTCTCCGAACTCGAAGCCCTCGCCGAAAACAAATATCCGGAGCGCACCGCCTTCAAACGCATTACCGTCGATGCTTCCAAACCATTGGCGGCCTGGCTACGCGACAATGCCATTTTGATCGCCGCCAACAACCTCACGCCGGCCATGCCTTCGGAGCGAGCTGAGCCAGCGCAGATGACCTATACTTTTTCGATCCAAGTGACCGGAGGCATCGAGGCCAAATACTCCCTTACATCGGCGCGCTGGACACCGGCCGCCATCCAAGCCTCCGCATCTGCGCAGCAGTTCAGCAATCTCGGTATCTACATCAATGGGCCGAATGCCGTCTTGGCCAACGGAGCAAAGTCTGGCTCGGCCAGCTATGCAGCCAAACAGCCGGCGCTCGGATCAAAGGACAATCCGATTTACACGACACCAATCCCGGGAGGGGAAAAGTCGCAGGAATTGCCGGGAAGCGGGGGGGCGGCAACCGGCCGGCCAAGGGCTGGTGGTGGTCCGCGGACGAACGGCTTTATCTTCGCGCCCGTGCCAGTCTTCCCGCCATCTCCAACGCCTACTCAATAAAACATGACACGTTACTGGCTGCCCGGATTGCTCGTTCTTCTCGTGCTCCTCCCCTGCAGCAGCGCGAAGGCTCAGCCTGCGCTTCCCTCGGGAGTGTCGGAGATGGAGCTCTTCGGAACTGTGATCCGCAGCTCAAAGTGGGACGTGAAGGAAATCCCTGTTTGCTGGGAAAACCTCAACCCCCGTGACCAGAAATATGCAGAACTGGTCCGAAAAGCCGTGGCCGAGACCTGGGAGAGCGCAGCACAAGGAGGCGTGTGGTTCGCCAAGACCTGGCCTGCCTGTACAAAGGGCGCAGCGGGCGTCCATGTGCGCATCGCCGATGAGGGCGCGCACACCGACGTCGTCGGCAAGTATCTCGATGGCAAGCCTTCGGGCATGACCTTGAATTTCAGCTTCAATCATTGGAGTAAAGGATGCATCAATAAGCGCGAATTCTGCATTCGTGCGGTCGCTGTCCACGAATTCGGACACGCGCTCGGCTTTACTCACGAGCAGAACCGCGACGATGCTCCGGAACAGTGTCGCAACGAGAAATTTTCAGGATCGGTCGGCGATTACAAGGTCACTAAATACGACCCCAATTCCATCATGAACTATTGTAATCCAGCATGGAACGGAAACGGACAACTCAGCCCACTCGATATCGCAGCCGTCAGAACGTTTTATCCGTCCTGACCCTCGCCTTGCTCTTTATCATCTCCGGGCAGGCGCTAGCCGATCGCGCCGCGGTGCAGATCGCCGCGCGCTATAACGTCAGGACTGTTCACGTCCAGTTTGTCGGCGTCATGTACAATGGCAAGCAGGAAGTCGGAGGCGGCTCCGGTCTTCTGATCGGCGACAACCTCGTGCTCACCAACAGCCATGTGGTTGGGCGAGAGGAAAACTACAAGAGCTTTGAGGTCGATGCCCGCCTTGGCTCGCGCAACGCAAATCCTATCAAAGTGGGCGCGATTCACCGCGACGACGTCAACGATCTTGCCCTTCTGGAATTGGCCCAGCCGGCCAACGATAGCGGCGGAGCGTCGCGCTGCCCAATGCCGGTCATCAATGAAAGCCAGCAGGCCCCAATGGGAACTCAGCTCTATCTGCTTGGCTATCCCCTCGACCTGGATCTGAGCATATCGAGCGGCCTGATCAGCAATCAAACCAGTCCAAATGGGCGCTGGCAAACCGATACTGTCATGAATGTTGGCAATAGCGGAGGTCCCGCGTTCAACGAGTTCGGCGCGCTCCTCGGTATCGCTGTCGGCGGCATCGTGAAATGGAACGATACCCAGGTCAACGGAGTGAATTTCATCATTCCTGCCACGGTCATAGCCGCGAGCCCGCTCTACAAGCTGATTGCGGCTATCCCCCAACCATCCGTCTGCTGGACCAAATGGGTCGACACTACAATCTCATTCGAGAACTGGAGCAAGCTCAACTCGACCCATGTGCAGACGCAAGCCAATCAGGGCGTGAAAATTCCCGAGATCCTGGCCGGCGCGCTTCACACGTTGCTTCCAGAAGACCGGCGGCTCATCGTCAATGTTCCGATATCGCAACTCGTCGAGCCCAAGCAGATCGAGCGCTCATATACCGTCGACAAGACTAAGGATGATCATCCCGTCGTGTTTGCCGAGCATTCGGCCGACTACGCCGAGACGTTCCCAGCCGAGCCTGGCTACCGTATCACCGGCTGCTCCTGGCATGTCGAGACGGCAAACGGAGCCGGCAACATTGCTTGCGCCATCAACGATGGCGGTGCACAGGCGCGCTTCACCTACAAGCTGACCAGTGGACCCGCCGTCGATCGGTACCGTGGATGGCTCGGTGCTACCGTCAATCTATCTCAGATACTTGCGAAGTAAGGAGGAGGGCCATGGTCGTCTCGAGATTGCGAGCCGATACCTCAAATGCGCTGCACTGGCTCTCGTCGTTCCGGCAGCTTCGCGCGGCTTTAATTGCTGTGGTCTGCATGTTTGTCGCCGGCTGCGCTCATCAAGCACCTGTCTCGCGGCCGTCGAAGCCCCAAGCCCAAAACGCGCATCATAACCACGGTCGTGCATTCAGAGGATACCACCATCATGCCGCCAGGTATTATGGCCCGAGGTATTACGGTCCGAGGCGGCATGATTATAGCTATCATCGCCCCACAACGGGTGAGGCAAGCGAGGAGGCGCCTCCGGAGAAAACGACGCCAACCGGCGCCGAGGCTCCCAACAAGCCCGCCATCAAGGGCTTGGTGCCCGTTTATTTTGCGACCAACCGCGAGGTGACGGGAGGCCCGAACCTGGAGCTGAAACAGATCACCTATGATCGTTCGACCACCAACACCTATGGCTACGTGACTGTGAGCATACCGATCGTCCACAAGATGGGCGAAGTCGAAACCCCAAAGACATATCTGTACGGCATTTGGACAGAGGCCGAGCAGGACGGAAAGCACTTTCGAATCCAGACTCTATCGAAGCTCTCACGCGAGGAGTTTGCCTCCGCGATCGCCAATCCTGCCGACAGCCTGATGCTGTTCGTCCATGGCTACAATGTTCCTTTCTCGGATGCAGCGTTCAAGGCCGCTCAGATTGCCTTCGACGCAAACTACAAGGGCCGCGTCATGATGTATTCCTGGCCCTCGAAAGGCGGGATGGCGGATTACGATTACGATCGCGAAAGTGCCTTGCATGCCACCGATGGATTGTTCGATCTTCTCAAGCTCATCAAGACGGAGGCGAACGTTTCGCGGATCATCCTGATCGCACACAGCCTAGGCAGTGAAGTGGTATTGGGCGCCTTGCAGCAGGCAGCGCTGAGCCAAACGGCGCTTGGCATTACCGAGCTGATTTTCGCAGCACCCGACGTCGACCGTGACCTCTATCTGGAGCGGGCTAACCAGATCAAAGCGGCCGCGGGTGCGGTGACCGTGTACGCCTCGTCGACTGATCTGGCTCTGCTCGCGTCGATGAAGAAAGCGCAGTCGAAATCGCGAATGGGCTATGTGACTAAGAGCGGTCCAACTCTCGTCTCGGGCATCGAGACGATCGATGTCTCTGCGGTCGGAAGCGAAATGTTTGCCCTCAACCATAGCACTTATTCAACAAGTCGGGCGGTCCTCGACGATATCGGCCGGATCATCTCCTCATCTAGCCACCTCAAGCCGCCGCAACGGACCCCAACTTTGCGCTCGATGCCTAACGAGCTTAACGCGACCTATTGGATGTATCCTTACTAGGGGGGCGCGCCCATTAATCCTCGCCGATGTGCGGCTCGTCCCTACTTCGATCGCCTTTATGCAACGGCAGCAAATTCGCGCAGCTTTCGCAGAAATCGGGACCGTACATGCATGTAGGCTGCCGGCAAGACCACAGTTTGGATAGGTGTAACGCGCATCTCGTCTTACGAGTCTTGCTTGCTAAATTGACGTAAGAGTTCGTTCGGGCTTTTGACGTTTTGAGCGCGCGACGCCCCATCATCGCAGTCAGCTTTTGCGCTTTTTGGGTTCTTGGCGAAGGAGGCGCCGCCTAGGTCCTCTGGCCGCGTCCGCTCTTCGGCAATGAAGCCTGTCCGATCAATGGGAGCTGAACACACAGGGCTGCGCCGTCCCCGCAGTTGATCGTGGGGCGGGCATTCTGAGGGGCCACTCAGTCCGTGGTGGCGCAAAGATCCGGCAGACTAAAGGCATGATGGGCAACGACTGCAGTGTCCCAACGGACTCAGCTTTCCGAGAGCCCCATTAATACTTCCATTATAATGGATTGATTCTGGACCTTGCCTAGCATATACATCCCTAAAGGGGTCTATAAATGAACCTTACCGTAGAGACGTTCATAGAAGGCAGGTGGCATGAGGCCGCCACCGTCAACTTGGAAGTCCCCGAAAAGGGCTACACGACGCCTTCCAGAACCAGCTACGAAATGGCCTATTTTGCCAAGTTCGGCGCCATCCCATTTGTGGAAGACCGTCCCCTCAAAGGCGTACATGCTTACTCGATCAACGCCCCAGTCGATCTCGTGGATCGCTCAGCAAACACCTGGCCAGCTTTTCTTCTGGACTTCATTCCTCAGGGTCACCACGCCGAGAGGATCGCGCGATTTCTGAACCTTCCAGTCGAGGCGCCTTCTACCCAAGTCCATCTTCTCATGAGAGCTGCGAGCTCTCCCGTCGGCAATATTCGCATCAAAGAGGCGTATGATCAGGAAGTCGAACGTCTTCAGGGCATATCGGTCGCGGGAATCACTATTGAAGAAATTCTCGATCGGAGCGACGCATTTCTCGAAGTTGCTGATCGCTTTTCCTTGCTTGCCTCGGGTTCGAGTGGGCTGCAAGGCGACTGGCCAAAGGTGTCACTGACACGCTCCCGAGACGGACTTTGGTATCCGAATTCGATGGTCCCGGACGCGGACGCCCTCGAATTTATCATCGTAAAGCTTCTGCGCAGTGATGAGCCGGTGGATCAGCGGATCCTGGAGTCTGAATCGGGCTATTCGGTGGTCGCAAAAGAGTTCGGCGTCAACGTCGAACGCACGAGCACCTACGGCAATGGTGTGCTTGTCATTCCACGGTTTGACCGCAGTGTCGCGCCGGGTGGTCTAATCCGCTACGGACAAGAGAGTCTGGTCTCTGCGATTGGCGTTGCGGAGTTTGCATTTCAGAGCAGGCACGAAACTTATCTGAACACAATCCAACAGGTCTCGTCGAGTCCGCTGGAGGACACGACGGAGTATCTGCTGCGAGATGTCTTGAACCTGGCTATGGGCAATCCCGATAATCATGGCCGAAACACCGCGCTTAGAAAATTCCCGGATGGAAGCATACGGCTTGCCCCCTTGTTCGATTTCGCACCAATGAAAATCGCGGCAGCGGGCATCGTCCGTTCCACGAGGTGGGGGTGCATGCTCGATGGTGGAGGACAGGACACCAATCCTGATTGGAAGCTCGTCTGTGAAACAGTTTCTAACCCCAAGGTGCCTGCCCACAAATTGATGTCCGCTTTGGCAGCCAGGGAAGATCTTCTCCGAGCCCTTCCAGAGATTGCAAGGATGAGCGGCGTGCCAGACTCGGTCGTGACGAACGCAATCATTCGAAACGAAGATATGGCGAACGGTGTTGCCAAACTACGCAATGTGACAGATTAGGCGAGCCTCATGGCCAGATGGCGTAAACCTACGAAAGAGGAGATCCGAGATCGTCGCGCCGCGATTGCAGCCAAAGCGCGCGCGGGTACTCTCCGCTTGCCGGAGGCCGTCGCCGAGATGCGCCAAGCCCTCGGGCTCACCCAGATTGAGTTCGCCCGACTGTTTAAGCTGACACCGCGCCAAGTCGCCGACATTGAACGAGGAGCGGCCAATCCTACTGCGCAAACGCTAGACAAAATAGGTCGGGCATTTGGTTTCCAAATCGGCTTTATTCCGATCGCTGCTGGGGCGACAAAGGCTTCTCGCGAGGATGAGAAATCTACGGGGTCACATTGATGATGAGCGCGTCTTGAACCGAATGGATTCTTCCGAATGGCCATCGTGAAGACTCTCTTTGGCGGGTCCGCAAAAGGTCCTTAATGCTCTGGAGCTTTGAGGAGGCGCAAATCCGGTGCGCTGGTCTATTTCAAGATGACACTGCCGCTGTGCCGGTCAAGCCCTTGGCCGACCACAGTTGGAGCGACGCTGATCGCAAAAAACAGCGGCAAGAGGTTGCGTCGAAATGGACTTCTGCGAGATCTTGGCCCCTCTTCATCCACCTTGGTCGCCTTCGAACATCTTAGGCCGTCGGCTTCCCCATGGCGTTGCTGCAAGATCCTCGTTCAAACTTGACTGGAGGACGAATGTCTTTAACTGAAGAACTGACCTCGCAATGACCTGCCACTGAATTTTCATCCAGTGGCAGTTAGAGTCTCGGGGCTTTTGCAGCGAGACCGAACTTTGGACCACCCGGAACTAGAGTTTTGCGCCTCTGATCACGTTGGCGGGCTGGTGTCGCCGACGTGATTTTGCAGCAAAATCGGCGGCCGATTGCCGATCGCCCCGTGGGGCCGTTCTTCGTTATAGTATCTTCGCCAAGTCTCCACCTTTTGCCGGGCATCCGCAAGGGACAGGAACCAATGGGCGTTGAGGCATTCGGCCCGGAAGCGGCCGTTGAAGGCTTCGATGAAGGCGTTGTCGGTCGGCTTGCCGGGTCGTGAGAAGTCCAGCGTGACGCCGCGCTGGTAGGCCCAGAGGTCAAGATCGCGCGACACGAACTCGCTGCCTTGATCGACCCGGATCGTCGCCGGGAGTCCCACTTCATTGCAAACCCTTTCCAGTACCTCCACGACATCGGTGCCGCGGAAGGTGAGCCGCGGCTCCAGTGCGGCGAGAAGCGGGAGAAGATATCGACGATCGTGAGCACCCGGAGCTTGCCGCCGGTGGCCAGCTGGTCATGAACGAAGTCCATCGCCCAGATCTCGTTGATCCGAAGGAGAAGAGATGAGCGGAGATGTCGCAGCCATTATCCTGAAAGCCCGCGAGCATGCGATCGGAGATCTCTTGCGCCGCGCCGCGAGCCGCGAGCCGGGCAAGCTGGCGCTGAGTTGTGGCAGCGTGAGCTGGACCTTCGCCGAGATGGACGCGATCTGCAATCGCCTCGGTCGCGGCCTGCTCGACCTCGGCGTAAAGAAGGGCGATCGCTTCGCAGTGCTGTCGCGCAATTCGCACGCCTTTGCCGCGTTGCGCTTTGCTTTGGCGCGGATCGGCGCGGTGCTGGTGCCGATCAACTTCATGCTCAATCCGGACGAGATCAATTTCATCCTGAAGAGCTCCGGCGCAAAGCTGCTCGCGACCGGTCCCGATTTCGTCGGGCCGGCTGGCGCGGCGAGCGCGAAGGATTGCGCGGTCGAGAAGATGATCTGGCTGCCGAGCGAGGATCCGGCCACAGCGCCTCCCGACCTCACCACCTTCGACGATCTCTTGCATCCCGACGGCTCGTTCTTGGACGCCTCGGTCGATGGCCGCGATCTCGCGCAGATCGTCTACACTTCGGGCACGGAATCGCTGCCCAAGGGTGCGATGCTGACGCATGAAGCCGTGATGTGGCAGTATGTCAGCTGCATCATCGACGGCGGCATGAGCGTGGAGGACAAGGTCCTGCACGCTCTGCCGCTCTATCATTGCGCCCAGCTGGATGTGTTCCTGGGCCCGCAGGTTTATCTCGGCGCATCAGGCGTGATCACGGGCAAGCCGACCGCCGACAACATCCTGGCGCTGATCCAGGCGCACAGGATCACCTCGTTCTTCGCACCGCCGACGATCTGGATCGCGATGCTGCGCTCGCCGAACTTCGACAGGACCGATCTGTCGACGTTGCAGAAGGGCTATTACGGCGCTTCGATCATGCCGGTGGAGGTGCTGCTCGAACTGCAGCGCCGGCTGCCGGCCGTCAAGTTCTGGAATTTCTACGGCCAGACCGAGATCGCGCCGCTCGCGACCGTGCTGCGGCCGGAGGACCAGCTGCGCAAGGCCGGCTCCGCCGGCAAGCCCGTGCTCAATGTCGAGACGCGCGTCGTCAACACGTCGATGGAGGATGTCAAAGTCGGCGAAGTCGGCGAGATCGTGCACCGCTCGCCGCATCTGCTTTCCGGCTATCACAACGATCCGGTCAAGACCGCGGCGGCATTCGCCGGCGGCTGGTTTCACTCCGGCGATCTCGCCACCGTCGATGACGAGGGCTACATCACCGTCGTCGATCGCGTGAAGGACATGATCAAGACCGGCGGCGAGAATGTCGCGAGCCGAGAGGTCGAGGAGATGATCTACAAGATCCCGGCGGTCTCCGAGGTCGCAGTGGTCGGCCTGCCGGACCCGCGCTGGATCGAGGCGGTTACCGCGATCATCGTGGTCAAGACAGGTGAAAAGCTCGACGAAGAGGGCGTCATCAAGCATTGCGCGGGCCAGATGGCGCATTTCAAGGTGCCCAAGCGCGTGGTCTTTGTCGACGGCCTGCCGAAGAATCCGTCCGGCAAGCTGCTCAAGCGGGAATTGCGCCAGCGTTTCGTCGGCGGCGAGACGCTCGACAAGGCGATCCAGAAGAACTTCGGGGCTTGAAGGGGCCATCCAGCCGCTCGCGGCAGTTGGGGCGTTCGCCAGGGTTTATTGAGGTCTGTTAATGCGACACGGTCAGAAGAAGATTCCGAGCACGATTCTCTTTTTCGGTGCAGCGGCTCATATCGGCGGCCCCCTTGCTCGTTTCTTGCGCGAGGAGGCGCCGCAGATCAAGCTGCGCCTCGTAACAAGCAATCCCGCCAATTGTGACGTCCTTCGTCGCGAGCACCCGCATGCGGAGGTCGTCTTGGCCAGCTATTTTGATCTCGCATCGCTTGAGAAGGCGGTCGACGGAATGGAAGGAATATTCGTCCTGACCAGAAGCGGCACGAACGAGACCGATGCGATGACAAATCTCGTTGTCTTGCTCAAGAAGGCAAGGTCCGCCGTTCACGTTATACGTCTTCTCGGTCTACAGCCCGAAGCGAATCGAAGGCGAATTCCTCCGTCTCTCCGCGAGCATGGTCTTGGTTTACCCATCCAGCATCCCATCGCAAAAGAAATTCTCGACGAAAGCGGTCTGCCTGTCACCTACCTGAACATCGGCGCAACCTTCATGGACAACTTCTACTGGATGAAGGACGGCTTGAGGAAGGAGCGAAAGTTGATCTGGCCCGAACGCTTGATCCCCTATATCGATCCACCCGACATTGCGGAGGTGGCCGGACGTCTTTTCCTGTCGGACAATCATCGGCACATTGGTCAGTTTCACACTCTCAACAACGGACAGGACATACTGAGGTTCAGCGAGGTCGCCGATCTCATGACCAAGGTTTTTCGGGAAAGGATCGTTCACGACGGCACCAGAGTAGGCTTCTTCGAGTGGTACCGGGAGCTCGGAGAGACCCGGCTGAACTATCTCTGGGATTTCTTCCAGTACGAGCAAGAGAACGAGGTGGTTTGGGCGCGCAATGACTTCGTTGAGCGCACCCTAGGACGGAAGCCCGTCTCCTTGAGCGAATGGCTGGCCGAACATCGGCAAGCCTTGCTGTTCGGAATGTAACCCTAAAGCGCCGTCGCGCGATGGACATTTAGGCATCATCGCCGAGCGAAGCGCCGCTATATCGCGCTGATTAAACGCTTTAACAGGGCGCGCAGCCGGACACCCGGCTTGCCCGAGGCTGAGTGCTGCTACCATCCACTGCAATGAGCAGAAGCTGCATCGTGGGAGCGTGCTGGCCGGGGGAATTCGGCGCTAATCGATCCCTTGAGAACCTTCGGAAAGCACCGCAATGGCTGGCTAGAAACCCGGCATCAGGACCGGCGCGGCGGGATCGGTATCTTGCGGCTGCGCCCCCAGGCAACAAAGACGCTAAGCGCCAACAGGAGGAAGTTGAGAGGCGTGAACTCGGCTTCGCCGCGAGAGACGTGAAAGACAATAGCTAAGACCTGCAACACCGAGCAGCCAAGCGCGGCAAGCACCGTCAGCCGCGGCACAATCCGGGTTAACGCCGGCATGAGAACGCCAATTCCTCCCGCGAGGTCGATCAGTCCGATGGCTCGCACAAAAGCTTCAGAATGCTGGCCTGTCCACGGCATCATCGCGGCCAACTGCGGAATTGGCGTAAACAGCTTCACGAGCCCAGCCGAAGCGAATACGCAAAAGAGGATGGCTTGAGTGGCCCAAAGGCTCACGCGTAGGGGCCGTTCCTGCGGGGTGGCGGTGGCGCTGGCGGTGGACATGAGCGGGGCACTCCGGCGATGACAGGGCTGCCAGCTATTTGATCATTATGCATTTTGGGATGGATTCATTTCCTGTATGTTGATGATCTGAATGGATACACTGGTCAGCAAAGGTTTTTTGCCTGGTTGCCGAGCTCAAGAGCTTTGCGGCCGCGGCAGCCCGGCTAGGCATCTCGCCAGCCATGGCGAGTAAGCATGTGATGCAGCTTGAGAAGCGTCTGGGCTCACGGCTGCTCAACCGCGCCAGCCGACGCGTCAGCCTGAGCGAAAGCGGCGCGTTATATTTCGAGCAGGCGCGTCAGATGCTCGAGTCCCTGGATGAGGTTGAGGCGGCCGTCAGCAACGTGACCGTAGTTCCTCGCGGCACATTGCGGCTAACCGCGCCGGTCTGGATGGCCAATCCGAAGTTTTCGAAAGTCCTGGCAGACTATCAGGCTCGCTATCCACAGGTACGGCTGAACATCGATCTCAGTGGACGATTGGTCAACCTGGTCGAGGAAGGTTTTGACCTGGCCTTGCGTGCGACGGGCACACCCGACCAGGCACTGATTGCGCGGCCGATCACAGGGGTCCCATTCTATATGGTTGCCAAGCCCGCCTATCTTGATCGCGCGGGGCGACCGAAGAAGCTGGCTGAATTGTCCGGGCACAGCCTCTTGCACTATGCGCTGCACTCTCCAGGCGAGAGTATCACCATCCAGGGGGAAAGTGGGACGCAGACTATCAAGTTCAACCCGGTTCTGCTCAGCGGCAACGAGACTCTGCTGCATCTCGCCGCCCTGGAAGGCATGGGGCTCGCGGTGCTGCCCAAATGGCTAATCAGCGAGGACCTCGCCGCCGGGCGCCTGGAGCAGGTGCTGTGCCGGGGCAGAACATCTTCGAAAGTCAAATGTTCGCGGTTTATCCGACGCGCAAATACCTCTCAGCCAAAGTCCGGACATTTATCGACTTCATCGCTGCTGATAAGCGACTGAGATAGCCTGGCCAAAAGCCTGGCCGCTGTGACGTCAGCTTGCTGACTCATCGCGAATGTGTGGCTGCCTTCTCGATGTGCTGCCAGAAGGCCTCTGCTGCCTGAGCTAGCCGCAGTTTAGGCCGGAATACGTGGATCTCGATCGGCACGTACCACTGCTGCCCGCCTGCCGCGACAATCTCGCCAGAGGCAAGCTGATCCCTGATCAGGCTTTCCGGCAGCCACGCCATGCCCCGGCCTGCCTGAACCATCGTGACCAAAAGTTTCGCCAGATGCGACGTGAATGTCGTGTGAAGATGAGCTTGCAAGGGGGAGGTGGCACGCACCGCCTCCAGGATCCGTCCCATCCCTGATTCTGAACGGAAGCTCAAGAACTGTACAGGCGCGCCATCCGTTCCCGGAAGCTTGAAGCGAGGCTTGCGGTTGCGGCGCGAAATCGGCACCGATGCGGGGATCAGCCGGTCGTCACCAACATGCAGCGAGCGAAAATGCGACGGCGTCAACGCCGTCGTGGCGGCTGTATGATAATGGCAAAGCAAAAAATGGGCATCGCCTGCCAAGAGGATCCGTTCGCAGCCTTCCATATGATTGGCAACGAGCTGTACGTTGGGCACGAATGGTAGCTCGGTCTCGATGTGACGTAGCCAATCCGGAAAGAACGTCAGCGACAACGCATTCGTCGAGGCGAACTTCAGGACGTCCGAGGCCCCGCGCGCCCGTTCCTGCGCCTCGAGCCGGCCGGCACTCAATCTTCGCAGGATATCGTCAGCAGTATGACGAAAGGCTTCACCAGCTGGCGTCAGATTGACGCTGTGCGTGGTGCGATCGAGCAGCGATGCGCCAGCCCAGACCTCGAGCGCCTGTATCCTCCGGCTGAGCGCCGGCTGGGAACAGTTTCGCTCCTCTGCGGCCCGTGAAAAACTGCGCGTTGTCGCAACCGCGATGAAATCGTATAGCCAATTGATCTCCATAGAGAGCTCTCGTTTATGCAAGGCATGCATAACGATATCAGCATCCGGCATTGGATTTCTAGTCGCGCGCGCGTCACGGTGGCGAGAAAGAAGCCCTGGAGGAAGACGGGATGGCCGCGCGCACGTTGTATGACAAGCTGGTGGACACTCATGTGGTCCGCAATCTCGATGATGCCGGGCTCGTCCTGCTGTACGTCGACCGAACCGTCCTCAACGAGTACACCAGCCCCCAGGCTTTCGCCGGCCTGCGCGCGGCTGGCCGGAAGGTGTGGAATCCGAAGGCCGCGCTGATGGTGGTGGATCACGTCAACCCGACGGCCGCACGGCGCACCCGTGCGATGCCGGATCCGGGCGCGGCGCGGCAGGTCGATTATTTCGCCGAGAATGCCAGGGACTTCGGCATCGAATATTTCGATATTCTCGACCCGCGCCAAGGCATCGAGCACGTCGTTGCGCCCGAGCAGGGGCTCGTGATGCCGGGCATGGTGATCGCCGCCGGCGACAGCCACAGCACGGCCTATGGCGCCTTCGGCGCGCTCGGCTACGGTATCGGCACCTCCGACATCGAGCACTATCTTGCGACCTCGACCGTGCGCTATCGCCGTCTCAAGACGATGCGCATCAGCCTGACCGGGAACGCCCCGCTCGGCGTGACGCCGAAGGACATCGTCATGGAGGTGATCCGGCGGATCGGTGCCGACGGCGCGACCGGATTTGCCGTGGAGTTCAGCGGTCCCGTCGTCTCCGACATGAGTGTCGAGGGCCGGATCGTGATGTCGATCATGATCGTCGAGGCGGGCGCGCGCGGCGTCGTCATCGCGCCGGATCGGAAGGTGCTGGACTATCTCAAGGGCCGTCCACGCGCGCCGAAGGGCGAGATGTGGGAGCGTGCGGCGGGCAAATGGCTGATGCTGTCGTCCGATCCCGATGCCCGGTTCGACCGCGAAATCGTGCTGGATGTGTCCGAGGTCGCGCCGCTCGTGACGTGGGGCACCAGTCCCGATCAGGCGATCGCAGTGACAGGCGTCATTCCGGATCCCGTGCGACAGGACACGCCCGATCGCAGGGCCGCTGCCACGCGCGCGCTGAGCTATATGGGCCTGACGCCGGGCGCGCCGATTCAATCGGTTCCGATCGACTTTGCCTTTATCGGCTCCTGCACCAATTCGCGGATTGAAGATTTGCGCGATGCAGCCGCCATCTTTCGCGGCCGCCGTGTCGCGGATGGCGTGCGCGCGATCGTGGTGCCGGGCTCGACCCAAGTGCGGGTGCAGGCCGAGGCGGAAGGTCTCGCCAAGGTATTCACCGACGCCGGCGTGGAGTGGCGGCAGTCCGGCTGCTCGATGTGCCTTGCGATGAACGACGACGTGCTGAAGCCTGGGGAGCGGTGCGCATCCTCGACCAACCGCAATTTCGAAGGCCGCCAGGGCCCAGGTGCGCGCACGCACCTGATGAGTCCGGCGATGGTGGCCGCGGCCGCTGTCACCGGACGCATCACCGATGTGCGTACTCTTCTTCAGGGAGCACGTCCGTGAATCCGTTCGATAAGGTCACGGGCGTGGCTGCGCCGATGATGGCGCCGAATGTCGACACCGACGTCATCATGCCAAAGATGTTCCTCAAGGGCGTGGACCGCAGCGGGCTGGGCGAGGGCGCCTTCAATCTGCTGCGCTTCACGGACGGAAAGCTAAATCCAGACTTTATCTTAAATCGAGACGGTTATCGCGACGCGTGCTTTCTCGTGGTCGGCCCGAACTTCGGCTGCGGCTCGAGCCGCGAGCACGCCGTCTGGGGGCTTCAGCAACTCGGCATCCGCGCGCTGATCGGCACCAGCTTCGCCGGCATCTTCAACGACAATTGCGCCAACAACGGGCTGCTGACGATCTCGCTTGATCCCGCTGTTGTGTCGGAGCTCGCCGAGGTTGTGGCTGACGGTGGCCGCAATGATCTCACCGTCGATCTCGCCGCGCAGGCGATCCGCTTCGATCGCGCGCACCGCTCGATCGCGTTCGACATCGAGCCTGATAGGAAGGAGGCCTTCCTGTCAGGGCGCGATTTCATCGCCTCCACGCTCGTCTTCGCCGAAGACATCCGGGCCTTCGAGGCGAAGCATCGCGCGGAGAATCCCTGGATCGCCTGAACTGCCACGACCGGGTCGCGGCCAGATCCGCGGCGCGCAGAAACGATAATAGCGGAGGGACCCTTGGTAGACACGACATATCGCGCGACTGAAGTGGCGGACACCGCGGCTGCAACGAAGCTTGCACGGCTCAAGATCGGCCCGTTGCCATTCGGCGTCTACCTCGCGGCCGCGCTCGTCTGCGCTGCTGCCGTCTATCTCGGCAAGCTGCCGAACGACGTGATCGGCGGCCTTTCAGTCCTGATGCTGCTCGGTTTCCTGCTCGGCAAGCTCGGCCAGACCATTCCGGTCCTGAAGCAGATCGGTGGCACGGCGATCCTCTGCCTGTTCGTCCCGTCGGCCCTGGTGGCTTACGGCTTCATGCCCGACGCCGCGCTGAAGGCGATCACCACCACGTTCCGGACCGCCAACTTTCAGTATTTCTTCATCGCCTGTCTCGTTGCGGGTTCGATCCTCGGCATGCCCTACCGGGTTCTGGTCCAGGGCTTCATTCGCATGTTCGTTCCGCTCCTTATCGGCACGATCGCAGCGGTCTCCGCGGGCATCGCCGTCGGGCTTCTGTTCGGCTATAGCCCGAGGGACACGTTTTTCTTCATCATCATTCCGATCGTCGGCGGCGGCCTGGCCGAGGGCGTGCTTCCGCTGTCGATCGCTTATGCGGAGATGCTGCACCGGCCGCAGGCCGAGCTGGTGGCGCAAATGGTGCCGGCGGCGCTGCTCGGCAACGTCGTCGCCATCGTCAGCGCGGGCGTTCTGGCGCGCCTCGGCGAGACGCGCCGCGAGCTCAACGGCAACGGCATGCTGGTGAAGACCGGGGACGACGACATTCTCGATGAGGCGCGGCCCGACCGGCCGATCGATCTCGGGCTGCTCGGCGCCGGCATGGTGCTGTCGTGCGGCCTGTTCGTGCTCGGCATGGTTCTGGCGCCATTCACCGGCATCCCGGGACCCATCATGATGATCATCGCCGCGGTGGCGTTGAAGCTGACCAGGTTACTGCCGGTCGAGATGGAGCTCGGCGCCTATCAAATCAACAAGTTCATGTCGACCAACCTGACGTTTGCGATCCTAGTGGCGATGGGGACATTGCTGGTCTCCTGGCAACAACTCGTTGCCTCGTTCAATCCGGGCTACATCATGATCTGCACGACCACGGTGCTGGCGATGATCGCGTCGGGATTCTTGGTCGGCAAGTGGTTGAACATGTATCCGGTCGAGGCGGCGATCGTGACCGCGTGCCATTCCGGTCTCGGCGGCACCGGCGACGTCGCCATTCTCGGCGCGGCGGATCGCATGGGCCTGATGGCCTTCGCCCAGATTGCGACCCGTGTCGGCGGCGCGATCATGATCGTGATCGCGACCCTCCTGATGAAGTCGCTTTCCTGATGGCCGTGCGGCCAGGAATCCGCTTTGATGTCGCCAATAACAATCTGGAGGAAATTATGCGGTTCATTGCCCTCGTGTCAGCGCTGCTCTTGCCTTTCGGCGCGGCGTTCGCCCAGGACTATCCGACCAGGCCCATCACCATGCTGGTGCCGTTCGCTGCCGGCGGGCCGACTGACACCATCGCCCGCCTGACGGCCGCGGGCATGGCGAAATCGCTGGGCCAGCAGGTCATTGTCGAGAACGCGACCGGCGCCGGCGGCGTCATCGGCTCGACCCGCGCCGCGCGCGCCCAACCCGACGGCTACACGCTGCTGATGCATCACGTCGGCATCTCGACCGCGGCCACGCTGTATCGCAACCTCACCTACGATACCAAGACGGCCTTCGCGCCGATCGGGCTCGTGACCAATGCGCCGATGACCATCATCGCGCGGCCCGATTTCCCGGCCGACACGCTCCAGGAGCTGGTCGCCTACGCCCAGCAGCAGGGCGACAAGCTGACCTACGCCAATGCCGGGCTGGGAGCGGCCTCGCATCTGTGCGGCATGCTGTTCATGACGGCGATCCAGAAGCAGCTCACCACGGTGCCCTACAAGGGCAACGGCCCGATCATGAACGATCTGCTCGGCAGGCAGATCGATCTCACCTGCGACCAGGCGACCAACACCACCGGGCCGATCTCGGCCAAGCAGGTCAAGGCGTATGCGGTGACGACGAAGGAGCGGCTGAAGAGCCTGCCCGACCTGCCCACGGCCGATGAGGCCGGCCTCAAGGGCTTTGAGCTCGGCGTGTGGCACGGCCTCTATGCGCCGAAGGGCACGCCGCCGGCGATCATTCAGAAGCTGACGGCAGCGCTCCAGGCCGCACTCCAGGATCCCACCATGGTCGCCCGGCTCAACGACATCAACACCGAGCCTGTCCCGAAGAACCAAGCGACGCCGGAGGCGCTGGGCGCGATGCTGGTGAACGAGATCGACCGCTGGGCGCCTATCATCAAGGCCGCCGGGCAATATGCAGACTGAGCCGTTCCGGCGACTCGCGAAAGGGTCGCAGTGTGCCGCTGCTGGCGTTCAACGATGGCCTACACCACGACTGAGTGTCAGGTCGGATCAGGTCAAAGGAAAGAACGAATGGACCGGAGAGATTTCACCAAGGCCCTGTTGGTAGGCGCGACCGGAGCGGCGGCCTCCGGCGCCGTCGCGCAGATGAGCGCGGGGGCGGGTAGTGCGGTCCCTCACTTGCCGGTGCGCGTGAACGACGGGATCCGACTTGGCGGGCAGCGCAACTTCGACCGGGGTCCGGTGACGTCGCTGCAGAACATGCGGTGGCATCGGCGGTGGGGCATTCGCCATCTCGACGTCTCATTGGAAACGAGGAATGCGGCTCCTGACGTGTTCGGGAACGAGATGCCCGACGATGCCGCGATGGCTCGCGCCAAGGCGCTCGGCACCGGCATGGGCGGTGCTCGCTTACAGCCCACCACGCAGTGGAGCCTGGATGGTATGACGCGCATCCGGGATATTCTGCATGAGAACGATCTGATCTGGGAAAGCATCCGAATGGATTCGGCATACATCGCCATGACCCCCGGGCCAGAGCGCGACCGCTATCTGGATCTCATCTGCGAGAACGTGCGTACCGTCGGCCGCGCGGGCATCAAGATCATCAGTTATCACTGGAACCTGACGCCCATTCGGCGCAATCGGAAAGTCCCCGGGCGCGGCGGATCGGAATATCTTGCGTTCAAGCTCGAGGACAATTGGCGCGATCTGCCGCCAACGCCTGCGGGCCGCGTGTCGTCTGACGACTATTGGGAACGGCTCCAGACTTGGGCATCTCGGGTGGTTCCGGTCGCGATCGAAAGCAACGTCAAGCTGGCCTGCCATCCCTATGATCCGGGTGGGCTGCCGCTCGGCTATCTTGGTGTCGACAATTTCGATGCCGGCGACTACGCGGCCGCGCTGCTAAGATATGAGAAGCTCTATGATTCGCCGCATAACGGTTTTCAGTACGATACCGGCGTCTCCAGGGAATCGATGCCCGCCGGCGTTGATCAACTCGAATTGCTATACGGCTTGATCCAGAGGAAGAAGATTCATCAGATCCACTTCCGCAATGTCAGCGGCAGCCAGAATGACTTCGTCGAGGTCTATCATGACGAGGGCGATGTGGACCTGTTCAATATCATTCGCCTGCTTCGCGACACCGGCTGGGAAGGCTCTCTGCTAGCCGATCATAGTCCGCGTCATCAGGATGATCCCTCTTAGGCTTCGCATTCGCAAACGGCTACATTCTCGGCCTCCTGCGCGCCGCTCATCAAGAGGCGCTCAAGTCCATCGCACGATAGCCCCGTTACGGAACCAGATCGGATGAAGAACATGAACAGGCTGCTAAAGCTCAATCCCAAGAGGTTCGGAATGAAGTCGGTGATCGCGATCTCGATCCTTGCGGCCTTGGAATTATCCGAGGCCTTCGCGCAGAGGGCCGCGCTGCCGACCGGCCCTCAATGGGGCGATCAAAACCTATCGGCTTTTTATCGTTGGACCGACGCGCTGCCCTCAAGCCCGGGCGTGATGCTGCGTGAAGAGCCGATAAAGGCCCAGCCGGAGATCACGAAAGCGGCTTTCGCCGAGCGTATTCTCTACAGTTCGACGGATGTACGTTGGCACGCCGGGATCGTACCGGTGAGCGGGACACTGTATCTGCCGGTTGGAGAACCGCCGGCCGGAGGCTGGCCCCTCGTGGCCTGGGCTCATGGCACGCTGGGCGTTGCGGACGTGTGCGCGCCGTCCTGGGCCGGGCACAAGCCGCGCGATGCGACCTACATTCAGAAATGGCTGGAGAATGGGTTTGCGGTCGTTGCCACTGATTACCAGGGTCTCGGCGGTCCCGGCCCGCATCCTTACCTGATCTGGGAAGCTGAAGGCCATTCCGTGCTCGATGCCGTCCGCGCAGCGCGCAGCGCCCATGGCGACAAGCTCGCCTCGAAGGTCTTCATCAGCGGTCAGTCGCAAGGCTCAGGCGCCGCGTTGGGCGCGACAACGGTCGCGCCGAGCTATGCGCCAGATGTCCCCTTGCTCGCCACAGTCGCCACAGGGGTCGTGTCGACTTTTCCCGACGGCCCTTACCGGCCTGTGGAGCCGTTCAAGGTTAGCTCGCCGATCTACCTCACCCTCATATGATGCTCGGCGGCTCGCTTCCCGATGAGGCACCCCCCGTAGACAACATCGTGAGCGACAAGGGAAGGCTCGTCTTACGCGCAGCTCGGGAAGGCTGCACCGGCGAGATGCGTGCGATCGCGCAGAAAGATACCGTCACCGCCGACAACGCCTATGTCCAACCGATCGCGAACATCGAAGCGAGCTTTGCGCCTCCGACGGACATGAAGCCCGTGCGGCTGCCGGTGCCCGTTCTGCTTGGCACGGGTCTGGCCGATTCAGTACTGCCGCCCGGTCGCCAATATGCAGCCGTGGCGGCCTTATGCTCGGCCGGCAACGAGGTCGTTTGGAACACCTATCCTGGTGCCACTCACAACGGAGGCCTGATTGCCGCTTTCCCGGACGCATTGGCGTTCTTCAAACAGACACTTGAAGGCAAGAAGACGCCAAGCAACTGCGCGCGCATTGCCGAGCCGGGGCTTCCGACAACACCGGCCCCGGGTATACCCTTCAATGACTGACTTGCGGTACTTTGCAACTTGGCGCATCGGTTTGCACGAACCGATGCGATCCAAGCCAGGCAGGCCTTTCTGAGGAGCTCTGGGCTGCCGGCTTGACCTGCGCCTTCCTAAATTGGGCCCGTTCCATGTGCAGTCAGGGGAGGCTTTCGTTGGCTTAGTCTCGCCGAGCGCGATCCTCTCCATTTCCATCGCTCGCCCCGATGGCGACCGGCGGCTTGTTGCTTGTTTCTCATCCGTCGGCATATGCCGCGACCGTCTCTCCGCTCTTGAGGTAGAAAGCCATGTCGGGGACTTTAGCCATTGTCGCGCGCTTTGTCGCGAAGGCGGGTTGTGAAGAGGAATTGAGGGCTACACTGCTCGTGGCTGCGGCGATCGCCTTGGCGGAGGAGCCCGGCTGTCGTCGCTTCGAAATCCTGCAGGCCGTTAATCCTGATGGCGTGGTGCTGCCAGATACTTTCATGTCCAATGAACTCTTCGACGACTACGAGGCCGTCGAAGCGCACCGGAACTCCGGGCACGCTCCCGTCCGCAAGGCTCGGATCCGAGCTCTTGTGTCGAGCCAGACCCGAATCGAGATGGGGGCAGTGATTGATGAAGCCTGACGACGCTCGCCCGAGGTCGAGCTTCCAAAATGAGGCGCTTTGCAACGAGGCAAGCACAGGGTGCTTATGGCTAGGACAATATGATGGAACATAGGGGTGTCGGCCGTTCAGGACTGAAGATCCCAGCCCTGGCCTTTGGGACAGCGACTTTCGGCGGTGGGAACGAGTTCTTTCGCAAGTGGGGCACGACCGATCTATCGGAGGCCCGACGGCTCGTTGACATATGCCTCGATGCGGGGCTGAATTTCTTCGACACCGCCGACGTCTATTCGATGGGCGCGGCGGAAGAAATCCTCGGAAAGGCTCTGGACTCACGCCGATCGCAGGCCCTGATCGCCACCAAGCTCGGCTACCGCTCGCACAGCGGGCCGAACGGAATGGGGGCGAGCCGGCAGCACATCCTAATGGCGTGCGAGGCCTCTCTAAAGCGACTTGGCTGCGATCACATCGATCTGCTGCAACTTCACGGCTATGACGAAAATACACCGCTCGAGGAAACACTCCGCACCTTCGAGGAACTGATCAAGGCCGGGAAGGTCCGCTATATTGGGGCGTCCAACTTCTCCGGATGGCAGCTGGCCAAGATGGCCACCACCGCGGACTGGCTTGGCTTGCCGCGCCCCATCTCGCATCAGGTCCACTATTCCTTGCTGTGCAGGGACTATGAACACGAATTGATGCCCGCGGGCTTCGATCAGGGCATAGGCGCCATCATATGGAGCCCGCTATCCGGCGGCAAGCTCAGCGGCAAGATCAGCCGCGACCGGCCACCGCAGGCCGACAGCCGAGCGGCGAAATTCGGAGGCCTGACCGAGCGTGACGCCAAGCTCTTTGACATCGTGGATGCGCTCAACGATATCGCGCAGGAGCGCAGGACAAGCGTGTCTCAAGTCGCGATCAATTGGCTACTCGCCCGGCCAACCGTCTCAAGTGTTGTCATTGGCGCCCGCACGGCCGAACAGCTCGTTGAGAACATCGCAGCGCTCGACTGGCGGCTTTCCACTAAGGAGGTGGAGCGCTTGAACCAAGTGAGCGCCTCGCCAGCACCCTATCCCTATTCACACCAGTCTGTGTTCCCTGAGTTGCTTCGTCCGCTCAGCGGGATCTCTCGGTAATGCATGCAGCTGGCAGGCTCGAATCTTGCAATGTTTGGCACTTTCGAACATTGCTCGCCTGAACGGTCCATCCCTGCCTGCGCTCGGCGCTTGCAAACCGAATGTCCGACGCCATCCGCAGCTTTGAATATCCGCGGCTATCAACTCATGGAAATCACAACAGAGCCCTTCAGCTCGTCTCCGGGCTCGAGAATCACAGTTCCAGTGTCTGCATACCCGCGAGCGAACAGGTTGAACCCGTCGGCAACGTGGCTGACGGGCTCTGCGCATAAATGTGCCGCATCAGCGGGCCGATGCAGCACAAAATACGAAAATGCTGGATCCGCTCGCATCTCAATCCGATCACCATTCGAGCGGTAAATAACGCAAAGCCCGCGCCAGCCACTGCGATAAAGCGTCACCTCACCGGGCGGCAATGAATCTGCTGTGGGGCCGGCAGAAAGGCCATTCGGCAACGCGGCGAGATAGTCCGCCGTCACCGGCCAGTCGATCGGTGCGTCAAACTCTATGTTGTCCTCGACTTGGTGCTCGAAATAGGGATGCAGGCCAATCCCACCCGGCATCGGCGTCTGCGCCTCGTTTTGAAGACAAAGGCAAAATATGGCACGCGAGGGTTCAAGTTCGACCTTAAGAGTTGCGCTGAACGGCCAAGGCCATTCGGCGCCTCCCTTATGCGCGTATCGCATCGTCACCTGCGAGGGCGTCAGCGAGGTCGTCTCCCAAGGCATCCTATGCGCATGTCCGTGCAATGTATGCGGCTGCGCATCGGGATGGGCCGCAAGCTCGTACCGCTTCCCCTGGAAGAGAAGAACCCCGTCCCTCACGCGGTTGCTATAGGGGACGAGGGGATAGATACCACCCTTGGGCCAACGCAATAACTGAGCCGGCTCTACCCCAGCCGGGAACGGACGCAAGACCCGTCGCGGCAAGCCGCTACCCTTGCTGCTGCACAAATCGAGAGAGGTCACGCGTCCGCCAGCAGACGCCGAGAAACCAAGTCGAGCCGCGCCGGCTGTCAAGAGCTGGTTGGTGATCATACGACGCAATTCAAACCATTTAAGACGGACATTTTGGCCGCCCTTTCGCTGCCAACAGCCTTAATGTTCAGCTGATTCGGCGACGAACGCCGCCAGCTCGGGCGTCGCAGGCGTCCGCAGGATGTCCGACGATCCCATTTCGTGCACCTTGCCATCACGCATATAAATGACGCGGTCCGCCACTTTGCGGGCAAAGGCCATTTCATGGGTCACCAGGATCATGGTCATGCCCTCGCCTGCGAGCTGCTCCATGACACGCAGCACTTCGCCCGTAAGTTGCGGGTCGAGCGCTGAGGTCACTTCATCGAACAGCATCAACTTAGGCTCCATAGCAAGGCTGCGGGCAATGGCTACCCGCTGCTGTTGCCCACCGGAAAGCTGCTCCGGATAGCAATCCATCTTCTCCCGCAGCCCGACCTTGGCGATCACGGTATCGGCAATTTCGCGGACCTGCGGCTGCTTCATGCCTTTGACGATGCGCGGGGCCAACATGATATTTTCCGCCACGGTCAGGTGCGGGAAGAGGTTATAGCTTTGAAAAACGATTCCGACATCGCGTCTCAGCGACTTCAAGTCGATGTTGTCATCGTGGAGCTCGTGGCCGCAGATCAGCATCGAGCCGCCTTGGATGGTCTCCAGGCGATCCATGCAACGGAGCGCCGTGCTCTTGCCCGATCCGCTCTGGCCGATGATGGCGGCAACTTCGCCCCTGTTCACCTCAAAGGTGACACCCTTAAGGACTTCCAGCTCGCCAAAGCTCTTGCGCACGTCCTTTAGTTCAACGATTGGCGACATTGAGTTTCCTTTCGAGGGCTCTGCTTTGAACCGACAGCGGATAGCAGATCGCAAAGTACATCAGGGCAGCGATGCCGAAGTAGAGAAACGGCTCGAATGTTGCGTTGTTGATGATCTTTGCGTTGTAGGAGAGCTCGGCGTATCCGACCACAAGTGAGGCGATCGACGTGTTCTTGACGATCTGGACCAAGAAGCCGACTGTCGGAGGAATGGCAATGCGCAGAGCTTGCGGCAGGATGACAGCCCTCATGCGCTGCCAGCGCGTTAGGCCGAGACACTCTGCGGCTTCCCATTGCGGCTTCGCCACCGCCTGAATGCAGCCGCGCCAGATCTCGCCCAGATAGGCGCTGCTGTAGAGTGTGAGCGCGAAGGTCGCTGCCGTCAGCGGAGACAAGGAGTCGTAGCCCAAAATGCTCGGCCCGTAAAAGCACAGGCCCATGAGGACGAGCAACGGAAGTCCCTGCATGATCTCAATATAGGCCGCCGCCCCGCACGAAATCGCCCAACTCCGCGAGATGCGTGCCAGAGCGACGATGAAGCCGGCGATGCCGCCAAACAGGAAAGTTAACAGGCTCAATACGACCGTCGCCCATAGACCCTGCAGCAACGAGAGAATGTAGGCGCTATTCATCTGCCATCTCCATGCTCACAGCGGGGTTCCGAGCTTGCGGCGACGAGGAAACATCGCAAGTCCGAGGAGAGCAAAACCGCCACGTACCAATATGGCGAGAACTAGATAGATGCCGCCGAGCACGACGAAGATCTCGAAATTCCGATAGGTCTCGCTCTGGATTCGGTTGGAGATCCCGAATAGCTCCTCGACGCCAACCGAGGACACGATGCTCGAGGCCAGCATCAACAGAACATACTGGCTCGACAGCGCGGGATAGACGCGCTCTAGCGCTGGCCGAATAATCACATGCAGATAGGTTTGGCTACGCGACAGTCCAAGGCAGGTCGCCGCCTCAAGCTGGCCGCGATGGATCGATTCAATGCCCGCACGCACGATCTCAGTTGTATAGGCTCCGATGTTGACCGTCAGCGCAATGGTCGCACCAACCAGGATGGGCAACCGAATTCCCATGCTCGCAATGCCAAAGATCAGGAAGTAGCACTGCACGAGCAGCGGCGTATTGCGGATGAACTCCACATACAAGGAGACGATCCAACGGGCCCAGGCTGGCCCGCCAGTCCGGACCACGGCGCAGGCACCACCTAAAAGGATGCCGAACACCGTGCAGAATAAAGTGAGCCGTAGCGTCGTCCAGATACCCTCCAACAGGAGCGGCCAATAAGCCAGAACGGCTGCGAAGTCGAAATTGTAGGTCATAGGACTTTGCTCGTTTCAAGGGCCGTTGGCCATGTCATTGAGACGCGGCGATGACTTCCTGAGGCAGGTCGGCGCCCTGAAACTTCTTGAAGATCGCTTGGAGCTTTCCGTTGGCGATGTTCTTCTTCACCCAGCTGTCGACCCATTCCTTCAGATCGGTATCCTCCTTACGCATGCCAACACCCATCGGCGCGGTCCGAAGCGGCAGCTTCAGCTCGAGCTCTTTGGTGGGATTCTTCTTATTGATCAGGTCGACGAGAGTTGGCACCTGCGCGACCAAGTCAAGCTGGTTGGACACGACTGCCGTCATGGTCGTTGCTTCATCCTCAAAGCGCACGATTTCCGCATCTCGCGGGGCCGCCGCAGTCACATCCGCATCGTTCGTGGTGCCGCGCGTGACGGCAATGCGCTTTCCCGACAAATCGGCGAACGCCTTGATCTGCATGCTCTTCGGTGCTGCCACATAGGACGTCGCTCCAGAATATGGTAGCGAGAACGCGATTAGCTTCTTGCGCTCATCAGTGATCGACAAGGCCGAAATGACTGCGTCTGCGCGATGCGACATCAGGAAAGGAATGCGATTGGCGCTGTTCGTCCCCACGATCTCCATCTTCACGCCGAGATCAGCGGCCAAGAGCTTAGCTGTTTCGACTTCCGATCCGGTGGGATTGAGGCCGTCATCCTTGAACGCCCAGGGAGGGACGCCGAGATCGACGGCGATGCGAATGACACCCGCGGACTTGATCTTCTCAAGCGTCCCGGCTGTCGCTGTTTGCCCCATAAGGGCCAGCGAGATCGCAGCAGCTGTCAACACTTTAGCAAGAGTCTTCATTTCAATCCTCCCGATGGCAATTGACTGTTCGAATTTGGACGGAGCTGCCGCCCAGATTTTCGGCTAGAAGAGTTCGATTCGGCTTCGGCATTCGGAGCGCGCATCCGCTTCCGCCCCGGCGTTATTCTCGTCGCGTCGGTGCCAGGCAGTGCGACCACTTAGGGAGCAGGCGGCGATCGATTCTTTCGGTCCGACCGCCTCGATGGCGTTCGCAAGTGTCTCCTCCAGAGTGCCAAGTATTGTTGTTATGATTGCGCGAGAGGTTAGCGAGCGAGGCTTTCAACGTGAAGCCCGTCTTTCATGTCCGCGAGAGATCGTCTCACTTCGTGAGACTGTCGCCGTTAATGAGTGGTCTGATGCTCAATGACGAGAGGTCATGAAGGAGAACAGAAGCTCGATCTGTCCATCCAGCATGTGCGTGCCGTCTCGCGTGGCGCAGCCAATCTTGGCTGCCTCCGACAGGAGCCTCGTCGGGACCGGATCGGTGATGACGTCGGCAACGATCATCTGCCGCGCAAGTTGAGCGGGATCGACTGGTAGCGGGTCGCCGTCCCGCAAGCCTGCCGACGTCGCATTGACGACAATGTCGCAATCGCGAGGAACGGCAGTATCGATGGAGACCTTGCCTGGATATGCCTTACTGAGCCTGTCGAACAGGCTGTTTTGGTTTGACGCGCTGAGGTCGTGGAAGGTCAGCTGGCGGGCGCCTTCTTCGAGCATGGAGACGCCGATCGAGGATCCTGCACCGCCCGCGCCGACCATGAACACGTTCTTGCCGGCGATGGCATGGCCTGCCTTCTTCAATCCGGCAGTCAGGCCGGCACCGTCGAAATTGTCGCCGAGCCAGCGGCCGTCCTGTTCTCGTCGCATTGCGTTGATCGCCCCGAGGACCTTGGCGCGATCGGACAGGCGGTCGCAATGCGCGATCGCCCCGAACTTGTGTGGCAGCGTGATAAGAATGCTGTCGATGTTCGGCATTGCTTTGAGGGCCGCCAGAGCCGTGTCAAGATTGCCTCTCTCGACCTGCAGCGGCACCAGCACGCCGTCATATCCGACATCCTCCATTCGCTTGGTCAGCCAGCCCGGCGCCAGCACCTGCGAGATAGGCGAGCCTATTAGCGCGTGAACGCGTGTCTTTCCGGTCAGTGAAGTTGTCATGAAACGGGTCCCGGCACTTCAGGACAATTTAGGCGGAGGCGAGGGCGGCGCCATGGCATAGCCCCTGGCCTCATAGTCGAAGTCATGCAGCTTGTTGACGGTCTCGGCCTTGTTGACGGGAGAGGCATAGTACGCCCGGATCTCGGCAATCCGTGTAACGTCGTCGTTGAAGACGTACCATTCATCGCCGCGCAGCACCTCGCCAAGGGCCGTCTTCCAATGGGTCCATTCGATCACCGCTTCGCGGCCGTCCGAGCCGGCCAGAACCTTCTCAATGGTCCAGCGCGATCCCATCGTTTTGACACACCAGACCCAGCCGTCGGCTATTGCCTGAGCGCCGCGCCAGGGCGCGCCAGGCAGGCCGGGCGGGAAATAGTGGACAGCATTGCTCGTGAAGCAGTCCAGCAACGCCTGGTGATCGGCATCGTTGCAGGCTTGGAAGTATCGGCGGATCAAGGCCTCCGCTTGCGCGGCTTTCGTTAGTGCACCCATCGCTTTACTCCGCCGCTCGCCGGGCTCGCCATTCGGCGTATTCCTTCAGCGTCGCCTCGTTCGGCGGGTAGGTGCCCCAAAGGGGCGCGCCGGCATCGATCTTGGTGAACAGGAACCTCTCGCGCAGTTCCTGCTCATGAGACTCATCCGCTACCTCCTCGGCGATGGCGCGCGGGATGACGACGACGCCATCGCTGTCCCCAACGATGATGTCGCCGGGATAGACGGCGACATCGGCGCAGCCGATTGGCAATTGCATATCGACCGCGCGATGATAGGCAGGGCGTGTCGAGGCCGTGTTGGCCCTGCAGTAGGCCGGAAAGGGCATTTTGGAGATCTCTGTCCCGTCGCGGAATGCGCCGTCGGTAATGGCTGCCGCGACGCCTTTGCGCATCATTCGCGTCATCAGCATGTTGCCGGCCGATGCGGCACGCGGATCGTTGCGACTGTCGATCATCAGGACCTGGCCTGCGCCAATCGCCTCCACGGCCTCCCACTGCATATTGTCCTCACCCCGCTTGCGGAGGTCAGAAAGATCCCAGTCCTTGTCTTCCCGCGAGGGAATGAAGCGCAGGGTGAAAGCCTCCCCGGCAAACGCACCAGCGCTCGAATTGAGCGGCGTGATCCCGACCAGGAATTGCTGACGATAGTTGCGCTTGAAGAGCTGCGTGGTCAGCGTCGCTGTCGAGCAGGCCTTCAGCTTTTCGAGTGTTTGGGAAGCAATCGGAGCCATGCGTATCTACCTCCAGGAACGGAATCTTAACCAGCGCAAGCAGTGCAATGCTTGCCTTCAGGCATCACCATAGCTGCAGCAGTGCTCGGCGGAAGGCCTATCAAGCTCGCAGCGAGCCCGCCGTCTCACATGTTGAGATCAGGTGCGGGGAGCGTAGCGCTTGAGGACATCGAGATCTGGTTCAAACCCGATGCCGATGAGATCAGCGGCGCTGACGACACCCTTCACCGGCCTCGGCGTGCTCGCGAGCCACGCTTCTGGCTCGACGAACAGGAACTCGATCAGCGTCTTCTCCTGCAGCAAAGGCAGCATCGCCAGGGTCGCAAAATATCCCGGCCCGAAGTAAGGCGTATGTGGCATGACGCTCTTACCGTGTCGCTCGCATGCGGCCAGGATCTTGGTGAATTCGGAGATGCCGCCGACTTTTGTCATACTCGGCTGTGGATATGTAATAGCGTTGATGATCCGCATGAAATCAAAGGCCGTGCTGGCGTTCTCACCGCTGCCAACGGGGATTGCGGCCTTCTCAATCTCCTCCATACTCTTGTAGTCGTCAGGCGGGAATACCGGCTCCTCCACCCACAAGGTGTTGCAGGCATGGAACGTCTCCCGCAAAGCGATCGTCTCCTGCATCGACCAGGCGCAATTGGCATCAACCATCAGCGCGACACCGGGCCCGATGACCTCGCGCGCGTGCCTGATCACATCCGGGGCGATCTCGTGGAGCTTGATGTGCCGGTACCCGCTCTCGAGTGCCCGCTTGCATTGCTCGGCGACAAGGGCCTTGTCGCCATACCTGACGAGGCTCGCATAGGCCGGCCGGTGCGTGGGCGCATTCGCCCCGAGAAGCCGCCATAGCGGCACGCCCCTCCGTTTCGCCTTCAAGTCCCACAGTGCGATGTCGACCCCTGACAGCGCAAACATGGTTATGCCGTAGCGCCCAAAGAGATGAAGTTTCTTTTGCACCTCTAGGTTCCAGGCAGCGATATCGTCGATGGCTGCCCCGGTCACAAACGGCGCGATCATGTGATCGACGGCCGCATGCACCGCCTCCAGGCAGAAATAGGCAAAGGCATCGCCCCAGCCGACATGCCCATCCTCATCTTCGATACGGATCAGCACCATGTCGAGGCTATGCCAGCGGGACGGCGTGCCGCCCGTGCCCGGGCCGCCATCGGCGAACGGAACGCGCACCGGGAAGCTCTGCAGTGAGATGATCTTGGGTACGGTGTTGTTTTCGGGCATAGTGCGAGTGGCCTGGTTCAAAGCCTTGCGACCGGATCGGCGAGGCCGCGCTCGCCGACATCGATCGACAGGAGGTGTCCCGAAAGAGGAGCATTGGCGAGGCTTTCGCGCGACAGGCCGGTGCGGGCACTGGTCACGAAAAGCTCCGACAGGGAGGCTCCTCCAAAAGCGATGCCCGTTGGTCTTGGCACTGGAAGGGCGACGGTGCGCTCGATCTCTCCGCTCTCATTGAGCCTCACGACGCTCCAGCCGTCCGACAATCCAACCCATGGGTTAAAATGCTCGTCGACGGCGAGCGCACAAGGAGCGCCCGCGACCTTCGGAATATCGGCGAATTTTCGCTTTCGCGCCGCCTTTCGCTCCAGCAGATAGACGCATTGGCGCGATGGCTCCGTCGCGAACAGGCTGGCATCACCGCAAAACGCGATGTCGCTCACCTGGCCTTGCACTTCGAACACCGGTTCCATCCCCGATTGCCTTCGCCACGGTCCAACCAGGCTCATGTTGGCCTCGGCGCTGTAGGCTGCAGCCCAGATCTCACCAGCCTCCGAGACGCGCAGCACCTTGAAGGAAATACCGGGCTTTCCTTCAATGCGCTCCTGGCCGCCCGATAAATTGTCGATCACGATGTCATGGCCAACTGAATAGGCGACGCCCCCCTCGACAAGGCACAACGAGTTGATGCCCTCAGAGAGCGCCTGGAGTGAGACTGTGAAGGGATGCCCACCGTCGGCGCGGATCGCAGGCGCCAGCAGGTCGGCCCAAACCAAGTTCTGCGCGCGCGCATCCCAGCGCGGCGCCGCGCCAACAAAGGCTGTGCTCTTCGTCCAGACTTTGTAATTCCCCGGATCATGCCGAGCGCTCTTGATGGCAGGTGCGAGCAGGCTCGAAATCCGTCTTGCGACATCGACGAGCTCCTGCCCCAATCGTTCGGCGCGCTCGGCGGTGATGCGAAAAGTCGGGCCGGCCACGCTGATGGCCGCAAGCGGTTTGCCGGCGGGATCGAGAATGGCCGTTCCGACGCAGCGGGTGCCGAGAACTATCTCTTCATCATCGATCGCATAGCCACGCGCACGGACGATGGCCAGATGTGCCTTCAACTGCTCGCCGTCACAAATCGTCTTCTCGGTAAACTTGGCAAGCCCCTCGCGGACTACAAAGTCGAGCTGCGCGTCGGAGAGATGAGCGAGGATCGCCTTGCCCTGGCTTGTGCAATGCATCGGTTTAAGCGCGCCGAGCCTCGCATTGGATCGCTCGGAATGTGCGCTCTCGAAGCGGCCGAGCGAGAGCACGTGGTGACCGTCTTGAACCGCGAGATAGGCGGTCTCACCGGTCAGATCGCGTAAGCGCCTCAACTCTACGGACGCAATTGACGCAAGGTCAGACGACGACCAGGCATTCTGGGCGAGATCGAGAAAGTTGAAACCGAGCGTGTAGGCCTGGGTGCCCGGATCTGCCCGGATTAGTCCACGTGAGATCAGCGCCGCAAGGATGCGATAGAGGGTCGCCCTGGGGATGCCCGTCTGGTCCGCAAGACGCGCTTGGTCGAGGACGCCGGGCGATCTGCCGATCAGCTCGAGGATATCGCAAGCCTTCCCCAGAAGCGCCGTTCCGGCGACATTCTTAGGATGGATCAGCTCCGGCGACCACTCGACTTCGTGTTCAGACATGGCTCAATTTTAGTTTCACGAGATGAGACCATCCAGTCTGTCGCAGGCTTGGTGCGCCTCATCCCGTCGGGTTGCCCACATGGTGAGACCCGCAGGGCCAGATTCTGAGCCAATGAAGCGAGGGGTTATATGCTTGGTTTTAAAAGGGAATTTGTTTTGCAAGAAACGCCGCATTGATATAATTCCTTCTGCGAAATCTTGATATTGCAAGGTTTTGTATCAACCATGAGGAAGGAACCACAACGCCAGGGGGACAGGGCGATCTCGCTTCTTCAGAAGCGGGGCATGATGCGCCTTGCTGAATTTCTCCAAGAAGGGATCACGGCCGCAACCATTTCCCGAATGGAACAGAAGGGCACGCTCAATCAGCTCAGTCGCGGCCTTTACCAGCTACCCGACGCACTGCTCGACAGTAACCACTCTCTCGCAGTTGCTGCGAAACTCATTCCGAACGGCGTCATCTGTTACGACTCTGCGCTGGCCTTCCATGAGCTGACAGACCGCATCCCGCCCTATGTATGGATAGCGATCGGTCCGCGCGACTCGCGGCCCAAGATTGCGCGGCCTCGCATTCAAATCACGCGCTTTGGTCCCAAGGAGTTTGACAAGGGGATCAAACATTACACCATCGAAGGGATCTCGGTACTGATCTACACACCGGCCAAAACCATTGTCGATCTCTTCAAGAGCGCCCAACGTCAAAAAGCCTTCTACAACGCCCCCGCAGGCCTGGCGCACGTCACGCAAGCGATGAAAGACGCGCTCAGACTGCGCAAAGCGACACCCTCCGAAATCGCAAAATACGCCGCCGAAGCCGGCATATGGGAAAAAATCGTTCAGCCGCGCCTTGAGACGCTGACCTTGAATACGTAAGCCGCTGACGAATATCGGAGCGTTATAAGATTATTCTTATAATCTAGCGCACAGATAACAAGAGATATCTTATTGAACTAACGCGGCCTTCCTACCCCGGACCGATGATGTGAGAGCTGAACCATTCCACCGTCAATTGCGGATGTTCTTGCAATGCATCGCTGCTGGCTAGGGCCAACACGTTCGGCGCCGATTCGGCAAGATTGATCGCTTGCAGTGGCAGGGACGAGACCTAGGCTGGCCCGCAGACGATCTTGTCGTTGAATTACCGCTTCCACAGGCAAGCGCTCCGCCGGAATTTCGATCAAAAGCGAGCGTCAAGTCACGAGCTCGGGCTTCGTTCGCATGTTTCTCGACATTGTGTTGGGCCGTTTCCCAAGATCGACGATCCACATCGGCATGTAACCCTGGCGAAGGAAGATGATCTAAGCTCGTGCGCTCGCCGAGCATGCCGCCAAGGATGACGGCGGTGGCGGACCGAATCCGGGGTCCGCGTCCTGGTTGGTGGCATCTAGGGCTGCAGCTGCAAGGGCCGGCGGACACCGCCGCCCTCGTCCCGAAAGGCAAGCTCGCGCAGGCGCGGCAAAACAGGGTTGCGATTGTCGCTTCTCCAGATGGCATGCAACTCAGCAAAGATAGAGGGCCCAAGGCGGATTGGCCGAAACACGACATTGTCGAAGCAGGCATTGCGGGTCTCTCCGGGAACAATCGCAAGACCCAACCCCGTGCTGACCAGCGCGAGGATGGCTTGTGCCTGGCTCATCGACTGGACGACATTCGGTCGGATGCCGGCGGCTCCAAACGCCATGGTGAGCAGCGAGTTCATGTAGGAACCAGCGCTCGAATACATGATGAAGGGTTGCCCATCGAGCTGCTCGAGCTCGGGGCGGCGCCGCCCTGCGAGGGGGTGATCGAGTGGCAGTGCGAGCGCCAGTTCCTCGCGGAAGACGCATGCGCTTCTGACTGTCTCGGCCGTCTGCAAAGGGCGCACCAGGCCGAAATCGATTTGCCCCGATTTGAGAGCTTCGAGCTGCTCGCGCGAGGTCAGTTCGACAAAGCTTGCTTCGATGTGCGCTAGTTCGCTGCGCAGGCGCGAGGCAAGCCACGGCAAATACCCGTAAGTCGTTGCACCCACGAAGCCGATCGTAAGCGAACCACCAGCCAATGAGGCTGCCTGTCGCGCCGCCTTCACCGCATTCTCGCGCTGTTGAAGCAGCCCCCGCGCTTCAGCGAGAAAGGCCCGTCCAGCGCCGGTCAGCTCAACCGACCGGCTCGTTCGCTCAAGCAGCGTCACATCGAGCTGTTGCTCGAGCATCTGGATGTGCCGGCTGAGTGGCGGCTGCGTCATGTTGAGGCGCTTGGCCGCTCGCCCGAAATGAAGCTCGTCAGCAACCGCAACGAAGGCACGAATTTGTGCAAATTCGATCATTGATACCTTTAAGGTATTAGTTTGATCCAAAATTGAGTTTAGGCGTGAATTGATCCTGCGTCTAGGTTGCGCTCCGTGATCGGCGAGAGATCGATCCGAGAAAACCTCGACGGGAGGATCGCATGGCAGGGAGCAGAGTGGCGCGCTTCCAATTTCGTTTCGTCATCTTGGCACTCATCACGATGTTGCTGGCATTGAGCAGCGGCGATCGGGCGACGCTCTCGATCGCGGGGCCCAACATGTCCAAGACTCTTGGCATAAGCCCGGTCGAACTCGGCTGGATGTTTTCCGCATTCGCATGGGCCTACGTGCTGGCTCAGGTCCCCGCTGGCTGGATCACGGACAAGCTCGGCGCAAAGTTCAGCATCCTGGTCGGATTGGTCCTCTGGTCGGTCGTCACCTTCCTGATGAGCGGCGTGGGCTGGCTCGCCTATCCGTTTCTGGCCATGCTTGCCTTGCGATTCCTGCTTGGCGTGTTCGAGTCTCCAGTCGGGCCGGCTGCTGGGCGCATCATCGCTGCCTGGTTTACATCGAGCGAGCGCGGCATTGCCGGCGCGATCTTCAATAGCGCGCAATATGTCTCGCTCGTGATCTTCACGCCTTTGATGGGATATCTGGACCATCGATTCGGCTGGGAGCACATCTTCACCGTGATGGGCGTCCTTGGGCTCGCATTCTCCGCCCTCTGGTTCGTCGCCTACTATCCGCCTGCTCAACATCCAAAAGTCGCGCCAGCTGAACTCGATCACATTCGCTCTGGTGGCGGCCTTGTCGACCTCGGCGCAGCTCCTGTGCGCTCAGCCGAGCGCGTCGGTCCAAAATGGTCGGATCTCGCCGAAGTCTTCCGCAGCCGCATGCTCGTCGGCATATTCCTCGCGCAGTACGGCATCACATCCATCACCTGGTTCTTCGTCTCCTGGTTTCCGAGCTATCTCGTCAAGGCCCGCGGCTTCTCGGTGCTCGATGCAAGTTTAGTGGCGACCATCCCGGCCATCGCCGGCTTCGTTGGCGGCGTCGTGACCGGCTTCTTCTCAGATTGGCTTCTTCGCAGGACCGGATCGCTGAGTACCGCGAGGAAGACGCCAATTACGATTGGCCTGTTGATGACGATGCTGATCATCGGCTGCAATTACACGGACTCCACCACGTTGATCCTGGTCCTGATGAGCGCCGCCTTTTTCGGCAAGGGCTTTGGATCGCTAGGTTGGACCGTAGTGGCCGATACCGCACCAAAAGAAGTCATCGGGCTGACCGGCGGCGTGTTCAACGCCATCGGCAAAACCGCCGGCATCACGACCCCGGTTGCGATCGGCTACATCCTTGCCGCCACCGGCTCCTTCAATGGCGCGCTACTCTATGTCGGCCTCCATGGCCTGCTCGCCATTATCAGCTATTGGGTCATCGTGGGCCCGATCCAACGTGCCGTCATTCGGGAAAAGCCGGAGCTTCCTCGCCCTGCGCCAATTCCGGCCGAGTAGACGTCTGACCAAGACAGAAATTCAACCAAAGGAACGAGGACGAACAGATGAACTTCATTCAACACACCCCACGCATCATCGCCAATCCGCTCGCTGCGGGACTAGCGCCCGGCGAGGCCACGACCGATCGGATTGCGTGGGTCAAGCTCTCACTGGTTTTTCTTCCGCTTGCCGCCCCGATCAGCGACGCCAAGGTGCTTACCGGCCGCCAAAAGCCGCTCACCGAGATCGCGTTCCTGTTCGCGGAGATCGAAACGGAGCAGGGCCATAGTGGCATTGGCTACAGCTATTCGAAGCGCGCAGGAGGGCCCGGGCAGTTCGCTCATGCCAAGGAAATTGCCGGTGAACTCCTAGGAGAGGATCCCAATGACATCGCGCGCATCTGGGACAAGCTCGTCTGGGCCGGTGCTTCCGTCGGCCGTAGTGGACTATCAACCCAGGCGATCGCCGCCTTTGACATTGCGTTGTGGGATCTCAAGGCCAAGCGAGCGAAGCTGCCGCTGGCCAAATTGCTCGGCGCCCACCGGGATTCGGTTCGCTGCTATAATACATCCGGCGGCTATCTCTCCATGCCAATCGAGGAGGTTAAGGAGCGCGTCTCGATGGCGCTCGATAAGGGCATCGGCGCCATTAAGCTCAAAGTCGGTCAGCCCGACCCGATGGTCGACCTCGCCCGCATCGAAGCGGTGCGCAAGCATATTGGCGACGTGCCGCTAGCGATCGATGCCAATCAGCAATGGGACCGCACGACCGCGCTGCGGTTTGGCCGCATTGCCGAGCAGTTCAGCCTGACCTGGATCGAGGAGCCGCTGGATGCTTACGACTACGAAGGTCATGCCGCGCTCGCCAAGGAGCTTGCAACCCCGATTGCCACGGGTGAGATGCTAACAAGCGTCGATGAGCACTACGAGCTGATCCGGCACAATTCTGTCGACTTCATTCAGCCAGACGCTCCTCGCGTCGGGGGCATTACGCCCTTCCTGAAGATCCTCGCGCTTGCCGACCATAAGAAGCTGCAACTCGCTCCCCATTACTGCATGGAGATCCACCTTCATCTGACGGCGGCTTACGGCCGCGAGCCCTGGGTCGAGCACTTCGAGTGGTCGGAAGCCATGTTCAACGAGAAACTCGATGTCGTGAATGGACGCATGATTGTGCCGAACCGACCGGGCCTCGGCTTCAGCCTCTCGGAACAGGCTCGGACATGGACTCGCGCCACTCACGAAGCCGGAAAGCGGCCCTAATGAACAGAAGGCTGGTCCGGCCAACCCGGCCCAGCCTTTTTGGGATTGAGTAGACGTAGCAGCCCGTTACGAGGAGTAGAACGCATGAACCGCGCAGTGTCACTCAGCCGCCGTACGTTTGTGGGTCTCCTTGCCGCAACAGGGCTATCGCCACGAACAGTTGCTGCGCAGAACACAGCTCGTGCGGTCCTCTACGTCGCAGTCGGGTCCGAGTTGATCTCTTACGACCCCGACGACACGCAGCTGACGTTACGGAAAATTGACACCATTCGCCTGCCAGAGGCAGTTCAGTACGCTTGGAAACATCCATCAAAGCCGCTGCTCTACGTGGCTTTTAGCAACCGGTACACGTCCAAGGCTGACGACCGGCACGGCGTCGCGGTCTATGCGATCGAACAAGACACGGGCCGGCTGCAGCAATTTGGAGAACCGGTCTTTCTCAAGAACCGCCCGGTTAACCTCACGCTCGATCCGGCGGGGCGCTATCTATTTGTTGCTTACAACATGCCGTCAGCTCTGACCGTTCCATGCGCTCGGGGAGGACGGCTCCATCGAAGCTGAAATCAAGCAGTCCGGCTCAATCGATGCCGGCATCTATGCTCACCAAGTCCGTGTCTCACCGTCTGGCAAGCTCGTCGTGCTTCCGACACGCGGTAACGACCCGAGCGCCGGCAAGCCTGAAGATCCCGGAGCTTTGAAAGTTTTTCGATTTGAAGCGGGGCAGCTTTCGCATGAGACTTCGATCACCAAAGGAAACGGACTTGGCTTCGGCCCGCGGCACGTCGACTTTCATCCGGAAAACCCATGGATGTTCGTATCGATGGAACGCACCAACCAGCTGCTGGTCTATGGGACGAGCAACGAAGGCATCGATCCTAAGCCGCTGTTCGAAACATATACTGCTAAAAACCACGAAGCGAGGCTGCCGGACCAGTTCGTCGGCCCTATCCACGTGCACCCCAACGGCCGGTTCGTCTATCTTGCCAACCGCTCGGACGGAACGATCGATTTCGCGGGCCGGAAGGTCCATGGTGAGGGAGAGAATACGGTTGCGGTGTTTTCGATCGATCCTGCAAGCGGAGAGCCGACGCTCATCCAGACCGTTGATACCCAGACCTTCCACTGCAGGACATTCTCCATCCATCCGGCCGGACGGATGCTGGTCACAGCTGCGGTTGCGCCGCTCGCGGTTCGCGACGGTGACATGGTTCGGACCGTTCCGGCAGGCATGACGGTGTTCGGCGTCGCCAACGATGGTAAGCTGAACTTCGCTCGCAAATACGAGGTCGATGTCGGCAAGGATTGGATGTTCTGGTGCGGAATGGTTTCTCTCTGAGGAACAGGTCTGCGCGATGCGCCCGCGGGAGCTCTCGCACGAGCGGGCGCCTCATGTAGGCGAGCGAACTAGCTTTGCGTCCTCAAGCCGTCTGTTGCTTAGTCGGCGCAATCAGAACGGCCCGAATGTCATTAACATTTGTGAGCGTGGGACCTGTTCGAACGAGATCACCAATACGCTCGAAAAAGGTGTAACTATCGTGAGCCGTTAGAAACGCGCGGGCATCGAGCTGGCTCGCAGCGGCGCGAAGCAAGGTATCCGGCGTCACCAAAGCGCCGGCGGCATCCTCTGTTCCATCAATCCCGTCACTGTCCCCGGCAATGGCCCAAATGCCCGCCGCTCCATCAAGTGCCACCGCAAGTCCGAGCAAGAACTCGGTATTGCGACCACCACGACCTGCTCGGCCATGACCGATGCTGACTGTCGTCTCTCCTCCTGAAAGCAGAACGGCCGGCGCTTTTACAGGATGCCCGTGCTGAGCGACCGACCGGGCAATTCCGGCCATCATGGTGCCGAGCTCTCGCGCTTCCCCTTCGATTGCGTCCCCAAGTACAACAGCGCTCAATCCCTCGCGCCTGGCGAGCTGGGCTGCAGCATCAAGGGCCGTGAACGGCGCGGCGATAATACGGACATCTTCCTCAATGTCCCCAGGCTTCGCCGTATCTTGCCCGCCGTCTAGAACGGCTTGCGCAGAGTCGGGCAGCTTGATCCCAAAACGGCGAACGATCTCGCGCGCATTGGCCTTCGTGCTGGCATCCGGCAGTGTCGGGCCGGACGCAATCGCCGCCGGATCGTCTCCCGGAATGTCTGAGATCACGAGGGTGAGGAGGCGCGCAGGGCGCGCTGCTAGCGCCAACCGGCCGCCTTTGATCGCCGACAGGTGCTTGCGCACCACATTCATCTCCGCAATTGTCGCCCCGCTCGCGAGCAATGCCCGGTTTACCGCTTGCTTATCCGGGAGGGTCATCGGAGGGGCGGGAAGGGCCATCAGCGCCGACCCTCCACCGGACATCAACGCTAGGACCAGGTCATCCTTTGACAGGCCCCTGACAGCATCCAGCATCCGCCGCGCCGCAACCTCGCTCGAGTGATCCGGGACGGGGTGCGATGCCTCAAGGACTTCGATCCGGCCTGCCGGCACCGCGTGCCCATGTCGCGTTACGACGACTCCCGACAATTCGACGTCGGGCCAGGCCGCATCGAGCCCCGCGGCCATTGCCGCGGACGCCTTGCCGGCTCCAACCACAACACAGCGCCCGCTGGGCTTTGGGGGCAGATTCGCTGTGACGGCTATGCGCGGATCTGCGCTCGCGATTGCGGCATCAAAGAGATGCCGCAGCAAGGTGCGAGCCCGTGCGTCGGTCCACACAGCGGACATTGGGGGCGTCAAGCGTTTTCGGCTTGGATCGCGCTCACGACGGCATCCGTCACCTTGCGGGTGTTCGCCGATCCTCCAAGGTCTGGCGTATGCAGTTCGGGGTTGGCGGTGACGCGCTCGATCGCCTTCATGAGCCGCTGCGCGGCTGCATTCTCTCCCAGATGCTCAAGCATCATAACCGCCGACCAGAATGTGCCGACGGGATTGGCGATGCCCTTGCCTGTGATGTCGAAGGCGGAACCATGTATGGGCTCGAACATCGATGGGAACTTGCGCTCGGGATTGAGATTGGCGGTCGGCGCGATGCCAAGCGAGCCGGCAAGCGCAGCGGCAAGGTCGGACAGCACGTCGGCATGGAGATTGGTAGCCACGATGGTATCGAGGCTCTGCGGGCGCATGACCATGCGCATCGTCATGGCATCGACCAGCATCTTGTCCCACGTCACGTCGGAAAACTCGCGCGCGACTTCCGCTGCAATTTCATCCCACATGACCATCGCATGTCGCTGTGCGTTGGATTTCGTCACGACCGTCAACAACTTGCGGGGACGCGACCGTGCAAGGCCGAAGGCAAAGCGCATGATCCGTTCGACACCGGCGCGCGTAAACATAGCGACATCGGTTGCTGCCTCCAAAGGAGATCCCTGATGGACCCGCCCGCCGACACCCGCATACTCGCCTTCCGAATTTTCCCGGACGATGACCCAGTCGAGCTCCTTGTCCTTGACCGCACGCAAGGGCGAGGTGATGCCGGGAAGGATGCGGGTCGGACGCACGTTCGCATATTGATCGAACGGCTGACAGATTGCGAGCCGCAGGCCCCAAAGCGTGATGTGATCCGGAATTTCGGGGTGCCCGGCGGAGCCAAACAGGATTGCATCGTGATTGCGGATCAGATCGCGCCCATTTTCGGGCATCATGCGGCCATTCCGCTTATAATATTCTCCACCCCAATCAAAGTGGTCGAAGTGAAAGGCGAACGCCCCATTGCGCTTTGCCAGCGCTTTAAGGACTTCGACGCCGGCATCCACAACTTCGGAGCCGATTCCGTCGCCTGGGATTGCCGCAATCTTGTAGGTCTTCATGAGAGATATCCTTTCCTCGTTCGTGTGATTAATGCGCCACAGCGGCTTGGCTCCGGCCGATTGAACGCGAGAGCAGCAAGGTCAGCGCGGCTGACAACAACAAGAGTGCGCAAACGAAATAGAGCCCTCCCTCAAAGCTGCCAGTGAGATCCTTAATCCAGCCGATCATGGCGGGGCCGACGAAACCGCCGAGATTGCCGATAGAGTTGATTGTAGCAATGCCGCTCGCTGCGGCTGGACCCGCCAAGAACAGCGTGGGCATGCTCCAAAGCGGCGGCTTGGCGGCGCTTATCCCGACATTGACAAGAACCAGGGCCGCAACCACCGAGGCTACGCCAGTCGACATCCCTGCTAGGGCGAGCCCCGCTGATGCCACGAGGCAGGCGATCACGACGTGCCAGGTGCGCTCGTTGGTGCGGTCCGAGTGCCTCGACCACAAATACATGCCCACGACAGCGATCGTTGGCGGAATCGCATTAAGGGACCCGACGGCCATATTGGACAGACCGAAGCTCTTGATGATCTGCGGAGCCCACACGCCGAGTGTGTACAGGCCGGCAGACGTGCCGAAATACACCAGCGACAAAGCCAATACGCGTGGATCTGTCAGGCCCCGCCAGACGCTGTGGCTTGCGGAGGCCGCCTTGCCCGCCCGCTCAGCGTTCATAGTCTGGACCAGCCATTGCCGCTCGTCATCCCCGAGCCACTTCGCCTGTTCCGGTCGATCCGTCAGGAACCCGAGTACGACAAATCCGAGCAGCACAGCAGGTAGCGCCTCAACGAGAAAGAGCCATTGCCATCCCTTGAGGCCGAACAAGCCGTGCATCTCCAGAAGTGCCGCCGAGACAGGGGACCCGAGTACCGTCGACAGAGGTGCCGCCGCCATGAAAAGGGCGGTGATGGCGGCGCGCTGTCGCGCTGGAAACCAGTATGACAGATAGAGGATGATCCCCGGGAAGAACCCAGCTTCGGCCGCACCAAGCAAGAAGCGGAGAATGTAGAAGCTCGTCTGTCCCTGAACGAATGCCATTGCACCGGAGATCAGGCCCCAAGTGATCATGACTCGGGCAATCCACAGCCGGGCGCCGACTTTGTCCAAAATGATGTTGGAGGGAACCTCAAAGAGGAAATAGCCCCAGAAGAAGATGCCGGCTCCAAACCCGTATACCGATGACGAGAAGCCGAGATCCTTGTTCATCGTCAGTGCGGCAAAACCGATGTTCACTCGGTCGATGAACGCGACGAAATAGAGCAGCATCACAAACGGCACGATCCTGAAAGCCACTCGACGGATTGTGCGTGTCGGAAGATCATTCACCACCTTGGAGCCTCCTCATTTATTCGGCAGGCGCCCACCGGGCAACCATCCGCTTATGTGCGGTCAGCGTAGGAGGAGTGGACAGGACCACTCAATACGCTCCCGTTTGTACAAAAAAATGGTATAATGGGAGATTCGTCAAAGGACCTGCCCATGGAGCTGCATCAGCTGAGATGCTTCGTCGCGGCTGCCGAGCAGCTGCATTTCGGCCGCGCGGCACAACAGCTGCAGATGCTGCCTTCCGCCTTCGGCCGTCACATCAGGCTCCTCGAGGAGGATTTGGGCACGCGCTTGTTTGCTAGGACCACGCGCGCGGTCGCATTGACCGAGGATGGCGCGCTGCTCCTTCGCGAGGCTCGCGCCATTCTATCGAGGGTCGCGGCCGTGGAGACAAATTTGCGCAACCGGTCGCGTTCTGCCGGCGCCAGGCAGCTCAAGGTCGGCGCCATAGACAGTGCCGCAGCCGGGCTTATGCCGCCCTTATTGCGAGACTTTCGCGCAACATATCCCGATGTCTCCGTTCTTCTCCAGGAGGAAAAAACTGTCAGGCTGCTTCCCAAGCTCCTTTCGGGCGCGATTGATCTTGCCTTTGTTCGGCCTCCAGAGAAGATGGATCGCAGGCTCGAATGTGAACATCTGCTGATGGAAACTGCAGTGGTCGCGCTGCCCCAGAGGCACGCGCTCGCGCGCCGGAAATGGCTCGCGCTTGCGGACATTGCCGATCAGCCGATGATTGTTCCCGACCGACGCTCGCGACCCCACAGTCACGACTTGACTATGAAGCTGTTTGAGCAGGCCCGCCGGACACCCCGGATCGCCCAGCTCGCGGAGGAGAAACAGACAATCGTGAACATGGTCGCGGCCGGACTGGGTATCGCCGTCGTTCCGCGTTGGACGTCTCGTTTGGCGGTCGCGGGGGTTCGCTTTGTTCCACTCAAACTGAAACGCGTCGGGGCCGTCGGAAGGTTGCCGCTGGCTGCAGCCTGGTTGCGCGGTTCCCGCGACCCCCTTCGGGACGCTCTACTATCCATCCTCGCAAAGCGATTGGAGTCTTATGCGAAGGGTGCGTGATTGGCTTGCAGAAGACCCCCGGTGCGAAGTGAGGGCACAAAAGCAGGCTCACATCGTCTGCGTTCGAAGGCATCAGCGAAGATGAGGGGCTAGACCACGCCGTGGGTCAACGAGGAAAGGGCAGTGACGATTCATAAGCCCGCGAGTGATGTGGCGTTCTGCTAGCCTCCGATCGTGCGCTCCTCGCTCCGAGGGCAACGTCCATGGGAGAAACGGTCTTCCGCAACGCGGCACTCCAATAGCCCTCCCAAGTGCTTCGCGATAGCGTTGTCTGAAACAAGTTTGGCGATCCCGCGACGAGTATCGCGGTCGCTCAGGTCTTGTACAGATTGTAGAGGCTGGACTCGAAGCTCGCCTCTGCCACCCTGAACCAGGTAACGATGTCCTCGCGGAACTTGCGCCATTCACCGTAAATCTTGCGGAAGTCGGGGTTCTTTTCCGCCTCTTCGGCGTAGAGCGCGAAAGCTGCGCGATAGCCGCCCTCCATGATCTCGCGGGAGAACAGCCGGAGCTCGACGCCATTTGCGATCAACCGGCGCAGCGGCGCCATGTTGCTGGCATCGTAATGCGACAGCATGTCCCACGACGCTTCCGCGGCCGCCACTTCAAATGCGCGCTGGTAGTGCGGCGGCAGCGCCGACCAAGCCTTCGCGCCGACATAGAAAGCCAGTTGGCCCGTGCAATCCCACCAGCCCGGGTAATAGTAATATTTGGCGACTTTGTTGAAGCCGAGCTTCTCGTCATCGTAGGGGCCGACCCATTCGACCGCGTCAATCGTGCCTCTTTCTAGTGCAGCATAGGTGTCGCCGCCGGCAATGTTCTGAGGCACGACGCCGAGGCGTGCGACCACGTCGCCCGCAATGCCGGGGATGCGCATCTTGAGGCCCTTCAGATCATTGAGCGTACTGACCTCGCGGCGAAACCAGCCGCCCATCTGCACGCCCGTGCTGCCGCCCGGAAAGTTGACGACGCCATAGGCCTTGAAGAACTCCCTAAACAGTTCGAGCCCGCCGCCCCGATATATCCAGGACAGATGCTGGCGCGGCGTCATTCCGAACGGCAGCCCGGTGTCGATCGCGAACGCCTTGTTCTTTCCGCTGTAATAGATCGATGCTGTGTGTCCTATCTCGACCGTTTCGCTCTGCACGGCATCGAGCACCTGCAGGCCGGGCACGATTTCGCCGGGGCCAAACACCTGAATCTGGAAGCCGCCATCCGTCATCTCCGCGACGTTCCTTGCGAGCCGAACAGCGATGCCATGGATCGTGTCGAGGGTGTTGGGATAGCTGGACGCCAGTCGCCAGCGGACCGTGGCCGCCTGCGCCCGGACGACAGAAGGCATGGTCAGCGGCAGCAGACCGCCGGCAGCGGCTCCAACAATGGCTCGACGTGTCTTCATGGTTTCCATCCCGGTTGTTGATGCTTGTTGTATCGTTGGCAGGCGGGGGCGGACGCACGCGGCGTCCGCCCCCAAATCTAGAGCTTCCGTTCCATCACGGCATCGAAATTGGTGACGGGCGGAAAGGCTTCCTTGTCGATGACGACGTCGATCACGAACGGATCGGATGCCTTCATTGCGACCGCCACGGCTGCCGCAAATTCTTCGCGATTGGTCACGCGTGCGCCCCTTGCACCGAGCGCGATCCCGGCCGCCGCGAAGTCGACGTGTCCGAAATCGTTCGCTTCCGCAACCACATTTCCCTTCCAGCGATATTTTTGTTCGTGATATTCGAAGGCGAGCGCGCTGTTGTTCATGACGATGATCACGACCGGCAGCCTGTAGCGAACCGCCGTCTCGATATCAGCCAGGTGATAGCCGGCGCCGCCGTCGCCGGTGATGCATACCACCTTCTCCGATCGCGCGATCTGGACGCCGAGGGAGGCGGGGAGCGCCCAGCCGAGCGATCAGACTGCGCGGAAGAAGGCGTCGTAACGCAGCGTCGGGAACAGCACGCCGGTCCAGGCGGCCATGTAACCTGTGTCCGCGACCAGCGTGATCTCGCTGCCATAGCGGGAGAGCTCGTCGAGCACCGAAAGCGGGGAGAGGGCTGCGTTACCGGCTGCCGCATTGAGGTGCTCGCGGTGACCCGCAGTCCATCTGGCAGCGTCGCCGCGGCAGCGCTCCAGCCAAGCGGACGACGTCCGCAGGTTCTGCCCTTTCACGAGATCGAGCAGGTCGGTGAGAAAGACCTTGATGTCAGCGCGGACACCGAGGCGCGGCGCGTAGGTGTTGATGAGGGCGGCGGGGTCGTGGTCGATCTGGATCACGGTCGCCTTGCGGCTCGGCAAAGTGTAGCCGTTGGTTGCCAGTCCGCCCAATCTGGTCCCGAGGGCGAGGGCGCAATCGGCCTCTGCCACGAGCTTGTTGGCGCTCACCGAGGAATAGCGTCCGACGATGCCGCAGAAGTTCGGGTGTGACGTCAGAATGGCCGGCTTGCCGCCAGCCGTGGCGACGATCGGGATGCCCGCAAGGTCCGACAGCAGTGCCAGTTCGGCCCACGCTCCGGCGAGCCGCACGCCCTCGCCGACAAACAGAACCGGGCGCTCCGCGCGCTTGAGGAGGTCGAGGGCCGTAGCAAGCTCGATGCCGAGCGGGCGCACCTTGCTTCCGGCATTTGAGTAGGAACGTCCTAGCCGGTTCGCGGTTTGGGGGTCGCCGGGCAGCGCGAAGAAATTCTTCGTCGGTGTCGCCGCGATGTGAAGCGCCTGCGAGACGAGACTCCCCGTCATCTCAGGAGCGGCGACGGCTCCGTTCCACTTCGTGACGGGCTGGAAAATGACATGCTGGTCGAGGTCCTGATACTCGTTCATGTGCAGGGCTTGCGTCGCGGTCGCGCCTGTCAGCGCGAATACCGGCGATTGGGCCCAGACGGCATCTGCCAGCGCGGCCGCGACGTTGGCGGCGCCGGGCCCGGCCTGCCCATAGGCCGGCGCGACGCGGCCGCTCGCGCGGGCATAACCGTCCGCCATGTAGACCGCGCTGGCCTCGCTGCGTGCGACCACCATTCGAATTCCGGCATCGCGAAGCGCGATCCATAACGGCTGGTCGCCGCCGGTGAGGAGGAAGAAGTTCTCGACACCTGCATGCTTGAGCGCAGCGGCGATGTCGGCGGCCACGTTGTTCGTCATTCTAGTCCTCCCACGCGCGGGTTCGTCTAACCGCCAATAAATTATGTCATACCGTATTATCGTAATATGCGTTTTGTCAAACCTGCCCCTTTGAGGCCATGTCGCAGCTTGACCTCACCGAAAAATCAATAATACGATATTATTCGGTGAGATATTTATGCTGCAGGGAGGCGTTCCGTGAAGAAGTACCAGATGTATATCGGTGGAAAGTGGGAGGATCCGGCCTCGGGCGAGTGGTTCGAGACCATGAACCCCTACACCGCAGAGCCCTGGGCGCTGATTCCGCGGGGCAATGCCGAGGATGCGGCGCGCGCTGTCCAGGCGGCGCATCGCGCGATGAATGTGGGGCCGTGGCCCAAGATGAATGCCACGCAGCGCGGCGCGCTGATGCGCAAGCTGGGTGATCTGATCGCGGCGAATGCGGAGCGGCTCGCCGAAATCGAGGTGAGGGACAACGGCAAGCTGATCAGCGAGATGCGCGGGCAGCTCAACTACATTCCGCAATGGTACTATTACTTCGGCGGCCTCGCGGACAAGATTCAGGGCTCGGTGATCCCGATCGACAAGCCCAACATGTTCACCTACACCAAACACGAGCCGGTCGGCGTCGTCGTCGGCATCATCCCCTGGAATTCGCCGTTGATGCTGGTCGCCTGGAAGCTCGCTCCGGCGCTGGCTGCGGGCAATACCGTGGTGCTCAAGCCGTCGGAATTCACCTCCGCATCGCTGCTCGAGATGATGGCGCTGGTCGAGGAGGCTGGCTTCCCGCCGGGTGTCATCAACGTCGTCACCGGCTTCGGAAACGAGGTCGGGCCGGCGCTGGTCGAGCATCCTCAGGTCGCCAAAATCGCCTTCACCGGCTCCGATGCCACCGGCCAGAAGATCTACGAAGGTGCTGCGCGTGGCCTGAAGCGCGTCAGCCTCGAGCTCGGCGGCAAGTCTCCCAACATCGTGTTTGACGACGCCAATCTCGACAATGCCGTAAACGGCGCGATCGCTGGCATTTTCGCGGCGGTGGGGCAGGCCTGCATCGCCGGATCGCGGATGCTGGTGCAGGAATCGGTGCATGACGCCTTCGTCGAGAAGCTGCTGAAGGCGGCGGCAACGATCAAGATGGGCGACCCCATGCAGAACGAGACCCAGGTCGGGCCCGTCGCCAACCTGCCGCAGTTCGACAAGGTGCTCGCCTACATGGAGATCGGCAAGAAGGACGGCGCGCATCTGGCGCTTGGCGGCGAGAGGGCCCGCCGGCCGGAATGCGGCAAGGGCCTCTTCGTCGAGCCCACCGTCTTCACCGGCGTCAAGAACAGCATGCGCATCGCGCAGGAGGAGGTGTTCGGCCCGATTCTCTCCGTGATTCCGTTCCGCGACGAGGAGGAAGCCGTCGAGATCGGCAACGACATCCTCTTTGGTCTGGCCGCCGGCGTCTGGACGCAGAACATGAAGCGCGCCCACGTGATGGCCGACCGGCTGAAGGCCGGCATGGTCTGGGTCAACACCTACCGCATGGTGAGCTACATGGCGCCGTTCGGCGGCTACAAGCGCAGCGGCCTCGGTCGCGAGAACGGCATCGAGGCGATCAACGAATACATGCAGACCAAGACCGTCTGGATGAGCAGCGGCGACGAGCCCTATCCGTTCGTCCTGCGATAGCCGACCGGCGCGGCCTGATCCCGGGGCGCCCCTCCGGGATCAATTGCCAACTGATCGTAATATAGTAGTATATTACTTAAAGACGATCGCGGGCCAACCCCGAGATCAAAACGAGGAAACAGGGAGGAGCTCCGCATGAGAGCAACGTCGGTCGTCGCCTTGGCCATAGCAGGCCTGTGTCTGTCTGATATGCCGGGGCAGGCGCAAATGAAGGACGTCTCCAAGGCGGTCGTCCTGAAAGGCGCCACCTTGATCGATGGATCGGGCGGGAAGCCGCTCGCCGATTCCGTCCTCGTCATTCGCGACGGACGCATCGCGTCCGTCGGGACGGCCTCGGCGGTCAAGCTGCCGTCCGGCGCCGAGGTGGTCGACCTCAAGGGCAAGACCATCATGCCCGGCATGATCTCGGATCATTCCCACGTCGGCATCGTCAGGGGCCTCAAGGCAAGCCCGGACAATTACAATCGCGATTACATCCTGTCCCAGCTTCGGCAGTGGGAAGCCTACGGCGTCACCACGATCACGTCGCTGGGGCTGAACGCACCCGAATTCTACGAGCTGCGCGCGGACCTGCATGCCGGCAAGGCGCCGGGGGCGGACATCTTCGGCGCAGACCGCGGCATCGGCGTCGCAATGGGCGCGCCGCCGGTGGCGATCGTGCCGGTCGGCCCGAGCCAGATCTATCGCCCGGACACGCCGGACGCCGCGCGCGACGCGATCCGGGAGATGGCCGGACGCAAGACCGATCTGATCAAGATCTGGCTCGACGATTTCGGCAAGCTGCTGCCCGTGAAGGTCAAGCCGGAGGTCTACACCGCCGCGGTCGACGAGGCTCACAAGAACAAGCTTCGCGTAGCCTTCCACATCAACGACCTCGAAGATGCCCAGGCGGCGCTGAAGGCCGGCGCGGACATTCTGGCCCACGGTATTCGAGACAAGGAAGTCGATGCGCCGACCATCGCGCTCATGAAGAAGAATGCTGCCTGGTACGTTCCGACCCTGGCACTCGACGATTCCAATTTCATCTTCGCCGACAAGCCGAAGGTGTCGGCTGATCCCTTCGTGAACCGGGCCCTCGATCCCGCGGTGAAGACGCAACTGGAGGATCCGGCATGGCAGCAAAAGGTTCACGACGCCCCCGGCTCCGAACGCGCCCGCAAAGCACTGGCGATGAACCAGAAGAATCTGATGACGCTTTACAAGGCCGGCATCGCAATCGGGTTCGGATCCGATTCCGGCGTCGGTCTGCGCTTCCCCGGCGTTGCCGAACATCGCGAGCTCGATCTCATGGTCGAAGCCGGCCTCACGCCGATGCAGGCGCTGACCATCGCGACCAGCGGTGCGGCGAAGCTGCTGAGGCTGGACGACCGCGGGCTGCTGCAGGTCGGCAAGCTCGCCGATCTCATCGTGCTCGACGCCGATCCCTCGAACGACATCACCAACGCCCACAAAATCTCGGCGGTCTGGCATCGCGGAAAGCCCGTCGCGGGGCCGATTGCGACGTTTGCGCAACGATGAATGGTGGCAGCGACGGTGCGCTCTTGCGCCGTCGTAGCCCGGCAGGGACGGAGTCTGCCGGCATGCCCGCCCAGTCAAACGCTCAGGAGAAACACATGGGAAAGCTGACTCGACGCGCCGTGATCGCCGGTGCACTCGCCGTGCCCCTTACTGCCAGGGCGCAGGAATGGCCCGCGGGCCAGATGAAGTTGATCGTGCCGTTCCCCGCTGGCGGAACGCTGGACGCCATCGCCCGTCTGGTTCAGCCGGGTTTGCAGCAGCGAATGGGAACGACGATCATAATCGAGAACCGCCCAGGTGCGGCCGGCAGCATCGGCACCGCGGCGGTGGCAAAGTCGCCGCCGGACGGCCGCACCTGGCTGTTCGTGTTCGACACGCACGCAACCAACCCAGTCATGCAGCCGAACCTGCCGTTCGACTCGGAGACCGATCTCGAACCGGTGATGCTGTTGGGAACGGCGCCGAACATCATCGCGTGCCAGCCGTCACGCCCGTATCAGACCCTGGCTGAACTGATCGCAGCTTCGAAAGCAAAAGCGGGCCGTTTCACCTACGCCTCGGCCGGCACGGCAAGCCTTGGGCATCTGACCATGTTGCGCCTCGCTAAACGCTCAGGCGGGCAGTGGGCGCATGTGGCCTATAAGGGCGGCGCTCCCGCCGTCAACGACGCGATCGCCGGGCATGTCGACATGATCATCGCATCAAGCGCGGTGCTCAACAGCCAAATCGAGGCCAAGATGCTGCGTCCCTTGGCGCAGACCGGAGCGACAAGGCATCCGACGCGGCCCGACGTGCCGACACTCGTCGAAAGCGGTTTTCCCGATCTGACCGCAACCCCGTGGTGGGCCCTTTACGCGCCGGGAAAAACGCCAAAGCCCATGATCGAGCGTTTTCACGCCGAGATCAGCGCGGTGATGAAAGAGGAGACTGTCGCAGACAAGATCAAGGCTTTGGGACTGACGATCGTTGCCAGTGACCCTGACTACATGCGCAAGTTCTACACTGAGCAGGCGCAGACCTGGGGCCAGGTGGTCCGCGACAATGGCCTAAGAGAAGGCGGATAGGCGGCTCGGTTTACCGAGGATTTGGCCGATCACTACACCATCACCCGTCCAACCGGATTGTTCGGCTCCGCGTCACGACGCGGTCGTCCTCGCGGCCGTCTCGCCCGAAGCGCGGCCTCGGCCTCCAACGCCGCTTGATGAGCCGCCGCCGCCTCAAGCTGCTCCAGCACCTTGAGGGTCGCTCTCGCGCCCATGTTGACGTGATTGACGGCGGCCTGCCACGCCGCCTGCGGCTTCCGTGCGATGATCGCGTCGATGATCGCATGGACCTCGACAGCGTTTTCCTTCAGGCGTTCGGGCTGCGACAGAACAATGGGACGGAGATAGCTGAGACGTGCGCGAATGACGCTCACGAAGCCCTTGACCACGTTGTTGACTGAAACGCTCATCAGGAATTCGTCGAGCTGATTCTTGCATTCGAGCACCTTGGCGACGCTGCCTGACTTGAAGGCGCGGTCCAAATCTCGTTTGAGACGATGCAAGTCCTTGATCTCGCCCTCAGAGATCCTCTCGGCAGCGGTCCTTGCCGTTAGCCCTTCCAGCATACCCCTGACTTCATAGTGTTGCCGCGCCTCGTCGGGCGATACGCGCGCCACCACGGGTCCTTGATTGGGGATGTTGTCGACGATGCCTTCGGCCTCAAGTTGCCGCAGGGCTTCACGGACGGCCGTCCTACTAACGCCGGTCCATGCACACAGCTCGCCTTCCTTCAACCGCTCGCCAGGTTGAAAACGGCCATCGATGATGGCGGTGCGCAGATTGCTTGCGACCTGTTGCCGAAGCGGTGCGGCCGTGGTCGGCACGCGCTGGACTTTTGAGGCCTTCACCCAGTAGTTCCTTGTACTAATTCAGTAATTGGCATCATACAATACTAGTTGATTAACCTGCTGCCTAGCGGCGATTTTTGCTTGCTCAGGTTTGAGACGGTCAGGCTGACACCCCGAATGTCCCACTTACGAACGAGAGCTAGCCGGGGTCGCTTCGGCTGGACAGGGCAACGCCGTCCTTGCCCGCAAGGCGCCAACTCAAAAGGGGGGCGGCGGACTGCAGCCCAATTTCGCGGTTCCGGCGATCCTCTTTGCAAAGCGCCCTTCAATCCTCGCAGACCGATTTTTACCTAAGATGCTGATGAGCTCGGCAGCCGCGGCCGTAGGAATGCGTATGCCCAAGCTCGCCGGGAGGAACGGGCACTAAGAAACCAACGGCCACTGGTGTGCTCTGCCAGGCTCGCATACGGTGCGGGGCTAGACATTGTGAGGGTCAAAAATTCATGCGGCAAGCTCAGTTTGACGGTTGGTTGAAGCGCAGTCGCGATCCCTTCCGCACAAGCCGAACGGCATTTGCCATGGCGTCTCAATTTGCCCGTTCATAAGCCATGGACCTACGTCAGCTACGATACTTCGTTTTCGTCGCGGATCTGAAAAGCATCGCCCGCGCTTCGGCTCACCTTGGCGTAGCGGGCCCTGCCATCAGCCGGTCAATCAGTGCTCTCGAGGACGAACTGCGAACGCCGCTGTTCGACCGAGACGGGAGAGGTATGCAGATGACGGAAGCAGGCCTCATGCTGCACCGAAGCGCATCCCAAATCCTGCGCGACGTGGAGCTTGTCCGTCAGGAGGTGATGGCCGAAGGTAAACACCTGACCGGCGACGTGATTATCGGAGCCACGCCGTCGGTTATCGCCATGGCGGGAGCGGAGCTCATCAGGGCCTGTCGCGAACGTCTGCCTCGCGTTCGTCCGCGCTTACTTGAAGGATATAGCGCTTATTTGCAAAACTGGGTGCTGACGGGCTCGATTGATGTTGCATTGGTCAATGGCCTTCAGCCCGATAGCCCTCGCCTCGTCAGTGAGTGCCTTGCCGTCGAGCGGCTGTTCGCCATCGGGCCCCCAGGGATGTTCGCTGGCGATCCGGTCGGCCTTGCGAGCCTCCTTGAACATGCTCTGCTGCTTCCATCGGCTCAAAATCCGATCCGAAGTTTGCTGGATACGGGCGCCGCTGGCCTCAATCTGTCCGTATCCACGGTGCTGGAGATCGACTCCGTTACCCTTCTGAAGGACCTCGTGCGACAGGGCCTTGCTCCCGCTGTCCTGCCCTTCGGCGCTGTCAAATACGAGCTCGAGACTGGGGTCTTGAGCGCCAGCCCTATTGTCAGCCCCGAAATCAGAAGCGATCTGGATCTCATTTACCTTGCCGATCGTCCGCCAACGCGAGTGGCATCCGAGGTGATCGACATGCTGCTGGAAATCCTACGCCAGATCGTTTCCGAAAAGGAGCCGAATGGTTTCGTCGAGATCCGGCATCGTGCCAACGCCCGCCGCAAGGCAAAGACGTAGCTAAATTGCCAAAGGCCAGAAGCGCGTGCCCATATAGCTCGATAGTGTTCACTTAGCTCGTAAGGCCGGCCGAGTTGGTGCGCAACACTCGAAGTGAGGCGATGGTACCGAAGCCGAAGGGCCTCATGGTATTAAGCGCAGTCGGCCTCACCATAGGGGCGTCATCGCTTAGTCCGCCTACGTGTTCTGCGCGCTCGAGATGGGGCGTTTGATGAGGTTGACCTTCGCCAAACCGTCGAGCACGGTTTCCGGCCGAGCCGTGAACGGCAGCAAGTCCAGCCAAGGCTCCATTTCCCAGACCACTGGCCTTCGCGCGTCGGACTTGCGGGGCCTGCGGTGGGTCGATGTCGACTTCACCAAGCGCGAGATTCATGTTGTGAGCGCGCCGACGATACAATCAGCTCGGCCGCCCGATCAGGCTCGGGTGAGCAATCCATCCCATTGCCGCCGATCGCGTTCAATGCATTGCGTGAATGAAAGCTGCAATGTCCCAAGACCGATCTCGGATTGGTATTTCCTAATCCGGTGAAGGACGTCGAGATCGCCACCCGCGATCACGTCGTCAAACGGGTCTGTGGCCGGCGGAGATTAGGGGCATGGGACTCGAAGGTAGTCCAGGAGCGGCTTGGCCGACCATTGCGATGACCCTCGACATCTACGGTCACCTCCGCGTCATGACGACAGCAAGGAATTGGTCGTCGCGGAGCGGGCATTACTTGGTTAATGCCGGATTAAGCGGCTGTAGGCCGTTAAGAAGGTTAGATCCTGGTTCGGTAGATGTCGTCGATCGGCGACATTTCAAAATGTTAGCGAACGATGACATATGGTAATGTAAGCGAATCCTGACATTTGGATATTCCATGCTCACACGCACCGCAGCCGATCTTGGCGCCGTCATCCGCGACCGGCGCAAGCGCCTCAAGCTCGATCAGTCGACGCTGGCCAAACAGGTTGGTGTCAGTCGCCAATGGATCATCGAAGTCGAGCATTGACACCCGCGCGCAGAACTCGGGCTCATCCTTCGCGTCCTTGATGCTCTCGGCATCAAGCTCGATGCAGACAGCAATCTCTCCTCGGGCCACGCCGCCCCGAAGTCCGCCGTCGATCTGGATGCCATTGTGGCGAAAGCCAAGAAAGGCAAGCCATAATGGCCGAGCTCATTGCACTCCTTGAGTCGGTCGCGTCCGTAGTGGTGCACGCGGCCGGCTGACCTTTATCTATGACAACGCATGGCGTAACGCGGAGGGGGTCTATCCCCTGTCACTCTCGATGCCGCTTGCCGCCGAAGAGCATGGTCCAGCCGCCATTCACGCCTTCCTATGGGGGCTGCTTCCCGACAACGAGCAAGTGCTCGAGCGTTGGGCCAAGAAATTTCAGGTATCAGCGCGCAACGTATTTGCTCTCATCTCGAACGTCGGTGAGGACTGCGCAGGCGGCGTTCAGTTCGTCACACCCGATCGACTGGAGACTCTGAAAACGGGCTACAAGATCGAATGGCTTGACGAGCCAGAAATAGCAAACCGGCTTCAAGCCTTACGCGAGGATCACGCTGCCTGGCGTCTGCCCCGCGATACGGGTCAATTCAGCCTTGCGGGCGCCCAGCCGAAAACCGCTCTTCTGCTACAAGACAGTCGCTGGGGTATTCCATCGGGGCGAATCCCGACCCCCCATATCCTTAAGCCGCCAGGGGCGGAGGACTATTGCTCCCTTAAAGCTGGATTGCCCAAACGGTAATTCGGCTGTCCCCGCAAAGTCGCTAATCCTACCAAATCCTGAATTTGGAGGAGCGGATGCGTTTAGGCGCCGATATTGGGGGAACTTTCACAGATATCGTCCTCGTCGACGACGAGACCGGCTTATTTCGGCTCGGCAAGGTCCTGACAACTCCAGATCAGCCCGACAATGGCGTAATCAATGGAATTAAGCAGGTCATCAATGGTGATGCAGGCCAAGTTTCCCATGTTGTGCATGGGACAACGCTTTTCACCAACGCGCTGATCGAGAGAAAGGGGGCTCTGACCGCTCTCGTTACGACGCGCGGATTTCGCGATGCCGTCGAAATTGCCCGCGAGCACCGCTACGATATGTATGATCTCCGGCTGCGTCGTCCCGCCCCGATCGCCCGCCGGCGTCACCGGTTTGAGATTGCCGAGCGAATTCTGTCCGACGGAACAATCCGCCAGGCGCCCGACGAGGACGACATCACGCGCATCGCCGAGGAGATGCGCAGAATTGGCATCGAAGCAGTTGCCGTCAGTCTCATCAACGCCTACGTTTGCCCTGATCACGAGCGCGTCGTTGGCCGTATCCTACGGGAAAAGCTGCCCGGAGTTGCGATAACTCTCTCCAGCGACATCTCCCCCGAAATCAGGGAATTCGAGCGTTCGACGACGGCGCTCTGCAATGTCTACGTCAAGAGTATCGCCGAGAAATATCTGACGCGGCTCGAAGCGCGCACGCGCGAAGAGCTCAGCGATGCAGCCGGTCTTTACGTCATGCAGTCGAATGGCGGCCTGCTCACCGCCAGCCAAGCCATCGAAGCGCCGATCCGCCTTGTTGAGTCGGGACCTGCGGCCGGCGCGTTGGCGGCGGCACATTATGCCAAGTCACTCGGAATTTCAGACGTTCTCTCTTTTGACATGGGCGGCACCACCGCCAAGGCCTGCCTCATCGTCGATGGCGAGCCTCTGCTGGCCCCGGAATTCGAGGTCGATCGGCAATATCAGTTCAAGAAAGGCAGCGGCCTTCCGGTCAAGGTGCCCGTCATCGAAATGATCGAGATCGGCACGGGCGGCGGTTCGATCGCGCAGATCGATGCACTTGGCCGCCTCAAGGTCGGGCCTCATAGCGCGGGATCCGTGCCAGGACCTGCCTGCTACGGGGCGGGAGGGGAACGACCAACGGTCACTGACGCCGATCTGCTGCTCGGTTACCTCAATGCAGGCTTCTTCCTCGGCGGAGATATGAAGCTCGACAAGACCGCCGCAGAACGTGCCATTAACGACCAAGTCGGTGCCTCGCTTGATCTCGACACGATAGCCGCAGCCTGGGGAATCCATCAGCTGGCAAACGAAGCAATGGCTTCTGCTGCGCGCATTCACGCCATCGAGCGGGGGCGCACCATTTCCCAGTTTCCGATGTTTGCGTTCGGTGGCGCGGGGCCGGTTCACGCCTACGGCGTCGCGCGCGTCCTGAAGTTGCCGAAGATCATCTATCCGTTCGGTGCGGGCGTCATGTCAGCCGTCGGCTTCCTCACCGCGCCACTGGCATTTGACTTTGTGCGATCAAGCCCAGCACGGCTGGAACAACTGGATTGGGGCGCAGTCAATCGGTCTCTCAAAGAAATGGAAGAGGAGGGGCGAAGCCGTCTTGCTCATTCAATGGGTGATCGAGAGGTCTCGTTCCGCCGCTGGGCCGATATGCGCTACCGCAAGCAAGGCTTCGACATCCGTGTGCCGATTCCCGCCGGTAAACTCGGGCCAGACAGCATCGCGGAAATCACCGCTTCGTTCGAGCGGGTCTACACCGAACTCTACGGACATACCGTACCCAACACACCGATCGACGTGATGTCATGGCGAGTGGTCGCATCGGGGCCCAAGCCTGACTTCAAGCTGCCGGTCAATACGTCGAAGTCCGATGGTCCACTCAAGGGCTCCAGAAAGATCTACGTCCCTGACGCGGGTCTCATCGACGTGCCGGTCTACGACCGTTACCGCCTTGGAGCCGGTGATCGACTGCAGGGGCCAGCCATCATCGAAGAACGTGAATCGACCGTTGTTATCAACGGACCCGGCGAAATCAGCGTCGATCAAAACCGTAATCTCATTGTCGATCTCGAGGTGGCCCGATGAGCGCCAAGGAACTGGACCCCATCACGCTCGATATCATGTGGGGGCGGCTCATTGCCGCCGTGAACGAGCAGGCCGCGGCCCTGATGCGTTCGTCCTTTACGTCCATCGTCCGCGACGCCGAAGACCTTTCTGCGTGCGTGTTCGATCGCCGCGGCCGGATGGTGGCCCAATCGGTCACGGGCTCGCCGGGGCACATCAATTCCATGGCGACAGGCATGGAGCACATCCTGAAGACGTTTCCGGTGGATACGCTGCAACCCGGGGACGTCATCATCACGAATGATCCTTGGATTACGGTCTCTCAGCTTCACGACATCACGATTGCAACGCCCGTATTCCACAATGGGCGGGTCGTGGCGCTCTTTGCGAATTGCTGCCACGCACTCGACATCGGTGGCCGGGGGCTGTCATGTGATGCTCGCTCTGTCTATGAGGAGGGGCTCTTCATCCCGATCATGAAGCTGCACTCGCAGGGGAAACCGGTTGACGCCGTATATCGACTGATCGCTGCAAACGTACGCACCCCCGATGAAGTGATTGGAGACATTCACGCCCAGATCACCGCGAATGAAGTCGGAGCAAAGCAGCTCAAGTCCTTCCTTGAAGAGTTCGATCTCGCAGATATCGAAGCCGTGGCGGATGCCATCGTCGCGCGCACTGAGAGGGCGATGAGAGCCGCGATTGCGGCTCTGCCCAACGGCTCGCATCCGTTCAAGATCACCATCGACGGATTCGATAAGCCGATCGAGATTCATGCCAGGGTCACCATCAAGGACGATGAAGTCATCGTCGACTATGAAGGCTCTTCGTCAACGGTTGATCTCGGTATCAACGTCGGTTTCAACTATACTGTTGCTTACACCACCTATGGCGTAAAGTGCGCAATTGCGCCGGACGTACCCAATAACGCCGGTTCGTTCACGCCGATACGCACGATCGCCGCCGTCGGGTCGATCCTCAACGCTCAGCATCCTGCTGCCGTCGCCGGACGTCATACGGTCGGTCACTTCCTCCCTTCGGCCATCATGGGCGCGTTATCGGGTATCCTGCCGGATAAGGTGATGGCACCCGGTGCCGACAGCCTCTGGAACACGCATATCAGCGGCTTCGATAAGCGCGACAATCAATTCTTCTCATACACTTGGTTCTCGACCGGCGGAACTGGCGCCCTCAAGGGACTCGATGGCCTCTCGGCGACCTCCTATCCAAGCGGTGTCGCCGGTGTGCCCGTGGAAATCATCGAGGCTTTGACGCCTCTGGTCGTACGGCAAAGAGCGCTTCGACCTGATTCCGGCGGCGCCGGCGAACATCGTGGTGGCTTAGGCCAGACCATGGAAGTCGAAGTTCTAACCGAGAAGCCCTATCTCTTCTCGGGCATGTACGATCGATGTCACTATCCCGCGCCGGGCCTCTATGATGGTAAATCCGGCGCGACCGGTTCGATCGCCAGTTCGAATGGCGAGGAGGTCCGCCCCAAGCTGAGCCGCATGTTGCCGCCCGATACGGTTTTGACGCTCTCGCTACCCGGCGGCGGCGGGTTCGGCGACGTCACACGTCGAAGCCGAGAGGCCATCCTCGACGACGTGCTCGATGGTTACGTAACGCCCGAGGCGGCGAAGCGTGACTACGGTTTCGAATACACTCTTCCCCAGAAGTCGCAACGGAGCGTTTGATGCCAATCCAGTCCCGCTTTGTCCTGATTGCTTCAATGGACGTCGATCCCGCGCACGAAGATCTCTTCAACGAGGTCTACGATGGGGAGCACGTCCCGCATCTCCTGAAAGTACCAGGGGTTCGCAGCGTTACGCGCGTCAAGGGCGTTCCCTTCGCATTCGCCATTGCCAACGGCATCAAGGATATGCCGGCGCCCGAGCCAATATACACGGCGATTTATGAGATCGACCATCCGGACGTCCTGAAGAGCGCCGAATGGGCAAAGGCTGTCGAGGCGGGCCGATGGGCAAGTGAAGTGCGGCCGCATACGCAGAATAGGCACCACGCAGTCTATGAAAGGCAATCCACCAGCCCATAAAAGAGCGCGCGCCAACTAATCAAACGTCATGACGCTGTCGGGGTGTCAATGACGGCCACATCAAATGATAACCCGCAGGAGATAGGGATGACGACAAGCGTAGAGACGACATTGACGCCGCAGCTCGACACTTTCGGCCCGAGCAAGGCAGGAAAGATGCGGCGGCTTGCGCTCGCCAGCATGGTGGGGACGTCGCTGGAATGGTACGAGTTCGTGATCTACAACTCGATGGCAGCGCTGATCTTCAATAAACTCTTTTTTCCGTCGTTTGATCCGATTGTCGGTACAATTCTAGCGTTTTCGACTTATGCTGTAGGTTACGTCTCGCGTCCCATTGGCGGAATCATCTTCGGTCGTCTCGGCGACAAGGTCGGCCGTCGTGCCGTCCTCGTCTACACGCTCGCTTTGATGGGCATCGCGACCCTGACGATGGGCTTGCTGCCTACCTACGGGAGCATCGGAATCGCCGCGCCCCTGCTGCTCGTTGGTCTCAGGACCGTTCAAGGCATCGCGCTCGGTGGCGAGTGGGCTGGCGCCATCCTGCTTTCTGTGGAGCATGGCAAGCCACAGAATCGTGGGCTCAATGCGTCGTGGACACAGGTTGGGCCGTCTGCCGGTACTCTTCTCGCGGCAGGTGCCATCGCCATCACGACAACGCTGCTGAATGAGGCTGATTTCCTGTCCTGGGGCTGGCGTCTTCCGTTCCTGGCCAGCACCGTACTGGTGTTCTTCGGGTTCTGGATCCGCTGGAGCGTGGAGGAGACGCCTCATTTTCATCAACTGCAGGCCGGCCATGCGACCACAAAGGCGCCGATTGCCGAGGTGCTGAGGAACCATTGGCGCAACCTGTTGGTGGCCGGTAGCGTTCGAATCGGTTCGGACGTGGTGTATGGGCTGCTTGCCGTATTCACTTTGACTTATGTCACTCAGAAGCTTGGGTTGAGCCGCACATTGGCCCTGACCGCTGTTCTGATTGGCGCTGGCGTGCATGCCGTATCCGTTCCGCTGCTTGCGGCGCTCTCGGACCGGATTGGCCGACGTACTGTCTACGGGCTCGGTGCTTTGGCCTCGATCCTGGGCAGCTTCGTTCTGTTCGGGTTGTTCGACACAAAGTCCCCGGGCATCATCATTGCCGCAGTTTCAGTCGGCATGGTGTTTCAAGCCGCAATGTTCGGACCGCAAGGCGCCTTCGTGACTGAGCAATTTCCAACGCGTGTGCGATACACGGGCTCCTCGCTCGCCTATACCTTCGCCGGTGTCCTCGGCGGAGGTTTTGCGCCGCTGATCTTCGCGACCTTGTTGAGGGAGTATCCCGACACGTATGCGATTCCATTCTACGTGACGGGCGCGCTCGTTATCACGCTCATTGCCTTGTTGGCAGCAACGGAGAAGGCCGGTCGCGAGATCGATTAGCGACCTTGCGAGATGTGGTGCCGCACATCGGCGATGTGCGGCGCCAGATTGCCGAATTGACTGGATGTGAAACATGAACGTCATGACCGCGCTTGCCAGCGTGACAAAGCCACCGTCCGCCCTCATTGAAGCCTTCAAAGATGCCCCGACCTCGGTAATATCCGACAATCTCGACCGGTTGGCGGGTGCTGTTGGCTTGAGGCCGTTCCATCGTTCTGGACGAATGGTCGGGACGGCCTTTACCGTGCGGACGCGGCCCGGAGACAATCTCGCGATTCACAAGGCGCTTGAACTGGTCGGTCCCGGCGATGTCATCGTCGTGGACGGAGGCGGTGACGAGACGCGAGCGCTGGTCGGAGAGATTATGAAGAGCATTGCAGAGCAGAGGGGTGCTGCCGGCTATGTGATCGACGGCGCCATCCGAGACGTCGCGGCCTTCAGCGGGTCGGATTTCCCTTGCTTTGCCCGCGCGGTGATCCACCGCGGTCCCTACAAGAGCGGTCCAGGCTCCATCAATGTGCCCGTGTCGATCGGCGGATCGGTGATTGCGCCCGGAGATATCGTCGTTGGCGACGAGGATGGCGTTGTATCCTTTCCACTCGCGATTGCCGACTCGCTGATCGAGGCTGTTCGTGCCCAGATCTCGCGGGAAGGGGAGACCGTGAAGGCAATTCGCGAGGGGCAGTACGAGGGCTCTTACGGACGGTAGTGAACCAGACTAGAGGACGACATGACGGATCAGAAGAAGGAATTTCACAATCTTGATAAGCCGGATGACGGCTTGCTTCGCGAGCTGGCGCCCGGACTCACCACCCGAATCTTTTCGGGCGAACAGGCGATGCTCTCGGTGGTGAGCTTCGCACCGCACGCCGAAGGCGTGCTCCATCATCATCCTGAGGAGCAGTGGGGCGTGCTGCTGGAAGGCTCTGCTATCAGGGTTCAGGGCGGAGAGGAGATCCCTGTGCGCAAGGGCGACTTCTGGCGTACGCCCGGCAACGTCCCTCATACCATGCGGGCTGGCCCGGAGGGCGCCCGTGTGCTCGATATCTTCAGTCCGCCTCGGCCGGAGTACAAGAAACCCGGGTCCGGGTTCGGACAGTCGTAGGCCAACTGCTGGCTCTTGCTGAGAAGCGAGAGCCAGCGTACCCGCCGCCGCTTCAGAGGGAAGGCCGTGCAGGAAAACCGTGAACTGGCCCTAGTTCGGCTGCCGTCACAAGTGGAAGGGGTCGAATTGAGCGTGTCGGCGATTCATCGCACCGGCAAAGCTGCGCCGATCGTTTTCCTGCATGGCTTCGGATCTACCAAGGAAGACTACGCTGACATCGTCCGTCATGAAGCGCTCGCAGCGTATCCGTTTCTCGCGTACGATGCCCCGGGCTGCGGAGAGACGCATTGCGCGGATCTATCAGCGATTTCAATTCCTTTCTTGTTGAAGACTGCGCGGCGCGTGATCGAGCACTTCAAGCTCGACCGGTTTCATCTCGTTGGCCACTCGATGGGTGGACTCACGGCACTGATGTTCGCGCACCAATATCCCCAGCATGTGCTCAGTTTCGTCAATATCGAGGGAAACATTGCGCCGGAAGATTGCTTCCTCAGCAGGCAGATCGTGCAATTTCCGGAGCAGAATGTGGAGCGGTTCTTCGCCGATTTCATCGACCGGACCTGGCATATGCCAGCCTATGCCAGCGCCCTCTACGCTTCCAATCTTCATCACAAAGTGAGGGCGGCTGCGGTACCTGGAATATTCCGCTCGATGGTGGATCTGTCGGACACTGGAAAGTTGATGCAAACGTTCATCGGCCTTCGCTGCCCGAAGATGTTCATGTACGGCGAACAGAATGCGACGTTGTCCTATCTGGGCCTGCTTCGCGCAAATGGCGTACGGCTAGCCGAGATCCCGGCGTGCGGCCATTTTCCGATGTATTCCAATCCGATAGCAATGTGGACGCAGATTGCGGACTTCCTGGCCGGCGTTTAGAGGTTTCCGGCGATCGCTGAAGCGCTCATCGAGGCCGTGCTCGCCATGAGGCCCTCGGCGATTGAGGGCAAGCTGCTATTCGAGTGGACCCGCCAGCAAGAATGCTATGAGTAAAGGAAGCGTCACTGCCGACAAAAGTGTGCCTAAGGCAACCGCGGCAGACGTTGAGTTCGCCAGTAATTTGTACTGCGTGGCGAACAGGTAAGCATTGGCCCCTGCCGGCATGGCCGCAAATAGAACGATGACGTCGCCAACCAACGGCGGCAGACGGAGAATGGGAAAAGCCAGCGTCCAGGCAAAAAGAGGCATGATGATGAGTTTGAGAAGGCACATGACCGCGAGGCTCAGTGCTTCTCCGCGGAGTTCGAAACGCACAAGACCAATGCCCAGCGCGATCAGAGCTGCCGGAGACCCGGCTTGAGCGAGTTGCTCGCAAGTCCGATCTATCAGGGGATTCAGCCCCGCTCCGACCATTCGCCAAAAGAAACCAACTGCAATCGCGATTATGATGGGATTGCGCAAAAGATCGAACAATAGGCGAAGCACAAGCGTCCAGGTCGAGGTACCATCTTTCCGCTCGATCCAGGCGATCTGCAGCGTTCCACTGAGCCATAACAAGGGTGTGTTGATGGAAAGGATCAGCGCCATTGGCCCTGCTGCCTTCGGACCGAACGCCGTGAGCGCGAGCGGAATACCAAGCATCGCAATGTTGCCATAGACTGCGCTTGTGGCTGCGACAACGCCGGCCGCGGGCGCCACGCGGAGCAGGCGTGCCGACAGAGCGAGAGCAGCGATCCAGGTGAGGGCGACAGCGCCATAGTAGGCCCCCCATGCCAGCAAAGGATTTATGGCAGGGAATTGCGAGATGACGATGGTCCGGAAGAGAAGCGCTGGTATTGCAATCGAGAATGCGAACTCGGAAATGCCCTTCTGCGCACCTTCTGAAACAAGTCTGCTAACAGCTGCCGCGTAGCCCACAGCAATGAGCCCAAAGGTCGGAGCAACGATCGCAAGTACATTCATGCCGGGGTTGACGAGCAGACTAATTGTGATGCCGACGATTAGTCCAGACCGGCGCCGCGGTCCACCCGAAATTCAATAGGCCAGTCTGTTTGAATTTCGGTGAACCGCAGCGAGCGAAGAGGCGGTAAGGTGTGCACCTCGTTCTCGACCGCCTGGCATGCGGCTTCATCGGCACTGCCCAGCAGCGGACTAACTTCGATGTCGAGGCGCATGCGCATCAGCTCGCGTTGAGGCCAGTCGTGGCATCCTGGTGAACTTGGCGCGAGGATGAGCGCGCGTCAGCCACCTGGTTGCCAATGGCGAATGTCCTCTGCTTGTAAACGATCCAGTTAAGACTTGATCAAGAGTCTAAACGGGGCTGATCCGATTTAGCAGGCTGATCAAAGTGGATCGCTCCGTTTCATTGAGCGGAGCACGCATTCGGCGGTTATAGGGCGCCGTAAGCCGGACGGCGTCCCTCATCAATTTCCCGCCTTTCGACGTCAATGTGATCTCGATCGCGCGCCGGTCGATTTTGGACCGGCTTCGCTTCACCAGACCCGCGTCCTCGAGCTGGTGCAGGATTGTTGTCAGATTCGGGAGTTGAAGCCGCAACAGTGCTGCGATGCTACTCGGAACGACCCCCCGGTTGTCCCGCACGAGCATGAGGATTGCGTAGGTCGCAGGCGTCAGCCCGAGCTCGGCGAAGGTCTCATAAAAGCCGTCGAAGAACTTCAACTGGATCAATCGGATCACGAAGCCGGGGACGTTGCGAAGAGCGGCCAAATCGAGCTGCTTCTCTGCCGCTGTTGTTGTGATTGCCATAAGCTCCCCTGGGTCATCCACGTTCGCATCTATCGTTCCTGTTGCAGGCGCAGGCTTCCAGCGCCGACATCATCGGTATCGCCAACGCCGGTGACGATACGATCACTTCGATGAAGCAGGCCGCCGAGTTCGGCCTGACCAAAGATCACAAGCTGGTCGGTCTGATTCTGGGCATGAACGGCATTCCGTCTCTCGGGCTGCAAATCGCCCAAGGCGCCCAAATCATGAATCCCTTCTACTGGGACCTCAACGAGGCCACCCGGTCCTTCGCCAAGCGCTTCTCGGAGCGCATCCCATCCAAGGCCTATCCCAACGACATGCAGGCCGGGGTCTACGCTGGCGTCATTCACTACCTGAAGGCCGTCGACAAGGTCGGTAGCGCGAAAGACGGTAAGGCGGTCGTTGCCGCCATGAAGGAGCTTCCGACCGACGATCCCTTGTTCGGCAAAGGTTTCATCCGCAAGGACGGACGTAAGATCCATCCGCTCTATCTCCTCCAGGTCAAGTCGCCCGACCAGTCGAAATCCAAGTGGGACCTCCTGCAGGTCGTCGGGGTCATCAAGGGCGAAGATGCCTTCAGACCCGAGAACGAGGGCAATTGTCCTCTCAGCAAGCAATAAGTCGAGGCGGCCGCCATGAGCCAGTTTGCTTCCACCCAGATCGATCCGTTCGCTGATGAGGTGCTGATGGACCCGTATCCGGTCTACCAGGCCTTCCGCGAATTGGGGCCGTGTTCAGGATCGAACGGTACGACATCTGGGCGATGGCGCGGTATGAGCAGGTCGATTCCACGCTCAATGATTGGCAGACCTTCATCAGCGGGAGGGCGTCGGCCTGAAGGGTATGAACCCAACGCTGCCCCGGCCAATGACGCTGCAAATCGACCCGCCCGACCACGAGAAGGGACGCCGGGTACTCGCCCGGACCATGTCATCGGGCATCGCGAAGAAGCTGCGCGAGACCAGGGAGGCCGAGAGGAAAATTGGCGAGCTCGTCGAGCGCGGGACCTTCGACGCGATGACAGATCTCGCCATGGCCTATCCCCTGAAGGTTTTCCCCGACGCCATCGGCGTCTCAGAGGAGGGACGCGAGAACCTGCTCGCCTGGAGCACGTTCGTCTTCAACAACTTCGGGCCGGATAATCACATTCTCGCCAGGTCTCGTGCTCAAGGGCTGGCCGCGCAGAAGTGGATCATGGACCGTTGCGCGCGCAGCGAACTCAGGCCCAATGGCATTGGAACGATGATCTACGAAGCCGCTGATGCAGGTGAGATCACTGAACAGGAGGCCACGCATTTGGTCCGGCCGTTCCTAACTGCGGGAGTCGACACGACGATCAATGGTCTGGGGAATACCTTGCTTGCGCTCGCAAGCCATCCAGTGCAATTCGCCAAACTGCACGAGCGGCCGGCTCTCGCCCGCAATGCGTTTGAGGAAGGGCTACGCTATGATTCGCCTGCGCAGACCTTTCCTTCGCACCACCTCCCGTGAAGTGGAAATAGCCGGCGATATCATACCGTCAAGGACCAAAGTACTGATCTTCATGGCGTCCGCGAACCGTGATCCGGCTCATTGGCAAGAGCCCGAGCGCTTCGATGTGGAGCGACCCGCAACAGGGCATATGGGCTTCGGTTCCGGCATTCATGCTTGTGTGGGCCAGATGATCGCGCGCTTGGAAGGTGAGCTGGTTCTCACGGAGCTTGCGAAGCGCGTAAAAACAATTGAACCCATCGCCGAGCCCGAGCGCATGTTAAATAACACCCTTCGAGGCCTCAAACGTATGCCAGTCAGCGTGGCGCCTGCCTGAGCGAGCGATAGCCGCACTGTCTAATCTCGCGACCACTCTGGTCGACGGAGCAAATCACGTGCTGCCAAGGCAGCTCACCAGAATTTGAAGCGAGCCTTCTGACAACCCGCAGTTAGGTTGCTGCCCTGTTCGACCGCGTGAGCCCTCCGGCTTTGAAAGGTCACTACCGTTTGCAAGGAACGCCAGGTCAAGGGCCCATACCCGGCAGATTTAGAGCGCGGTGCCAAACGGCGATGAGGGAGACGGTCACGCGCTGGCCCCGATCGGGCTCGCGAATGAATGCGGCCTGAGCGGTCCAAAGGCGCAGTGTGACGTCGAAGATCGAGAGGGAGCTCCGCTATCAGACCGACTGTCTGCTGCTCCGCTGACTTGGCCGCCACAAGTTGTGGCGACCTCGTTTCAGGCAGTCGGGCTTGCGTTCGAGGAAGCCGTGCGGTTCGAAAGTCCGGTGGAGACCTTCTTCCCCACCACGACGCGCGAGGTCGAGATCGGTGGCGCGCGCGTGGGCGAAGGCGAGAAGGCCCTGATGTTCCTGGGCGCGGCGATCCGCGACCCGCGCCGTTGGGGCGAACCCGATCGCTACGACATCACCCGCAAAACCGCTGGCCATGTCGGCTTCGGATCCGGCATTCACATGAGCGTCGGTCAATTGGTGGCGCGGCGCGAAGGCGAGGTGGCGCTGTCCGCCATCGCGCGCAAGATCGCACCGATCGAGATCTCCGGTCCCGTCGAGCGCCGCTACAACAACACCCTGCGCGGGCTCGAGACCCCCCGTATCGATCACCCCAGCCTGACGAGGACCTCTGATGCCAGCCATTACTTTCGTCCATGCCAACGGCAACAGCGATCGCATAGATGCCAGCGACGGGGAGAGTGCGATGCAGGCGCCCACCCACTATGGCCTCGACGGCATTCTCGCCGAATGCGGCGGCGACGCCATGTGCGCAACCTGCCATGTCTACCTCGACGACGCCTGGCTCGCGTGGTTGCAGGCCGTCGGCGACGACGAGGACGCGCTGCTCGAGAGCACCGCCGCCGAGCGGCGACCCAACAGCCGCCTCTCCTGCCAAGTCCGGATCACGCCGGCACTCGACGGTCTCGTGCTGCGCCTGCCGGAGCGGCAGGTCTAGGTTTGCAAGAACGCTTTCGGCAATGACCGGCGGCGCGCAAACCGAGGAGGAGGACGAATGAAGCACCTGGGGTGGACGATTGCGCTTGCCGCAGGCGTTTCGGCCGGAGCGGCGAACGCGGAGATGTCGGACAATGTCGTGCGCATCGGCGTGCTCAACGACATCTCCGTCAACTTCCAGAACACCAACGGCAGGCTCTGTGGAACCGCGCGCATGGCAGCGGAAGATTTCGCCGGCGGCGGCAAGGACATGAAGGTCGACATCGTCTACGCCGATCATCAGAACAAGGCCGAAGTCGGCTCGGCCATTGCTCGAAAATGGCTCGATGTCGAGGTGTCGATGCCATCGTCGACGTGCGAAGACCTTCTGGGGCCACGACAAGCTGTTCGGCGACACACCCCTCCGCCAGGACGGTCGCGTGGTGCATCCGATGTACTTGTTCGAGGTGAACAAGCCGGAGGAGTCGAAATATCCGCACGACTATCACAAGCTGGTGTCGACCATCCCGGCGGATCAGACGTTTCGGCCCATGGTGGAGGGCGGGTGCGTGTTGGTGAAGAAGGGGCGCTGCTATCCTGCGGCCGGCCCGCGATCCAAACTATCCCATTTGACCGACCAAATAGGACATTTGCGCGTTTTCGCGATCAAGCTGAACGAGTCGGATCCGGTAATTCTCGTCGACACCGGCTCGACTTTTATGGCCGTCCAGCAGAACAAGGCGGTCGGAATGGTGGCCAGCACCACGACCGTCAGCTCACCAACGAATGAATCTAAGACCGCCGGCCAGCGGCTGAAGACGATCGAGGACCCCAAGGTGCTGCAGCCGATCGGCATCGGCATGAAGAAGGACGAGCCGACGCTGCTCGCCAAGGTCCACAAGACACTGCTCGCGCTCGATCAGGCGGGTGAGATCAACCAGCTCTGAGACAAGTGGCTCGGCCCGAACGCCGAGTTCAAGATGTCCCGCACCGACAAGGCCGTGCCGCCGGGATCGGCGCTTCCTTCCCAGCGACCTAACGATGAATACGAGGCTCGAGCGATCAAAGAGAACGGCTTCGTAATTGCCGATTTCACTCGCGATGGCATTTACTGCCCGATTTGCTTTTTGAGCAGGAAATGTCACGCGCGCTGAACAGTTCCGGTTTGGCCCGAACCTAGGGAGGTGGAGAGCAATCAACCGTTCTACCTGTGTGAGATTCCGGTCAGACAGTTGGATCTCAGTGCGATGAACCTCGGTTCTCAACGCCGAGTTGGGCCACGACCCAGTCTGCGAAAGCTCGTACCGCCGATCTCTGTCGGCTGGCCCGCGGATAGATCAGTCGGTGGCCGACGTAGCGGATGTCTGTTGCGCGGCCAGCCAACGGAGCAACCAGTCGTCCGCCGGCTAATTCGCGCTCGGCTAGAAGCGTTGATTCCAACGCCACTCCCAGTCCTTCGGCGGCGGTTGCAATCGCCAGGAAGCTACGATCGAACCTCATCCCGTGAAGCGCAGGAGCTTCCAATCCATTGGCGGCGAACCACTGATGCCATTGAACCTGCTTCACGTCTGAACGGATAAGCGTCTGATCGAGCAGATCGATTGGCTTCTTGATTGATTTTGCAAGCTTCGGGGAGCAGAGGGGAGTGACCGTTTCCTCGGACAGGCCAATAATCTCGACGCCCTCCGCCCTCGGCGGACCGTAAACGATGTCGACGTCGAAATCATCGTTGCTGAAACGCGCATAGTCTGTGCTGGCAGCCAAGCGAACTTCGAGCTTCGGATGGGCTGCAAGAAACTGCGCCAGTCGCGGCGCGAGCCATTGCGCTGCAAAGCTCGGAGCGGAATGGACCCGCACCAACTGCGGACCACGAGCGGCGACTTCCTCCAGGCCGCGGCGGAGCTGATCGAATGCAGCGCCGGTATGTCGCATCAGGTTCTCGCCGGCCGGCGTGAGCCGCACCGCACGCGCACTGCGCTCGAAGAGAACGGTTCGGAGCGTGTCCTCCAGTTTGCGGATCGCATGACTAACCGCACTTGGCGTCAGGTGAAGCTCATTCGCCGCATCGCGAAACGATCCGGTGCGGGCCGCCGCCTCAAAGGCACGAATTGCCGATATCGGGACGTTCGAGAGCATCGCATAAGTGAACCAGATTCATCGAACCATGACAACTGTGCGCTTGTCGGCGCGGTTAGCCAGGGTCATTCCTATCCTTGTCAAGGAAAAACAATTTGCGGGAGGAACTGATGCTGCTCAGCGGGAAGACGGCCATCATTTCGGGCGCGGCCTCGCCGCGGGGGATCGGGCTCGCCACCGCCCGGCGGTTCGCCTCCGAGGGCGCTCGAGTCGCCATCCTCGATATCGATGCCGGAGCCGCGGCAGGTGCAGCGGCCACTCTCGGCAAGGAACACCTCGGATTGCGCTGCGACGTCGCCGACAAGTCGTCCTGCGAGCGGGCGGTCGCAAGCGCCGTCGAAGCATTCGGTGGTATCGATATCCTGATCAACAATGCCGGCATTACCCAGCCGGTGAAGTTCCTTGAGATTTCGGCGGCCGATTGGGAACGCATTCAGGATGTCAATCTCAAGGGTGTCCTGTTCCTTTCGCAGGCCGTGATCCCGCATATGCGTGCACGGAAGTCCGGATCGATCGCATGCATGTCGTCGGTCTCGGCCCAGCGTGGCGGCGGAATCTTCGGCGGCCCGCACTATTCGGCGGCGAAAGCTGGCGTCCTTGGTCTCGCTAAGGCCATGGCTCGCGAATTCGGTCCCGACGGCATCCGCGTCAACTGTGTAACGCCCGGCCTGATCGGCACCGACATCACGGCGGGCAAGCTGACAGACGAGATGAGAGCGAAAATCCTTGAGGGCATTCCGCTCAATCGCCTTGGCACTGCGGAAGACGTCGCCGGCATCTATACCTTCCTGGCCTCCGATCTCTCCGCCTACGTCACTGGCGCTGTGATCGACGTCAATGGCGGCATGCTCATCCACTGAGCCAGAAAGATAAGGTCCAGATCGATGGAAACGCCGACCAAAACGTTGACCAATACGCCCAACCTGGCGGACCGCGCCGACAACATTCGCCGCAATGCGTTACGCATGGGCGAAGTCCAGAGCCAAGGCTATATCGCGCAGGCGCTGGATATCTCCGACGTTCTCGCCGTGGCTTACTTTCACGCAATGCGCTACCGGCCGGAAGATCCGTCCTGGGAGGGACGCGACCGCTTCCTTCTCTCCAACGGACACTACGCCATTGCACTCTATGCGGCTTTGATCGAGGCCGGAATTGTCCCTGAGGAAGAACTCGAAACCTATGGCAGCGACGAGAGCCGCCTGCCGATGTCGGGCATGGCCTCTTACACGCCCGGAATGGAAATGTCGGGCGGCTCGCTTGGCCTTGGGCTCAGCATCGCCGTGGGCATGGGCCTCGGGCTAAAACGGAAGAAATCCGAGGCGCGGGTATATACCCTCTTCTCCGATGGCGAGCTTGATGAAGGCTCTGTCTGGGAGGCAATCCAGTCGGCAGCCCACTACAAGCTCGACAATCTTATCGGCATCGTCGACGTCAACAACCAGCAGGCGGATGGTCCGACCACGCAGGTGATGGCTTTCGAGCCGCTGGTGGACAAGCTTCAGGCCTTCGGCTGGTTCGTGCAGCGTATCGACGGCAACGATCTCGAGGCCGTGCTCGCAGCATTCGATTCCGCAAAGTCGCATCCCGAGCCGAAGCCGCGGATGATTATCGCCGACACGTTAATGGGGAAGGGGGTGCCTTTCCTCGAGCAGCGCGAGAAGAACCATTTTATTCGCGTCGATCAGCACGAATGGCAACTCGCGCTTGCCGCGCTGGAAGCCGGGAGGCAGGCATGAAGACCGTCAGATCAGCACCACAGCCGGGCAAGCCGCGCCTGACCACGTCAGCAATGATCGCCTCGATCGCTGCGGAGGGCCAGAAGACGAAGCCAGCGCCTTTCGGACATGCACTCGTCCAACTCGCACGGAGCAGGCCGGAGGTGGTGGGCATGACCGCCGATCTCGGCAAATACACTGACCTGCACATCTTCGCCAACGAATTCCCCGATCGTTACTACCAGATGGGCATGGCCGAACAGTTGCTGTTTGGCGCCGCCTCCGGTCTCGCCGCAGAAGGCTTCATGCCCTACGCCACCACCTACGCCGTGTTCGCATCCCGGCGGGCTTACGACTTCATTCACCAGACCATCGCGGAGGAAGACCGCAACGTAAAGATTGTCTGCGCGCTGCCAGGCCTGACTTCGGGCTACGGGCCGAGCCATCAGGCCGCCGAGGATCTCGCGCTGTTTCGTGCGATGCCGAACATGACTGTCATCGATCCCTGCGATGCTCATGAAATCGAGCAGCTGGTGCCTGCGATCGCGGCGCATCACGGGCCGGTTTACATGCGCCTGCTGCGCGGCCAGGTGCCTGTCGTCCTGGATGAATACGACTATAAGTTCGAGCTCGGAAAGGCCAAGCTGATCCGTGACGGCAAGGACGTCCTGATCATCTCGTGCGGAATCATGACTATGCGGGCGCTCGAGGCCGTCCAAGCTTTGAAGGACGACCGCGTGGATGTAGCGGTGCTGCATGTTCCAACCATCAAGCCACTCGACGCCGAGACTATCCTGCGGGAGGCCAGCAAACCGGGACGGCTTGTCGTTGTTGCCGAAAACCACACGACCATTGGGGGCCTTGGCGAAGCAGTTGCCGCACTCCTAATGCGTTCTGGGGTGCATCCGCGTTTCCGCCAAATCGCATTGCCGGACGAATTTCTCGACGCCGGCGCGCTTCCAACACTGCACGATCGTTACGGGATTTCCACCGCAGAGGTCGCAAGGCAAATCAAACAGTGGCTTTAGCGCCCTTGGGCTGAGGCCCAACAAGCTGTACTCCGCCTGGCCCGCCGCACCTTGCGGCGGAGAACGCTGGCTTTTGCCCAAATGCCGGCGCTCAGCACCGCGGGCAAACGAATGAGCGGAACGGCTGCGTGGCCTGCACCGAGATTGCGGTCGCCAGGTAAATAACATGAGGAGGAAGACATGAGCGTATCGAAGCGCAGAAATATCAGCCGCCGTTCCCTGTTGAAAGCTGCAACGGTCATACCTCTCTGCGCAATTCTCACGCGGCCGGCATCTGCGGCCGAGTTCGTTTACAAATTCGCGACCGGCCAGGATCCGACGCATCCGGTGAACATCCGCGCGCAGGAAGCCATCAGTCGCATTCAAGAGGCTACCAGTGGCCGCCTGGAGATCAGGCTGTTTCCGGCAAACCAGCTCGGCTCCGACACCGAGCTCATGACCCAGGTTCGCAGCGGCGGCGTCGAGTTCTTCAACCAGTCCTCTTCTATCCTCGCCACTCTGGTCCCAAGTGCGGGCCTCGTGAACACCGGCTTCGCGTTTACGGACTACGATAACGTTTGGAAGGCCATGGACGGAGATCTCGGTGCCTACATCCGGGCACAAATTGCCAAAACGCCGATCATGGCGGTCTCCAAAGCATGGGACAACGGCTTTCGTCAGGTGACCTCGTCCGGCCGGGAGATCCGCACCCCGGACGACCTGAAGAATTTCCAGATCCGCGTTCCGCCCGCGCCGCTCTTGACCTCGCTTTTCAAGGCCCTCGGCGCCGGTCCGACGCCAATCAACTTCAACGAGGTTTATTCCGCGTTGCAGACCAAGGTCGTTGACGGGCAGGAGAATCCGTTGCCGATCATCGCGACCGCGCGTCTCTATGAGGTGCAGAGCACGTGCAGCCTGACCGGGCACGTCTGGGACGGCTATTGGATCCTCGGCAACAAGCGAGCCTTCGAGCGCCTGCCGAAGGATGTTCAGGAGATCGTGACCCGCGAACTAGATCGCTCCGCCGTCGACCAGCGGGCTGATATCGCAAAGCTCAGCCAGTCCTTGCGCACCGATCTGTCGGCCAAAGGTCTCAAATTTATTGAGGTTGATCGTGCCGCCTTCCGACAAGCTTTGTCCAAGACCAGCTTCTACTCCGACTGGAAGGGCAAATTCGGCGAGGAGGCGTGGTCGCAGCTCGAAAAAGCGGCGGGCCAGCTGTCATGAGCGGCGTGAGCCACGCTCCAAATGCTGATGACGGTCGGGCGACCGCCTCGACTGAACGGGGTCCTCGACATTGGGCGATAATAGCGAACACGATGTTGGGCCACCTTGTTGCGGTCCCAGCCGCGTTGCTAGTACTGGCCGAAGTCGCAATCCTGTCCGCAGGAATCGTGGGCAGGTACGTGTTCCGCTCCCCCATCGTCTGGTCCGACGAACTCGCCGGTATTCTCTTCCTCTGGCTTGCCATGCTTGGATCCGTGATTGCGTTCCAGCGTGGCGAGCACATGCGGATGACAGCCATCGTCGGCGTGCTTAGTGCGGGGGCTCGCGCGTTTTTTGATGTCGTGGCGGCCGCAGCCTCACTTGCGTTTCTCGTGCTCGTCGTTTGGCCGGCCTACGAATTTGCCGCCGACGAGGCCTTCGTCACCACGCCAGCGCTGGAGATCATCAACACTTGGCGTGCAGCGGCGCTGCCGATTGGAATTGGGCTGATGCTGGTCGCCGCGACCCTCCGGCTCTGCCGTATTGCCAGCCTGCGCAGCTTGCTCGCCTCCCTAGCGATCGTCGCCGGTCTCATTCTAGCGTTCGTTCTGCTCGCTCCGGTTTTGAAGCCGCTCGGCAATCTGAACCTTCTGATCTTCTTCGTCTTTGTTGTCGGTGCGATGGTCTTTGCGGCCGTTCCGATCGCCTTTGCATTCGGTCTCGCCACCGTGGGCTACCTCGCCCTGACGACGAGCACGCCCGACGTGGTGATGATCGGCCGGATGGATGAGGGGATGAGCCACTTGATCCTGCTCGCCGTGCCTCTCTTCGTCTTCCTCGGCCTGCTGATCGAGATGACGGGCATGGCCCGCGCAATGGTCGGCTTCCTGGCGAGCCTCCTAGGCCACGTCCGCGGCGGGCTGCACTACGTCCTGGTCGGGGCTATGTATCTAGTGTCCGGCATCTCGGGGTCCAAAGCGGCCGATATGGCGGCCGTGGCTCCCGTGCTGTTTCCCGAGATGCGGCAGCGCGGGGCGAAACCGGCGATCTCGTTGCGTTGCTGGCCGCGACGGGGGCGCAAACCGAAACGATCCCGCCGTCACTGGTCCTGATCACGATCGGCTCGGTGACCGGCGTGTCGATCTCGGCGCTGTTTACCGGCGGATTGCTACCGGGCGTGGTGCTCGCAGTCATGCTCGCGGCAGTCGTGTGGTGGCGGTATCGGCGCGAGGACCTATCTCACGTCAAAAGGGCGACGGGGCGCGAGATCGGCCGCGCCTTTGTCATTGCCATTCCTGCGATCGCCTTGCCTTTCGTGATCCGGACCGCCGTCGTCGAAGGCGTTGCAACGGCAACGGAGGTCTCGACCATCGGCATCCTGTACTCGGCCTGCGCCGGTCTCTTCATTTACCGCCAGTTCGACTGGCGACGCATCTATCCGATGCTGGTCGAGACAGCCTCCCTGTCGGGGGCGATTCTACTCATCATCGGCGCCGCGACAGGAATGGCCTGGGCGCTGACCCAGCGGGATTTTCAGCCTCGCTTGCAAAGTTCATGACTAACCTTCCCGGCGGGATCCCCGTCTTCCTGGCGGTGACGATCGTAACTTTCGTGATTCTGGGCAGCGTGCTGGAGGGGATCCCAGCCATCGTCTTGTTCGGTCCGCTCCTGTTCCCGATCGCGCGGCAGGTTGGGGTCCACGATGTCCACTATTCTCGCGATGGGCATCGGCTTGTTCGCGCCGCCGTTCGGGGTCGGCTACTACGCGGCCTGCGCCATCAGCCGCATCAACCCGGACGACGGCATGAGACCGATCGTGGGATACATGATTGCGCTGCTCATTGGTACGCTGATCGTTGCCGCCGTGCCCTGGCTATCGATCGGCTTCCTGAAATAAGACTATTCGGTTCCATGAGACGGACCGCGATGGCCTGCTGCCTTGGAAAAGACGCCTGCGGATAGAGCTTCCTGGCGTCCGCAGGAAGCTTATAGCGTTGGCGAAGCGAAACATCCCGCTCTGCGTGTGAACTGGTTCATATGCGCGTCGTGCAGCCTTGGATGACCAACACCGCAAGCAGGCTCCGGCTTGGCTCGCGCTTTGCAGGTGCCACGAGGGCTCTCCTTGTCGGAACTCGCGAGCTGGCCGCGCGAATTTGACGACAGCCGGGCACGGATCGCTGTGGTTAGGGCTGGCAATAGCTGGATAGCGTCGGCAACGATGCCCATTGCGGCAGCGCTGATGCGGCCTGACGGTTCTCCAGCTCAAGCGCGGCGAGTATCCGGGGTCGAAGAACGTGCAGGGTGCGATCCTCTATGCCGATATGCTGGAGCCGTTGATCCCCAACTTTCGTGACGACGCGCCGCTCGAGCGACATCTGATCGAACATCGCTTCTGGATGATGGACGACCATTCGCACACAGGCCTGCACTACGGCTCCAACGACTTCAACGAGGAGAAGCCTAACCGCTATACTATCATCCGCGCACAGTTCGCCAGATGGTTCTCGCAGAAGGTCCGCGAGGCCGGCGCCACCTTGCTATGCGAAACAACGGCTACCGAGCTTGTACAGGATGCCGAGGGCAAGGTGATCGGCGTGCGGACTGACCGCGCCGATGGTGAGGTCCATGCCGACGCCATTGTTCTTGCGGAAGGCGTCAAGGGCCTCCTTGGCACGCGAGCAGGCCTGCGCAAGCGGCCGGCGACGGAGACGGTCGCACTCGCTGTGAAGCAGATGCACTTTCTGCCACGCTAGACCATCGACGCCCTCTTCAACATTAAGGGCGATGAGGGCGTTGTTGTCGAAGCCGCGGGGACCATCTCCCGCGGCATGACCGACATGGGGCTTCATCTACGACAACAAGGAATGCATCTCGCTCGGCATCGGCTGTCTGGCCGCAGACTTCCAGCGCTCAGGCGAGACGCCGTATAGTCTGCTTGGTCGCTTCAAGCGGCATCCTTCCGTCGCACCGCTTATCGACGGTTCGGAGGTAAAAGAATATGCCGCTCATCTCAGCATCGCCCGCGTCAGCTCGTCGCCGCATTTGGAGATGCTGCCGATCCGGTCGGTCTGTCCAGACTGGTAGCGCCGCGGCGTCAGCCCAAAATGGGCGCCGACATTGGTCGACTTCCTGAATCGCTTTGGGTCGTCGACGGTGGCGCGGAATGTCAGCGCCACGAGCGAACCGACGCCGGCACGGTCATCATCCGCCGCACCGCGCTGTCGCTGCGCGCTGCCGTCAGGGCCAGGCGGTGCAGCTTTGCCAGCTGCAGCCGCATCGCATTGCGGGCGTCCAACAGCGGAACGACGATCGCTTCCAGTTCTCTCTTTCCGGTCAAGATCTCGCGTACCCGCGCATCAAAACGGCCGACCGAGATCTCGCCGACCTTGAGGCCGAACGGGCGCAACAGGCCCGCGGATCATGTTCTCCATGTCAACAGCTCGATCGCGTCCGGATCGGTCTCGAGCTTCGCTTCCCGGACCACCTTGCCGTCGCTATCCACCACGCAAATGTTGGTCGCCTCCAGCGACACGTCGAGCCCTGCATAGAAGTCCATCATGCGCCTCCACCGCCGACCGCCGGACCGCACCGCGCGCTCCGTTCGCGAATCGTTGTGAAGCCATTTTCGCAGCAGCACAGCCGGCGAGGGGGCACCGGTCAGTACCCCGGCTATTCATCGCGAGGGCTCCAACCTCGAAATGACATCAGGGCGGATCGCTGCCGAGGCGATTATCCGAATCAAGTGGCGCGGCGCGCCGATGACGGCGAGGAACCTATCGGTTTACGAGACGATGCTTGGCCTGTCGTTCGCCATCAAGAATCTAAGGAAGTACAAGGATATGTCTATTGCACACCCACTCGCAGAACTTCTTTCTGACTTATCCAGAGCTCGTCTCGAAATCCCTGCAAACTTTCTTGCGGGCCGACGGGATACCGAAAGCCGAGAAGGAAACGTCGTCATTAAGATCCTTCGTCAAGGCGCGCTCGTGGACTGGGCTGCTCGGCGACGCCGTCCGCCTCGCGCGCACTTGGCGCTAAGTAGTCTGTCACGTCACATTCGAGGCAAACAATGTCGACCGAGCCATCCATTCGTGTTGAGGACCGGTTAATTCACAACCCCTGCCCAATCGATCCCGGGCGGGCTCACATCAAGGTGCGGCCCCACACAACGCCATCCCTGGAACTCATGAGGATGCTGAGCGCCTGCCCGGCTCACTGCTACACGGCCAATGAGAAGCACCAGATCGAAATCACCGTCGACGGCTGCATCGAGTGCGGTACTTGCCGAGTGATCTGCGAGGCGAGTGATGACATTGAGTGGAACTATCCGCGAGGCGGCTACGGCGTGCTGTTCAAGTTCGGGTAGTCTGTTTGCTCAGCGCTAGCGGCGCGGTGCCCGTAGCAATAAGTTTGAACTGCACCTGCGAGTCATACCGTCAGCACTAACCAGAAGGCCGTCGGCGATCTTGCCCCGCAGAGTCGGTGACCGCCTTCCGGCCTATCGAGGTAATTGGGCGTCACCCGACGGGTGTGTTGGGTGCAGGCGTGTGGACGGCTCTGCCCTGCGGCAAGGCAGGATCACTACACAAGCCCCCGCCTGTACCTGCAAGCCTTGCAGGGGCATCAGCTGTTCGATCTAGTGCAGGCCACAATTGCCCCCTGGGCGAGCAGATCACCCCACACCCAGGGTGCACCATAGGGTGCCGTCGTTCGCCATGCAGCTGGCCTCTACCTCGCCGTCGAGGTCCTCGTCGCTGCGCGGCGCTGGGCGACCGAGTCAGCCAGGCACGGAAGCCCAACCGCGGTCCCCCCACGCATCGCATAGCGATGCCACCGGCCAGATCGTCCGGTGCCCCGCGATGAAGCCGAACTTCATGTCGCTCCCTTCGAGAAGTAGGCAGCGGCCTTCCTAAGAAACAGCCGGATCCCCCGAAATGGCCTGCAAGACGAAGCCTAGCGATGTGGACAGGCTATCGCCTACTTTCACTCTTCTTTGTCCAAAGCTGACCATCGCACCAGACGTTTTCAACACGCCCCCATTGGCAGGCTGCTGCAACATCTGGAAAAAAGCCGCGGCCGTGGTGGTTAGCACTCGTGTTGCAAAGCACTGGGATCCCAGTGAGCCTTTCGTATTGGATGAGAAGCTCGGCTATGGGGTGCTGAGATGACCTGGAGATGGTCTGTAAACGAGCCGATCCGTCGAGGTGGAGAACGGCTGGAATTCTGTCGCGCCATTCCGTCCGCGTCTGGTGATCAAACAGCATGTAAGCATCCGGCGTTCCGGGGCAGAATATTTCCGTCGCACGGTCCTCCAGGCATATCGGTGCCACTGGACGGAAGCGCTCGCGGAGCTTGATATCGTTCAGATGATCCTTCATTGAGGGTGATGTCGCGGCAGCGATAATGCTCCTGCCGCCCAATGCCCGTGGCCCGAGCTCAGCACGCCCAGAGAGAAAGACTACGGGCTTCTGGCGGGCAAGAATCATCGCAAGTTCGCCCGTGCTGCATGGCACGCGTTGCCAGTCTGGCGAGATCTCACCGAGCCGCAGAGCTGGCCCACTATATACCGACCACTCGAGCGCTCTAAACGCGTTTCGCTCTGCCATCGCACAGCAAGCGGCTCCAATCGCGGACCCGCTGTCGTTGGGAAACGGCGGCACCCACACAGCATCGAACAGATCAGTGGCTCGCAGTGCGCTATTCCACTTGATGTTCAGACCGCAGCCGCCGCCTATGCACAGGTTTCGAGCGCCTACGAGGTCCGAATATCGCTGCATGATGTTCGCCATTTCATCAACGAGCAACCGCTCCAAGAAGCAATGAAACGATGCAAGTACGTCCTCGGGCTCCTTAGCACTCAAGCGGAGCGCCATGATATCAAAGAAGTCATGAACAATCGCGCGCAAATTGAGGTGGTCTTGCAACGTGCCGCGGCCGGCGGCGGCCTTGTATAGGTTGGCGCGCTCGGTATCGGCTACAAACCAGTCAGCGTAACCCTCTTGAAACATTGCGACTATATCTTCCTCAACAGACCCTAGAGCGATGTAGGCCATCAGCTTACCAGCAATCCCTAGATCCCACTTGGTGCGATCCGCTCGCTTATACGGTCCAAAGTGATGGCCCGCAGATGCGTAAGCGTGTCCAGTGACCGGAAACAGGCATTCGAGGAACCGAGTACCTTCGTGCCCCACATAGTAGAGACGTGGAAAGGTGCTGCCATCCCACACCATACAGAGCGCGGGCTGCCCCGCTTCGGCAAACGGGCTGGTGCAATACGAGGAGGCCACGTGACTTGCGACGTGTGGATAGCTTGCATAGCTGTAAGTTGTGCCGTCGAGCATCAACTCAGCGCCTTCACGTCTGCTGAGTAGGCCCTCTGCATGGCGCTCCAGATACGACGCTCCTTTCAGCGTGATAGGAATTCCTCCGCTGAGGACATCGAACTGAGACTCTACGTCGCCGATCCAACCGTCAATGACGAATTGGTCAACGCTCTGCGGATCCACACCTTGCTCCACCAAAGCGGAGACGATCGCATCTAGATCGCTAATGTCTTTGTACCGCTTGTTGTTTCCGCGCTTCTCTTGCTCAATACAAAAGATGAGCCGTCCATCCTCGACAAGAGAGATCGCTCCGTCGTGCGTTAGTTTGATTCCGCAGATCCGCATACACACGACTCCTAATCTATCAGCCTCCTCAGCATCTGCATGTTTCAAGCCAGCGCAAACTTACGCTGCTATCTTGCCCCGAATTGTCACGCACCTGACCAAATGAAGGAGTGTCGACATCAGAGAGGAGTGATTTCAGACCGCAGCACCTCATAGGGTGGCGGCTATTCACCTCCACCCCTCCTAGTCTTACTGAGTCAGAGTGTCGCGGCCTTTGTCGACAGGAATCATATATTTGAGAAGACTCACTTTTCAGCAAGCGAGGGCTGAGATGAGTCTGACAAAATCGGGGGACGTCGCGTCGCGGTTTTCGGCATATGTCGAGGGCCTTGCGAGCGTGATTGGACATGCAGGACGCGCCAAACCGCTGCGCGATTACTGTACCGGGTTGATGATGCCATGCGATCGCAAGAGTGTCGAGCCGATGGCGGCGATGACGGCTCCTGAGCGGACAGCAGCGCAGCACCAGTCGTTGTTGCATTTTGTCGGTCAAGGCGACTGGTCGGACCAGCAAGTGTTGGCCAAGGTCCGTGAGTTCGTGCTGCCGAGGATCGAACGCCACGGAGCGATTGAAGCTTGGATCATCGATGATACGGGCTTTCCTAAGAAGGGACGGCATTCGGTCGGGGTTGCACGGCAATATTGCGGCCAACTGGGCAAGCAAGACAATTGTCAGGTCGCGGTGACTCTTTCGATTGCCAACCATCAGGCGAGCCTGCCGGTGGCGTATCGCCTTTATCTACCAAAGGAGTGGGCGACCGACCGTCCGCGTCGGCGCAAAACCGGTGTGCCCAAAGAGATCACCTTCAAAACCAAGCCAGCCATCGCGCTTGAGCAATTGCGCTGGGCCTGTGCGGCGGGCTTGCCGCGTGGCGTCGTGCTGATGGACGCCGGCTATGGCGCTGATACGGATCTGCGTACGAGCATCACAGATCTCGGCTTGAACTATGTGGCCGGCATCCAGCCACAAACGTCGGTATGGCGCCCCGGCACTGGGCCGCGGGTGCCGAAGAAGTGGTCCGGGAGCGGACGACCTCCGAAGTTGCTGCGACGTGATGGCAAGTATCAACCGATCTCAGTTAAGAAGCTTGCGGTCGGCCTGCCAATCGATGCTTGGCGCAAGATCACGTGGCGTGAGGGGACGGCAGAACGCTTATCCTCGCGCTTTGCTCGTGTGCGCATCCGTCCGGCACATCGAGATTACTGGCTCGCCGAAAGCCGGCCGGAGGAATGGCTGCTGATCGAGTGGCCGGAGGGCGAGGAAGCACCCACCAAATATTGGTTCTCGACGCTTCCGGCGAACATTGGATTCCGTCAGCTGGTCGACACCGCCAAGCTGCGCTGGCGCATCGAGCGCGACTACCACGAACTCAAACAGGAGATCGGCCTTGGCCACTTCGAGGGGCGAGGCTGGCGCGGCTTCCACCATCACGCAACGTTGTGCATCGCGGCCTACGGATTCCTGGTCTCCGAGCGGGAGACGATTTCCCCCTCAGCTACAGGTCCCGCCCGGCTTTTCAAAGAAACTACAATTCCCAAAACTTATCGCCCGAGGGGGTCCGCCATTGCGGCCTGAACGGCACGTTCCAAATTCGATCGCGACTGTTCGGCGAGGATTGAGCGTCGCTCTCGCGTCCACACTATCTCGATGCCCCTGTTGCGTCAGGGCAGTCTCAAGTCAAAGTAGTCATCGAAAGTTATGACGCAGTAAGACTAGCAGGCTGTTGAAGAACTCAGCCGCGTTCGCAAACGAAGCCTGACTCCTCGCCATTGTGGATGTAGAAGTGGCCGACGAGCCTGCCTGCAGTGCCGATCATGACCCATCCGCGACCGCAGACGGGATCATTCTCGTCGTGCCCTTCCCACGAGAACTCCGCGCAGGCCGATCCGTCGCGGGTGCCGTAGCGCACGTCCAGGAAGCCCTTGAGAACCCCAAAGGCGATTTCGCCATTGGATTTGCCCTGGAAGGTGAGATGCGCCTCTTCGACAAGATCAAGGAAGTCGCTGTCCCAGTTGTCCATTTCGACGATGCGCCAGCGGCCGACAAAGGCCTTGGCGAAGCCGGGCACCTTGGCCATCAGCCGGTCTCCGCGATCAGCTTGGGCAGCCGCACCAGATTGTAGGCGGTGGCAGCGAAGGTAAAGGCCCATGCGACGCGATCACGGCCACGGAAGCGGGTCTTCTCTTGCCCCGCGACCGTCTTGATCCAGCCGAAGGCCTCCTCGACCCGCTTGCGGATGCGCTGACTGACGGCATAGCGGCCGTGCCGAGTCGTTCGTCCGTCAATCGCAGAACTACGGCCGCTGGTGTTCTGTGCAACATGCGGCGTCACGTTCATCGAGCGCAGTTCGTTGACGAAGTCTTCTGCATCGTAGGCTTTGTCGGCGCCAAGCGTGATCGCTGTCGGCCGGTCGGCACGAGGTTCGATCATGTGCAGCGCGGCCACCCGCTCGGCATGCCCGTCGGCCTGCGTCAGGCAGGCGTCGACCAGCAGGCCGTGGCGGTTCTCCATCAGCCCGTGCCCGATGAAGCACAGTTTCGTCTCCTTGCCTTTCCCCTTGCGGTAGAGCCTGGCGTCCGGATCGGTGGTCGACCTATGGGTGTCGTTCGAGCGTTTCTGGCCATGGAAGTCCGCATCGGCATTGCGCCCGCCTTGCGCCGGCGGCTCGTCCGAGCCGTCCTTGGGCTTGACGCTCTTCATCGAGGCCCAGGCCTCGATCAGCGTGCCATCAACCGAGAAGTGATCGCTCGATAGAAGCTTCTTCACCTTGAGCTGTGCCAGCACCGCCGCCAGGAACTTGGCCGCGATGTCGCCTTCCAGCAGCCGGTCGCGGTTCTTCGAGAACACCGAATGATCCCAGGCGGCGTCGTCAACGCCGATTGAACGAACCCGCTACGCGGCAGTAGGGGGCAAACCTGCTGAACTGAGGTGTCCTGTCTGAGAGGATGTTGGTCTTCGCACCACCCCTCTCAAGACAGGAGACCCAGATGGCTACGATGAGCCCTCTTCGGCAGCGCATGATCGAGGACATGACGGTCCGCAATCTGTCGCCGTCGACTCAACAATCCTATATCTATGCGATCGCAAAGTTTAGCCGCCATTTCGGCTATGCCCCGGACCGGTTGAGTTTCGAGCAGGTCAGCGCCTACCAACTACATCTCATCGGCCAAAAGCGCTCGTGGTCCCACATCAATCAGGTGGCCTGCGCGCTGCGGTTCTTCTACGGCGTCACACTCGGGCAGACGGAGGCATTCGAGCGGATCATTGGTGGCCAGAAGCCCGACAAGCTCCCGCTCGTGCTTAGTGCCGAAGAGATCGAGCGCTTCCTGGACGCGGTTACAGGGGTGCGCAATCGCGTCGTGCTGGCGACGGCTTATGCGGCTGGCTTACGGGTTAGTGAAGTCGTCCGCCTGAAGGTGAGCTCGATCGACAGCAAGCGAATGTTGATCCACATCGAGAACGGCAAGGGCGGCAGGGATCGTTACGCGATGCTTTCTCCGCGACTGCTGGAGATTCTGCGTACGTACTGGATGCGAGCCCGACCGGGGCTGTGGCTATTTCCAGGCCAAGACCCAAGTGAACATGTCAGCGTCCGCTGCGTCCAGGCGGCCTGCCGCGCCGCCCGCCGCCGCGCTCGGCTTGCCAAGCCGATTACTGTCCATACGCTCCGGCACTCGTTTGCGACCCATCTCCTGGAAAGCGGGATCGACATTCGCATCATTCAAGTTCTGCTCGGACATGCCGACCTGGGATCGACCGCGCGCTACGCTCAGGTTGCGACCAACCTGCTCGCCCGCACGACCAGCCCATTCGATGGACTCTCCGTCAGGGTGATCCCACCCGACTGAGCTGCGCATATGCGCCCCGTGCTCGAGGTGGCGGACATCCTCCGCCGCCACGGCGGCGCCTTCCGTGCCGCGCAGGGTCCTCGGCTGTCCTCCGATCAGCGCCGTGTGATGGCGGCCATCGAGGCGTGTCGCACAGCGACGCTCGGCGGCCACGTCGAGCGGTGCGACGACTGCGGCCTGGTCCGCGTCGCCTATAACAGCTGTCGCGATCGGCACTGTCCAAAGTGCCAAGCGCTCGCGCGCGCCCAATGGCTCGCCGAGCGCCAGGCCGACCTGCTGCCGGTCCCCTATTTCCATGTCGTCTTCACCGTGCCGGCGCCGGTGGCCGCCATCGCGCTGCAGAACAAGACGGCGGTCTACGACATCCTGCTCAAGGCAGCAGCCGAGACGATCCGTCTCATCAGCGCCAACCCGAAGCATCTCGGTGCCTAGACCGGGATGATCGCCATTCTCCATACCTGGGGCCAGACCCTGACGCATCAGCCGCATGCCCATTGCCTCGTGCCAGGCGGCGGGATCGCCCCTGATGGAAGCTGGGTTCATTGTCGCCCCGGCTTCTTCCTTCCCGTTCGCGTCCTGTCACGATTGTATCGTCGGCTGTTCCTGGAGCGCCTGCAGGCGGCGTTCAATGGCACCAAGCTCCAGCTCTTCGGCCATCTCGCGCACCTCGTCGAGCCAGCGGCATTCGCCCGCCATCTAACCGCCCTCCGCAAGGTCGAGTGGGTCGTCTACGCCAAGCGTCCCTTCGGCGGACCAGAACAGGTTCTGGCCTATCTCGGGCGCTACACCCATCGCGTTGCAATCGCCAACGGCCGGCTCCTTACCTGTGACCAGGGCCACGTCCGCTTCCGGTGGAAGGATTATCGCGCTGGCAACAGATCCAAAGTGATGACGCTCGACACTGAGGAGTTCCTTCGTCGCTTTCTGCTCCACGTATTGCCGAAGGGGTTTCGCCGCATCCGTCATTTTGGCTTCCTGGCGAACGCCTGCCGCGTCGCCAAACTCGCGCGCATCCGAGCGGCGCTAAAGGCGCCAGAGCCGCCTCCGCCTGCCGAAGCTGTCGACTATCGTGAGCGCTGCGCCATCCTCATTGGTCACCGCCTCGACTTGTGCCCCATCTGCGGAGGCCGCATGGTCGAGATTGGGCCTGTGCCGCGTGCGCAAACGCCGCGACGCGCAGCACCTCGCTGCGATACATCATGACCGACTACCTCGACTTGTTCGCTCCCACTGCAGGCATCGCCATGCCGACGTTCTCCGTCGGAACGATCAAGCACGCTCACAACGCGCGGCGAACGGGCGATAGTCAGCCGCTTGGGCTTGACGCGCCGTTCGACGCTATCGACGCCGGCATCCTCTGCTGCCAATATCAACGGCAATCTGCGGCCACACTCGCTCGCGGGCCCGACATCGGGTCAATCGCGCCTACCGGCGCCTAGATCGAGCCCCCATAGGTCCTCGCTCACAAGACGCGGCTTCGTTCAATCCAGCTTCAAATAGGTCCCGCGCTGGACTTGCGGCGAGATCTGCGACGCGGGACCTATTTGAACCCTCCAGTATTCCGACGAACCAGCGGAACAGCAGGTCGTATTCCAGCCGCTCCATCAGAAGCCGCTCGGAGCGGATCGAATAAAACGCCTGCAACAGCATCGCCCGCAGCAGCTTCTCCGGCGGGATCGACGGCCGCCCAATCGGCGAATAGAGCGTGGCAAACTCCCGCTCCAGCGCCGACAGTGCCTCGTTCACCATCGCCCGGATCGTTCGCAGCGGATGATCACGACGCACCCGCGCCTCCAGGTCGACGTAGCTGAACAGCTCGCCCGTTCGATTGTCGCCGCCGCGCACGTACCACCTCCGAATCTCGTCGGAGCCAATGAATCACGGTCGCCGGTCGGCGGCGAGCGCCTTTTTCAACAGCCTGCTAGTCTTACTGCGTCATAACTTTCGATGACTACTTTGACTTGAGACTGCCCTGACGCAACAGGGGCATCGAGATAGTGTGGACGCGAGAGCGACGCTCAATCCTCGCCGAACAGTCGCGATCGAATTTGGAACGTGCCGTTCAGGCCGCAATGGCGGACCCCCTCGGGCGATAAGTTTTGGGAATTGTAGTTTCTTTGAAAAGCCGGGCGGGACCTGTAGCTGAGGGGGAAATCGTCTCCCGCTCGGAGACCAGGAATCCGTAGGCCGCGATGCACAACGTTGCGTGATGGTGGAAGCCGCGCCAGCCTCGCCCCTCGAAGTGGCCAAGGCCGATCTCCTGTTTGAGTTCGTGGTAGTCGCGCTCGATGCGCCAGCGCAGCTTGGCGGTGTCGACCAGCTGACGGAATCCAATGTTCGCCGGAAGCGTCGAGAACCAATATTTGGTGGGTGCTTCCTCGCCCTCCGGCCACTCGATCAGCAGCCATTCCTCCGGCCGGCTTTCGGCGAGCCAGTAATCTCGATGTGCCGGACGGATGCGCACACGAGCAAAGCGCGAGGATAAGCGTTCTGCCGTCCCCTCACGCCACGTGATCTTGCGCCAAGCATCGATTGGCAGGCCGACCGCAAGCTTCTTAACTGAGATCGGTTGATACTTGCCATCACGTCGCAGCAACTTCGGAGGTCGTCCGCTCCCGGACCACTTCTTCGGCACCCGCGGCCCAGTGCCGGGGCGCCATACCGACGTTTGTGGCTGGATGCCGGCCACATAGTTCAAGCCGAGATCTGTGATGCTCGTACGCAGATCCGTATCAGCGCCATAGCCGGCGTCCATCAGCACGACGCCACGCGGCAAGCCCGCCGCACAGGCCCAGCGCAATTGCTCAAGCGCGATGGCTGGCTTGGTTTTGAAGGTGATCTCTTTGGGCACACCGGTTTTGCGCCGACGCGGACGGTCGGTCGCCCACTCCTTTGGTAGATAAAGGCGATACGCCACCGGCAGGCTCGCCTGATGGTTGGCAATCGAAAGAGTCACCGCGACCTGACAATTGTCTTGCTTGCCCAGTTGGCCGCAATATTGCCGTGCAACCCCGACCGAATGCCGTCCCTTCTTAGGAAAGCCCGTATCATCGATGATCCAAGCTTCAATCGCTCCGTGGCGTTCGATCCTCGGCAGCACGAACTCACGGACCTTGGCCAACACTTGCTGGTCCGACCAGTCGCCTTGACCGACAAAATGCAACAACGACTGGTGCTGCGCTGCTGTCCGCTCAGGAGCCGTCATCGCCGCCATCGGCTCGACACTCTTGCGATCGCATGGCATCATCAACCCGGTACAGTAATCGCGCAGCGGTTTGGCGCGTCCTGCATGTCCAATCACGCTCGCAAGGCCCTCGACATATGCCGAAAACCGCGACGCGACGTCCCCCGATTTTGTCAGACTCATCTCAGCCCTCGCTTGCTGAAAAGTGAGTCTTCTCAAATATATGATTCCTGTCGACAAAGGCCGCGACACTCTGACTCAGTAAGACTAGAACAGTAATCGTGTAGGCGCCCCCACGTAGCGGATGATGCTCGATTGTCAGAGATGCTTGTGACTGGTTTGACGGGATCTCATGTGACCGAACATACCCGCGATACTAACGCCTTCGCAATTATAAGGGATCCTGTCCCCTAGCGTGGTGTAGGTGGCGGCGGGTCACCGCGTTCGCCGGCGAGAGCCGGGCTGGTCAGCTGGCGATAGCTGGAAGGCTGACGGTGGGATCATCGCTCAACGGCGCGATGGTTTCCAGCGTCATGTAGCGGGCACGCTGGACAGCCCATTCGTCGTTCTGCTCGAGCAGGATCGCTCCGATGAGGCGGACGATGGCGTCTTCATTGGGGAAGATGCCGACCACTTCGGTCCGCCGCTTGATTTCGCCGTTGAGGCGCTCGATCGGATTGGTAACCGGTATGAGATGTCTCGGTGCCAACGTTCCCGCTGCGGTGTTCTACATCGTGGCGTATGGTGCGACCATCGGGACAGAGGCACCGGGAGCACGAGGTGCGGGCAGGCCGATGTTATTCGATGAGCCGAGAGCTCGAGTTAGTAGCTGGCCGCGTCTGCGACTCGCCCGGTTGCGCTGGGAGCGCGAATCCGTAGTTGTCGTGTCGCCCGCAGCTCCCGTCATGGTCATGTATCTGGCAGGAGGTGCGAATGCGACGGGTGATTGGCATTGACGTCCACCGAACTTTCGGCGAGGTGGTTTTTTGGGAGGATGGCAGGCTCCGACTACGGGCCGCATCGATATGACGCGGACTGCGCTGGAGGGATTTGGCAAGACCCTGCTGCCCAGCGATGAGGTAGTGGTCGAAGCGACCGCCAACAGCATGGCGGTGTCGCGAGTTCTGGCGCCGTTCGTGGCACAGTGATTATCGTCAATCCGCTGCAGGTAAAGGAAAGGCGATCGCCCAGGCTCACGTTAAGACCGACAAGATCGATGCCGGCACGCTCGCCAGTCTGCAGGCGGCCGGGTACCTGCCGCAGATCTGGACGCCTGATGCGGAGACCGAACGCAAGCGTCGGCTGGTGGCGCGGCGCTACCAGGTCGTGCGGCATCGCACGCGGCTCAAGAACGAGGTGCATTCGATCCTGCACGCCCACCTGATCCCGAAGTGCCCGCATGCCGATCTTTTCAACGCCCGCGGCCGAACTTGGTTGGCCGCCCAACAACTGCCGGACGATGAGCGCGCGGCCATCGATCGGCACGTCCGTGAGCTTGACCGGCCGGCCGAAGATCTAGCTCAGCTCGATCGCGAGATCGCGCAGGACGCCATCGACGATCTCGCGGTCAACAGATTGATGACGATCACTGGCGTCAATCTGGCGGTCGCCGCCGGCATCGTGGCGGCGATCGGCGACATTAGCCGGTTCGACAGCCCGCAGAAGCTGGTGAGCTATTTCGGGCTGAACCCCGCGGGTGCGGCAGTCGGGACTGGGAGCCGCCCATCACGGTCGCATCAGCAAGATCGGCCGCAGTCACGCGCGCGCCATGCTGGTCGAGGCGGCCTGGGCCGCGGCCAAGGCGCCCGATCCACTGCATGCGTTTTTCGTGCGGATCCGCGCTCGGCGCGGCCATCAGGTCGCCGCGGCGGCCGTGGCTCGCAAGCTCACGGTGCTCTGCTGGCATTTGCTGACGAAGGGCGAGGATTACCTGTGGGCACGCCCGGCGCTGGTCGCCAGCAAGACCCGCGCGATGCAACTTCAAGCCGGACATCCGCAACAGAGAGGTAGCGGACGTGGACTAGCCTATGCCTACAACATCAAGGCGCTGCGCAACCGCGAGATGTTGATCGCCGCGCAGGCGGAGCGAAGCTACGAACGATTGGTTTCGCAATGGAAACCGCGGCGGCCAAAACCCGGCGCGCGGGCGCCTCAGCTCGGCAGGACAAAATAGGCGGTCCGGTGACGCTTGCAGCCGACGCGTCACGCTTCGCCACGAGGTCGCCCGCGCCCGAGAACCATAACCGCCGCTGACGGCAAGTGCCAGCCAGGAATGCAGTCCCGTTCCACGCCAGCATGCCGCCGTGCTCGGGCCGGTCAAGGCCAAGCCTCGCGGTGGCCGCCAAACGCGGCCAGCCTTGACCGACCCTGCGCGCGGCGGCTGCGAGATTGGTGGCCGGGACGGAAGAATGGCCCGCGGCCGAACAAAAGAATGGACGCACGCGATCTCCGCAATCGTCATCGCGGCGGTCACAAAAAATCACTTGTCCATCTCATCCGTGGAGTGCAGCTTGGCGCGGTGCGGAGCCGGGAAGCTCATATAGGCGAGCACGTCGGGCTCGGCTTCATCCATGAAGGCGGCGAGCCTGGGCAGCTTGGGACGGAGCTGGTCGGCGACCTTGCGCCACTGCATCCTGGCCGCTTCGGCATCGTCCTGGGCGAAGGCGGTGGCGATGAAGGCCGAGACGACGCGCCGTCCGCTTTTGCCGGCATGCGCCAGGACGTTGCGCATGAAGTGGACGCGGGGGTCGTTGAAGAAGTGGCCCATAGATTCGCGCGATGCAGCGACCGGCCTATCATGGCCCTCGCGTCAAAGCCCGCGCTACGGCGCTATCTGAAGCCGCAAACGCATTATGAGGGACAATCCAAGACAGAATAAGCGCAAGGAGAGCGGTTGCCAGCCGCTTGAGGTTGATGGCGGCGGCCGTCAGGTAGGCCTGGATCTTCATATTCGGTAGACCGCGCCGTACGGCGCGCGCCAGCCCATGCCAAGTTTTGGCTTCGCCGTGGAAGCCCTCTGAGCGCCAGCGATGGCGTTGATAGAGATGTCGATCCTGCTTACTCCATCGCTCGCGACGGCGGCGGGCGCGCAGCAGTGCCGGATAATGGTCACCGACAACGACCGCTTTGTTAACCCGCCCTTTGGATAGGCAATCCCCCTTGAGCGGACACCGGGTGCAATCCTTCGACTTCGAGTAAAAGAAACGGCCGTGCTTGATGGGCCGCGCGGGGCGCAAGATACGTCCTCGCGGGCACTTCAAGATGTCGTTCTTGGCATCGTACCGGAAGCGTCTGAGCGGTACGCGACTCTTGATTGGTTCGGCTTTAGCTGGGATGAGGGCATCAATGCCGCGCCGCTCGAGCGCGCCGTAGACTTTAGCGTAGGCATAGCCCGCATCGGCGGTGACGACCTTGATGTCGATGCCCGTAATCGCTTCGACCTCATCGACTTGCGGCTCGATCATCTCTCCTTCGTTCGTTTGTCCAGTCGTGACCGCGACATCCAGAATGACACCGACCTTGTCATCGACGGCAGTGTGCTGCTTGTAAGCGGGCTCCAGCCGCCGGTTTCGGGCATTCGTAGCCATTGTCGCATCGGGATCAGTCGTGCAGACCTTTTTGTACTTCCCGCTTTGCCGGCCCTTTCTCTCATCCTCGCTTTCATCTTCGCTTTGATTTTCGCTCAGCACATCCACCACATGCTGCTCGGTGAGGCTATCCCAACTCACGTTGGCGCGGATTAGCGACGCATCGATGTGAACCACTTCGGCTGTTGCGATCTTGGCCTTCAGACAGGCCTGGACCGTGCGTTTAAAGATCCTACGGAATCGCTCTTCGCCCCAGCGCTGGCGGATGCGCGTCAGGCTGGAATGGTGCGGTAGCTGCTCATGCAGGCCATAACCAGCAAACCAGCGAATGGCGATGTTAACCTGAGCCTCTCGGATCAGCTTGCGATCGTGCACGATGCCGGTGAGCAGACCCGCGAGCATCAGGCGGACCGCGGCCTCCGGATCGATGCCTGGCCGACCGTCGTTCGCGCTATAGCAGTCGGAGACCTCTTCCCTTAGCCAAGATAGGTCGAGCACACGATCGACCCGTGCCAGCACGTGCTCATCTGGGACGAGCTGTCTGAGCGAGCCAGTGATGAAGAGCTCCAACTGATCCCGCTCCTTGCGCCCCAGCATCTCGTTTGCTCCGCCAATCGCGAATCGCCGACGAGAACGGAATCAGCCAATTGCAGCTTTTTCAACGACCCCACGCGACAGCGCTGCCAGGTGGCATTGAGCACCTTGGCGACGGTAGCCTTGATGCCTTCGTGGGCATCCGAGATCACCAGCTTGACGCCACGCAGCCCGCGGCGGGCGAGCTGGCGCAAGAACGCGGTCCAGAACGTCTCGGCCTCGGACGGGCCGATGTCCATGCCGAGAATCTCGCGCCGGCCGTCACTGTTGACGCCGACCGCGATGATCACCGCGACTGAGACGATGCGGCCATTCTGGCGCACCTTCCGTAGGTGGCATCGATCCACAAATACGGCCAGTCGCCCTCGATCGGACGGGCGAGGAAGGCCTTCACCTTGTCGTCGATCTCACCGCAGAGCCGGCTCACCTGGCTCTTGGAGATTCCGCTCATGCCCATCGCCTGCACGAGGTCGTCCACCGAACGGGTCGAGACGGCCTGCACATAGGCTTCCTGAACCACGGCGGTCAGCGCCTTCTCGGCCATCCGGCGTGGCTCCTGGAGAGCCGGGAAAGTAACTTCCCTTGTGCAGCTTGGGAATGCGCAGCTCGACCGCGCCGGTGCGCGTCTCCCAGGTCCGGTCACGGTAGCCATTGCGCTGCGCCAGACGCTCGGGGTTCTTCTCGCCGCAGGCCGCGCCGGTCAGCCCGCCGACCTCCAGCTCCATCAATCGCTGGGCGGCAAAGCCGATCATCTCGCGCAGCAGGTCGGCGTCAGGGGCCTTCTCCACGAGCGCGCGAAGGTTCATCATCTCGTCGGTCATCGGTGGTTCCTCGAATCAGGTTGGTGGTCAGCAATCCGACCCTACCGGCGAACTGCCGGTGACCACCGCAAAGCCGTCCGCCCGCTACGGCGCTATCTGTAAGCGCGCGTGCGGACGGCTTTGCTCTACCGAGCTACACCATCAATGGGGACACGACCCGGCATCAGTCCACCGATGGTCGGCTATAGCTTCGAGGGCGGTCGCGGCGATGATTGCGTCGATCGGCATCTGGCAGGCTTTACGGGCATCCTGCAGGCCAACGGCTATCCCGCTATAATCGGGCCGCCAGGTTAGCGGGTCCCAAGAGCGCGTGATGCTGGCAGCGTGCTTTGTCCACGTCGGGAGACGGATATACAATATACGAGCTTCACGTCGACGAGAGCTCCTGCCGACCCAGACCGTCACCGGCAAGCCAGGCTGTAGAGATCATACGCAGCCAGTATTTTGGGACGCGGATGAAAGCGCGCCAAACGGGTCCGCAGCTATCGTACGTGCGCTCTTCGATCTATGGACCACGGAGCTGCCGGGTCCGTCGGGCAACTCCGCACTAGCCGAGGCGATCCGCTATGCCACATCCAGACGCACCGCCATCGAGCGCTTTCTAAGCGACGACGTATCGAGATCGGCTCCAACACCGTCCAGCCATGACGGCGGCCGCACCTGGGCAATCCATCGTGTCGCTCACGCAGGCCGCGAAGATGCACGATGTCGCTTTCCGCTCACCTGGCTGACGCAAACTCTCCAGTAGTACGCGCAGGGAAGGCCGATATCGCAAATCGATGCGCTCATGCCTGGCCCTTCAAAGCCGGAATGGCCTCAGTTTGGCGCTTACGCAGAACCCGCACGACGCAGACCTAAGAGAGATGGTCGTGTTTGGCCTTCTGGTTGTCCCTCCCAGCCCGACCAGTCCTGGGGTCGCTGGAAGGTATTGCCCGCGAACTGACTCCAGTGGTCAGGCGATCACCGAGTCGAGTGGTTTTGAATGTCAATTTATAAGCCGCCGTGCCAGGACTTCCACTACTTGCAGCGGAGGCGGGCGACACTGCCGTTCAACCAGACAGACTTTATAGGTAGGACAAATGGGGCAGTGTCAGCTCGCCCTTACCAGCAGCGGCCGAGACGCTCAACTTGTGCGCAGCAGCCGCCAAGACAGGCACCGAAACGGCGTTCTTGTCGGCCAGGCGCACTGCGCACTCAATATCCTTTGCCGAATTGGCAATAGAGACAGCCAGGACATCCGGTTTCTCTCCCAACAGAAAGGCCACGAAAGCTTGGAATATTCCGCTATTGGTGGAGCCGCGACTGACCAGAGAGCGAAGTGTTACCAGATCGATATTAAGAGCGTCCGCGAATTGGCAGACCTCCGCAGCGACGGCCGCTGTGCCCATTGTCATACTGTTATAAACAAGCTTCAGCGTATGACCTTGTCCGACATCTCCCACATGAAGAACCGTCTCGCAAAACGCAGCAAGAATGCGCTCAGCCGCGGGAAAGAGGGCTTCGTTCGACCCAACAATCGCGTTGAGAAGACCAAGCTCTGCTTGTTCGGGACTTCGTGTTACTGGGGCATCTACAAAACCTAAGCCACGTTTTTGGGCCCGCTCAGCCAGCGCAACTGTCGAAGCAGGATAAGACGTAGTGCAGTCAATTATCAACCCTCCACAAGGCATATGAAGAAACAGCCCATCCGGCCCAAGGCACACCGCCTCAACCTCGCGGCTTGAGGGCAGCGATAGTACCACGGTAGTTACGTGCTGCGACAACTCGGCGACGGACGGATGTTCATATGCACCTGCAGCAGCCAATCGGTCCGCACCGTGGCGATGAATGTTGGCTTTGATATGCAGCTCGAACTGGCGACGCAACAGGCTGATACCCATTCCGCTCCCCATCCGCCCGACGCCGATCAGGCCTATCCTCTGCTTCGCTGTATTTCGACCTGCGCCGGCCACCGACTTCTCGTCTGTCATGGTCTATACTTCCAAGAAAAATCCATGCCTTCTTAGGATGGGCAACAGCTCGTTATGATTGTGAATCGTGTAGTCAGGTTTCGCCGCCCGTAAGCGGGACTCTGAAACAAACCCTCCCGTAATTGATACGCTTGTCAATCCCAGCTTGCGGGCAATCTCCGTCTCGACAGGCATATCCCCGATGATGAACATTGACGCTGGGTCTAGCTTGTTCGTCTGCATGTACAAACCAAGTCGATCTCCTTTGCTCATCGACTTGTACTGAGTGAAGCGGTTTTCGAAGGCGAGAACGTCCTTGACGTAGTTATGGATTCCAAGCCTCCGTAATTGAGATCGAAGGGGGCCGACCACGTGATTGCTCATGATGATGGACAACGCTGCGTGTCGGTGTGCCAGTTCGAGCACTCTGCGCGCGCCATCGCGCAGATCCGCTTGATCCGCCAAAGGTTCATAGGTGTCGTGGAAGACCGCACCGCCGTCTCGATCCACAACTGCAATCTCGTCCTGCGACATTCCGAGACTGCGATAAAGACGGGATAGTGGGACCTCGCAATGTTCTCGAAACGTCTTCATATCGATCCTTGGGCGGCCAAAGTGGTTAAGAATGCTATTGGTCGTTTGGAGCAGCGCTTGCGCATCATCGAGCAGCGTTCCATTCCAATCAAAGACAAGCACTGGTTTCATGAGCGAACCTCACCGTCGATCGATCGCGCATGAAACTGGTCGCCCAGCAACCTGCGCAAGTTCCTGTCCGCGCGCCTCTGTCCCGCGGCGGTTGGCATCTCGAATGTAAAAGGCGACAAATCAAAGCTCTCCGCTCCAGGGGGCAGCAACGGCCTTAAGAGCGAAAAGGGCAGATATGTTATCGTGGCGGCACCGACGGATGCCGCAATATTGCTCTCGATGCATTTCAGAGCAGCGAGTGGCATCTTGTGAAAGCGAAGGCTCTGCGCGCGCGGCTCGGAAGGCAATCGTTCCCAACTCTGCCAGAATGCTAGTTCATCCAGGCTTTCAATGCGCATACCGTAATAATTCGGAGCCACAATCGGCGGCGACCCGATTGCCCAATGTACAGCTTTGGCGCCAGCGGCCAGGAGCATGCTCGTGACAGCTTGACTGGTATCGCCGCGAATGAGAGCCTCGTCCACAACTACTATGCTAGTGTTTGCAAGGTCGGTATCGTGCACGCAGTACTTCTGAGCGATGCGGGATTTCCGCGCGCCGGGCGTGCACAGGAGGGTGCGCTGAAGGAACGCCGTTTTGACAATCTCGCGACGCTCAACAGGCAAGCCGTGTTCCCTGAGGGCTGCATGCAGGCCATCGGCGTATGGCCCACCAGTATGCGGCATGGAGGTCACGATTGTACGTGTCGATTCTGCTTCAGCTTGAAGTCGGCGTGCAACTAGCCCCCCCACGCCGACCCCGATATTGTAGCGGGTCCTAAATAGTGACTGACCACCGATCACCGTGTTTGGATTTCCTAAATAGATCACTTCGTAGGAACAGAGGCCAGCCTTATGCCGCTTGTCGGTCACTGATTGATCAACGCTGCGCCCTGTTGTTCCGTCCACATACTTGATGTGGCCCGGCAATATTTGCCGCGTCTTACCCTCTAGATCGGCAAACGCACAATTCTCGGAAGCGAAGAGCAATAACCCATCATCTGTTTGCATATTCTCCAACGGTCGCAAGCCGCTTCGATTGCGAAACGCAACCAGATTCCCGTTGGCGTCCAAGAGGACGGCGCTAATAGCACCGTCAATGCGATCATCAATCTCGCGAAATACGCTCTCGTAGTTGACCGCCAGACCATGGCGCCAAAAGTCTCTCTCGCAACAGTGCTCGATGCACTTGACCAAGAGCTCCGCGTCTGTCTTAACACTCTCGCGCTGTTCCTGGGTAAGATATTCATCTCTGATTGCACGAGCGTTGACCATGGCTCCATCCAGAGCCAGAGCCAAACGCCGTCCAGCGGTCGCTTTGCTAACGATCGGCAGAACGTCACCACCATTACTGAGCTCGCCGCATCCGCAACGGATATGCGCAATTGCAACGTGGGGCTGAAAACGCGGGTTTTGTTCATTGTGTTCAATGCGTACTGACTCGCTTGATGACCAACGTGCTTCCCCATATGCCATTCCTTGCTTGCGCATGAAGGCCGCAACGCTGATCCCCGCCTGGCCACGACCCGCAAGTCGCGGGATCATGTGCTTAAGCCGCTCATAGACCGTCACCGGTGAGCTGCTTAAAGGGCGCACGAACGCAGCGGCTATGCCGGACATGTATTACCTTCCTTCGTGTAGACCCGCGTCTCGGCCCGCGACGAGGGGCGATCATGTTCAACCGCCGCCGTGAAGGTCGGGCTCGACCCGTTTAAGCAAGCGCCATACCACTGCTCAGACCGCTGACGCGACGACGAAACAGGGAATGGTCGCCAAGGGCCTGTGGTGGGATTCGTGCACGACTCCCGACGTTCTGTCCAAAGTACGACGAATTGGTCCGAAGTCCGTCAAACGCTGGGGCCTCTTCGCGTCTCTCGGTGTCAATCGGCCCTTTAATTGCGGGTTGTTGTCAAGCTGCCATTCATTCTCTCCGGTGGCACGCCGGTAGCGATTGCTCCGTCGGAGCTGGTCGGGGTTGCGGAGACGGAGCGATCGCGGATGGTGCGACGATCGCCCAGAGGGATTAGATAATCGATGTCGTTGGCGGCTTCGGCGTAGTTGGGTTGATGTCGTAGCTGGGGTCATGGTCCTTTCCGAGGTCGCGGGACGCGCCTCATGATGATGTCCGGATCGGGCGCCTCAACGTTTGCAGCGGAGTGCGGACGAACCGCCACCAGCCGATTGACCGAGGTCGCCACGACCACCGTCCCAGCGGGACATCGCCAGTCCGGCAGGCCGGACCAGGAACTTAAAAAATAGGGTTAGGCCTCCTTCGCCTGGCCCCAGTCGAACGATGTGCCGTCGACCCAGATACAGTGCGGATTACGGCGATCTTTCGGGCAACGGCTACCTTTGCCTTCCTCATGCCAATCCGCTTTGTGAGCTTCATGCCCCAGGCCTTGAGGCAAGACCATTTCTTTGCTCGGTACAGCAGAACGGTTGCGGCCTCGAATAGGTAAGAGCTCGACAATAGCGAGAGTACCTCCCTCCCGAACGTCGACCGCAATTACGTCATCGTGTTCAAATTTGGCTCTGACTTCACTTTTGATGCAGTTTGGGGGATGTCTGGCGCCTTGATTGGGGAAGAATCAGCGTCATGCAGCAAGCGCTCCACCGCTCCAGTCTGGTGCCGCGTGGGTTTGTTGTAGAGAGGGCGTACTATGACGGTGATAAGGCTATTGTTGTGGTCCGGGCGTCCGGAAGCATTGGTCTATGTCCCTCGTGCGGAGCGGTTTCTCGACGTGTCCATAGCCACTATCGAAGACGCGTGACCGATTTGCCGCTTTCAGGGCGGATCGTCCAGCTCCTGGTGATCGCTCGCCGTTTCCGCTGCGACGCCGTTCTGTGCGGGCGTCAAATCTTCACTGAGCGCTTCGCCGAAGAGGTTCTGGCATCCTCGGCGCGACGCACGGCTAGGCTGGATTCTATCGTTCATCACCTCGGCCTGGCGCTTGGCGGTCGACCGGCAGCAGACTTCGCGAGGCGACTGATGCTGCCGGTGAGTAAGGATACCTTCCTGCGCGTGGTCCGACGCCGTCACCGTTCCCCAGCTGACGCGCTCAAGGTTATCGGCATTGATGATTGGGCATGGCGGCGCAATCACCGATACGCCAGCATCATCTGCAACCTGGAAAGGCGACGGGTCGTTACATTGCTGCCGGATCGCGAGCCCGCGACCGCCCAAGCCTGGCTGGCTGCGCATCCCACGATCGCGATCGTCGCTCGCGACCGCGGCGGGGGATATGGAGAAGCTGCGGCAAAGGCCTTGCCGCACGCGGTTCAGGTCGCAGACGGTTGGCAGTTGATGGAGAACGCCAGTCGAGCCTTCCTTGATGCCGTCCGCAAGTCGATGCGCCAGATCCGCAGCGCAATCGGGGCGACAACCATCAATCCCAAACTGCTCAGCGCGGCCGAGCGCCTGCAGTATGAAGGATATCTTCGCCGCGAAGAGACCAATGCGACGATCTTGGCGCTGTCGAAAGGCGGAACGCCGATCAAGCAGATCGTGCGCCAGACAGGCCATAGCAGGAAGCTGGTTCGTCAAGTAATCCGTGGCGAACGCCACGATGTCTTCCGAACCCGGCAGAGTTCGCTCGATCAGCACCTGCCGTGGCTCGATGACCAGTGGGCTGCTGGCTGCCGAAACGGAGCTGAACTTTGGCGGCGCTTAAAGGCGCGCGGCTTCCGGGGCTCTCTTCGTGTCGTCGCAGAATGGGCAACACGCAGGCGGCAGGCCGAAAAGGCCGATGCACAAAGCCTTCACCGGATCCCCTCGGCCAGAACGATCGCTCGTCTCGTGACGATTGGACGTGATACGCTCTCGAAGGCAGAGACGGTCACTGTCGCGGCGATCGAAGCCGGCGTACCGACCTTCGTCGAGGCACGCGAGATCGTCGCCGAATTCCACTTGCTGATCCGGCGCAGAGCCGCCGCCGAGCTGTCACCGTGGATCGAGCGCGCTCGCGCCAGTCTCGTTGCCTCATTCGCCCGTGGCGTTACGAATGACGAAGCGGCGGTCCGATCGGCGATCACCTTACCTTGGTCCAACGGACAGACGGAGGGGCAGATCACCCGCCGCAAATTCATCAGGCGGCAAATGTACGGCCGCGGAAAATCGATCTGCTCCAAGCCAGGCTAATCGGCGCTGAATAGAATGGAGCTGCACCAAGATCGCGTCAGAGCCAATATTGCAGACGTTGACGTTATTGCGGTCGGCGCTTGCGGCTCGAAAGGTTCGCTATCTTCAAGCCTTCCCGCAATCTCGCGAATCGGAGGGGGCTATGAAGCAATATGTTGGGCTGGATGTCTCGCAAAAAGAAACGTCGGTATGTGTGGTCGACGAAGTGGGTCAGGTCTTGTTCGAGGGAAAGGCCAAGTCCGACCCGGGGGCGCTCACGGCACTGCTTCGCAAGCGGGCGCCACAGGCGGAGCGCATCGGATTTGAGAACGGGGCGATGGCGAGTTGGCTATGGCATGAACTTCGTAGGGTTGATCTTCCGGTGGTCTGTATCGACGCGCGGCATGCCCACGCGGCCTTGTCCGTACGCATGAACAAGAGCGATCAGAATGATGCCCGAGGTCTGGCCGAACTGGTGCGGGTTGGCTGGTATCGAGAAGTCAAAGTCAAGAGCGAGGAAAGTCAGAAGATCCGCGCGATACTCGTCGCGAGATCCCGGCTCGTGGCCATTCGTCGAGATATCGAGAACCAGGTCCGCAGTCTAATCAAAGAATACGGCTTGCTGTTCCCACGCGCGATCGGACTGCAGTTTCGCAATCAGGTTTGCGAGCTATTGGGCGAAGATCATCTGCTCTTCAGTGTGATCGCGCCGCTTCTGTCGATGCATGAGCAGATCTGCAAGCAGCAAAGCACGTTCGACGACGAAGTCCGCCAGTTGGCGAAGTCGGATGAGACGACGCGCCGCCTGATGACGGTTCCTGGTGTCGGCGTGGTGACCGCCTTGACCTTCCGCCATACCATCGACGACCCATCGCGCTTCCGATCGGCATCAAGCGTCGGCGCCTATCTGGGTCTTACGCCTCGACGCAACCAGTCTGGCGAAACTGACATCAATGGCAAGATATCACGATGGGGCGACCGTCTTCTCCGAACTTACCTGTACGAGGCGGCGACCGTCCTCCTTTATCGAACGAAGAAATGGTCCTCTCTCAAGGCTTGGGGCATGAAGCTCGCCAAGCGGATTGGCATGCGAAAGGCAAAGGTCGCCATCGCGCGCAAAATCGCCATCGTTCTTCACTGTATCTGGGTCGACGGCACATCGTTCGACTGGGTCCAGGCGAAGGAAGCCTGATCCGATTTGTAAAGTTCCTGGTCCGGTCTGCCGGACTGGCGATGTCCCGCTGGGACGGTGTTGTGGCGACCTCGTTCATTCGGCTGGTGGCAGCTTGACTGTACTCCGCTGCAGACGTTGAGGCGCCCGACCCGGACATCATCATGAGGCGCTGCGCGACCTCGGAAAGGACCATGACCCCAGCGAAGACATCAACCAGCCCGGGCGATCCAATGCCTGGCCGGCAAAGCACGTATCAGCCGCGCTCGCGCCGTCTCCGCAACCCAGACCAGCTCCGACGGCGCGAGCACTACCACGGTGCAGCGAGGAGTTCAGAAATGTAAGCTTGACAACAAACTGCAATTGAAGGGCCGAATGACAGGCGTCACGGTGAATTCCTCTGCCGCGCGCTTTAGAGGCGAACTGCTCGGCTCGACCTGATCGCGATGAACCGCTGAACCATCACAAAGGCGCCAATCGAGCGCAAAGGCCATTGCGACGAGAAGGGAGAGCAGAAGACCTGCTCCATAAAACAATACCAAGGATCTTGAGAGTATCACCGTCCTCTGCAGCGAGACCGAACTTTGGACCACCCGGAACTAGAGTTTTGCGCCTCTGATCACGTTGGCGGGCTGGTGTCGCCGACGTGATTTTGCAGCAAAATCGGCGGCCGATTGCCGATCGCCCCGTGGGGCCGTTCTTCGTTATAGTATCTTCGCCAAGTCTCCACCTTTTGCCGGGCATCCGCAAGGGACAGGAACCAATGGGTGTTGAGGCATTCGGCCCGGAAGCGGCCGTTGAAGGCTTCGATGAAGGCGTTGTCGGTCGGCTTGCCGGGTCGTGAGAAGTCCAGCGTGACGCCGCGCTGGTAGGCCCAGAGGTCAAGATCGCGCGACACGAACTCGCTGCCTTGATCGACCCGGATCGTCGCCGGGAGTCCCACTTCATTGCAAACCCTTTCCAGTACCTCCACGACATCGGTGCCGCGGAAGGTGAGCCGCGGCTCCAGTGCGGGCGAGAAGCGGGAGAAGATATCGACGATCGTGAGCACCCGGAGCTTGCCGCCGGTGGCCAGCTGGTCATGAACGAAGTCCATCGCCCAGATCTCGTTGACCCGCGTCGCCGGCCGCCGGTCGTCGCGCAACTTGGCCTTGACCCGGCGCTTGGGCGATTTGTTGCGCAATTGCAGGCCCAATTCGCGATAGATGCGACGGGTCTTGTTCTGGCCGTGACGCCATCCCTCGCGGCGCAACAGCACATGGACGCGGCGATAGCCGTAGCGGATGCGAACATGGCAGATCTCCTTGATCCGAGCTTCGAGGGCCGCCTGGCCGGAGCGACGAGATTTGTAGTGATAGGTCGATCGATCGAACTCGAGGGCCGCACAGGCCTTGCGGATCGAGACCTGCCACTCCCCGCAAACCTCATCGACGAGCTTGCGCTTCCGACCAGGCTTCACAGCTTTCGGCGGATCACGTCCTGCAGCATCTCCTTGTCGAGCGATAGGTCCGCCACCAGCTTCTTCAGCTTGGCGTTCTCGTCCTCGAGCTGCTTCAACCGGCGCATCTCGGTCGGCAGCAGTCCGTCGTACTTTTTCTTCCAGTTGAAATAGGTCGCCTGGCTGATCCCGGCCTTGCGGCAAATGTCTGCAACCGGGACCCCGTCGTTGCCCTGCTTCAGGATAAACGCCTTCTGGGCGTCCGAAAACTTCGAGGCCTTCATCGTCGTCCGCTCCTTCCAGCCGAGGGGATTCGGCAGCGCAAGACTCTAGCCAAAATTGGTCCAGTTTGCCGGCCTCAGATCACCTCAGCTGGTGTTCTGACCGTGCTGGAAACGACTCTTGCAATTTGTGTGATCATCCTGCGACCCCAACAGGCAATGCCAGACCGAAGCAATTGATTCTGAGGACAGCGCAATCCCGCCAGCATTGCAAGCACATGAGAGGCTACTCTGCCTAGACCAGATGTCCGGCGGTGGTCATTTTTCAGGTCGTTTTTCGGCTGCCTGCAAAAGTGTTATTGAAGCGATACGTCCGCTGTCGCTTCGCATTTAGGGTCCGCAACAGACTACGCCCAGCTTCCGTTGCCCATTGGCATTTCGAGCTTTGCCTTAGCTGCACTTTGGCCTCGCGCGAAGTCAGAGCGCGCAAGAGAGTGGCTCCTGGCGCCGGCGCAGGATGAGGCAGCCTCCGGTGGACGTATTCTGATCATCGCCTGCAAACCCGCTAGTTTCGAGCGATCTCATGGTCCTGGCCGAAGAGCTTTGATCAATTTGCGAGTTGGGCTCAGTCGCGAGGGACAAAATTTGACTAACCCGATCATTATTCTTATTCCCTATGCTGTGCCGATAGCAGAAGACGTGGAGCAAGTTGATGTTTCCCAAGTTGAAGTTGCGGATCGGCCGCCGCCCCGCAGCCGGCTTTATTGCTGTTTGCGCGAACGTCGCAGTTTTCGTGGGACATACTGTGATCGCCGTGCGCGGCGTCTCCCGCACCGTGGACGAGGCGGTGGCTGTGCGTACGTCCGTTGCGATCGCCAGCACCGAGCTGGTGGGACATGTCCATGCGACGCTGTCGGCACTGCGCGGTTACATTCTCAGCGGCAATTCACAAGGCAAGCTCGACCGCGCCGCCCTTTGGACGGAAAGCGAGACCACCTTGCTGCCATCGACGAGATGGCTGCCCACTTCTCAAGCGCCGACCAGCGAAGCTGGGCTGAAGCCAAGGCATTGCTCGTCGAATTCCGCGATCGCGTTTACACCTGAAGCTTATCCGGCCACCAAAGTGATGGTGAGTGAAGTCGTGACCGGCCGCCGATACAATTTTTGCCGAAGCGACCCGCATGATCGACGAAGGAGGAGGGCCTTGAGGCGACCAGCGGAACGCAAAAGTTGCTCAAGACAATGGCAGACAGAAGGGGACACTTTGCGGCCGCCACCTCGCTCCTGCGCATGCACCTGATATCGGGCAAGAAAGCCGACAAGATGAAGTGTTTCAAGCCCCTGGGAGCTGTTCGAAAGAGGGCTGGCTGACGTGACTTCTCAGGCACAACTTCTCATCCCTTCCCAACAGGGCTCTCTTGCCAAGATCGGAAAGGCTCACAGCATCATCCAGCCCCTTTACGAGAAGATCTTCTCTCTTCGCGATTCCCCAGGATGGAATGTACCGGCCGATATTCTTGCCACGGAAGCCGCCCCTTGTGCCTTAAGGGTGCTCGATCTGATCGAAGGTCCCAAAGGGGACACGGCCGCCCATCGCATTCAGGCGGATTTGTCGCGCCTCGCCTTGGTCCTTTGATCCTGCTCGCGACTGGCCTCGGGCTGCGCGGCAATTGCGCTGCTCACAGGCCGGGCGATCGCCCGCCCAATCCGCGGCATGACAGCGGGCATGAGAAGGCTCGCCGGCCGCGACACCTCGATCACGGTGCCTGGGCTTGGAAAGAAAGATGAGATCGGGGAAATGGCCGAAGTGTCCGGGTGTTCAAGGACAACATGCTGGAGACGGCTCGCCTGCGCACCGAACAAGCGCAGACGGAGGCGCGCGCCGCAGCTCAACACCAGGCCGAACTGCACCAGCTCGCAAGCCACTTCGAAAAAGCCGTCGGAGAGATTCGTCCTTCTCAACAGAGTTGGAGGCAGCCGCAAGCACGCTGAGCCGAACCGCAGAAAGCACCCAGGAGCGATCCACGGTGGTTTCCTTGACCGCAGGGGAAGCCTCCAGTGAACGTGCAGTCAATTGCATCTGCAACAGAGGAGATGGGTGCCTCGATGTCGGAGATCGCGCGGCAAGTTCAGGATGCCACGCGCATTGCAGGCAGCGCCGTTCAGCAGGCCCACGACACCAATCATGGCGTGAACCGGCTGTCAAATGCCGCAACACGGATCGGCGACATCGTTGCTCTCATCTACGGTACCGCAGGTCAGACCAACCTGTTGGCCCTCGCCACATTGAAGCTGCGCGTGCCGGTGAGGCCGGGCGCGGATTTGCAGTCGTCGCAGCCGAAGTCAAGGCTTTGGCCCCAACAGACCGCAAAGGCGACCGGCGAGATCACGCACCAGGTCGGCGGCATTCAGGCCGTGACCCAGGAGCTCGTGCTCGCCATGCAGAGCATTAGCGGCACCATCAGCCGCATCTCGGAATCCTCTTCGGTCATCGCGTCTGCCGTCGAACAACAGGGCGCCGCAACGCAGGAGATTTCCCAGAATATTCAGAAGGCGGCCCAAGGAACGCATCCCATCGCATCGAGCATCACAGACGTTAAGCAGGATGCATCAGAGCCCGGCTCGGCTTCGAACCAGTTGCTGGCCTCCGCGCAAACGCGGTCAGCCGATAGCGCCCGCCTCAAGAGCGAGGCGGCAAAGTTCCTGATGACCGTTCGTGCGACCTGAGAACGTGGAAGGTGCTTTGATGAACAATCCCTTCAAACCTGCGCGAGGTGAGTATTTCTGCGCCAATGTGATCGCATTCCCGCTCCATACAGCGATGCATCCAGTCGCCGAGGCACGACGCCACAGTGGGACCTTGCGGCAAAGCACCGAAGTTTTGAATGGGCATCTGAGGACATTCCAACAAGTGGTGCTCGTTCTCGAGGATCCACAGGAGCGGCAAAGGCTGAAGTGCAGGATCGATTCCCAAGCCGCTTCTGCTCTCGCAAAGGCTCGATCAATTGGCGCGTTCGACCGCCTTTTACAGATCTGTTGCGCTCAACGACGCAGATGCGCGTGAATGCCGCACGCGCCTTCGGTCTCGGACGTTACGTGCCTTTCGCTTCTTCCCCGCGCCTTAGGGCGAGGCTCGGCTGGCTCGATGCGCGCCTGCAGCGGCTCGAGATCGTTCGCTTGCCGGCACTGAGCCGTTCAGCTACTCCCCGCACCAAGCCGTAGCCTCGTAAGCGGCCAGTCGATTTTTTTAAAGAACCCGATTTCTGGCCCTTACCCAACCTTACCCAAACTCGGTTTCAAAAACCGCTTAGCCCGTTAGAATGGCGCATAGCCTTCGCGTACTGCGGCCTCTGCTAGAGGAGGGGGCGCGTGGTTTGCGGGCCAAAGAGCCCCATCGGAGGGAATCATGCCAAGGACACTAGCCGCTGTTTGCGGTCATTCGGCTCATTTTATCGAAAAAGCTCTCATTTGCTCCACCGTGCTGGCCGGGGCGGCACTGGCTGGCAGCCAGGCCAACGCAGACGACATCAACTGGCGGCAATTCGAAGGCACGTCGATCGTCTGGGCCTACGATATTCACCCCTATGCTGACGCTGTTGCGGCCCAGTTGCCGGAGTTCGAGAAACTCACCGGCATCAAGGTGACGCCGGAGCTTTATCCGGACGATGCCTATTGGAATAAGCTGACGATCCAGCTCAGCACGAAATCGCCAAGCTGGGATGTTGTCGGCACGGGCATCCAGCCCGCCTGGGACCTTGCCCCGGGCCAACTGCTCGAGCCGCTCGATCGATATCTGAACGATCCAAAACTCACCACTGCAGCCTACGACTACAAGGACTTCTTCCCGGCCTTGCGCGACGCGCTGACATGGAAGGTCAAGGAGGGCCAGATCGAGGCCGGAAGCGGGCAGGTCTGGGCGATCCCCCATGGCTTCGAGAACATCCAGTTGTTCTACCGCAAGGATGTCCTGGACAAGCATGGCATCAAAGTCCCGAGCACCCCGCCGGAGATGTCGGCCGCTTGCGAGAAGCTCAAAGCTGTCGATCCCACCATCACGCCTCTCGGCGTTCGCGGCGTAAGGTTCTGGAGCAGCATCCACACGGCTGCGATCTCGATTGCGAGGTCCTATGGCGTGCACGATTTCGTCGTCAAGGACGGCAAGCTCGACACGGGCCTGGATTCGTCCGAGTCGATCGCCTTCCACAAAGACTATGCCGACATGATCAAGAAATGCGCCGCTCCCTCCTTTGCCAATGACAATTGGTACCAGGTGGTCGAAGGGATCAATTCAGGGCGGACCGCCATGGCGATCGATTCCAACATGTTCGGTTTCTGGAACGACGTCGCCGGCAAGCCCGCCTCCGGCAAGATCGCCTTTGCGCCCCCGTTGCGCGCACCGAACGGCAAGAACTTCGAATCCAACATCTGGATCTGGTCTCTGGCCATGAATGCCGCCTCCCAGAAGAAGGGCGCAGCTTGGCTCTTCATCCAGTGGGCCACCTCCAAACAAGTCGAGCTGAACGGTGCCGTTGCAGGCAAGCTCGTCAACTCTCCCCGCGCATCGACCTGGAGCGACAAGGCCTGGCTCGAATACGCCGCAAAGCCTGAATTCAACAACTTCGTCGAGACGTTCAAGACGGTGCAGGACCGGGCGCAACTCGCCTTTACGGCCCGCGTCGGCTTCGCCGAGGCGATGAATGCCTGGGCGGTGGCGATGCAGAAGATGGTCAATGGAGCGGATGTGAAGGCAACGCTGACTGACCTTGCCTCCGAGATCCGTTCGTCGATGTGAAGTCCCAAAGGGGTGGCAGGCCTGCCTGCCGCCCCCTTGGATTTCGATGTCACTTGAAATGCATTCTTCAGGATCAGACGCAATCGTGACGCTGCAGTCTTCAGTGAGCCAACTCGCTTCGGCGCAAGACGGCGCGGCCAAGAGCGCCAGCCGGCCGCGCCTTGACTGGTGGAGCATCGCCGCGATCGCGCCGGCGGTCTTGATCCTTCTTGGCTTTCTGTTCCTGTTCTTCTACGGCGTGTTTCAGTCCCTGACGGATCTCAAGTTCGGCCGGCCACTGGTCCACTTTATTGGCCTTGCCAATTACGCCGCGTTGATCAAGTCAGACGACTTCTGGAATAGCGTCCGAGCAACAATTGTCTACGCTGGATCAGCGGTCCTTGCGGAAGCCGTGCTCGGCCTTGCCCTCGCCAAGCTGTTTGCCACCGAAGTGTTCCTGGCACGCGTAATGCGGCCCGTCATTCTGTTGCCACTCGTGCTTCCGCCCATGAGCGTTGCCTTGATGTGGACGACGATGATGGATCCGCAGAGCGGCATCCTGAACTATCTGCTGTCACTTGCAGGAATTGGCCGGTTTGCATGGATTTCTGATCCCGCGACAGCGATGATTTCCCTCGTCCTGATCGACATATGGACCTATACCCCCTTTTTCACGCTGATCATCTTCGCCGGCCTTCAGGGCATCAATGAGGAGATCAGGGAGGCCGCGCGCGTCAATGGTGCAAAGGGCTGGTCAACCTTCCTCTATATTGAGCTGCCGTTGATCGCGCCCTACATCCTGATCGCTGCGGTCTTCCGTCTGATCGAATCTCTCAATCAATTCGACATCATCTTCGGAACGACGCAAGGCGGTCCCGGCAACAGCACCTCCGTTCTTTCCGTGCGCGCCTACATCACCGCATTCCAGAACCTCGCTTTCGGCCGCGGCGCGGCCCTCATGGTCGTCAATTGGATCATCGTCCTCGCCGGAGCAGTCCTCACGGTCAAGTTGTGGCGATACGTCCGCCAACGCGTTAGCTGACGAGACGCGACATGCGCCTAAATCGCTCAAGATCGACAAATATCGCCCTCAACCTGCTGGTCGGCATCTGCGCGCTCATTCTCGCTTTCCCGCTGATCTGGATCCTACTGATGTCGTTGAAGCAGCAGGGCGAGGTCATGGCCTGGCCGCCCAAGTTCATCTTCTCGCCGACGCTTGAGAATTTCCGGGTGCTGTTCGACGCCGCGCAGGCCGGCGCGACAAGCTATGGCACCATCAAGGTCGACTTCCTCACTCCGGTGACAAATAGCGTCGCCATCGCGCTCGGATCGGTTTTCGTCTCACTGCTCCTTGGCGTGCCCGCCGGCTACGTTCTGGCAAGGCGGGACATCCCGATGAAGGAGGACATCGCCTTTTTCATTCTTGGCTTCAGGTTCGCCCCGGCCTTGCTCGTCGTCATCCCGCTCTTCAGCGTGTTCCAGACCATCGGACTCTACGACACCTATCTCGGCATGATCTGGGTCTACCAGGTCGTCACGCTGCCTATGATCGTGTGGTTGAGCCGCTCCTACATCGAGGATATTCCAAAGGACATAGAGGAGGCCGCGGCGATGGACGGGGCAAAACCCGTCAGGGTCATCCTGCATATCGTGCTGCCGCTTCTCAAGCCCGGCCTGATCGGCGCCTCCTTGCTGATCTTTCTGCTGGCCTGGCACAACTTCGCGCTCGGCTTGATCCTCAGCTCCACCAAGGCGCCGGTGACCGTCGCGCTACTCAAGCTTCTCAATCCGGGGGTGCAGTTCTATCCCGTCATGGCTGCAGGACTGGTCGTTACCATGATCATTCCGGTGATCTTGATCGTGATCGGCCAGCGCCACCTCGAACGCGGCCTCACTTTCGGGGCAGTGAAATGAATCCCAGGCCCTTGATGTTCTTTGGAACGACCAATCTCGACCTCTGCTTCAATGTCGAGCGGCTGCCAACGCCGGGTGAAAGCCTGATGGGCAAATTGAACCGCAATCCCGGGGGGAAGGGTGCCAATCAGGCCGTGGCGGCCGCACGGCTTGGGCTGAAGCCCCTCTTCTACACCCGTCTTGGCGAGGACGAGGCTGGCCAGTCCCTCTTGCAGTCGCTGCGCGAAGCCGGAGTCCGTGCCGAGGCCATCACCATTTGCGCCGGTGAGGTCTCCGGCTCGGCCCTGGTCCTGGTGGGAGACGACGGTTCGAACATGATCGTGATCGATCCCGGCGCCAATCTGAATGTGACACCGGCCATGGTTGAGAGCGCGGCCGCATTCATCGCGCCAGGCGCTGTCGTTGTTGCCGAAATGGGCCTGCCCATCTCCGCCCTCAACCGGCTCTTTGAAATGAAAAGCGAGAAGGGCTTCGAGCTCATCTTCAATCCGGCGCCGGTCAGACCCGGGCTTTCGCCGGCGGCATGGCGACAAGTCGATTACGTTATCCCCAACCAGACCGAGGCCTTCGAGCTCACCGGGGTCGAGGTGACCGATTTCGACAGCGCCGCAGCGGCGGCTTCCAAGCTTCTGCACCTCGGACCCAAAGCCGCTCTGATCACGCTGGGGGCGCAGGGCGCCTTCTATGCCGACGCAGCGCACTCGTTTGCGCTGCGCGCCTTTCCCGTCAAAGTCGTCGATACCACGGCCGCCGGGGACGCCTTTAATGGCTCTTTTGCCGCCTCGCTCGCTCAAGGCCTGCCTCTGAGGGATTCGGTCAGACGAGCATTGGCCGTTGCTGCCCTGTGCGTAACGCGCCGCGGGGCGCAGGCTTCAATGCCGCTGGCAGGAGAGGTCGACGAATTCCTCAAATCACAAACGATCTTGGAGTTGGAATGACCGAACAGTTCTCAGTCTCAGACAGAACGGTGCTCGTGACAGGGGCAGGGGGCGGCATCGGATCTGCCATTGTGAATGCGTTTCGGGCAGGAGGGGCCAACGTCGTTGCGACGGACGCCAATCTCGAAAGCCTCAGGCAGATATTGGTGGGACTTCCCCATGGCAATGGCGTGTTGCCGATGGCCATGGACGTTTCCCGCGAAGAGGACGTGGCGCGCGTGCTCGAGGAGATCGGAACACGCTTCGGGCGGCTCGACGTGCTCGTCAACAATGCCGGCATCAAATCTGCCCAGCCGCTCCTGAGCGGGGCGGCCGACAAGATCGAACGCACCATCCAGATCAACTCGGTCGCAATCCTCCGCTGCTCGAAGCTGGCGATCGGGCGCTTCATGACAACCAAGGGCGGACGCATCGTCAATGTCGGCTCCTCATTGTCTTCGCAAGGCGCCGTATTCAACTATCAGGCCGGGGGGGCGGACTATTGCCTCTCCAAGGCAATCGTTCACGACATCACAAAGCTCCTTGCCTATGAATGCGCGCCGCTCAAGATCAATGTGAATGCAATCGCGCCGGGGATCATCGACACCCCCATGCATGGCCGTCCGCGTGAGGAGACGGAAGCTCGCCACAGCGGCCGGATCCCATTGGGACGGGTTGGATTGCCCGACGACATTGCCGGCCTTGCCGTGTTTCTGGCAAGCCCTGCGGCTTCCTACATGACCGGCCAGATCGTTCACGTGAACGGCGGGATGCTGATGAATGGCTAAGTCCGGCACTCAGCTTCAATGGCCCGAGATCGCCGGTGTCATCTCCGATCTGGATGGCGTGGTCTACCGGGGGAATGCCGCGATCGCGGACGCCATCGAGGCCTTCAAGAACTGGCAAGGGGCAGAAGTGCCCTTCTGCTTCGTCACCAACAATTCGACCCACACGTCGGAAGATGTTGTGCGCAAGCTCGAAGGTTTCGGGCTTTCGATCTCCCCGAGGCAGGTCGTGACGAGCGCCATCACGGCCGCGGAGCTCATTCGGGCCCAATACCCGAAACTGACACGGGCCTTCGTCATCGGCGCGCCATCACTTGTCAAAGCGATTGCCGAGGCGGGTCTCGAAGTCACCGATGCGAAGCCTGAAGTCGTTGTGATGGGGCTCGACCGCCAGATCACGCATGAGAAGCTGCGCATTGCGGTTGCGGCTATCCTGGGCGGCGCCGTGTTCATAGGCACAAACCCTGATCTTCTTTTGCCGACTGCAGACGGCTTCGAACCGGGGGCAGGTGCCATGATCACGGCAGTTGCAGCCGCAACTCAAGTCCAGCCTCTGATCGTCGGCAAACCGGAGACGCACATGATCGAAGCCGCGCTTTCGCGGCTTGGAACGCCACGCCAATCCACATTGATGATCGGCGACCAGATACAGACAGATATCCAGGCCGGCAAGCGGGCCGGCCTTCCTGCCGTGCTCGTCACGACAGGCGTGCCACTTCGCAAGGACGCGGCGCTGCTGCCCGCCGACTTTACCGTGTCCAGCCTTTCAGAAATCGCCGTAAGGCTGGTCAAGACGCCGTGCGGCAGAGGAGAGCGTGATGGCCAATGTTCGACTGGAAGGCCTCAATAAGGCCTATGGGACCATCCAGATCCTGCGCAATATCGACCTGAGCATCGATCACGGCGAATTCGTCGTCTTCGTCGGGCCTTCAGGATCGGGGAAGTCGACCTTGCTGCGCATGATCGGGGGGCTGGAGCCGATCAGCGGAGGACGGCTTTTCATCGACAATGTGCTCGTCAATGATTTGGACGCGGCCGACCGCAATCTCGGCATGGTGTTCCAGAGCTATGCCCTCTATCCGCACATGACCGTCCGGGAGAACCTGGCTTTTCCCTTGCGGATGGCCAAGGCCACAAAGGCCGAGATCGAGAAGCGGGTTGGTGAGGCCACATCCCTGTTGCAGATCGACCATCTGCTCGATCGCAAGCCGCGGCAGCTCTCCGGCGGACAGCGCCAGCGCGTGGCGATCGGGCGGGCCATCGTCCGCGAGCCCAAGGTGTTCTTGTTTGACGAGCCGCTGTCCAACCTCGACACCGAGTTGCGAGTCCAGATGCGGGTCCAGATTGCCAAGCTCCACGAGCAGCTCGGAAACACCATGATCTATGTCACTCACGATCAGATCGAAGCCATGACCATGGCCGACAAGATCGTCGTGCTCAAGGACGGCAATATCGAGCAGGTGGGAAGCCCCCACGAGCTCTATCATTACCCGGCATCGCGCTTTGTCGCCGGCTTCATCGGCTCGCCTAAGATGAATTTTTTGGGCGGTCATATCGAGGCCGCGCACGAGACAGGTATGGAGGTCAAACTTGATGCGGGCTCGACCGTCTCGGTCCCCGTGCGCCCGGATCAATTGCTGGTCGGCAAGCCAATCACGCTCGGGATTCGTCCCGATGATTTTTCGCAGCCGGAAGGAGACAAAGAGATTGCTCTCGAGCTGGACGTCGATTTCGTCGAGCACCTTGGCAGCGTCACCTACATCTATGGCAACGCAGGCAAGGAAGCTGTGGTCGCCAAAGCGCCAAGGATCGAGCCTTCCAGGCGATCTGGCAAGGTCCGGCTTGCGGCTTCACCAGCCGACTGCCACCTGTTCATGGCCAACGGAAAGGCCCTGCAGCGGTTGCACGCACCCGCAAATTGGAGCTAATTTTCAGACCTGCCGCACAGGAGGCGCGGCCGGTATGCACAACCGGGTAGAGCAGGTCAAGAACGCAGGGATCAGGCAGTTCTTCCGCAATTCCCGTTCCTTCGTGCTCGGGGCGGGCATCGGCTCGGGCATGACCGCAAGGGCCGCCGAGCGGGCCGGTGCCGATTTTGTGCTTGCGCTCAACGCTGGCCGTTTTCGCGCCATGGGCGGCTCCTCGCCAGCCTCGATCCTGCCCATCCGCAACAGCAACGAATTCGTCGCGGGTTTCGGCCGGACCGAAATCCTGCCCAGCACCAAACTGCCGGTCTTTTTCGGCGCATGCACCTTCGATCCGAGCCTCGATCTCGATCGCTTCCTCGATCGGATCATCCGATGGGGTTTCACCGGAGTTACAAATTTCCCTTCAGTCATCCACATCGATGATTTCCGAAGGTCCTTGCTCGAGAAGTCTGGCCTCGGCTACGAGCGAGAAATCGAACTTCTGATCAAAGCCCGGCAACGCGGTCTGATGACCATCGCCTATACCCGCTCCCAGACTGAAGCGCGGCGCATGGTCGAAGCAGGCATTGAGGCGATCTGCATCAACTTCAATCTCAATCGCAGCGTCGAAAGCGGATCTGATCCATCGATCAGCCAGTCCGAGCTCGCAGCGCGGACCAGCGCCGTGACGCGCGTGGCGCACTCCACCGACAAGAACGTCATCTGTCTTCTCGGCGGCGGCCCCATCACAAAGCCCGACGAACTCCTCGATATCTGCCGCGAAACGGGCGTTCAGGGTTTTATCGGCGGCTCTTCGCTGGACCGGGTCCCGCTGGAAATGTCGGTCCTCGAGGTCACATCCGGGTTCAAGACGATTCACCTCTTGCGCGAGAAAGTCGATCTGCTCGAGCGTCAGCTCCAATTGAGTGGCTTCAGACACGGTATCATCGCGCAATCCTCCGTCATGAAGCGGGTGCTGGAGGCCGCAAAGCGCCTGGCTGCCAATCCCAATCCCGTGCTCGTGTGGGGCGAAGCAGGCTCGGGAAAGCGCAGGATAGCGAACCTCGTTCACAGCTTTAGCGACCGCAAACACACAAAGGCCGCGCTCTTCCAATGCCGCGCCGGGGCTGCAGCGGACACCGTCGGTGCATTGTTTGGCGCGGAGCGCGATGAAACCAGGAAACGCCAACTCTCGCTTCTGGAAGCTGCAAATGGCACTGCAGTCCTGCTGCTGCATCTGGATCAACTGCCGCGGGATGGCCAGGACCGTCTTGCTGATTACCTCGAGACCGGCGGTTTCACATCCCTGAACGGGGTGTCGGTCGTGCGGTCCAACGCACGGATCATTGCAACGGCAACAGTTGCTCGCGGCGCCAGCCTTCAAACCGTGCTCTGCCCTCGGCTTCTTGCCCTGTTTGCCGGGCTTGACATAGCCCTGCCGGCCTTGCCGGACAGGCTCGAAGACCTTCCCCAGCTGGTCCAGCATTTCACGGTGGAGGCGAAAGGGGATTCAAACGCGCCAACACTGGGAATAGAGAATTCTGCCTTCCTGGCGCTCGCCGGGCATGATTGGCCGGGAAACCTGCGGGAACTGCGCCAAATAGTCAACCAGCTGGTGACGCTGCAACTGTCACACATTACGGCTGATGTTCTAAGACCCCTGCTGACCGCATCATCGGCCGTGAAGCGGACAAACGTGTTCTCCGAGCGTGAGTGGATCATCGAAGGCCTGAAACGAAACAAGCTCCACCGCGGAAAGACTGCCCAGTCCCTTGGACTTTCCAGAAAGACCCTCTACAACAAAATCAAGAAGCTGCGGATCCTGGAGTAGGCTCCGTTCCTCATTTCTTTCGCGCTTGCGGCTTCGTACCGCTCAGAAGTGCGAACTTCGCCACCGGCGCGCCTCGCTTCCCGGCGCTTACCAAATCAACTCGATCGCCAATCACGAACTTGAGAGCTTCTTCCGGCACCTGGACTATGCCGGTCAGATGCGAGCCGAGGCGCCGCTCGGCCGTTGCGGTCTCAGAGATGTCATCCGTCGCGAACAAGATTCTGAAGTCCAGACTCGCAAACCATTCCAGACGTCGAAGCTCGATCTCCTGTCCGCTCTCAATGGGCATCCCTGTCGTTGACCGCTCAATGAGAGATGCGGGCGGGAAATTGATGATCCCCATGATCCCGGCCTGTTTCAACACATCAGCAAGATCCTCCCAGCAAGCGAAGGGATCAATCATGACGATCGCGGCGTAGACACCCGCAGATCTCTCCTTTGGGAACGTGCGCAGGTCCCGTAACAGACAATCGTTCCAGTCAATGATGGGCAAGGTCGCCATGACCAGCATGGAGCCTTCCGGAAGGCTCCCTAAAGCCGGCGAATAGATTGCTAGGCGATCGCGCTCGCCCGTGTCTGACCTGGCTGAAATGAGCTTGCCGACTGCTCTTTCCTTCAACGCTTCTACCCAATCTTACCCATTTAAACATCGCACTGATCTTATACGGCGTTTCAGTTCGGTCTAGAGATCTGCACGACATCTACACATCGATCCGAAAGCTCAAACCGGCACGGCAGCTTCCGACGACGTCTCACTTATCCGCTGGCAGGCCGGGCTCGTCTGCTTCCTCCCTCGACTTACGCCGCTGTTGGAGAGCTCCAGCAGCGGTCTCTTTTTAGAATTCAGTTCACGGTCCCCCAGCTTGCATGAGGAGCGCTTCGCGATCGATTTTGCTCGCTCGGTCGGGCTTCGCGATCTTTTGACTGCAACTGAGTGGGGCCCATTGTGAACAACGAACACGCTACTCCGGACGTTCGCGCCTTCCTGGAGCTCTGGGAGCGCACCTTCAACTCACACAAATGGCAGGACCTCGTTGCCCTCTACGCGGATGATGCATTGCTTTTCGGCACATCCAGTCCAGCGCTCTACATCGGCGCCGAACAGCTGCGCACCTATTTCCGTGGCACCGCCAGTGTCCGATTTGACACATGGTCCAGCATGAGCCTGGCGGCTGAGGTTGCCCTGGTAGTCGGAGAATACGTCTTTTCCGAAGACCGCGAGGGAGAGCCCCTTGTGACCCCCGCCCGCTTCACCTTCGTGCTGCGCCGGCACCTCGGCGCATGGAAAATCCGACATCATCATTCCTCGGCCAGCCCCTCAGAAAAAGGCTCGCCAACCTAATCTGCCGCGCAAAGGCGGCCGGCAACAAGCCCAGTGTAAGCCTGTCCACCTCGCGCGAGAGCAGGCCACGGCGCAACCTTACACATACGTTGAGCCTAAGCGGACCCGCTCCTTTTCCCAAAATTACCCAATCCCGTTGTCATGAGCGCAGCTTCGCGGGCCCTGCGGTCCTTAGTCTCGCTCAATCAACCACCGTCGAGTGGGTCCCGTGTAGGAACGACAGGAGAGAGCCAAGTGTCAGTTGTCCCGCCCACGCCTGCACAGCTACAAGATGTAGCAACACAATGCGGCCTTTCCCTGACGGACGAGGACATTACTTCCTTTCGCGGTCTGATTGCCCAATCCCTCGAAGGCTACAGATATGTTGACGGCATCCCCGACGAGCTGCCTGCAGTAAAATACGCACGCACGCCTGGCTATCAGCCGCCACCTGAAGAAAATCTGCGCAACGCATGGTACCGCAAGACCAGTGTCAAGGGCGCCTCGAGCGGCAAGCTCAAGGGAAAGACTGTTGCGCTGAAAGACAACATCATGCTCGCCGGCGTGCCGATGATGAACGGTTCGGCGACCCTCGAAGGATTTATCCCTGACATCGATGCGACCATCGTCAGCCGCATGCTGGACGAGGGCGCCGAAATCGCCGGCAAGGTGCACTGCGAATGCTTCTGCACATCGGGGGGCAGCCATACCGGAGCGCTTGGCCCGGTGCACAATCCCTACAAGATGGGATACTCCGCTGGGGGATCCTCTTCAGGATCCGGTGTCGTCGTCGCGCTTGGCGAAGTCGACATGGCGATCGGCGGCGATCAGGGCGGCTCGATACGCATGCCCTCTTCATTTTGTGGCATTTACGGCATGAAGCCCACCTGGGGCCTCGTCCCTTATACCGGAATTATGCCCAATGAGCTGACCCTCGATCACACAGGTCCGATGACAGCTACAGTCGCCGACAACGCGCTGCTGTTGGAAGTCATTGCCGGAGACGATGGTTACGATCCCCGCATCAAAGCTCCCAAAGTCGAAGACTATACCAAGGCGCTCGGTCAAACCGTCAGCGGCCTCAGGATCGGCGTTCTCAAGGAAGGTTTTGAGCACCCCGGGGCAGAAGCTGCTGTCAATAGAGCAGTTCATGAAGCGGCCAAGCGCTTCAAGGACCTCGGGGCTTCGGTCGAAGCGGTTTCGGTACCCATGCACAACCAGGGCGCCTTGATCTGGACACCGATCGGCACGGAGGGCGCGACGCAAACAATGATGTTCGGCGACGGCTATGGGACCAGCCGATCCGATCTCTTTTCGCTGTCGCTCATGGACTTCCATCGCGGCTGGCGGCGCAAGGCGAACTTCCTGTCTGAACAGGCGAAGCTGTTCCTGTTACTCGGCACCTACATCAACAACACGTACGGGCCGCGCTTCTACGGCAAGGCCGTCAACGTCTCTCGTCGCTTGACGGCCGCTTACGAAAGCGCGCTCAAGACTTACGATCTGCTTCTTCTACCGACGACGCCCATGAAGGCGACGGAGCTTCCTCCACTGAACGTCAGCCGAGAGGACTATATCACGCGCGCAACGGAGATGTTTACCAACACCGCTCCTTTCAACATCACTCACCATCCGGCCATGTCATTGCCCTGCGGAATGGTGGATGGACTGCCCGTTGGCATGATGCTCGTTGGCCGCCATTTCGAGGAAACCACCATCTATCGTGCCGCACATGCGTTCGAGCAGAGTGGCGACTGGAAGAAGATGTAGAACCCGGTCAGGCAGGGCGACAGGCACTTGCCGCAGCTTATCAACATCACGGGCTTTGATGCGTCAATCAACGTCACGTAAGTCGCGCCAGACCGCAACACGACATTCACAGCATTTCCGTCGTCCTAGAACTCAACCGAGAACGGCGGCGGGAAGGCTCGACCACACTTTACCGAGAGACTGCAGTTTTCATTCGAGTAAGAGGAGGGAACTGATGCGAAAATTGTACACGTACTTTCTGGCGGCGACGACCCTGCTGGGATCGATTGCCGTTGCCAGGGCCGAAGATGTCCTGTCCGAAGTGTCCACGCTCGAAAACGAGTATTTCAACAACTGGTCCCAGGGCGCCGAGCAGGCGGCCAAAGCCCTGGGATTGAACTATCGCATCCTTTCGGGAAAAGGTGACGCCGCCAAGCAGATCGAGATCTATGAGGCGCAATTCGGCGCGGGCGTCAAGATTACGTTCGGCGAAAACCTGGTTGCCTCGAACATCAAGACGATCGTCGAGATGGCGAAGAAAGTGGGCGCCGTCCACGTTGCCGTCTGGGAGTCAGTACCCGGCTTCCATCCTCTGGATGCAGGGTCCGACAACTACGCTTTCGCGACGTTCTTCACGCCTGACGATGTCGATAACAGCTATCGGATCGCGAAAGTGCTCTTTGACAAGATTGGCGGCAAGGGCAACGTCGTGCACATTACGGGCTTCCCCGGCGTCGACGCAGACATTGCCAGGACCGCGGGCTTTGAAAAGGCTCTGGCGGAATATCCCAACATCAAGGTCGTTGCCCGCCAGCCGGGCAAGTGGAACCAGGTCGACTCCCGCAAGGTGATGGAAGACCTGGTGGTGGCCCACCCCAAGATTGATGCTGTCTTCGCGCAAAACGATTCCATCGCGTTGGGTGCGATGCAAGCTCTCGAAGATGCAGGCCTGCATATTCCGATCACCGGCCTTGATGGCAATCGCGAGACGCTCAAACTTGTGAAGGAAGGCCGGATCCTTGCGACGATGGGCTTTACCCCGCAGTGGCAGGCAGGCTTTGCCCTGGTGCGAGCTTACGACGTTGCGAAGGGGTTCAAGCCAAGCCCCTGCGAGCGCATGATGTACACCGGAGCTACCCTGATTACGGCGCAGAATGTCGACAAGTATCAGGCGTTTCTCGCCGGCGAAAAGCTTCCCTTTGACTGGAAGAAAATGTCACGGGTTCTCCATCCCACTGATTGGGACTCTCAGAACGTGGTTTGGCCAATCGACGTTAAGGCTTATTGGGGTAGCCGCACGCCGGCCGGATACAAGTTCCCGAAAGCCTACCAGGACGCCTTTGATGGTGGTTGCGTCAACCAACTCAAGGCCGAATATAACGACCACTACAAGCAGCGAATCCCTGACTGATCGTCTCTGGCGCCTCCCTCCGAAGGGAGGCACCATCATCCATTCGATTTTAATGGGACCGCCAGATGTTCGACGCTTCGCTGATGCGGCACAGAGATAGCGAGCTATCGCGGCGCGCCTTGACAATTGTAATATTCGCAATTGCTTGCGTCGTCTTTGGCGTCACGGCTCCCTCCTTTTTTACCGGCTCAAACCTGAGGGCAATTGAACTCTCCAGTTCGGTCCTCCTCATTGCCTCCATCGGGGCAACCTTCGTGATCCTGATGGGCTCCATCGATCTGTCGATCGGAGCAATTGCGAGCTTCTGCGGGATGCTGGTCGCCCGGACGGCGCCCGACCTTGGTCTCTGGTCGATCGCCATCGCCTGCCTTGTGGGGGTGGTATTCGGAGCGATCAACGGTGCTGTCTACGTCTACCTCAGGATCCCTTCCATCCTGGTCACTCTTGGAACCGCAACCGCTCTTTCAGGCGCAGCGCTCTTCATTTCAGACGGGCGGTCGCTGACCGTGTCAGATCCTGCTGTCATCGATTTTGCGCAAGGAGCTCCGGTTGTTCTGGTTCCCAACGCCGTCTTGATTTCTGTGGTCATCTTCGTGGCTGCAATCTTCCTGGGGGACCGAACTCGATTTGGACGGATGACGCTAGCGATCGGAAGCGACGAGCAAACGGCAGCTCTCATCGGCGTCAAGGTCCGTCTGATCAAGGTCCAGGCCTTCGCCTTGTCTGGCCTCCTTGCCGGATTTGCGGGAGCGCTGCTGGCGGCCCGTCTCGGATCGGCCACGGTAACAATGGGCGGCTATATGACCCTGGATACGATCACTGCAGTGGTCGTTGGAGGAACTGCCATCACGGGGGGCGTGGGCAACGTCAGTCTGACGATCATCGGAGTTCTTTTCATAACCACGCTTTCCAATGGCATGAACATACTCGCTCTGCCCCCCTATCTGCAAACGATCGTGCAAGGGACCATCATTCTGCTTGCCGTCCTTCTCAACACCAAACGTGCGAGTGCGGAGGACGTAAGGTGAAACACGCGCGCAATCCGATTTTTTCGATGCGCCAAGGATCGAAGCGCTTCAACGGCATATCTGTCATCGAAGGAATCGATCTGGACATTTTTCCGAGCGAGATCGTTGGAATTGCGGGCGAAAATGGCGCTGGCAAGTCGACGACGCTCAAGATCATCGCGGGCATTTACCCACCGAGCGCGGGCAGCATGATTCTGGCCGCGCAGGCCTATAGGCCGCTGAGCTATACAGAGGCGGTTGAGGCCGGAATCTCAATGGTGTTCCAGGAGCAGGCTCTTATTCCAAACCTGGCCGTCTACGAGAATATCTTCCTCTCCTTGGAAGCCAATTTCCGCAATCGGCTGGGTATCGTCGACAGAAAGGCGATGATCGCCTTCAGCGAAAGACACCTCAAGGACCTTGATCTCGGTTACATCGATCCACGCCGTCGCACGGGTGATCACGCGTTTCACGATCGGCAGATGATCGAGATTGCAAAGGCGTTTGCGCTGGCCGAGTACTTCCATATCGATCACCCCATCATCCTGCTCGATGAACCGACGGCCGCAATCGGCGAACGAGAAGTCAAGATTCTCTTCGAATCGATTCGTCGATTCCGTCACCGGGCATCATTCGTGCTCGTTACGCACCGCCTTGCCGAATATGTCGAGCTCTGTGATCGGATTTACGTCTTCAAGGACGGCCGCAGCGTTGGCGAGTTCTCAGGAGAACAGATCTCCGAACAAAACCTTCATAAGGCGATGGTCGGACGGATCCGAGAAGACGAATACTACATGGAGAAACGTCAGCTGGGGCTCTTGGAGGCGCCGGTCGCAGTCTCGGCCAAAGGTCTGAGCGGTCAAAACATCAAGCATGTCAGCTTTGATATCCGCAAAGGCGAGATCCTTGGGATTGGCGGTCTGGTGGGATGCGGGAAGGAGGCGGTGGCCCGAGCCGTCGTCGGGTTCGATCCATTTCCCTCGACCGGTACCATCGAAGTGAACGGCGCCGTTCTGCCACTGCGTGGCCGCGCCAAAGCTGCCATTGAGCATGGGGTTGGATTCGTCCCCAAGGAACGAAAGACCGAAGGCATCGTGCCTTACATGTCGGTTGAAGCCAATATCTCATTGGCCTCGCTCCCCCTTGTCTCTCGACCGGCCGGCTTTATTTCCCGCGCCCAAGAACGAGCCCTTGCGGAACAGCACATCAATGCGTTGCGCATCCGATGCCATGCGCCAGCACAGCTCTGCCAATTTCTCTCCGGCGGCAATCAACAGAAGGTGGTGATAGCCAAATGGTTGGCGCGGGGAGTTCGGGTGCTTGTGCTCGACAATCCCACGCGCGGCGTTGACGTCGGCGCCAAGCAAGAAATCTACGCTCTGCTGAGGGACTTGATCGAACACGGCGTGTCCATTCTGCTCATAACGGACGATCTGCCTGAACTAATCGGAATGTCAAACCGCATCTTCATCATGCGGGATGGACAAGTCCAGTTCGAGTGCAATGCACCTGCTGACAACAAGCCGACGGAGCAGGAACTTGTCCAACACATGGTCTGAACCCCAAATCATTGCACCGAGATCACGTTTGAAAGCTAGATTGCGGGCCGCAGAAGTCTTCTACAGCCGACATCGCCCAATCATAAATGCGGCCGGGCCATTCTTGTTGCTGATCGCCATGGTTATCGTTTTTGCGCTCATCAATCCACGCTTTTTGAGCTGGGTGAACCTTTTCAACCTGATGCGGCAATCGTCGATCCTGCTGATCGTCTCAACAGGCATCACCTTCGTGATCCTCATGGGCTCGCTGGATCTTTCTGTTGGCGCGATCGTGACGCTTGTGGCAATTTCGTCGGCGGTTCTGATCCGCGATTTTGAGCTGGGCGCGGTCAATGTAACCTTGCTAGCAGCAGCCATCGGGTCTCTTTGTGGGTTGATCAACGCAACCCTCGTTCTCCGTCTGCGTCTGCCATCTTTTGTCGCCACGCTCGGTACGATGACGATTCTTGGCGGTGTTTCGACCTGGCTGAGTGGCGGGGTCAATGTGTTCTTTCGAAATCCCAACCTGACATGGGTTGCCTCAGGTTCAATCATCGGCCGCATTCCGAATGCGGGCATATTGGCACTCTTCATTTTTTCCCTTGCTTCATTTATCGGCGCGAGGAGCCACTTCGGAAGGTCCTTGTTTGCGATCGGCGCCGGAGGCGTCACCGCTCGGCTCTCCGGCATCAATGTCCTGCGTACCAAGGCGATCGCCTTTGTCGTATCTGGCATGCTTTGTGGAATTGCGGGCTTGCTTCTCGTTGCGCGGACCTCGACCGGAACTGCGCGCATGGGGGATGATCTGTTGCTTCAAGCCATCGCGGCTGTCGTGATGGGCGGCACGGCGCTGTCGGGCGGTTCAGGAGGTGTACACCGGACCTTGATTGGGGTGTTGGTGATCGCCGTCCTTCAGAACGGCCTCAACATCGCCGGTGTCCATACCTACGTCCAGATCATGGTGACCGGGCTCATTGTGATTTTGGCTGTCACAATCACCCTCGATCGATCGCGGCTCGCCTTCATCAAGTAGATTGAGCAATCGCGGCGACTTATCCGTGAGGAACGCCCCGAGAAGGCTGCTATTCGGGCTCGGCTAAGCAGGGGAGGTGCCCCGCGATGCCTGCGAGGACCTCTCCATCAGCTCGCCTGACTGGCGGCCATTTTGGCCTTTGCTGCGTCTGCCCAAGCTTTCCCGTGGGGTAATCGGTGCACGGCCTGGCGGAAGCCGTTTACCCGGTCACTAGCGCCGCTGGATCACTGCAGAAGGAGCTTCAAGCTCTGCGCGGGATTGGCGAGCGCTACTGCCTCGACCTGGAGTTCCCGCTTGATGATCATCTCGGCAATAGGGATTTCCTTTGCCACAGCGCCAGATCCCCAAACCCGCATGCAGCCACCAGGCGTCCGTCGCCAGCCACCCAGAATAGAAGCTGGCCCCTCGGGCCCAGACTTCTGCCGACCGGGATTTCTCCCCCCCAGCATAAGCCTGCCATTTGCAAGTCTCATCGTCCTGGCTTCGACCTCGGCATTGACCGCGCGAGCTGTCCACCCGCTCACCACTTGCTCACCACTTGGCACTTTGTGCAATGGGTAAAACAGCGTCCCAAGGGATGGCTCGCGAAGATGACCTTCGCCTGCTGCGCATCGCGCGCACCTCATGGGCCCGAAGGACGCCGGACAGAAGATGCCGGGAAGAGAGGGGAAGACACGGGCGCGGAGAGGCTATGCAACCTTGGCTAGAGCCGCTGGTGCGCTCCCGATCGCTTCGAGACATCTACCCAATATTACCCAACTCTCGCCGGCGCGGCACTTATTGAGCGTTTCGGCCGCGTTTAGACCGTTCGTATCAAGAACGATCGGAGAGGAAAGATCGTGTCGCACCATTTCACCGACGACGCGAAGTCGGCCAGGCTTGGGCGCTCGCCCAAGGTCGGAGTCGCCGGCGCCGTTGCAATCGTGGCGACGCTCGATACGAAAGGCACAGAAGCGTCTTATCTCCAAAGCATCGTCGAAGGCCTGGGCCGCACGACGGTGGTCATAGACGTCGGTACGTCGAAGGCAAGCTCGGGCAAAGAGGCGACAGATGGCGGCCGCGCCGTTTCTCCCGTCGAGCTCTTGAACGACATTGCCCAATCGGCGCGCGGAACGGTCGATGATCTCCGCCAATCAGGCGCGATCAGCGCAATTGTCGGAATTGCGGGTGGCAAGGGCAGCGCCGTCTTTGGCGAGGTCGTCCGCGATTTGCCATATGGATTCCCGAAGCTCCTTGTGAGTAGCGCCAGGCCCGCACTGCTCGCCGAACTGGCCGTCCATAACGACATCATCCTCTATCCGACCCTTGTCGACCTCTTCGGAATCAACGCCTTCACCGAACGCGTCCTGGACAATGCCGGCCGCGCCGTGGCCGCCATGCAATATGAGCCAGCCCGTCAGAGGAAAAGGAAGAAGATCGTCGCCATCACGGCCTTCGGAGTGACGACGCCGGCGGCAAATCAATGCTTGAGACGTCTTGGAGAGGCCGGCCTCGATGCGATCGTTTTCCCTGCAAACGGGGCCGGCGGGCGCAAGATGGAACAGCTGATCGCGGCCGGTGAGTTCGACGCTGTAATCGATCTGACGACAACCGAGCTTGCTGACGAAATCGTCGGGGGCACCGCCAGCGCCGGACCGGATCGGCTCAAGGCAGCGACGGATCGATCAATCCCGCAGGTCGTCGCGCCCGGCGCCGTCGACATGGTCAATTTTGGTCCACCGTCCAGCGTCCCCGATCAGTTTCGCGGCCGCCAGTTCTACTCCCATACCCGCTACACCACGCTCATGCGCACAACCCCGTCCGAGAACGCAAGCATCGGCCGGCTTACGGCCGAGCGGCTGTCGCGGGCAGAAGCGCCAGCCATCGTGCTCTGGCCGGCAAGAGGCGTCTCCGACTACGACCGCGACGGCGGCGTGTTCCGTGATTGCAACGCCGACCGCGCTTGGCTGGACGCGGTCAAGAAGAATCTGCCGCCCAAAATCGCGGTCCGCGAATTGAACTGTCACATCAACGATTCCGAATTTGCCGAGACGGCCGTGACTTGGATCCTCGAGCAATTGGCGCAGGAAGGCTGACGGCGATGCGAATGTTTGAGCGAAGCGAAATCCTTGCGAAGATCGCAAGCCAGGTGGCAGAGCGCAGAGCGGTTCTTGCCGCCGGCAGCAGCTGCGGCCTGGTGGCGAAATGCGCTGTCCTCGGGGGCGCGGACATGCTGGTGGTCTACTCTACCGGGCTGTCGCGCCTGATGGGGCTTCCGACCAGCCGGATCGGGGACTCCAACGCGCGCACGCTCGAGCTTGCCGCAGAAATCCGCAACGTTGTCTCTTCCATCCCCGTGATCGGCGGCGTTGAGGCCTGGGATCCCGTTCGGCTCGATCTCGATGCGTTGCTCGACAAGTTCTGGGCGGCCGGCTTCTCCGGCGTGATCAACTATCCCACCATCTCGACCATGGGCGACAAGTGGCGCGACCGCCGCAGCCGCGTCGGCCTCGGCTTCGAACGCGAAGTCGAGATGATCGCATCTGCGCGCAAGAAGAACATCTACTCGCTCGCCTATGTCGCAAGCCCGGACGATGCCAAGGCGATGGCAAGCGCCGGCGCCGACTGCATCATCCCTCATGTCGGCGCCACACGGGGCGGGCTCGTTGGCCATGAGGAGGGGCAGTCGGTCAAAGAGGCGATCAAGCGCATCAACGACATCAACGCCGCGGCCAGGAGCGCGCGCTCCGACGTGATCCTGCTCTGCCATGGCGGTGCGATCGCAGAGCCCGAGGATACGGCCGAGGTGTACCGGTCGACGCAATGCGTCGGATTTGTCGGCGCCTCCTCCATCGAACGAATTCCGATCGAACGGGCAGTGAAGGCGGCAGCCGAGGAGTTCAAAGCCGTTCCGCTTCCGCAACATCACTGACCTCAGTTCCAAGAAAATCGCAGAGAGGCTGGAATGGACACACCGATGGGCCAATCAGGCAAGGGCACGACCGTGGCGATCGCCCGAGGCGCAAGGCCGGATCACGAATGGGCAACCGACGTTCTCGTGGTCGGGAGTGGTGCAGCCGGGCTCTCAGCTGCGCTCTATGCGGCAAAAGCAGGACTGCGCGTCACTGTCTGCGAAAAATCCGCCCGGCTCGGCGGCACGACAGCTCTCTCCAATGGCATGATCTGGGTTCCTTGCTCACCCCAGGCGCGCTCAGCGAAGATCGACGACTCGCTTGCGAAGGCAAGGACCTACCTGCAGCATGAACTTGGCACCTATTACCAGGCAGGCTTCGTCGATGCTTATCTCGAGGACGGCCCAGCTGCACTCGCCGCCCTTGAGAACGGGACAGAGGTCAAGTTCACGCTGGCCTCGGCGCCCGATTATCATTCGAGCCAGATCGGCGGCGTCGACAAGGGCCGGGCACTGAGCCCGGCTCCCTATGATGGGCGGCTTCTCGGAGCCGATTTCGATCTGATCGGCGATCCAATCCGGGTCGTGCTTGGCGGAATGATGATCTCATCCAGCGAGGTCAGAAGCTTCCTCAATCCCTTCCAATCCTTTGCCGCCCTCAGGCACGTCTTGCGGCGTGTCGGTCGCTACGCGCGTGACCGGCTGGGCCACAGGCGCGGGACCGAGCTCAGCGGAGGGAACGCCCTGATCGCGCGCCTGCTCGTCAGTCTGCGCAAGCACGGCGTCGAGATATGGCCCGAATCCCCGCTCATAAAGCTGATCAGCGAAGATGGGCGCGTCACCGGAGCCGTGGTCAAGCGGAACGGTTCCGAGCTTCGCGTGCGCGCCTCGCATAGCGTCATCCTCGCAACGGGCGGATTTGCTCGCAGCGCAGAGTTAAGAGCCACGCTCAGTGGTCCCCACCAGCACGATGACACGCTGGCCCATCCGGACGTTGTGGGCGATGGCATTTCGCTTGCGACGAGGCTTGGAGCTGCGATCGACAACAATGTCGCCTCTGCCGGCTTCTGGACTCCCGTCTCAATTCTCAAGAGCGGCAGCTCCTCCCAAGTGGTCCCCTACGGCTGGCTCGATCGCGGCCGTCCCGGCGTCATTGCCGTGGGGCCGGATGCCAAGCGTTTCGTCAACGAATCCAATTCGTATCACGACATTTGCCTGGCGATGTTCACCAGCGGTTATCCGGCAGACAAGCGATTCTACTTCATCTGCGACCAGGAGTTCGTACGGTTGAGAGGCATGGGACATCTGCTGCCCTGGCCCTGGACCTTGAGCATCGGAAGATATGCGCGCCTTGGCTACATCAACGTCGGCCGGACGATTCCTGAACTTGCGAAACAGCTGGGACTGGATCCCGCTGCGCTTCAAAAGACCGTCGAAGAACACAACACGCATGCCGCTGAGGGGCGCGATCCGCTGTTCAAACGCGGTGAATCGGCCTTCAATCGCACGCTCGGCGATCCCGCCGTGAGCAAGAAAAACCCAAATCTCGGACCCATCAAGAAAGGCCCGTTTATCGCGCTTCCAATCGTTCCGGCAACGCTAGGCACGGCGACCGGCCTGGCAACCGATACTTGCGGCCAGGTCCTGGACGGGCAGGGAAGGTCGATTGCAGGCCTTTACGCTTGCGGCAACGACATGACATCCCCGATGCGCGGCATCTATCCGGGAGCCGGCATCACCATCGGGCCTGCGATCGTGTTCGCGTACCGGGCTGTCAACGCTATCCTCTCGGCGACGCAGCAAAAGACAAAGGCCGCCGCTTCCGGAGCTTGACATCGTTTGGATGGGCGGGCGCGTGATCGACAAAACATTGGCAGTCGCCAGGAGCGGCGTTCTCGAAGGCCGCTCATCCAAGGGGCTTGATTTTTGATGCGTCGCTCGCGCCATGCCAAGATCGTCGCAACCATCGGCCCGGCAACCGTCGAGCCAGACAAACTCCGTGCTCTCTATCTTGCAGGTGCCGATACATTCCGCCTGAACTTCAGCCATGGCACCAAAGACGATCACGCGCGCGCCTTTGCCGCCATCCGCGCGCTCGAGCGCGAATTCGGCCGAGCCATCGGCGTGCTACAGGATCTGCAAGGCCCGAAGCTGCGCATCGGCTCGCTTAAAGAGGGCGAGCTCACGCTGCAGGCCGGCGAAACGGTCCGCTTCGTTCTGGACGGAGCAAGAGGCGGAAAGCAGGCGATCCCTCTGCCACATCCGGAGATCTTTGCAGCCGCGCATCCAGGTCAAGATCTGCTCATCGACGACGGCCGTGTCCGCCTGAGCCTCGAAAAGCCAGGCGATGGCGAAATGATCGCGCGCGTCATTGTCGGCGGCGCGATCCGCGATCACAAGGGCGTAAACGTGCCGGGGGCGCTGCTTGATATCTCCCCCCTGACGAAGAAGGATCGCGCCGATCTTGTCTTCGGCCTGGAGCTGGGCGTCGACTGGGTTGCCTTGTCCTTTGTTCAGAAGCCTTCAGACCTGATTGAGGCGCGAGCTCTCATCGGTGAGGCAGCCGGCCTCGTCGCCAAAATCGAAACGCCAATGGCGCTTGATCGCATCGACGATATCATCCAATTGTCCGACGCCCTCATGGTCGCCCGCGGCGATCTTGGGGTCGAGATCCCCCCGGAAAACGTGCCTGGCCGTCAAAAAGAGCTCATCCGTGCTTGCCGCGTGGCCGCAAAGCCCGTGATCGTCGCAACCCAGATGCTTGATTCCATGGTGGCGGCGCCAACGCCGACGCGCGCGGAAGCTTCCGATGTTGCGACCGCCATCTATGATGGGGCCGATGCCGTGATGCTGTCAGCCGAAACGGCAAACGGCGCTTATCCGGCCGAAGCCGTCGCCATGATGGATCGTATCATCCGGAGTACGGAGCAACATCGTCTCTATCGCTCCTTGATCAGGGCTGCACAAGTCGACGAAGAGATTACCCCTCCACACGCCGTCGCAGCGGCAGGCGCAGATCTTGCCGCCACGATCGAGGCCAAAGCCATCATCGGCTTCACGGCGAGCGGGACGACCGCGGCCCGCATTTCGTGCAAGCGGCCACCGGTTCCCGTTCTTGCTCTGACGCCAGACGAAATCGTGGCGCGACGCATGTGCCTGTTGTGGGGCGTCCATAGTGTCGTGGCCAGCGATCCCTCCGGCCATGAAGAAATAACCCAGATCGCGGCCGTGGCAGCACAACGGGAAGGCTATGTGCAGTCGGGCGACCTGGCCGTGGTGGTCTTTGGCCTCCCATTCGGACAAATAGGCGCGACAAACAACGTCCGCGTGGCTGTCTGCTAGGACAAGGCCGTTAGCCGTGAACCGTCTGTCGAGCCGTCTTTATGTCGATCTGCACTTGAAGGTGAGTTTCGCATCATTCGTCCGAACGACACTTTGCGCTGGATCTACGGCCGGGCCCAACCGCTGCTCGATGGCGCCGGCAAGTCCAACTGCTTCTTGGGTTGGCGCTCGATGTTACCGAACGGCGCAATCTCTCAGACGCACGGAAAATAGAGACGGAGCGCTACAGCGCGCTGGCTCAGATCTGTCGAGGTTTACTATGGACAAGCATTGGCGATGGCCACCTCCCGGCAGCTGAGGCTTCCGAAACGCATGGATCTCCGGTCAACTGGATCAATCTCCTCCATGAAGACGCCCGCGAGGCAGTTCTGCGCGAATGGGCAGTGTCGGTCGAAACTGCGCAGCCTTTTAGCGTCGAATGCCGCTTGCAGCGAGCAGACGGGCTCTATCGCTGGCATGAGGGCGGCGGTGCCGCTCAAGACCGATGACGGGTGCGTTCTGGAATGGCTTGGCATGTGGAGGGAAGCGCACCATGATATACTGGCACGAGAGCGACGAGGGACCTCAAAGCTCACCGGCAGGCAACTGCGTGCCGCCCGTCGCATGCTGAACTGGTCGGTCAAGGAACTGGCCGAGCGGGGGTGCGTCTCCTCGGCGGTCATCCGGCGGCTCGAGGAGTACAACGACACGCCACCAATGTCCGATGCTCTGACGGAAAGCTTGCGAAAGACCTTTGTCGATGCAGGAATCGAATTTACCTTTCCGGTGGTAGCCAAGCCCGGTGTTCAGCCGCGATGACGCTCCGCCGGCAAAAGGAGATGGTTATCAATCGTTATCTTTTTTGCAGCGCCGGAGCGCGGCGCCGCTCTCAACAATTGAGCTTCCGGCAGCGTCTCCTCGTGTAAAAGTGCTACTCAGGTGCCCCCATGCTGGCAAGTCTCGGTCTTATCCTGCTCTGCCAATTGATCGGAGAAGCCATGACTCGCGGGTTCGCCCTGCTGCTGCCTGGTCCGATCGTCGGGCTCCTGCTGCTGTTGATTCTGCTGCTCGTCCGTGACCGTTTCGCAATCATCGCTCCGCTGCGAAACGGCTGCGTTGAGACTGCAAGCAGGGGGCTGCTCAACAATCTGTCCCTCCTGTTCGTCCCGGCCGGCGTAGGTATCGTGGACAACCTCGATCTCATTTACGCTCATGGGATGGCAATTGTGCTGATCCTTGCCCTTTCGGTCACAGTGACCCTTCTCGCGACCGTGCTGACGTTTCGCCTGGTCAGCCGTCTGTTCGGTCATGAGACGCCATGAAGGACCACGCATTCGCCCTCTGGGTCTATCTGTCGCACTCGCCTCTGCTTTGGCTGACGATCACCTTGCTGGTTTATACAGTCTCGGAGGCGCTGTCGCTTGCCCTCCACCGACATCCGCTCGCCAATCCTGTTCTCCACGCGGTCTGGATCGTTGGCGTGTTTCTGTTCGTGACCGGCACGCCATATCCGGTCTATTTTGGTGGAGCGCAGTTCGTACATTTCTTGCTCGGCCCAGCCACAGTCGCGCTCGCTATCCCGCTCTACGAGCACCGCAGGATTGTCCTCGCCTCGATCGTGCCAATGCTGGCAGCCCTCGTTGTGGGCTCGGTCACGGGGGTCGTGTCGTAAGCCTCCGAGGAGAGCCGCCTTGCCGCGGGCTGGCCTGATGGTTGAGAACTGTACGTATGGACAGCCATACGATCAGTACGCTGAATCGACTGGAAGTGGTTGATACAGGCCGGCGCCGCCGTTGGTCTGAGGAGGAGAAGGCGCGGATTGTTTTAGAGAGCCTGTCCGAGCCCCGCCTGGTTGCGGCGACAGCGCGGCGATACGGCTTGTCGCGTTCTCTGTTGGTGACTTGGCGAAGAGCCTTCGCGGCGACCCGGACTAAATCCGAGGCTGGCTTTGTCAGGGCAGTTGTGGCCGAGGGGGTGCCCGCGGCGTCGGTGGCGGTATCATCGGAGAGCGCGACCGCAGATTCGACGGAGCGTCGGATCGAGATCGAGCTGGCTGGCGGGCGGCGCGTCATTGTCGATGCGGGCGTCGACGTTGAGGCGCTTCGCCGGATCATCGAGATTTTGGATCCACGATGATTCCTGTTCCTACGGGAGTTCGGGTGTGGCTGGCGACGGGCCACACCGACATGCGCAAAGGCTTCGCTTCATTGTCGTTGCAGGTGCAAGAGGTGCTGCGCCGTGATCCGCTGAGTGGTCATTTGTTCTGCTTCCGTGGACGCAGGGGCGATCTATTGAAAGTGATCTGGCATGACGGCCGGGGAGCATGCCTATTTACGAAAAAACTCGAAAGAGGTCGTTTTGTCTGGCCGTCGCTGGCGGACGGCGTGGTGTCGATCTCGCAGGCGCAGATGAGCTACCTCCTTGAGGGCTGTTGTTGATGCCCCTACTTTTCACGGTGATCCTCCCTCAGATCAATCTGCGCGATACGATGATTTCTCAAGCTGCGAATGGCCTGCAACGCGTTTGTGTTGTCAGGAAAGAGGAAGCGGCCCGAAGCCTCTCGGGTGGTCAGGATGCTCCCTCGCTTGAGCTGAACATAAATCCATTTGACGGGTATCCTGAGGCGTTGTGCTAGTTGGGTTACTGACAAATGGTCGGCCACCGCTGACCACCGTGTTCGATGCCGCACCTTGAGGCGGTGTTTGAGACGAATGCGCCGGACCGTGATCGGCAGAACTTTGTCAGCCTCCCATGGCGAGTGATGTCCTTCCTGCGTCAGAATGCGCGCGATCTCATCGTCGTAGGCGCCATCCCGCGCCAATGCGCATATGCGTTCTATCATCTCCTTGTGACGCGGCAGCGCAGCCACAGCATTCACAGGTAGGGTGACTACAAGCTCAGTGGTCGCGCCGCCGCGCCACACAATGCGCACCTCAGCCTTGTCCCGAGCACAGCGGCGCATCACCACCTTCTCGATCAGACAGCGCAAGAGCGCCTTGCGGTGGTCCCTGCGGGTTGCGGGGTTGTCCCATAGCGCCGGAAGACGATTTCCAAGGGCGATTACCTTGGCACGCAGATCGTGAGGAACGCCCAAGGGTTCATTGGACTTGTGCATCGTGCGCTGGGCTAATGCCTCCTCGGCTCGGCGCAGCTCCGATAGAGCGGCTTCCCACCGTCGTTCCAGTTCGCCTGTCACGAGCCGGTTATCGGGATCGGCGCGATTGAACTGGCGCTCGGCGAGGGCTGCCTGATAGCGAAGCCTCTCAACCTGCTGCTCTTCAGCGTGCCGCAGGGCTCTTTCGGACTGCAGATGGGTCTTGCGCGCTTTGGACAACGCATCGATTTCCGCCGGTGCCACAGCTTCCAAGAATGCCGCCGCAACCTGTGCGTCGATCGGTGCGGCGCGCAGGTTCTGACATTCCGGTGCGCCACGCTGGATTTTCAGATGATTGCAGACATATTGACTGCCGCCCTTGTAGCGCACGGCCATCTTGTGTCCGCATTCGCCGCAATAGGTGATGCCGTGAAGCAGGGCTGCCCCGTCGCGCGGGATTCCGCGGCTCTTGATGTGCTGGTATTCCGCACGATTGTCGCGCAGCATCGCCTGGATCTTCTCGAAGGTTTCCCAGTCGATATAGGCCGGGTACTTTTCCCTCACCACGATCCTCCAGTCCGTTCCACGACGCGGAGACTTTTGTGGACGCTCTCCCGGTATTTTGGACGGCTTCTGCCAAGTCCTTCCATAGACAAAGGCGCCTGCATAGGCCGGATTCTTCAGGATCGCCGTCACGGCCGACACCGTCGCAGGCTGCCAGCGCAGATCGCCATGGCGGTCGAGGCGAGGCAGTGCCAAGCCGCGGCCAACAAAGGCCCGCATCGCTTGCGCGGCGGTCCGTACTTTCAGGAAGGTCTCGAAGAGCAGCGACAGGCGCCCCTGCACCTCGAGATTGGGATCCTTGGTGACCACCCCTGAAGGGTCGCGGACAAGGCCCGCCGGCAACTGCACGACCAAGTCACCGCGTTCGGCTTTTGCCATACGCCCAGTGGTCATCCGGCTTCTGATCGTGTGCAATTCCAGCTCTGAGATCGTACCTTTCAGGCCGAGCAGCAGGCGGCCATTGGGTGTCCCAGGATCATAAACGCCATCCCGGTCGGCGATCAAACAATGACGGTGCCCGCAGACATCAAGTAGCGGGTACCAATCCGAACAATTGCGCGCCAGGCGCGTCACGTCCATCGATAGGATAAGGCCAACCTCACCAAGAGTGACGCGGGCGACCAAGTCCTTGAAGCCTTTCCGGTGCGCTGCGCCAGCGCCGCTCTGCCCAAGATCGCTGTCAATCACATCGATGTCCGCCTCGTGCCATCCGAGTTCGCGAGCACGCTGCGAGAGGGCGTACTGAAGCTTTAGGCTTTCTTGATTGGTGATCACTTGGTGTGGCGTCGACTGCCGCACATACACCACTGCTTTGCGGTCCAGGTGATCCGGCTTGACGAGTTCCGAGCCCATCGCTCATCTCCCGCAGGACTTGGCCGAGATCCTCTGCGATCGCCTGCCGGAGCGCTTCCGGCAGACTGCGCCAGACCTCTCGAGGTTCGATGGGCATGTGCCCCCGCTCTCTTCGGCCAACGCGATTAAGTCCTGCAGCGCGTCGAGGCTCAGCTTGGTTGGCGCGGCGCGCGGCAAGCCGTTCCGCTCAAGATTCGTCGCCCCGAGCGGCAGAAGAAGCGTGAGACCGAATCGGTAATGTACACGCGCAAAGAGCTCCTTGCACGCTCCGCGTGTTGTCGTCTCCTTGCCGATCGAGATTAATCGATAGCGCCGGCCATAAAGCGGATGACGCGGATCAACGACTTCCACCTCTTCGGAGGTGGCCACGTCATCGTCACTCTTATGGGTATCTCCCGATGCCCTCGTTGTCCGGCATCGACTGGCGCAATCCCCAAGAGTCCTGGCGTCCGACCAGCGTAGGCTGAGACTTTGTCATTTGAGTTTGGCAGCGAATGTGATTCCATCTGGCCATGGACTCCAGCGCCGACCTGCCGCCCGATCTTGCCGCCGCGCATGCAATGATTTTGGCCGAACGCTCGGCCAGGCTTGCGGCGGAAGCCAGGCTTGCTGAAGCGGCCAATGCCCAGGCGAAGCAATCGAGCACCGAAGCGCTGATTGCCCATCTCAAGCTCGAGATCGAGAAGCTACGACGGACGATATATGGCACTCGCTCCGAGCGGTCGGCACGGCTGCTCGATCAGCTGGAGCTTGAGCTTGAGGAACTCGAGGCGGACGCGACCGAGGATGAGCTGGCTGCCGAGAAGACGGCCGGGAAGACGCAGACGGTGCGTTCGTTTGAGCGCAAGCGGCCGGTGCGTCAACCCTTCCCCGACGACATCGTGCGAGAACGCGTGGTCCTGCCGGCCCCGACGCAATGCCCCTGCTGCGGGTCGGCGCGGCTGTCGAAGCTCGGCGAAAGCGTGACCTCGACGCTGGAGGAGATCCCACGCCGGTTCAAGGTGATCGACACAGTCCGGGAGAAGTTCAGTTGTCGGGATTGCGAGGCGATCACGCAGCCGCCAGCGCCCTTCCATGCCACCCCCCGGGGCTATATCGGACCCCAGCTTCTGGCGACGATCCTGTTCGACAAATTTGGTCAGCATCAGCCGCTAAATCGACAGAGCCAGCGCTTCAAATGTGAGGGGATCGCCCTGTCGGTCTCGACGCTGGCGGACCAGGTGGGCGCCGGAGCCTTTGCGGTCAGACCCATCTTTGAATTGATCGAAGCCTATGTGCTCTCCGCCGATAGGCTCCATGGCGACGACACCAAGATCCCGATCCTCGCAAAAGGAAAAGCAGCTCCCGGCCGGATTTGGACCTATGTTCGCGACGATCGGCCATTCGGCGGGCGAGATCCACCGGCCGCGCTGTTCTACGCCTCACGTGATCGGCGCGGCGAGCATCCCGCGCGGCATCTTCAGAACTTCGCCGGCATCCTGCAGGCCGATGCCTATAGCGGGTTCAACGCTCTCTTCGATCCCGGACGCAAGGCGTTGCCGGCCACGCCCGCCTTCTGTTGGGCACATGGCCGGAGGGCGTTCTTCGAACTTGCCGACATCGCCCAGAACGCTCGCCGCGGAAGATCGGCGACGGCGATCTCGCCCGTTGCGCTGGAAGCGGTTCGTCGGATTGACCAATTGTTCGAGATCGAGCGCGACATCTATGGGCTGAGCGCTGAGGAGCGGCTGCAGATCCGCCGGGAAAGAAGCGCGCCACTGCTGACCGACCTTGAGACTTGGCTCCGGGCGGACTCTGCCCGGCTCTCGCGTTCGTCCAACGTGATCAAGCCGATCAACTATCTGCTCAACCGTTGGGAGGGCTTTGCCCGCCTTGTCCACGACGGAAGGATCTGCATGACGAACAATGCAGCAGAGCGGGCGTTGCGCGGTTTTGCTCTGGGAAGAAAGGCATGGTTGTTCGCCGGTTCTGATCGCGGCGCGGAGCGGGCTGCCGTGATGGCCACGCTTATCATGACGGCGAGTCTCAACGACATCGACCCGAAAGCCTGGCTTGCCGACGTCCTCGCGCGCATTGCCGACATGCCACAGAACCACCTGTACGAGTTGTTGCCCTGGAACTGGACGCCTCCTGCGTCGAGGTCCTCCGCCCAGGCGGCGTAGCCATGCACGTCAACAAGGTTCACGCCGTCTTCACCATCGCTCGCGTCGCAAAAGACCTCGGCGAAGACGAGGACTGGCTCTGGGACGTGGCGAACGGAATGGACACAGAGGATGGTGTCATCTGGGTTTACGGCATAGGTGACGACCAGGTCATGGCGTTCACCGACTTCGGCATCGAAAACCTGATGGAGCGTAAGCGTAGCGCCGAGGCCCTTTGGATTGTTTGTGCGGAGTCTTGAGAGCACCGTTAGAAGAGTCATCTTCTGGAAGGGTGCTCATAATGGACGACCATTCTGACGACATAAGACGACCGTTGTCACCGCGTATTGAAGTGTTCGCTGGCGCAGGTCGCAAGCGGTGGCCGGATGAATTGAAGGCACAGATTGCCGCGGAAAGCCTCGAGCTGGGGGCGGTTGTCACAGAGGTCGCCCGTCGCCATGGCTGCCGGCCCCAGCAGGTGCACGACTGGCGGCGCCGGGCACGTTTGGGCCAGTTGGTGCTGCCGACTTCGGAGACGCTGTCGTTCGTGCCGGTGGTATCGGAATCGGCGCTACCGGCGGCCGCAGAGCCGACCAGGTCGCCGGAAGCAGCCATTGTGACGGTTGAGCTCCAGGGAGCACGCGTGGAGGTGCGGGGGGCGCCTGGCCTTGCTGTGTTGAGCGACGTGTTCTTAGCGCTTCGACGGACACGTTCATGCTGACGCCGCCCGCGAGCCTCATGATTTACGTGGCGACGCAACCTGTAGACTTCAGAAAAGGTGCGGAGGGCTTGGCGCTGTTGGCGAAGGAGACGCTGGGCCATGACCCGATGAAGGGTGTGGCGGTGGTGTTCCGTGCGAAGCGCTCTGACCGGGTGAAGATCGTCGTCTGGGATGGCAGCGGCCTTGTGATGTACTGGAAGCGGCTCGATGGCAGCGGCTTCAAATGGCCTCCCATTGTGGCCGGCGTGATGCGGATGAATGCCGCCCAGCTGTCGGCGCTTCTGGCTGGCATGGATTGGACGCGCATGCATGCGCCTCGCGACGCATCGCCGAGCACTTGCGTAAAGATACAAATCTTCGCTGCATCGGGGCGCGAAGCATGGCAGACTCGGGGCAATGAGTGATTTGCCTGATGAACTGCCGAGCGATCCGGCCGAGTTGCGGGTCTTTGCCGCGGCTCTGCTGGATCGCTGCGCCAGGCTCGAGCGGTTGCTCAAGCTTGCAAAAGGTGCGCAGTTCGGTCGGTCCTCGGAAAAGCTGGACGCTGATCAGCTGCAGCTTGTTCTGGAGGATATCGATCAGGCCGTCGCGGCCCTCGAAGCAACTGAGGATCGCGCCAATCCCAGAGTTTGCGAGAAGAGAGCTGCCGCGCGCAGAGCCAACCGGGGTCAACTTCCGGAGCATTTGCCGCGCATCGTCGAAATCCTGATGCCAGCGGAGACCAGTTGCCCGTGTTGTAACGGCGACCTCTTCGAGATCGGTCACGATGAGAGTCAGAGGCTCGATGTCGTTCCGGCGCAGTATCGCGTTATCGTCACCCGCCGGCCCAAGCTGGCCTGCCGCGCCTGTCACGGCGTCGTCCTCCAGCAGGCTGCGCCCGAGCGACTGATCAGGGGAGGATTGCCCACCGAGCGGCTGGTCGCGCATGTGATCGACGCCAAGTATCATTGGCATTTGCCGCTTTACCGCCAGGCGCAGATGCTGGCGACCCACGGAATAGCGCTCGACCGTTCCACGCTCGCCTTCTGGGTCGGCTATGCCGCCCAGGAATTGAAGCCTTTGTGGCATCGTCTACGCCAGCTTCTGCTCGCCTCTTCGAAGCTCTGTGTCGATGAGACCCCCGCACCGGTGTTAGATCCGGGGCGCGGCAGGACCAAAACCGGCTACTTCTGGGCGCTGTCACGCGATGACAGGCCCTGGGCAGGACCTGACCCACCTGGCGTGGTTTACGCTTATGCACCGGGCCGGGGGGCCGTCCATGGCTTGAGGCTGCTCGAGGACTACCGCGGCATCATCCATTGCGACGGCTATCAGGCCTACAAGACCATGACCCGAGAGACGCGTGCGGATGCCCTGTCCGGAACGCTCGCCTTCTGCTGGTCGCATCTACGGCGCCAGTTTGTGAAGATCGAGCGCGAGGCTTCGCCGGCGCCAGCTCCGGTTGCCCGCGAGGCTCTCGAACGCATCGCCCAGCTTTACGCAGTCGAGAAGGCCCTCCGCGGCCGATCGGATGCGGAGCGCTGTGCCGGCAGGCAGGCGCATGCGCGGCCTCTCGCTACAGCCTTGAAGCAGTGGTTTGAGGCCAAGCTTGATCACCTTGCACCGAAGAGCGACACGGCGAAGGCCTTGCGTTACGCGCTCCGTCATTGGAGCGGCCTGACACTCTACCTTGATGACGGGCGCATCGAGATGGACACGAATGCTGTCGAGCGTGCGATGCGGCCGATCAAGCTCAACGCCAAGAACTCTCTTTTTGCCGGGTGCGACGAGGGCGCCGAGAATTGGGCAGTCCTGGCTTCGTTAATCGAGACTTGTAAGCTCAATGGCGTCAGTGCCGAGCACTGGCTCGCTGATGTTCTCGCGAAGCTCGTCAATGGTTGGCCTGCGGCGCGACTGGACGAACTGCTCCCTTGGGCATCGATCTACACGATGCTTGCACACGATCCGAGGCTGGCGGCATGAGCCTGAACACGACCGCGGTCCGGATCAAGGTGACCCTCAAGGACGTGAAACCGGAGGTGATGCGTCGCCTTGTCGTGCCGTTCACGCTGCGCCTTGATCGGCTGCATCTGACGCTGCAGGCGGCATTTGGCTGGACGAATAGCCACCTCTTCGAGTTCTTCGCTGGTGAGGTCCGTTGGGGCATTCCAGATCCTCACAACGATTACGGCCACCATCCCATGGATGCCAGCAAAGCGCGGCTTTGCGATGTCGTTCGCGAGACTGGCGCCAAGACGATCCATTATCTCTATGACTTCGGCGACAGCTGGGACCATGTGATCAAGCTCGAAAAATGGTTCGAGAACACCACGACGGAAGGACTTCCCTTCTTGCTCGAGGCCACCGGGCGTTGTCCTCCGGAAGACGTCGGCGGTGCGCCGGGTTATGCCGAATACCTCGAAGCCATCAGAGACCCCGCTCATCCGGACCACGAACATGTGCGCCTCTGGGGTCCGGAGCGGTTCGATTCCAACGTCATCGACCGGAAGGCGCTCGAAGCTGCCGTCAACGCGTTGTCCGACACATGGAAACCGCGGCGACGCGCGACGCGAACAAAATAGGCGTCAAGGGCCAGTCAAAAGGGCCGCAGAACTGCGCTTACGATGGAGCTCATCAGGATGCACAAGGAAGACCCCGAACTTCTCACGCGGTGGAATCGGTGAGCCCCTGTCCGCGGCCTAGCTCGGATGGATACGTCGTGTCGATCGTGCTACTTGCGAAAGCTGCTGGCTTGCCGCGCGAGGTTGTGCTGTCCCTTGCGCCTAAATCTGTGACAGCGGCGGTCGCAATGGGGATCAGCGAAACACTGCACGCCGATCCTTCTCTGACCGCCGGCGCGGTGATCCTCACCGGGGTCATGGGGGCGATCATTGTGACGCCATTGATGGATCGGAGTGGCATCACTGATTTTCGTGCGCGTGGCTTTGCCGCGGGCATCGCGGCGCACGGTATTGGCACTGCGCGAGCGTTTCAGGTGGACGAGGTTGCGGGCGTGTTCTCAGGGATTGCGATGAGCTTGAACGCGCTGGTTACGTCTTTGCTCGTACCTCTCGCTGTCACACAATTGTTGCGGTAAGCCACCGCGGATGGCCCGTTCTGACAAGGTCCATCCTCCCTTTTGCGGATAGACTTTTCAGCGGCCACCTCAGGGGTCCTTCCTTGTTTGCGAGAGCACTTGTTGATTGTCTCCCTTAGTTTGAAGATTTCATGCGAGAACATTTCCGATGAGGTCCCATGAGCGTCAAGGCCGTCATGGCGAAGGCCCTGCAGCACGAGCTCGCCTCTCGTGGCGTGAGCTCACTCACGCGTTCTGATTACGAGGCGGTTATTGAGCAACTGATCAAAAGACTGACAGAGCTCGAGTTTGATCTTCGCGAGCGATCAAGTAAGGGGACGCTATGAGTTCTGACCTAACCCGTCACTCAACTCGCGCCGTAACCGGCACGAGTAGTTTGCCTCACTTCCGTTCGCGGCGGCCCGCGAAATAGGACGTCCTGGTGGCGACGATCAGGGCACTTCAACTGGCGGCACCGCCATGCTGACCAAAACAAAACATAACATCACCTCGCGCCCTGCCGTTTACGTTAACCGCAGCCGAGATTTGCGGAGGAGCCGCCGCCGGGCTATCTCGTGCCTGTCAGCTATCGCTACTGCACCTGGGGCAGGGCAATTTCAAGTAGCTGACGCCGGGGCCGGTGGCCATAATCCTCGGCAAGCCAGCGGCCCCACTTGTCTTAGCTTCTGTTTTGAACTGTTCATGCTCGTATTTATCCGCCCCAGGCGCGTAATGCTAAGACCGCGAGCTGGCGCCAACTCGTCTGCGGCTTGCACCAGCTAGTTGCTCTGTGCCAAGTGCCGCGTGCCGACCGGAAACGAGTTTCCGACCTTAATCGAATTTAGGCAGATGTAGAGGCACCCCTTCGCAGGGCACATCGAGCTCTTCAACCTGACCCTTGCCGACCTCTGTCACGCGCAACTTCTTGCCTTCAATCGTGAAGGCGCAATTTGTCGGTTGCGGCCCATCCAACATGAGCCGATCCACGACGTTGCCGCCGCGGTCGAGCACAGTGACGTTCTTCTGATTATAGACTGTGCAATAGAGCCGGCCGTCGGTGCCAAAAGCCATCCCGTCGGGCCCCTTGAAGTCAGGATTGGGGTCGGGCTGCAGCACATTGCCGAAAACAACACGTTCAGGCATGGGCTTGCCGAGTACGTCATAGCGGTAGATTTCGCCCGTGAACGACGCGTTGGCATAGAGATGGTCGTCGGGCCCGAAAGCAATCCCGTTGGTGAAGCGGATCCCGCGATCGAGGACGCGAAGGACCTTCATGGCCGCGGGATCGATTTCGTAGACGCTGCCGTCCCAATCAAGGTCCATATAGCCCTCGACGAAGGCCTGCCCGTTGATGAAATCCTCAGCCGCCATGCCTGAATCAGTCATGTAGAGCAGTCCGTTGGGGCCGAAGCAGAGGTCATTCGGAAATAAAAAGCGATCGGCGCCTTCGCCCTGCATGCGCCGGATCTCGTTTCCGGCTTGGTCGATGCAAATCAGCACCCGCAGGCCGGCTTCTGCGATCCAGATGCGGCCGTGGCCGTCCGACGTCAGTCCGTTCGGGCGGCCGCCCGTCGCGCGAACCACTCTGCGATTGCCTCGCTGATCGAGCCGCGTGATGCACAGCGTCGATGCGGACATCTCCGTGACATACATCGATCCGTCGGGGAGGCAGATTGGCCCCTCGGGCGCTCCGATTCCGGTAGCAAAACGTCTCGATGCCATGCTTTTCCCCCTGCACCCCGTTGTTGGGTTTGCGAACTCTTGCGCTTAGGCGATGACCGAGCCGGTGGCCGGATCGATCAGCACCATCCGATTGAGGTCGATGGCGAGCTGGATTCGCTCCCCATGGCTCTGAACATCATGTGCTTGCAGCTCCGCGACTGCGTCTACTCCGCCGATCTTGATGGTCGTGAAGGTGCGAGTACCTGTAGGCTGGATGAGATCGGCAACCGCTGAATAGGGCACCACCCCATCGCGCAATGGTCCGTCGCCGGCTCGGCTGAAATGCTGGGGCCGAATGCCGACAATGAGCTCACGTCCCGCCACGCTAGAAAGGACGGTGGCCTTCGCAGGCGGCACAGTCAGGGATTCTCCGGAACCGAAAACGACAGAAAGCCCGCCATTCATCGCCGTCAGGGTTGCCGGTATGAGATTGATCGAAGGAGAGCCGAGGAAGCCCGCCACGAAGCCCGTTCGCGGCCGCTCGAACAGTTCGAGTGGAGCTCCCTGCTGCTCGATTTTTCCATCACGTAGCAGCACGATACGATCCGCCAGCGTCATCGCCTCGACCTGATCGTGTGTAACGTAGATCATCGTGGTGGTGATCTCGTGATGCAGACGCTTGATCTCGGTCCGCATCTCGTCGCGCAATTGAGCGTCCAGATTTGAGAGCGGCTCGTCAAACAAGAAAAGATCCGCCTTGCGAACGATGGCCCTTCCGATCGCGACGCGTTGACGCTGTCCACCGGAGAGCTGACGTGGATAACGCTGGAGGAGATTACCGATGCCGAGCATCTCGGCGGCTTCGCTGACCCGCTTCCTGATCTCGATTTCGGGCGTCTTGCGGGCGCGCAGACCGAACGCGATATTCTCATTGACGGTTAAATAGGGATAGAGTGCGTAGTTCTGAAATACCATCGCAATGTTGCGTTCGCGCGGGCGCAGATCGTTGACGATAGCGCCGCCAATCGCGATCGTGCCGTCGTCCGGATCTTCGAGACCGGCGATCGTCCGCAAAAGCGTGCTCTTGCCGCAGCCTGACGGACCCACGAGCACAGCGAATTCGCCATCGCTGATCGTTAAGTCTAGTCCCCGAACGGCATGCACGTTACCGTAGTATTTGTGCACTCCGGTCAACTTGACGTCGGCCACTCTAATCTCCCTAACCCTTGACTGCGCCGAGCGAGATGCCGCGCACGAGATAGCGCTGCATCACCGTAACTGCGACGAAGATCGGCAAAGTCCCCAGGGCGGACATCGCCGCGATTTTCGCCCAGAAATTTGACTGGCCACCGAAATAGTGCGTCAGCATGACCGGAAAAGTGATCACTTCGGTACGCGTGAGCACCAGCGCGAAGAGGAAGTCGTTCCAGGCGAACACAAAAGTAAAGACCGAAGTCGCCATGAGCCCCGGGCGCACCATCGGGAAGACGACCTTCCAGATGACCTGCCATCGGTTCAGTCCGTCGACGAGGGCGCTTTCCTCCAGCTCGATCGGAACATCAACGATGTAACCCCGCATCATCCAGATGACATAAGGCAGATTGAACGCGGTATAGAGCACGATCAGGCCGAAGTAGCCGTCAACCAAACCGAAATAGACGTAGATCAGGAAGATCGGGAAGACGACCGCAATCGGCGGGATCATGCGCTGGGAAATGATCCACATCGCAAGGTTCTCGCCGCCCGTGCCGAACCGGGCGAGGCTGTAGGCGCAGAGGGTACCAAGAATGATGGCAATGGCGGAGCTAACGCCGGCGACGATCAGGCTGTTCAGGATGGCCATGACGTCACCATCCTTGAATAGGACATAATAATTCGAGAACTGGATCTGCCCAGGCATCCACAATGGCGGCACGTGATAGATCTCGTCCGGCGTCTTGAACGAAATCATAAACAGCCAGTAGACCGGAAATAGAAACAGCAAAGTGACGACGCCGGCGCCGATATAGCGCAGCACCAGAACGCGTGCCTTCCTGGTGGGCAGCTTCATCAGCCTCATCGCGCAATCTCCATGCGCTTGAGGACAAGCGTGGTAACGGCAGTGAGCAGCGCAATCACCAGGAAGGAGATCGCGGCGGTGTAGCTGGTTTCGAATTGCGAGAAGCCCTGCACATAAGTGTAGAGTGAGATCGTCTCGGTCATCGAGCCCGGCCCGCCTTCGGTGAGGGCCCAGATGATGTCGAAGAGGCGCACGAGGTCGAGGCCGCGGATCAGGCATGCTACAGCTATCACAGGCGCGATCGCCGGCAGAATGATCGCCCGAAGCACGCGCAGGTACGGTGCTCCATCAATCTCAGCAGCCTCCAGTTGAGACTGATCGACATTGGACAACGCGGCAAGCAGCAGCAGAAACATGAACGGGGACCACTGCCACACTTCGCAGATGATGATCGCCGGATAGACGTAAGCAGGGTTGACGGTCCACAGGATCCGGACCGGCTCGCCGGCGAAAAAGCTGAGTATCTCACCGATGGGACCGAAGCGGACGTCGAACAGCAGGCGCCAGGTCGCACCAGCAACAATCGGAGAAATCACCGTCGGCAGCACCAGGAGCGCGACGAAGAGCTGGCGCCCGGGCATGCGGTCGATGAAGAGCTGCGCCATCAGGAAGCCGATCAGTAGCTCCAGGGGCAGGGCGATTGCTGTGATGATCGCGGTGTGGCCGAGCGATGCCCACAAACGGGTATCTCTGAACAACTCCGCATAGTTCAGCAAGCCCGCGAAAGACGTATCGTTGTCCGTCATCGTAATGCGCTGGAAGCTCACGATCAGCGAGTAGATGAGGGGAAAGAGGCCGACGAGGAGAAGGACCAATATTGCGGGCGCAACGATGAGATAGGGTAGGCGGTCCTCGAGCACGCGCCCGAGCCGGCTCGGGCGGCGATGTTCAGTGCCATTGAGGCTTGTAGAGAACGTCATCATCAATCCAGGAATCGCGCCGCACGGGAGGTGGTGCCTCCCGTTCGCCCTCCAAGCCAACTATTGCGGATAGGCGCCTGGTTTTGCTGCCCAGACCTTATAAACCGCCTTCTGGTTTTCGATGCCCACCTTCTCGGTGATGGCATCAAACTGCTGCGCCATGCGGTCGAGAATGGCCTTCGGATCTTCGCCGGCCCAGAGGCTCGAAATGGCCTTGGTCATCGCCTCGTCGTACTTGTCCTGCTGCAGCAGGGAGAGATCGAGCAGGCCCTTCTCGCCAGATGTCTTGATCGTGTCGAGATAGGCAGGAGCATCAGGCCAGAGCGCACGGTATTTCTCGCTCGCGTAGTGCGACAGGCGGAATGGATCGCGCAGCGTATAGGGGAGCTGCACGCGCTCAAGGCTGGTCTTCTTGCTGTTCAGCCATTGGATGAAGAGATAAGCGGCCTCCTTGTTCTTGCTCGTGGCCGAGACGGACAGGTCGAAACCGACGCCAAGCTCCGGGCGACCGAGGGGTGTAAGCGCATACCCGACCTTGCCGGCGACTTGCGATTTGGGCACCCACTTCAGCGCCTCCTCGCCCGAGCCGTAGCCGGCGGCCCAACGCCCATAAGGAGGCCAGGAGATCGTCATGGCGGTGGTGCCCTGGAGGAACGCGGCCAAGTTGTCGACAAAATTCCATTGCTCCACGCCTGGTGGCATGAACTTGTTCTCGGCCAACATCTGCTTGAAGACCTTCAGGCCGACCTCGCTATTCACCGTCGATTTCATAGTATCGGCATTGAAGAACTTGCCGCCCTCCATGCGGAAACGTTCCTGGAACATGTATTGCGGATAGGGCGCAGTTCGGAAGAAGCCGGCGCCGTAGACCTTGGGCGCCATCTTGTCAGTGATGAACTGTCCGATCTCGTCAAACTGCTTCCAGTCCTTGGGCGGAGCGAGCTCGTAGCCGAACTTGGCCTTGAACCCCTCCTTCATCTTCGGATCCTCGAAAATGTCTTTGCGGTAGTAGAGCAGCATCACATCGCCGTCATCCGGGAAGCCGAAGATCTTGCCGTCATACTGCATCTGGTTGTCGCGATAGGCCGCGGCAATGTCCTGCAACTCGTCGCGATAGCCGAATTTGTCGACATATTTGTCGAGAGGCTCGAGCGCTCCGGCCCGGGCCAGGTCGGGCATCCAGGATGGAATGACGTTCAGTGCGTCATAGGCCCCGGCGCCCGACTTGAAATCCTGCATGATCTTGGTGAACATCTGGTCGGTCGGCACCTCGACCACCTTCACCTTGATGCCAGTGAGCTTCTCCCATTTCGGACCCGAATAGTTGAGCGGGTCCAACGATTGAAGGCCCGCCTCCCAGACGATACTGATCGTCGTGCCTGCATATTTCTTTGCAGCTTCGACAGCAATGTCAGCGGCATCCTTATCAGCGGCAGGGGCCGATACACCTGTGAGCGCAAGGATAGCTGCCACGCCCAACAATGTCCTGAACTTCATCCCTTCCTCCTCCTCGTTTGAGCAATCCTAAGCCGCCAAGGTGGCCCCGGAGCCTTTGCCTCGGCGCGTCGAGCGGTTACCCATGCTGGACGTCGACTGCCGCACCGTCGGAGGGCTGTCGAACGAACAGATGAGTGTCTTTGGGGATGGCCATCCGAGCTCAGGCCGCGCATGCCCGATGGCCATGAATGCGATTTCGCCTTGGTAAAACACGCCTTCCCCCCAAAAACTCTCGATGTATTTGCTTTTGGCGTCAGTCTGCTGTGAGGCGGAAGCGGCCGGCAAATGAGAACTTTGCAACCACCGATGAGCCACATTCACCTGTCAGCAGTCTCTGCTTCGGCCCGCTCAAGCCTCATAGCCAAAGAAAAATCGGCCAGCGCACGGCGGAGCTTTGACCGAGCCAGTTGCGCCCTTGCCAGCCTTTGCTGAACAACGAATGCATGTCGCTCACTGTTCTGCGGGGATGAGAAGTACCTTGCCGAATATGGTTAGTTGGTTTCCGAGCGGCATCGCCTGTTTCCAGGCGCGACTCGCTATGGACAGGGATTCTTTTGCAAGCGCAAGCGTTTGGCACCCTTTTACGCCATGGTCCTACTTGGCCTGAATATTGCTGTGGGTGTGATAGTTCGACACAAAGATCATACCGGGGAGCGTCATTGGATGGGGCAGGTCACGCAAGGAGGCAGCCCACTAGGACGTCTTGAGGTGAGAACCGTCCTGCTGTTCGCAGGACTTGCGCTCGTTAACATCGCCGCCTGGAGCTGGGCCATTGCTCTGTTCGCCGGCCAGCCTTCGGTGATGGCAACGGCGTTACTCGCGTGGGTGTTCGGCCTACGCCACGCCGTAGATGCCGACCATATCGCGGCAATAGACAATGTCGTGCGCAAGCTGATGCATTCCGGCCGTGCCGCCGAAAGCGTAGGTCTCTACTTTGCGCTTGGCCATTCCACTGTCGTTCTCGCTGCAATGATCTTATTTGCCGCCGGCGTCGTGAGCCTGGGCGGAGAGGGTGTGCTCAAGAGCTTGGGCGGATTGATCGGAACGTCGGTTTCAGCTGTCTTCCTGCTCGGCCTGGCCGCGGTCAACCTTGCGATCTTTGCCAGCTTGTGGCGCACTATCCGTGTAGCGCGCGCCAGCGGCGTCTACGACACACAAGTGTCCGATCGGCTCATGGCCGGAAGTGGTCTGCTCTCGCGCTTGCTCGGCCCGATGTTCCGAATGGTGACGCAAAGCTGGCACATGTATCCACTCGGCTTCCTGTTCGGATTGAGTTTCGACACCGCAGCCGAAATTGGCCTGCTCTCCCTCTCTGCCTCTGAGACTGCGCGAGGCCTGTCGCTCTGGCAGGCCATAGTCTTTCCCGCTCTTTTCGCTGCCGGAATGTCCCTGGTTGATACCTTAGATTCAGCATTCATGGCCAGTGCTTATCGCTGGGCTTTCGTCGATCCGGCCCGAAAGCTTTGGTACAATCTGACAATCACAGGGGCCTCAGTCACGATTGCGCTGTTCATCGGTAGCGTGGAAACGCTTGGCTTGATCGGCGATCAGCTTGAACTCTCGGGTGCCCTTTGGAGGTTCGTCGATCGCATCAAGGGATCACAAGCCACCTTCGGCTTCGCCGTAATGTCATTGTTCGCTCTCGCCTGGCTAGTATCTCTCCTGCTTTATCGCGTTGCATGGAAAGGAAAAACCACTCGAACCGCCTTGCCCACATCGCGCGTGACCTAGCAGCTGCAGCTATGCGGCCAAGCCGCTCGAAGCCTGCTGGCATTGCTCGCTGGACTAGCCTTGCAGCATTAAGCATCTGCGCCCTGATGATCGACGCAGAACCCTGCTCTGGAGACGATATCCAGAGTAGCTACACATTGCCTGCAGTCATAGTCACTCGTGAGGAGATCCCACGGCGACCACGAAGAGCCCCAACGCCCCGCTCGGATCGAGTGCTCGGCATAGGGTCCAGTAGCCAGGTGGGTGGGCAAGCATCGGCAGTATCGGCCAAGAGCGGCGCAGCTTTGGCTGCGACGTCTAGCATGGCAAGCCAGATCACGGTGTCAGGCGAAGACCTCAACGCGAGGCCCGTGATGCGCCCGGGCGAAGTGCTCGAGGCCGTACCGGGGCTCATTGTGACGCAGCATTCCGGCGAGGGCAAAGCGAATCAGTACTTCTTGCGCGGCTATAATCTCGATCATGGCACGGATCTCGCGATCTATGTTGATGATGTGCCTGCCAACATGCGCACTCACGCCCACGGCCAGGGCTATGCCGACCTCAATTGGCTGATTCCTGAAACCATGGCCGCCATGGAGGTGAAGAAGGGGCCCTACTTCGCCGATGAAGGCGACTTTTCCTCGGTCGGCACCGTGCATATCGGCTTGATCGACCGCACGGTGAAGGGGTTGGCGCAGATGACGGCCGGCAGCTTTGGATATCGCCGCTTCCTCGGCATGGATTCGACGAGGCTCGGCGATGGGACATTGCTCCTCGCCGGCGAGGCGAGCACCTACAATGGCCCCTGGGACAACTCGGACAATCTCCGCAAGCTCAATGGGCTCTTGCGCTACAGCCAGGGCACGGCCACCGACGGCGTGTCCGTCACGGGCATGGCTTACGCCAACAGATGGAATGCAACCGATCAAGTGCCGCAGCGCGCCATGACGGACGGAATGATGGATCGGTTTGGATCTGAAGACCCGACTGACGGCGGCAACGCGAACCGTTTTGCCCTGACGGCGCGCGTGGCGCAGAGCGATAATTCCGGGGCCTGGAAAGCGAACGCCTATGTCGTGAAGAGCGAGCTCAATCTCTACAATAACTTCACTTATTTCCTTGCCAATCCCGTGACCGGCGACCAGTTTCACCAGCATGACGACCGCCTGATGGCCGGCGCCAATATCGCACGGACGCTGGATGGCTCGCTCGCTGGGCTGCCGATGCAGACGACCTTCGGCCTGCAGTCCCGTTACGACGCCATCGATCTCGCGCTCACCGACACGTACGGGCGCAGCTTCTTGTCCAATGTGCGCAACGACAAGGTCAGTGAAGGCAGCATCGGCGTTTACACCGAGAGTACGTTGCGCTTGACGGACTGGCTGAGGACCACGGTAGGTTGGCGCGGAGACTATTACGCGGCCGACGTGACGTCGCTATTCAATGCGAATAACTCCGGCCATGCCAACGCTGCAATCGGAAGCCCCAAGCTCCGCATCGGGGTCGGTCCCTTCAGCAAGACCGAGTTCTTTTTCGGCGCCGGCTATGGCATGCACTCGAACGACGCGCGCGGTGCGACGACGACGGAAGATCCGAGTGATCCAGGGACCAAGCTGCCGCGATCGCCGCTGCTGGTCCGCACCAGGGGCGCGGAGGTCGGCGTGCGCTCGAGGATCGTCCCGGATCTCGACACCTCGCTCAGCCTCTTCGTCCTCGACCAGGATTCCGAGATCCTGTTCTCAGGCGATGCCGGCGATACCACGACGGCGCGCGCAAGCCGCCGCTATGGATTCGAATGGACCAACCATTATCGCCCACGGTCTTGGATCGACGTCGACGCCGACCTCGCGATGACCCATGCGCGCTTTCGCGGTTACGACAGCGACCAGGCCGAGGTTTATGCCTCACTCGCCGGTTCTTCCGCCGCCCAGATCGGCAACGCGCCCGGCAACTATATCCCCAACGCACCGACGATGGTGGCGTCCGCCGGCATCTCGCTCGGCGCGAAGACGGGCTGGTTCGGCGCCCTTCGCTGGCGCTATCTCGCCTCCAGTCCGTTGACGGAAGACAACGCCTTCCGATCGCAACCTACCAGCATCTTCAACGCGCGGCTCGGCTACCGCACCGACAAGGGCTGGCGCCTCCAGCTCGATATGCTCAACCTCTTCAACAGCAAGGCGAACCAGATCACCTATGCCTATGGCTCCCTGCTGAAGACGGACAAGCTTTACAATCTCTGCGCCGCCAATGCCGCCCCTGCGCCAGTCTGTGCCATTGGTGTGATGGACTATGTGCTTCACCCGGTCGAACCCTTGACCGTCCGAGTGACCCTAGCGGGCACATTCTGATATCAGTCAGGTCGCGAGTCGCGAAACGTCCGTTCGCCCGTAATGATGGCGGATAGCATGCTCTGACGCGACATGATGTCCTCGCGCACGGCAGCATATACATGCAGGATGACGAAAGTCACAATGAACCAGAGGCCGAGATGGTGCACTGTGTGCACTTCTTGACTGTTTGGGAAGATCATGAACCACCAGCCGAACAACACATACCATAAGCTGTCGCGGCCCTCGCCCTCAGCGTAGAGCGCAAAACCGGTCAGCATCATCAGGATCATCGCAATCACGAACAGGAACATCGCAGTATTGGCCAACGGATTGTGGCCGACGTATTTTTTCGGGTAGCGCACTAGGAACAGGTACCATCGCAGCTCGTACAAAAGGCCCCAGCGCCAGATCCGGTTGTAGATCGGGAACGCGAACAACTGGCGCGAATACTGGTTGCCCACGAAGGCCCAGTAGACGCGATAAAGGAACGCGCAGGCGAGCACCTGTCCCGAAGCGAAGTGAACGAATCGGATGTAGCCCATCGTGTACCAGTTGCTAGCTTCGCCAGGCATCGAGGGCAGTGGCGAGGCGATTAGATAACCGGTTAAGGCCAGAAGAGTGATCGTTAGCGCATTCAACCAGTGCCAGATCCGTACCGGCGCCTCATAGACATAGATTGACTGTCGATCCGTGCCGACGGCGCCGACGGCGTCCAAAGTACCCGGGATCTCCGAGATCTCCGTCATCGCTTGCTCCTGCATTGAGAGTGATTCGACGCAGCGAACAAACGAATCAGCACATGCCATCGAGAATATCGCGCGCATGCCGGCGCGAAATCACCGCCCTGAATTTTTTTCTTCACGCTCCAGCGCCCCACATAACGAAGAATTGGAAACCTGCTTTATCCGCAGGCGAAAATCCTGCTTTCATATCCTGATTGAAAGTCTTTGCTATTTTTCGCTGCATCCACGTCCTTTCGCGACCTTAATCCCTGCTTGAGCAGCGAACCTCCTTACCCGGCGCACGACACTTGCTGCGCGGCAGCTCGCTGCAATTTACCGATGATTAGGAGAGACGGCACATCGTTTGCCCATTTCCAGCTCCAGCGAACCAGGTATTTGCGATATGGATTTGAGCTTCATTCGGCGCGCCGGCGCATCGGGCCGGGCAGGCATCTTCCAGACACAGGGCCGCATGAATGCAGCGGCCATGAGCCTGCCGAAAAGCGAGCCGGTCATCGCCAACCTGTCAATCCGCGTGAAGATCATGATGGGATTTGCCATCGTTCTGCTGCTGTCTGCGGGCACCATGGCGGGCGCTTGGTTAGGCTATGAGGCGATTCTCGACGGCTTCGACGTTTATCGCATCAGCATGTCGGAATCGGATTATGCACGCGAAATCGACAGCTCGCTCTCGGCATACCAGAGCAACGCGCGCTATTACGCCTTGACAGGCACGAAGGAGGCGGAAGCTGCCGCGGAAGAGGCGCGACGCTTGCTCGAGCGAACGATCACGGCAGCCAAAACCGAGACTGCAACTCTCAACTGGCAGCAGTCGATAAAGGAACTGTTCGAAGCCTACCGCGCCTATACCGATTCCTTCAACAAAGTGCTGGCGCTGCGCTCCGGGATCGATCGTTCGGCAGCCACGCTGGGCGAGCAGGCGCGCGTCATCCGGACCGCGCTTGATCAGGTGAAGGCGCCCGGCGCTCAAGCAGAAAGCATCATTGAACGTTTCGATACCATCGATCGCCTCGCAATGACAGAATTGAAGCGCCACGATGAAGTCCTCGCGAGGGACGTCTTACAGAGAATAGAACGATTTCAAAGTGCGATCGTGCGAGAGCTTCGCTCGCGGGACCTTGGCGGGCAGACGCTCGGCGAGCTCGTCGCGTCTTACCGGGATGGGTTCGCCCGAGTGGAGGCCGCAGGCCAAGAGATCGATCGTTTGATGGCGGACATGTGGAAGCTGCGTCACGGACTATCCGGGGCGGCCGCCTCTCTGAAGCGAGTGGCTTTGGCGGAGCAGGCTGATGCCGAGAAAAAGACCGCGGCGCAAATTATCAACGGTCAATCGGTAGTGGTTGCCCTTGCGCTCGCCTCGATTGCAATTGGCCTCGTGCTCTCCTTCGCGATCGGACGCGGTATCGCAAAGCCTGTCATCGCGATGTGCAGCTCGATGATCGAGCTGGCCAATGGCCGCTATGAGATCGTGCTGCCGGGGCTCGGTCGGCACGACGAGGTCGGCAAGATGGCTGGCGCGGTCGAGAGCTTCAAGCGGCAAGCCATTGAGCGCGCCGAACGCGAAGCTGCGGAGATCGAAGAGCGTAACAGGTCGGCGGCCGAGCTGCGGCGCGCTGAGCTCGCTAAATTCGCTGGCGGCTTTGAGGCCGCGGTGGGCGACATCGTCAACGGCATTTCGGATTCAGCTCAGCAGCTCGAAGCAGCAGCATCAACGCTGTCGCGCAATGCGGAGGCGACAGGGGGCCTGACCAACGCGGTGGTCGGCGCCGCGCGAGAATCGTCGAGCAGCATTGGTTTGGTCGCCTCGGCGGCCGAGGAGCTGTCGCTGTCGATCAATGATATTCGCACCCAGGTCCGCAACTCGAATGCGATCTCCGGTAATGCGGTAGCCCAGGCCAAGAGCACTGACGCCCGCATCGCGACGCTCGCGCGAGCCTCGCACCGGATTGGTGATGTCGTGAAGCTGATTACAGCGGTGGCAGAGCAGACCAATCTGCTCGCGCTGAATGCCACCATTGAGGCAGCCCGCGCCGGAGAGGCGGGCCGCGGCTTTGCAGTCGTCGCAGCCGAGGTGAAGTCGCTTGCAAGCCAAACCGCCCGTGCGACGGAGGAGATCGGCTCTCACGTCGAAGGCATGCAGCAAGCGACCGGAGATTCGATTGCCGCGATCAAGTCGATCGCCGGCATCATTGGCGATATCTCCGCCATCTCGGGTTCGATCGCGTCCGCCGTCGACCAGCAGACCGCGACGACACAGGCGATCGCACAGAGCGCGCAGCAGGCGGCCTCTGGCACCGCGCAGGTGTCATCCAATCTCGAGCAGGTCAATCGCGAAGCAAGCGAGACCGGCTCGGCGGCTTCCGCCGTGCTGCAATCAGCGCGCGGCCTAACCGAGGCGAGCCACCGCCTGCGCGCGGAGCTTGACCGTTTCATGGCCAACGTCGTCGCGGCGTAGCCGGGCTCGCGATGGCTAGGCCAACGCCACTACCATTGCGCAAGTGCCGGAGACCTGTGCTAGTCAACGGATCAGCCGGCGCGCCCGCGTCGGCAAACCGGTTTCCTAGGGATCGTCGATGGAGCATGGTCTGGATCTTGCCGGATTCACGTTGCACCCGCAACGCGGTGCGGTATTGGGGGAGGTGCATGCGCGTCCGTTCACGCGGCTCTCTGCGCCTCTCGCAGTGCTGCGGTTTGCTTTTTTGAGCCAAGGAGAAGCGGCGGCCGCCGACCGGCAGGCCTTTGTAGGCTTTTGCACCGCGCAGGGCTTGGTGGCGCCCGAGGCGTCGACTAAGCACCACCAGGTATCGATTGGAGCAGTTTCGCTACGCTGGGAACAGCATTCCGAATTCACGACATTCACCTGGATCTGGAGCAATGAGGCGTCCGCGCAGGCGTTCGCTCCCATCGGTGACGAGCTCACCGCATTGATCCGGGCACTGCCGCAAACGGGACAGCTGCTTGTGGCGGTGAGGCTCGAGGTGGAGCAGACCGAAGCGGCCGTCGCGCGCGCTGAGGAGCTGTTTGATAAGAGCAGCCTCGCAATGGCTACAGTCCGCAGCGGCCCTGCCGTCGTGGCTTCCGACTTTCGCGCGGATGCGCAGGGCTTTGTCCGCATTCTCATCTGCAACGGCAGCCTGTCGCCGGGCCGGCTCGGCGCTCTTGTGCAGCGCGTGCTGGAGATCGAGACCTATCGCACGCTGGCCCTGCTCGGCCTGCCGGCCGCGCTCGAGCTCGCGCCGTCGGTCGATCACATTGGGCGGCGGCTGGTCGAAGTGCTCGAGGAGATGCAGGGCGCCGAGGACCTCAAGCTCAATAATCACCTCCTCACGGAGCTGACCGCATTGGCCGCTTCATTGGAGCGCGGCGCAGCGGGTAGCCTGTTCCGCTTTGGCGCGAGCCGGGCTTATTACGACATCGTGCAGGCCCGCCTTGGCGTGATCGAAGGCGGCGAGATCGGAGGGCGACCGACCTGGTCGTCCTTCCTTGCGCGGCGTATGGCGCCGGCGATGCGCACCTGCGCTGCGATGAAGGATCGCCAGGCCAACTTATCGATCAAGCTAGCGCGCGCCGCCGATCTCCTGCGCACGCGAGTCGATGTGGAACTGGAGGAGCAGAACCGTGACCTGCTGCGCTCAATGAACGAGCGCACCAAGCTGCAATTGCGCCTGCAGAGCACCGTCGAAGGCCTCTCCGTGGCGGCGATCGGCTATTACGTCGTCAGCCTGTTCGGCTACCTCGCTAAGGGCGCACATGACGGCGGCCTGCATGTCGAGCCCTCACTCGCGACCGCATTGTTCGTACCATTTGCCGTTGGGCTAGTTTGGATCATCACGCACCGGATCCGCCAGCGGCACCTTAAGCATGAAGGCGCGCCGGGCGATCATGACTGAGTTCCTTCGCGCCGAGGGCTTGCCATTCGAGCCGGGGGGGCCGAAGCTGGTGGAGCGGGAGGGCAAGTGATGCGCCAATCGAACCGAATGACCAACCTGCTCTGGCTGCAAGGCGCGAGCTGCGGCGGCTGCACCATGTCGATCCTCGAAAGCGGCGCTTCCGGCTGGTTCGACGAACTGAGGCAGTTCGGCATCAACCTCCTGTGGCATCCCTCGGTCAGCGAGGAGACAGGCGAGGAAGCGGCCGAGGTGCTCAACTCCGTGCGCGAGGGCAGGGTGCCGCTCGACCTACTGCTCCTCGAAGGCTCCGTTGCGCGCGGCCCGAACGATAGCGGCCGCTTCAACATGCTCGCGGGCACGGGCCGCTCGATCTACCACTGGATGCTAGATCTCGCACCGCGGGCGGACTATGTCGTTGCGGTGGGAAGCTGTGCCGCCTATGGCGGGGTGCCAGCCGCCGGCGTCAATCCAACCGACGCGGTCGGGCTGCAATTTGAGGGCGCGGATGCGGGCGGCGCGCTCGGCGCAGGCTTCCGCTCCCGGCTCGGCTTGCCGGTGATCAATGTGGCTGGCTGTGCGCCGCATCCGGGCTGGATGATGGAAACCATTTTGGCACTGACGTCCAAGGACTTGTCAGCGACTGACCTCGACACCTATGGCCGACCGAAATTCGTTGCCAACCATCTTGCTCATCACGGCTGCTCCCGCAACGAGTTCTATGAGTTCAAAGCCAGCGCCGAAACCATGTCCGAGCGCGGCTGCCTCATGGAGCATCTCGGCTGCAAGGCGACTCAGGCTGTCGGCGATTGCAACCAGCGCTCCTGGAACGGCGGCGGTTCCTGCACCAAGGGCGGTTATGCCTGCATCGCCTGCACGTCACCTGGCTTCGAAGACGCGCAGAATTTCCTGGAGACCGCCAAGCTTGCCGGCATCCCAGTCGGCTTGCCGACCGACATGCCAAAAGCCTGGTTCGTCGCGCTCGCGGCGTTGTCGAAATCGGCGACGCCACGGCGCGTTCGCTTGAACGCGACTGCCGATCACGTCGTAGTGCCACCCAGTCGCTCCGCAACCAAGCGTACGCCATGACGAGGATTACGATCGGCCCGTTCAACCGCGTCGAGGGCGATCTTGAGGTCCGCCTCGACGTCGAAAGCGGCCGTGTCTTGCGCGCCGAGGTGACTGCACCGCTCTATCGCGGGTTCGAGCAGATTTTGGAGGGTCGGCCGCCGCTCGATGCACTCGTGCTGGCCCCGCGCATCTGCGGCATCTGCTCGGTCTCGCAGTCGGTCGCCGCCGCTGCCGCTCTTCGCCATGCGATGGGAATCGAGGCTGCCCCGAACGGGCTGCTCGCCACGAATATCGCACATGCGGCAGAGAATGCCGCTGATCATCTTACGCATTTCTACATATTCTTCATGCCTGACTTTGCGCGTGAAGCCTATGCCTCACACAATTGGTATGACGACACGCGCGAGCGCTTTGCGGCCACCCGGGGTAGTGCGGCGCGCGATGCGCTGCCGGCGCGGGCGCGGCTGCTCGAGACCATGGGAATCATTGCTGGCAAATGGCCACACAGCCTTGCCTTCCAGCCAGGCGGCACGACACGCGCGATCGAACTCGGCGAGCGCGTGCGGCTGTTGTCGATCGTGACCGCGTTTCGCGCGTTCCTTGAACGTACAGTGTTCGCCGATACTCTAGAGAGCGTGCTGTCGCTCTCGACCGCGGACGAGCTCGACCGCTGGCGCGCGGGGCGCAGCGGTGATTTCGCCCATTTCCTCAGGCTTGCCGACAGCCTCGCGCTGAGTGAGCTCGGCAAGGGGCCAGGCGTGTTGATGAGCTATGGCGCCTATCGGGGCACCGATCGAGAACTGTTTCCCCGGGGCGTTTTCAGTCCGGGCCGGGCCGTCGAGCCGCTGCCGCTGCCTCACATCAGCGAGGACGTTTCCCATGCCTGGATGCGGGATTCTTCCGCCGATCCCGCGCATAGCACCACCGTACCTGATCCAGACAAGGCAGGCGCCTATAGCTGGTGCAAGGCGCCGCGGCTTTCGGGCCGGCCGATCGAGGTTGGTGCGATGGCGCGCCAGACCGTGGCCGGGCAAGCGCTGATCGCCGATCTCGTCGCTTCAGGCGGCAGCAACGTCCGCAACCGTGTGATCGCGCGGCTAATCGAGACTGCGCGCATCGCACTTGCGATGGAGCAGTGGACCCGAGCGCTACGTCTTTCGGAACCGTTCTGTGCTCCGTCGCAGGAGATGCCCGACGGGGCATATATCGGCCTCGTCGAGGCCGCGCGCGGCAGCCTCGGGCATTGGGTGGCGGTACGCGGTGGAAAGATCGAGCGCTACCAGATCATCGCGCCGACCACCTGGAATTTTTCGCCGCGCGATTCCCTCGGCGTGGCAGGCCCTCTGGAACAGGCGCTGGTCGGGACCGATGTGGGCGAGGCTGGAGCACGTTCCGTTGCGGTTCAGCATGTCGTGCGCTCGTTCGATCCTTGCATGGTGTGCACCGCGCATTGAAAGGGATCGTCGGCGTAAACCTCGTTGCCGCCTGCAAATCGAATTGTTTCCGCTTCTTTCTTGCAGCGCCGCTCGATCTTCGCGTCTTGCACAATTCAGATCTCGCAACCTCTTGACATTCCTCTACTTTCATTTTGTGCCACGCAGTTGGCCTGCTTCTTGCTGTCCTAAGCATCATTGAAGGCCAAAGCTGACGGCGGGAGGATTCATGGGCACGGCGACGGAAACATTTTACAGCGTGATCAGGCGGCAAGGCATCACGCGTCGAAGCTTTCACAAATTCTGCAGCCTGACAGCGACTAGTCTCGGCCTTGGGCCGCTAGCTGCCAGCCGCATTGCCAATGCGCTCGAAACCAAGCCGCGCGTACCAGTGATTTGGATGCATGGTCTGGAGTGCACCTGCTGCTCCGAAAGTTTCATCCGCTCCGCGCATCCCCTGGTGAAGGATGCGGTGCTGTCGATGATCTCACTCGACTACGATGACACGATCATGGCGGCCGCGGGCCATCAGGCCGAAGCGATCCTCGAGGAGACCCGTGCCAAGCATAAAGGTCAGTACATTCTGGCCGTTGAAGGTAATCCGCCGCTCAACGAGGGCGGCATGTTCTGTATCGACGGCGGCAAACCATTCGTCGAAAAGCTGACGATGATGGCCGAGGACGCGACGGCGATCATCGCTTGGGGCGCTTGCGCGTCCTGGGGCTGCGTGCAGGCGGCAAAGCCCAACCCGACCCAGGCGACGCCGATCGACAAAGTGATCACCAACAAACCGATCATCAAGGTGCCGGGATGCCCCCCGATCGCCGAGGTGATGACCGGCGTCGTCACCTTCATCACGACGTTCGGCAAATTGCCCGAGCTCGACCGCCAGGGCCGGCCGAAGATGTTCTACTCGCAGCGCATCCACGACAAGTGCTACCGCCGCCCGCATTTCGACGCCGGTCAGTTCGTCGAGGAGTGGGACGACGAGGCGGCGCGCAAAGGCTATTGCCTCTACAAGATGGGCTGCAAGGGGCCGACTACCTATAACGCCTGCTCGACCGTGCGCTGGAACGGGGGCGTCTCATTCCCCATCCAATCGGGACACGGCTGCATCGGCTGCTCGGAGGACGGCTTCTGGGACAAGGGCTCGTTCTACGATCGCCTGACCAACATCAAGCAATTCGGCATCGAAAAGAACGCCGATCAGATCGGCATGGCGGCAGCCGGCGCCGTGGGTGCGGCGGTGGCCGCGCACGCCGCCGTCACTGCGGTGAAGCGGCTTGCCAGCAAACGCGAAGACGCCGACCACAACAGCTGATCAAAAGACACATTAGGGTAGAAACGACCATGGGTATCCAGACTCCCAACGGCTTCAATCTCGACAATTCCGGCAAACGCATCGTCGTCGATCCCGTGACCCGCATCGAGGGACACATGCGGGTCGAGGTCAATGTCGACGCCGACAACGTGATCCGCAATGCCGTATCGACCGGCACGATGTGGCGCGGGATCGAGGTAATCCTGAAGAACCGCGACCCACGCGATGCGTGGGCATTTACCGAGCGGATCTGCGGCGTCTGCACCGGCACGCACGCCCTGACCTCGGTGCGCGCGGTCGAGAACGCGCTTGGGATCACCATCCCCGAAAACGCAAACTCGATTCGCAACCTGATGCAGCTCGCACTTCAAGTGCACGACCATGTCGTCCACTTCTATCACCTGCACGCGCTCGATTGGGTCGACGTGGTCTCCGCGCTCTCAGCCGATCCGCGAGCGACTTCGACGCTAGCCCAGTCGATTTCGAGCTGGCCGCTGTCCTCCCCGGGATACTTCAAGGATTTGCAGACCCGGCTGAAGAAATTCGTCGAGTCCGGGCAGCTTGGTCCGTTCAAGAACGGCTATTGGGGCAGCAAGGCCTATAAACTGCCGCCAGAGGCCAATCTGATGGCGGTGGCCCACTATCTGGAGGCACTCGACTTCCAGAAGGAGATCGTCAAGATCCACACCATCTTCGGAGGCAAGAATCCGCATCCGAACTGGCTCGTCGGCGGCGTGCCCTGTCCGATCAATGTGGACGGCACTGGCGCGGTCGGCGCAATCAACATGGAGCGCTTGAACCTGATCTCCTCGATCATCGATCAGATCATTCAATTCAACGAGCAGGTTTATCTGCCGGACGTAGCGGCAATCGGGTCGTTCTACAAGGACTGGCTATATGGAGGCGGCCTGTCGGGCAAGAGCGTGCTCGCCTATGGCGATGTTCCTGAGCACGCCAACGACTATTCGACTAAGAGCCTGAAGCTACCGCGCGGCGCCATCATCAATGGCAATCTGTCCGAGGTGTTTCCGGTCGATCACGCCAATCCCGATGAGATCCAGGAATTCGTGGTCCATTCCTGGTACAAATATCCCGATGAAACCAAAGGTCTTCATCCCTGGGACGGCATCACCGAACCGAACTACGTGCTTGGTCCGAATGCGAAAGGCACAAAAACCGCCATCGAGCAGCTCGATGAGGGTGGTAAATATTCGTGGATCAAGGCGCCTCGGTGGAAAGGCCATGCCATGGAGGTCGGCCCGCTTGCGCGTTGGGTCGTCGGCTACGCACAGAACAAAGCGGAGTTCAAAGATCCGGTCGACAAGTTCCTGACCGACCTCAACCTGCCGCTCACCGCCTTGTTCTCGACTCTTGGACGCACCGCAGCGCGCGCATTGGAATCAGTCTGGGCCGGACGACAGATGCGCTATTTCCAGGACAAGCTCATCGCCAATATCAAAGCGGGCGACTCATCAACTGCGAACGTGGACAAGTGGAAGCCCGAGAGCTGGCCGAAGGAGGCAAAGGGCTTTGGTTTCACCGAAGCACCTCGAGGCGCGCTCGCGCATTGGATCAAGATCAAGGAGACCAAGATCGACAACTACCAATGCGTGGTGCCAACCACGTGGAATGGGTCGCCCCGTGATCCGAACGGAAATATTGGCGCATTCGAGGCATCTCTAATGAACACGCCAATGGTTAATCCGGAACAGCCGCTGGAAATCCTGCGAACGATCCATTCCTTCGACCCTTGCCTGGCCTGCTCGACCCACGTCATGAGCCCGGATGGTCAGGAGCTAGCTAAAGTCAAGGTCAGGTAGGAGGTCGCCATGATGGATGCAGTTGCACGTCCTACTGAAACAGAGGCCGACCTGACCAAGATCGCCGCCGATGGTGCCGGCGAACATGTGGTGGGGCGTCCTACCGTGTATGTCTACGAAGCGCCGGTCCGGATCTGCCATTGGGTTAACGCATTGTCGATCATCGTGCTGATGCTGACCGGCTATTTCATCGGCTCACCGCTGCCGACGGTCGCGGGCGAAGCGTCAGCGAACTTCGTAATGGGCTACATCCGCTTTGCCCATTTCGCTGCAGGGCAAGTGCTGGCGGTGTTCTTCCTCGCTCGCATTTTCTGGGCTTTCGTTGGCAATCACCATTCGCGACAGATCTTCTATCTTCCGCTGCATCGAAGGCAATTCTGGAGGGAGGTGCTCCACGAGATCCGCTGGTACGCATTCCTAGAGCGCGAGCCGAAGATGTATGTCGGACATAATCCCTTGGCGCAGACCGCGATGTTCACGGGCTTCACTTTGTTCGTCGCCTTCATGATCGTCACCGGCTTTGCGCTCTATTCGGAAGGGTTGGGCATCGACAGCTGGCAGCACAAACTGTTCGGCTGGCTGTTTGCGATTTGGCCGAACAGCCAAGACGTTCACACCTGGCACCATCTCGGCATGTGGGCGCTGGTGACGTTCATCATAGTGCATATCTATGCCGCCATCCGCGAAGACATTATGTCACGCCAGAGTATCATCTCCTCGATGATCTCGGGCGAACGGCAATTCCGTGACTGAAACTGGAACGATCTCGATGCTGGACGCCCCGAACGACGACCGCATCTTGGTGCTCGGCATCGGCAACATTCTGTGGGCCGACGAAGGCTTTGGCGTGCGCGCGGTGGAGAACTTCCACCGCCGCTACGCCGTGCCTGATAATGTCACGATCCTCGATGGCGGAACGCAGGGGCTTTATCTCGTCAATTATCTGGAGGACGCTGATCGCCTGATCGTGTTCGACGCCATCGATTATGGTCTGCCGCCAGGCAAGCTGAAGCTCGTGCGCGGCGACGAGGTGCCACGCTTCACCGGCGCGAAGAAGATGAGTCTGCATCAAACCGGCTTCCAGGAGGTGATCAGCGCAGCCGACCTGCTCGGCCGCTGCCCGAAGCACCTCGTCCTGATCGGTTGCCAACCGCTCGATCTCGAAGACTGGGGAGGTCCGTTGACGGCGCCCGTCCGCGATCAGATCGCACCGGCCATCGAGCTTGCCTGCAAAGTGCTGGCCGAGTGGGGCATCGAGGTGAAGCTACGCGATACGCCATTGGCAGACTCCGAGCGCCTGCTCGCCAACGACATCGACCATGCGAGTTACGAGATGCGGCCGGCCTGACCGCCGGAGCATGCCGGAGAAGACTGATGTGCCTTGGACTGCCAATGACTATCGTCGAGACCGACGGAATTTCGGCTTTGTGCGAGTTTCGCGGCGAGCAACGCCGCGTCTCCGTGCTTCTGCTCTCGCATCCTCCGGCCGGTGCCCACGTGCTGGTCTACATCGACACGGCGATCCGCCTACTTGAGGAAGAAGAAGCGCGCCTGATTGCGGCTGCCATCGACGGTCTCGGTGCAGCGCTCGACGGCAACGATTTCGACTGCTTCTTCGCCGATTTGATTGACCGCGAACCGCAATTGCCTGCGCACCTCCTGACTGATTAAGCGGGTTGTCATCCTGGAGTGACTTGGCCGGCTGACCTCGGCCGCTGGCCAAGGTGCTCGCCAGGTTTCTAGTCTGGAAAGAACGCTTTCGCTTTTAGTGGAAAGTCGCTTATCATTCGCATCCACTCGGCTTGAGAGCGCTGAAAATAGGGTAGTGAATTCAAGATCATACATCCTGACTGTCCCTGGCACACAGCTTGCTAACACTACCCCGATCAGAAAGATAAGTCTGTTTTGGGAGGTCTAATGGAATTCCAGGTAGGACGGCATGATCTCAGTCGGCATGGCCTGAATGAGGTCGATGCCGCGACGGTCGATCATTTTCTTAAACATGCCGACCAAGCCGGTGCTGTCGCCGTGCTGCTATCGGCGGGTAATCCCAACCGTTTTCCGGAGGCCATCGATGTCGCCGTGGTGCTGCCTGAGCTGGTTACGGCGTTCGGAGGCCGCCTGCGCGCCGCGATCATCGCACCCCATGCCGAACAGGCGCTGGGCGAACGTTTCGGGGTGCGCGTGCAGCCGACCCTTATCTTTGTGGCCAAGGGCGAGACGCTGGGGCTGATCGCCAAGATCCAGGATTGGTCGGTCTATGTCGACCGCATCAATAAGCTGATCGACCGCCCGCGCGGGCAAAGCGCACCCGTTGCCGTTACCATTATTCCCCAGCATCGCGCAAAAGGTGTCGAGCTATGAAGGTCGGATTCTGGGATGCGCCGGAAGGCGCCGAGCAACCCGTCAGCGTGTTCCCGATCGGGGAAGAGAGTCTCAATGCTTCAAGTGGCAGCCTGACGGCGGCCGGCGCACTAGCAAGACTCGCAACGTTAGACAGTGTCGAGCTCGCTAAGAACTGCCCCAAAGCCGTCACGCTGCTCTCCAACATTGCGGAGGCCATTGCAGATCAAAGGGCGGACGCACCCTCGCAACTCTTCCGGCTCGGCAATCTCAACGATCTCGAAAGCAAGCTTGTTGCCGATGTTCTCGGCGAGGGGGAGGTCGGCGGTGTCGTGGCGCTGCCGGACGGATCGCTGGCGCAGATTCAAGAATCGGTGCTCGCAGGAATCTGGCGTGTCAGGCTCGAAACTAACGCGGCTTCCGAATATATTGAAGTGGGCGCCGTTCCCGAGATCGTCAGACGCGCAGCAGCCGATTTGACGGCCGCCGATTTCGAAATCGGACAGGCCCCTGAAGGCGCCATGAACGTCCTACCGGTGCTCGCCGAGATCCGCGAGCGGGCGCTAGCCTGGCGTCCTGGCATCCGCTCGCAGATCATCAATTTCACTCTGTTGCCGATGAGCCCGGTGGATATGAGCTTTTTGCAGGAGACTATTCGGAACGGGCCGATCCAGCTTGTCTCGCGCGGCTATGGCACCTGTCGGGTGCTGTCGACTGGCATTCGCAATGTCTGGTCGGTGCAGTTTTTCAACGCCATGGACACCATCATCCTCGACACGCTGGAAGTCGGCGGGGTACCCACGGTTGCGCTTGCTGCAGACGAAGATTTCGAGGATTCCGCCGAACGGCTCCAAGAAATCATTGAGGCATATTTCAAATGAGCGCCTTTGAGAACTTTGGCGTGCGCCAAGACGTCACTGAGGCTGCGCGGCTTGAATGCGGCATCTGTTGGACCGTCTATGATCCGGCCGATGGTGATGCGGTGGCGCAGATTGCACCCGGCACACCGTTCTCACTTCTGCCGGAGGAGTGGCGATGTCCGAACTGCGACGCCCCGAAATCGAAGTTCATGGCGATCGAAACATGACTGCCAGCGCGCCGAGCTCTCCCAGCGACGCCGACGCGGTGACATGGGGCGAGCTATTGGCAGGAATGTATCGCCAGATCGGCGAGCGCGCGATGCGCGATTTGCCCATTTACAACGATGCCCTCGATGTTGAGGCCATTGGTTTCCGTCGCTTCGAGGGAACGTTTGTCGGCATCATGGTCACTCCTTGGTTCATGAACGTGGTGATGCCGGCGAGCGCCGCTGGGGATAGGTCGGGCGCGACCGTCCGTATTCGCTTTCCAGCCGGTGATATCGAATTTACCCTCAGCGAGGTGCAGATGGGCCGCATCGCAAGCTGCTCGCTGTTCTCGCCAATGTTCCAATTTGCGGACATGGCATCGGCGCGAGCAACAGCTGAAGCCGCTCTTGCCGAGCTGATGCTGCCGGCCGACAGCGAGGAGGCGGTCCGCCGGCGCGAACCACCGACGACTCCGATTGATCGCCGGAGCTTCCTGCGCGGTACCTTGACGGAGCGGCCGGGATGAGTCGCCCCTTTCGAAACGAGATTGACATAACGGTGTGGCTCACTGGTACCACAATTTCGGACGTTGCTATCCGGCCACGGAGCCGGCCTCCCCTAACGAGGTTGTTTGCCGGAAAGCCGGCAAGCGCGCTCATCCCTGTGCTGCCGCGCCTGTTCTCCTTATGCTCGGTCGCCCACCAAGTGGCCTTCCTCTCGGCAATCGAGGCGGCGCAGGGGCTGGAAATGACCAAGCCGATAGCGATGCATCGTCTCACGGCGGTTGTCGCCGAGCGCTTGACTGAATTGATACGCGGCCTGTTCGTCGCAGGCCTCGAACTCGATCAGGAGAGCGCGCCCGCAGTGCGAAGCATGATACAGGCGAGCACCACTCTCAGTGGTGCGGTTGAAACCGTGCCAGAAGCCGTGCGCCGCGATGTCATTGCACACGTCAAGGCTGCGCTCCGCGCGCTCGGAATTTCGGGTGAACACCAGCCTCCGGCGCCAGGCAGCGTACTTTCCGCCTATCTGACGCGCTGCGATCGTGAGGTGCTGTCATTGCCGGCGGCCGACCAATTCTTTCTGACCCCCGCTGACGATCTTGAGATCGTGACGCGCCTCATGGCTGAAGGGACGGCTTATTCCGAAGCGCCGGAACTCTGCGGGAGGGTTCCGGAAACGGGCGTCTGGGCGCGGCGGGCGCAGCGCGAGCAGATTTTGTCCGCAGGTGCTAGCGGCGCCGCGCGCGTGAGAGCGCGCATCGGCGAGATCGCCCGGCTCACCTGTTGGCTGGACGCCAGGCGGGACGCTCCCGATAATGGCGTCGTTGCGAGTTATCGGCTCGGCGAGCGCCGGGGCGCAGCGGCAGTGGAATGCGCCCGGGGCCGGCTCCATCACGCGGTTAAGCTCGATGAGGAGGGACGTATCGTCCGCTTCGAATATCTCGCTCCGACCGAGTGGAATTTTCACGGACGCGGACCGCTGGTGCGAAGCCTCAAGGGCGCGTTGCTCTCCGCCGGCCGGCAGGGCCAAGACGCGGTGCGGACACTTGTCGGCGCGTTCGACCCCTGCGTCGGATTCAGCCTCAGCTTCCGCGAGGCCAGCCATGCATGAGATGGCCTTGTGCGAGGGCATCATCGGTATCGTCGAGGAGGAGGCGCGCAAGCGCTCGTTCTTGCGGGTGAAGGCGGTGTGTTTGGAGATCGGTGCGCTCAGCCATGTCGCGCCGGACGCAATGAAATTCTGCTTCGAGGCCGTCGCGGCGCGGACTATCGCGCAAGGCGCAAGGCTTGAGATCATCGCGACGCCGGGCACGGCCTGGTGCATGGCCTGCTCGCAAAACGTCGAGATCAAGCAGCGCTACGAGCCGTGTCCATCCTGCGGCAGCTATCAATTGCAGGTCACCGGCGGCGAAGAGATGCGTGTGAAGGAACTGGAGGTCGACTGATGTGTACGGTCTGCGGCTGCAGCGACGGCAAAGCGTCCATCGAACATACGCATGATCATGATCATGGTCATAATCAGGATCACGACCACGCTCATGGCGGTCATCATCACCACCATGGCCCCGGTCACCATCACCACCACCATCACGACGGAAGCCACGATCATGGGCCTGGCGATACGGGCCTGCTCGACTGCAGTGCAAATGCCGCCGGCCAACAGATCGCGGGCATGAGCAGCGATCGCATCATCCAGATCGAACGCGATATTCTCGGCAAGAACGACAGGCTCGCCGCCGACAACCGCGCTCGCTTCCGTGCCGACGACGTGCTCGCCTTCAACTTGGTTTCGAGCCCCGGAGCCGGCAAAACCTCGCTGCTGGTCCGCACCGTCAGTGAGCTGAAGGACAGTTTCCCGATCGGCGTGATCGAGGGCGACCAGCAAACCTCCAACGATGCCGAGCGCATCCGCGCAACCGGCGTGCCGGCGATCCAGGTCAACACCGGAAAGGGCTGCCATCTCGACGCGGCCATGGTCGGGGAAGCCTATGACCGGCTGCCCTGGCTGAACGGTGGGGTCGTGTTCATCGAGAATGTCGGTAATCTCGTCTGTCCGGCGGCATTCGACCTCGGTGAAGCCTGCAAGATCGTGGTGTTCTCGACCACGGAAGGCGAGGACAAGCCGCTGAAATATCCGGACATGTTCGCAGCCTCCGCGCTTATGCTGATCAACAAGATCGATCTTGCGCCCGTGCTCGATTTCGACCTCGCCAGGACCATCGAATATGCGCGGCGGGTCAATCCCAGGATCGAGGTGCTGACGGTGTCGGCGCGCACCGGCGAAGGTTTCCCGGCCTTCTATGCCTGGCTCCGCAAGCGGGCTTCGAAGGCGAAGCCGGACGAGATCACGGTAGCGGAGTGAGGATGAGCGACCAGGCCACAGCGCGGGACGGACGGCGGCTGCGCCTGCATGTGCGTGGCGCCGTGCAGGGCGTCGGCTTTCGTCCCTACGTCTATGGTCTCGCCACCCGCTACCGCCTCGGCGGCTTCGTCGCCAACGATCCGAACGGCGTTCTTATCGAAGTCGAAGGCGAGCGGGCGTCCGATTTCGTCGCCGCGCTGCCACTGGAAAAGCCGCCGCTTGCCAGGATCGACGAGATCTCGGTTCAGCCGATCGGCGCCGCCGCCACCGAGGAGTTCTCGATTCGCGCCAGCGAGCAGGGTAGGGTGTCGACGCGCATCGTGGCGGACGCCGCGACTTGCCAGGAATGCCTGAGCGAGCTGTTCGATCCGGCAAGCCGATTCCACCGCTATCCCTTCATCAACTGCACGCATTGCGGTCCGCGCTACACCATCGCCGAGCGGCTGCCCTATGATCGTCCGGCCACCGCAATGAAGCCCTTTGCGATGTGCGTAGCCTGCGCCGCTGATTATGCTGACCCCGTCAGTCGCCGCTTCCATGCCGAGGCGATTGCGTGCCCGCGATGCGGGCCGCGGCTCAGCCATGGCATCGCCGAGATCGCTGCCGCCGTCGCGGGCGGCAAGATTGTCGCGATCAAGGGCCTCGGCGGTTATCAGCTCATCTGCGATGCCCGCAATGATGCGGCCGTGCGGCAACTGCGCCTGCGCAAGCAGCGCGATCAGAAACCCTTTGCTGTCATGGCCGGCACGCTGGAGGCAGCCGCGGAGTTCGCCGAGGCCGACGCTGCCGAACTTGCGCTGCTCGAGTCGCTGCCGCGGCCGATCGTGTTGCTGACATCGCGCGGTCGGCTTGCACCGTCAATCGCGCCGGAGCTGGCGCGGATAGGCGTCATGCTGCCGGTCGCACCGCTGCATCATCTGATCTTTGATGCGCTGAACTCGGCGCACCCGCAGGCAGGCGAGAGCTGGGCAATTGTCGCAACCAGCGCCAATTTCAGCGGCGAGCCGCTGCTGATCGACAATCGCGAAGCGGAGCAACGACTTGCCGGCATCGCCAATCTCATTGTCACGCATGACCGCGACATTCTCACCCGCGCCGATGATTCCGTGACGGCGGTGGTTGCCGGCCGGACCCAGTTCATTCGGCGTGCGCGAGGCTATGTCCCGGAGCCTATCCGGCTTACGCGCTCGGTGGCGCCCCTGCTCGCCGTCGGCGGAGCGCTGAAGTCGACCGTGACGGTGACGCGCGGCAACGAGGCCTTTGTCTCCCAGCACATCGGCGACCTCGACACCGCAGAAAGCGTCCGATTCTTCGAGGAAACTGTGGACCATCTGCTGTCTACCCTCGACGTCGAGCCTGTCGCCCTGATCCACGACTTGCATCCGAACATGGCCTCGACCCGTTTCGCCGAGGCACGCGGGAACAGGCTGATCGCTGTCCAGCACCATCACGCCCATGCGGCCTCGGTGATGGCGGAGCATGGCATCGCGGGTCCGGTGCTGGCCTTAGTGCTCGACGGGTTCGGCTACGGCAGCGACGGCGGCAATTGGGGAGGCGAACTGCTTGCCTGCGAAGGTGCGCGCTTCCGGCGGCTCGGGAATCTGGCGCCGCTGAAGATGCCGGGCGGCGATCGGGTCGCGCGCGAGCCGTGGCGGATGGCCGCCAGCGTGCTGCACGCGCTTCGGCGCGGCGACGCGATCGCGTCTCGCTTTGCGGCACAGCCGCCGGCCGTGCGCCTGTCGGCTCTGCTCGAGCAATCCGGTATGCCCACCACAACCAGCGCCGGCCGGCTGTTTGACGCGGCCGCAGGGCTGCTCGGGGTCTGCACCGTGCAAAGCTACGAAGGCGAGGCTGCCATGAAGCTCGAGGCGCGGGTCCGCAAGCCGCGCGTTGTGTCCGACGGCTGGGTGATCGAGAATGGCGCGCTGTCGCTGCTCCCATTGCTCGACCGTCTGGTGGTCGATGCGCCGGATCCCACCGACGGGGCCGAGCTGTTTCACGGCACCTTCGCTGCCGCTTGCGTCGATTGGATCGCCCAAGCGGCTCGTGAGACCGGACTTGCGACCGTCGCCTTGAGCGGCGGTTGCTTCCTCAACGCGAGCCTCAGCGCAGGGATATCGCGCGGGTGCATCGCTGCCGGGCTTACCCCGCTCTTGCCGCGCCAATTGCCGCCGAATGATGGCGGCCTGAGCCTGGGTCAGGCCTGGGTCGCGGCGCTGCAACTTCTCGAACACCAAGGCTTGGAAGGAACCGCCTGATGTGTCTTGCCATACCCGCCGAGGTGACAAAGCTCCTGCCTGACGACATGGCCATTGTGTCCATCGACGGCGTCAGCAAGGAGATCTCCGTCGCGCTCATCGAGGATCTCGCCATCGGCGACTACGTGATCATCCATGTTGGCTACGCGCTGACCAAGATCGATCCAGAGGAGGCGCAACGGACGGTGGAATTGCTGCGCGAGCTTAGCGCCGAGGCCTTGGGAGCCCTGCCATGAAATATGCCGACGAGTTCCGCGACAAGGAGATCGCGCTCGGGCTTGCGAAAGCGATCCAGTCCGAGGCGGACCCGCAGCGCGCCTATCGCTTCATGGAATTCTGCGGCGGCCACACGCATGCGATCTCGCGTTATGGCCTGGAGGACATGCTGCCCAAAAACGTGCGGATGATCCACGGTCCGGGTTGCCCGGTCTGCGTACTGCCGGCGGGGCGCATCGACATGGCGATCCGACTGGCCGAACGGCCCGAAATCATCTTCTGCGTCTATGGCGATCTGATGCGCGTGCCGGGCTCGCAAGGCGCGTCGTTGCTGAAGGCAAAGGCGCACGGCGCCGACATCCGCATGGTCTATTCCACCATCGATGCGCTCAGGATAGCCGAGGAGAATCCGGAGCGCCAGATCGTATTCTTCGCCATCGGCTTCGAAACGACGACGCCGCCCACCGCGGTCATGATCCGTTTGGCCGAAAAGAAGCAGCTCGCCAATTTCAGCGTCTTCTGCAACCACGTGCTGACGCCGCCGGCGATGCAGAACATCTTGGAGAGCCCGGATATTCGCAACATCGGCCGGGTCGAGATCGACGGCTTTGTCGGACCTGCGCATGTCTCGACCATTATCGGGACGGCACCTTACGAGTTCTTCGCGGAAGAATTCGGCAAGCCGGTGGTGATCTCGGGCTTCGAGCCCCTCGACATGATGCAGGCGATCCTGATGCTGGTGCGGCAGGTCAACGAGAACCGGCACGAGGTCGAGAACCAGTACAGCCGCGCAGTGAACCGCGACGGCAATCTGCGCGCCAAGGAGGAGGTCTCCGACATTTTCGAGCTGCGCAACCAGTTCGAATGGCGCGGGCTAGGGCAGGTACCCTATAGCGGCCTGAAGCAAGCGCGCTTTCGCGAAATACGATGCCGAAGCGCGCTTCGACATGAAGGAGCTCCGCGTTGCCGACAATCCGGCCTGCGAATGCGGCGCCATCCTGCGCGGGGTGAAGAAACCGGTCGATTGCAAGCTGTTCGGGACAGTCTGCACGCCGGAAACGCCGATGGGGTCTTGCATGGTCTCGTCCGAGGGCGCCTGCGCTGCGCACTGGACCTATGGCCGCTTCCGCGACCATCAGCAGAGGCGGGCATCATGAAGGCCCATCAACGCAAGCTCGACATCAAGAACGGCTGCGTAGACCTTTCCCACGGCTCCGGCGGCCGCGCGATGGCACAGCTGATCTCGGTTCTTTTCCACTCGGCCTTCGGCAACGAATGGCTGGCGCGCGGCAATGACCAATCGGCCTTCGATGTCGCAGCCGGGCGCATGGTCATGACGACCGATGGTTACGTGGTCTCGCCGCTGTTCTTCCCGGGCGGCAATATCGGCTCGCTCGCCGTGCACGGCACGGTCAACGACATCGCTATGGCCGGCGCGCGGCCGCTCTATCTCTCGGCGAGCTTCATCATCGAGGAGGGCTTTCGCTTCTCCGACCTGAAGATGATCGCGGAATCCATGGGCGAGGCGGCGCGCGCGGCCGGCGTCAATATCATCACGGGCGATACCAAGGTCGTCGAGCGTGGCAAGGCCGACGGTCTCTTCATCTCGACCGCCGGCGTCGGCGTCGTGCCCGATGGCCTCGATCTCTCTGCCGAGAAGGCCTGCGTCGGCGATCGGGTCCTGATCTCCGGCACGCTCGGCGATCACGGCGTCGCCATCATGTCGAAGCGGCAGAACCTCGCCTTCGAGACCGAGATCGTCTCGGACTCAGCCTCGCTGCATGATCTCGTGGCAAAGATGGTCGCGGCAGGCGGAAAGGGCATCCGCCTGATGCGCGATCCGACGCGCGGCGGGCTGGCCGCCGCGCTCAACGAGATCGCCCAGCAGTCTGGCCTCGGCTTCCGTGTGCAGGAGGAGGCGATCCCGGTGAAGCCGGGCGTGGCCGCGGCCTGCGAGTTGCTGGGCCTAGACCCGCTCTATGTCGCCAACGAAGGCAAGCTGGTTGCAATTGTGGCGCCCGAGGCGGCCGCTACCGTGCTCGCGACGATGCGCGCGCATCCGCTCGGCTGTGATGCGGCCGACATCGGCGAGGCCGTGGCCGACGATCACCATTTCGTGCAGATGGCGACGAGCTTTGGCGGTGGCCGGATCGTCGACTGGTTGTCGGGCGAACAACTGCCGAGGATCTGCTGAGGCCGGTCATGCGCATCCTGCTTCTCACGCACTCCTTCAACAGCCTAACGCAACGGCTTCATGTCGAGCTCAGGGAGGGTGGCCACGAGGTCTCGGTCGAGCTGGATATCCACGCCGACGTTACGCGCGAAAGCGTGGCGCTGTATCAGCCGGATCTGGTGATCGCGCCGTTCCTCAAGCGCGCAATCCCCGAGGATGTCTGGCGCAGCGTGCGCTGCCTGATCGTCCATCCCGGTCCGCCCGGCGACCACGGTCCGGCGGCGCTCGACTGGGCGATTCTGGAAGGTGTTCCCAAGTGGGGCTTGACTGTGCTTCAGGCCGACGGCGAGTTCGACGCTGGCCCGATCTGGGCTTTCAGAACCTTCCCGATGCGGCGCGCGGCAAAATCCAGCGTCTACCGCAACGAGGTGACGACGAGCGCGGTCGCGGCGGTGCTCGAAGCCATTGCAGCAATCGAAGCCGGACGGCCGACACCGTCGCCGATGCCCGCCGATGATCCCCGCATTCGCGTGCGCGGGCCCTGCCGGCAGGCCGACCGGGTAATCGACTGGCAGCACGACACGAGCGAGACCGTGCTGCGCAAGATCAACAGTGCGGACGGAATGCCGGGCCTGGTCGACAGCCTGTTCTTCAAAGATGTCAGGCTGTTCGACGCCCACGAGGCGCGCGGCATCTCCGGGGTGCCCGGCACCATTGTGGCGCATTGCGATGGAGCCTTGGCCCGGGCCACGGTCGATGGTGCCGTCTGGATCGGCCATGTGCGGCAGCTTACACCGAAAAGCCTGAAACGATCCGCAGCAAAGGTCTTTGCGGAGCAGGCGACGCGCCTGCCGTACCGACCCGATTGTGGCTATGCTCCCATACGATATCGAGAGCAAGGCGAGGTCGGCGAGTTGCAGTTTTCCTTCTACAACGGTGCCATGGCGACCTCTGACTGCGAAGCGTTGCTGAACGCCTACCGAGCCGCGCTGGCCCGCCCAACCAAGGTGCTTCTCCTGACCGGTGGGCGCGATTACTGGTCCAACGGCATTCACCTCGCCGAGATCGAGGCGGCCGACAGCGCTGCGGACGAGTCTTTGCGCAACATCAATGCGATCGACGATCTCGCGCACACGGTCATCGAGACCACTGATCGGCTCGTCGTTTCCGTCATTCGCGGCAACGCCGGCGCGGGCGGTGTATTCCTAAGTCTCGCTGCCGATGAGGTCTGGGCCAGCGATCAGGTCGTCCTGAATCCACATTATAAGGACATGGGCAATCTCTTCGGCTCGGAATACTGGACTTATCTTCTGCCGCGCCGCGCGGGTGCAGCGAACGCCACCCGGATCACGCAATGCCGCCTGCCGATGGGCGTGGCCGAGGCGGGGCGCCTTGGCATCATCGATCGTGCTCTGTCGGGCGGGGAGCTGGCGGAGGGCCGCCTCATGAGCCTTGCCGCGGCCATGGCGGCAGATGAACGCTTTGCGGCGCGTCTTGCTGACAAGCAGCGACGTCGCGCAGCGGACGACGCCTACAAGCCCTTGCAGGCCTATCGAGACGAGGAGCTGCGGCGGATGCGGCTTAATTTCTACGGATTCGATCCGAGCTACCACGTCGCCCGTTACAACTTCATCCACAAGGTGCCGAAGTCGCGCACGCCACTCACAATCGCACCCCATAGGTCGCCCCGCGCGCTCGACAAATCTACCCGCATGGGGGTGCGCACATGAGCTTCCAGGGTACCATTTTGGTAGTCGACGACGAGGTCAGGTCACAGGAGGCGCTGCGCCGCGTCCTCAACGAGGATTTTGAGGTACTCTGCGCCGGCAGCGCAGCAGACGCTGAAAAGCTGCTCGAAGGGGAGATCGTCCACGCCATCATCTGCGACCAGCGCATGCCGCACGAATCCGGCGTCAGTTTCCTCAAGCGGGTGCGCGAGCTCTGGCCGGATCCGGTGCGCATGATCATTTCCGGCTATTCGGAATCGGACGACATCATCGCAGGGCTCAATGAGGCGGGCATCTATCAATATATCACCAAGCCCTGGCAGCCGGACCGGCTGATCGACATCGTCAAGGAGGCGGTCCAGCTCTATCGGCTTCAGAAGGAGACAGAGACCGCAGGGGTCGACGTCAAAGCAACGCCCGAGCACATCAAGAGGGTCGTTTCGGTCAAGCGCGGTGCAGCCAAGCATCTCTATGACTTCAACCGAATTGTGCACGCCCCGGACAGCCCGATGCATGCGGTCATTGAACTCGGCCGGCGGGCGGCCGAATACGACATCTCCGTGCTGATCACGGGCGAGTCCGGAACCGGCAAAGAGCTGCTGGCACGCGCGATCCACTATGGCTCCGCCCGAGCCGGTAAGGCTTTCGTCGTTGAGAACTGTGGGGCGCTGCCTGACGAGCTTCTCGAAAGCGAGTTGTTCGGGTGTAAGAAGGGCGCTTTCACTGGCGCCTACCAGGATCGCATTGGTCTGTTCGAAGTTGCCGATGGCGGTACCATCTTCCTTGATGAAATCGGAGAGACCTCGCCGGCGTTTCAGGTGAAGCTGCTCCGTGTGCTGCAGGAGAGCGAGATCCGTCCGCTCGGCGCCCAACGTGTAAGGAAAGTCGACGTCCGTGTGGTGGCAGCCACCAATCGGGATCTTGAGGCCGAGGTGGAGGCGGGCCGCTTCCGCCGTGATCTCTATTATCGGTTGGCAGCGTTCCCGGTCCACATGCCAGCGCTTCGCGAGCGGCCGATGGATGTACCCTTGATCGCGGAAGGAGTACTGTCTCAAGTCAAGACTTCCTTCAACCGGCCCGGTCTGCGTTTTGCCTCGGCTGCTCTTGAGGGCTTCGTCAAATACCCCTGGCCAGGGAACGTGCGCGAACTGCAGAACGAGATCCAGCGTATGGCTGTGCTGGCTGACTCGGACGAATTGAGTGCTCCCACGCTGCTCGGCCGGCGCAACGGCAGGCGGACCGCCACGGAGGTCATTCAGAAGCTGAACGGCGCAGCGAGCCTGAAGGACAGGGTGGAGGACCTCGAGAAGTCGGTTATCATCAGCTCCCTGGAGAAATATGAGGGCAATATCAGCCGGGTTGCCAGCGAGCTCGGGCTGTCCCGGGTAGGCCTGCGGAACAAGCTGTCCAGGTATGATTTGAGAAAAAATGGCAAAGGCGACGCATTCTCCTGACGGATCCGACTCGCTGCTCAAGTTGATCAGCAACCGCGGCGCTATCGAGTTCGACCACGAGCGTGAGGGCGCTTGGATCGAGGTCATCCGCAAGATGGACGAGGTCTATTCCGACCTATTGCGTTACGAGGTCGATCTCGAACACAAGAATGCCGAGCTCGAGGAAGCTCAAGCGTTTGTCACCAACGTCATCGAATCTGTCTCTGATATCCTCATCGTTTGCGACGCGAAAGGCCAAGTCCAGCAGGTCAACTCCGCTTTACAGCGCACGCTTGACCGCGCCAATGACGAGATCGTCGGCTGGACAATGGCAGACATCATTGATGCTGCCGATGGCGCCAAGCTCATGTCGCTTCTCAAGCCTCGTAGCCCGTCCGAGGTTGTGGATGGCGAACTCCGTTTCTTGACCAAAGGCGGCAGCTCAGACCTGTTCGCAATCAACAGCTCGCCCCGACACGACCATCGGGGCCGCTTCATCGGCGTGGTTCTGACTGGAAGGCCGATCGGCGAGCTTCGCCGAGCCTATGAAGCATTACACACGGCTCATCAGGAGCTACAGCGGGTGCAGCGTCAATTGGTAGAACAGGAGAAGATGGCAAGTCTCGGCCGACTGGTGGCTGGTGTCGCTCACGAGCTTAACAATCCTATCAGCTTCGTCTATGGGAACGTGCACACCTTGATGCGCTATCGCACCGCGCTGACATCCTACCTTGATGCCGTCCACGGCGCATCGATGAGCTCCGAAGCTGCTGCCTTGAAGAAAAGCCTCCGCATTGACGCCATTCTAGAGGATCTCGGCCCGCTCCTGGACGGGACAATGGAAGGCGCGGTGCGCATTAGCGAAATTGTAAAGAACTTACGCCGGCTTTCCTTCAGCAAGCTCGGGGAGGTTGATCGCGTCAACATCGAGCCTCTGATCAACACCGCCGTGCTGTGGGCAGTCCGCACGAAGCAGGTCCGCCTCGACATTCACATGGACATCGACGCGGATCTTTGGACTTGCGGGAATGAAGGGCAGCTCCACCAGGTTATCGTAAATCTCGTCGAAAACGCAATTGACGCCACGCGCGGCACGCCGGAGCCGCGGCTAGAGATATCGGCTCGCCGCAATCAAAACGAGATCCTGATTCGTTTGTCCGATAACGGGCCGGGGATCGAACAGCAGAACATCGGTCGCATATTTGAGCCGTTCTTTACGACCAAGCGCGTTGGAGAGGGCACGGGGCTCGGCCTTTGGATCAGCTACGGAATCGTGCGCGAGCATGGTGGCGAGCTAACTGTTATCAATGCACCAGAGGGAGGGGCAACATTCTCTTTCGCTCTCCCGGCGGCCTAGAGTTGGCCTCGTAGGCCCAAATGATGTTCTCCCAATGCGGCCAGCCCTACACCCCAAGGCGCGCTTGCGCCTTCGCGAGAAGGGGTACCTCCCGGCCCCCCGGTGCCAGAGGTATTACCTCGGCGTCTGTGTGACTGGGCCTGCCTAATGGTGTTTCGCGCAGCCGAAATCGTGAGGCTTACCCCCCTGACGGCGATTGGCGAGTTCTGTGCGTCAAGTTCAGCAAAATTGATCATGGGGTCCGGCCGAGCCATCCCCTCGGAGCCGCCGTCGCTCGCTTGCCCAAAGCGGAGCGCTGGCGAGCGACGGCGGCGGAGAGGGGTGGCGTGCATCCCCTTGGTGGGCCTGAGCATCGTCAGGCCGCTTGGCGTAACGCCTCCTTCTTGTACTCCTTCAACAGATCCATGTTGAGATAGCGATGATCCTCGAGCCAGGCCTCGTGGCGCTCGACGGTCAGCGCCCGCACCAGCCTTAAACAGCTCTCGGCGTTGGGGAAGATTCGCACCACATAGGTGCGCCGCCGGATTTCCTCGTTGAGACGTTCGAGCATGTTGGTCGACTTCATGTGCTTGCGGTGCACCAGCGGCAGACGGAAGTAGGTGAGCGTCTCCTCGATGTTCTCCTCGACCCAGCCGGTGAGCTTGGGGTATTTGCCGCCCCATTTGCCGAGCCACGCCGCCAGATCGCGCCGCACCTCGCCAAGATCACGCCGGTCGTACATCCAGCGCAGCTCGAGCAGACAATCGTCGTCGACCCGGCGCGGCACGTAGTCGAGCGCATTTCTGAGGAAGTGCACGTAGGGGTCGTTGAAGAAGTGGCCCATAGATTCGCGCGATGCAGCGACCGGCCTATCATGGCCCTCGCGTCAAAGCCCGCGCTACGGCGCTATCTGAAGCCGCAAACGCATTATGAGGGACAATCCAAGACAGAATAAGCGCAAGGAGAGCGGTTGCCAGCCGCTTGAGGTTGATGGCGGCGGCCGTCAGGTAGGCCTGGATCTTCATATTCGGTAGACCGCGCCGTACGGCGCGCGCCAGCCCATGCCAAGTTTTGGCTTCGCCGTGGAGGCCCTCTGAGCGCCAGCGATGGCGTTGATAGAGATGTCGATCCTGCTTACTCCATCGCTCGCGACGGCGGCGGGGGCGCAGCAGTGCCGGATAATGGTCACCGACAACGACCGCTTTGTTAACCCGCCCTTTGGATAGGCAATCCCCCTTGAGCGGACACCGGGTGCAATCCTTCGCCTTCGAGTAAAAGAAACGGCCGTGCTTGATGGGCCGCGCGGGGCGCAAGATACGTCCTCGCGGGCACTTCAAGATGTCGTTCTTGGCATCGTACCGGAAGCGTCTGAGCGGTACGCGACTCTTGATTGGTTCGGCTTTAGCTGGGATGAGGGCATCAATGCCGCGCCGCTCGAGCGCGCCGTAGACTTTAGCGTAGGCATAGCCCGCATCGGCGGTGACGACCTTGATGTCGATGCCCGTAATCGCTTCGACCTCATCGACTTGCGGCTCGATCATCTCTCCTTCGTTCGTTTGTCCAGTCGTGACCGCGACATCCAGAATGACACCGACCTTGTCATCGACGGCAGTGTGCTGCTTGTAAGCGGGCTCCAGCCGCCGGTTTCGGGCATTCGTAGCCATTGTCGCATCGGGATCAGTCGTGCAGACCTTTTTGTACTTCCCGCTTTGCCGGCCCTTTCTCTCATCCTCGCTTTCATCTTCGCTTTGATTTTCGCTCAGCACATCCACCACATGCTGCTCGGTGAGGCTATCCCAACTCACGTTGGCGCGGATTAGCGACGCATCGATGTGAACCACTTCGGCTGTTGCGATCTTGGCCTTCAGACAGGCCTGGACCGTGCGTTTAAAGATCCTACGGAATCGCTCTTCGCCCCAGCGCTGGCGGATGCGCGTCAGGCTGGAATGGTGCGGTAGCTGCTCATGCAGGCCATAACCAGCAAACCAGCGAATGGCGATGTTAACCTGAGCCTCTCGGATCAGCTTGCGATCGTGCACGATGCCGGTGAGCAGACCCGCGAGCATCAGGCGGACCGCGGCCTCCGGATCGATGCCTGGCCGACCGTCGTTCGCGCTATAGCAGTCGGAGACCTCTTCCCTTAGCCAAGATAGGTCGAGCACACGATCGACCCGTGCCAGCACGTGCTCATCTGGGACGAGCTGTCTGAGCGAGCCAGTGATGAAGAGCTCCAACTGATCCCGCTCCTTGCGCCCCAGCATCTCGTTTGCTCCGCCAATCGCGAATCGCCGACGAGAACGGAATCAGCCAATTGCAGCTTTTTCAACGACCCCACGTAACAGCGCTGCCAGAACACGCCGGTGAGGACTTCGGCGATCGCCTTCTTCAGCCCCGGGTGATCGTCGGAGACGACGAACTCGACGCCGTGAAGGCCGCGGGCCTTCAACGCTTCCAAAAACTCCTTCCAGCTCGATCGGCTCTCCCGGTTGGCGAGCTCAACCGCACGCACCTGACGCCGACCTTCCCAGTAGACGCCGATCGCGATCAGCACCGCCTGGCTCGCGATAATCCCGTCGTCGCGCACCCGCTCATAGCGGGCGTCCAGGATCAGATAAGGGAACGGCTCTCTCAGCTTACGTTCGCAGAAGGCTTTCAGCGAGGCATCCAGCCGCTTGTTGATGGCGCTGATCGCCGAGGCCGAGAACGCATGGCCCCCCAGTTCCTCGGTGACCTGCTTCACCTTCCGGGTCGAGACGCCCTGCACGTACATCTCGGCCAGGGCCGCAACCAGCGCCTTCTCCGAGCGCTGGTAGCGCTCGAACAGCTCGGTCGAGAACCGCCCCTGGCGGTCCTGCGGCACCTTGAGCTCGATCTTGCCGACCCGGGTGATCAGCGAGCGCGTGTAGTAGCCGGAGCGATAGCCGAGCCGCGCTTCGGTGCGTTCCCCATTCTCCGCGCCCAGCGTCTCCGCCATCTCGGCTTCCCGCGTCTCCTGCACCGCGGCCTGGATCAGCGGCTTGAGGAACTCCTTGTCCGACGCCAAAAGCTGTTTGACGGCAGAGACATCCGTCTTAATCTTCGTCACGGTCATGGTGGTCCTTGCTCCTCTCCGAGCGGTGATTTTCGCAACCACCTGACTTACCATGACCGCTTCAGCCTCTCAGCTTTTGCAGAACCTCCCGCACACTACCGATTGGCGATCGATGCAGCACCCATGTCCGAAGTTCGTGGCCATGCGGCGCGCCAGCGGTGTGGTGAGGACGGGTAGGGCGGTAACAAGACGTCAACTTATCGAGCTTAGCTTTGGCATATCGCGGATCTAGTCACGCGTACCGCGAGATCATACCGGAAAGACATCGCACGCCGGATCCTGTCCGGCGGGCCAGTCCTAGCGTAGCGTCTTTCGGTCCCTGTGCTCATATTGCCGTCAGCCATCGAATTGATCGTTTCCGCTGACGTCTGATCCCGCAAAGGCCATTCAGCGGGTTGAAGAAGACATCGCGCTAGGGGCTGCACATGTCACAGAGATGACCCTAACGTTTCCGTCAGGAGGGGCTGGTTGTGCTCACGCCCTAAGTCCAGGGATCTTCCACGGAATGCGATACATCCCGGGCGCCTTATGCAACGATCTTTCCGGGACCGGGCTCCGGACGCGTACATCTTAGTGCGTACGCCTGCTCCTGGCCTCGTCTTGTTGTCACGCTCCTCTTCGATGAATCGCGGCGCCGAGTATCGATAAGCTCCAAAGGCTCGTTCTTCAGCGCATTGCCGATGAGTTTAAACTGAGGGCAGGTCTCTGACGAATTGCCGATTTGTCGAGCCAACTCGTGATCTGCTGCCACTCCGGAGCAGATGTAGCTCGGCGGCGGCGTGCTGAGATACCATCGGCTTGATCGCATCTTGCACACCGGAAGCTGGCGGCCGATCCAAGTCGGTCGATTCTTTGGCACTTGGCAAATAGGATTACTTCGGCAGATGGTCGGTTTTGCTGTGCTTTAATCGGCGATCCGATCCCACAAACTTCGGATCATGTCTTTCATCATTAATGCGTCTTTCCATCGATCAGAGAGTTCTTTACCGTCGGGTCCGGTGATCGCGTAGGGGGCCGGGCCGAGCTCGCATAGAAAGGTCAGCGTGGCGTCGGGACCGGCGCGCTTCTTCCATGAACGGATACCGTACTCCCACCATATCATGAACAGAGCGACCCAGTCCCGATGCTGGGGGAAGCCAAGCGATATCTGCACTTGCTCGCGACTCGCAATCCGTCCGTGGATGCCCCAGGCATTATCCAGAATGCGATGGATTAGCGCATGATTGGTGCCATCCACGGGCCAAGCGAACTCCCGGCCGACGAGGTAGTGTGAAAGATCGGCGGTGAGCCTCAGATCGGGAAAGCATTCGAGAAGCTTAAGCGTAAAGAATAGGTCGGTCGTCATTCGATCGCGATGGGTCTCGACATGCACCGAGACTCCAGCCTGATCGGCCAGGCGACGCCAGCCCTCCAAGACGGGAATGCAGGCTGAAAGCCGATCCGGGCGAACGTCCGGCTGTAAGTTGATGTGATCAGCGCCGAGACGCGCCACCAATTCGAGCACGGGCTTTAGATCATCGACCGTCTTCGGATAGCATTGCGCCTGCCAGATCAAATCGTGCGCGCGGAGGAAGTCTGTACATTCTGTAGCAAAAGCCGGATCGATGAAGCGGATACCGGCGCCGTCAAACCCGGCATCGCGGATCATTGCGAGCTGGGTTTGAAGCGGCCATTCCGGTTCGTCCACCAATCTTCGCTCCATCGCCCAGAGCGACTGTAGGATCTTAAACTTCTGCGTCATTCATCAGACTCGGAATGGGAGGCCAACCGGCGCAACTTCTTCGGTTGGCGTGTCGGCCGCGATGTCCTCGCGATAGGTCTCTGGACCGATCCAAATGGCGACCACCGTGCACAGAGCAAGCAGCATTGCGTAGCAGGCAACCGGCCACCAGCTTCCGTAGGCAGCGACCAGCGCGGTCGCGACGAACGGTGCTGGGCCTCCGGCCAGCAATGAGCCGAGCTCGCGCGCGAAAGCAAAGCCGGCAAATCGTCGCTGCGGCGGAAACAGCTCTGCAAAATAGGCCGCCTGCGGCCCAAACATCGCTGCAGTCACCACGGCGCGAGCCAAGATGAAAGCGAGCGCAATGAAGAGCCATTGCTTGGTGCCCACCATCCAGAAGAACGGGAAGGCGAGCGCAACGCCGGCAACAGCACCGAACATATAGACAGGCCGCCGCCCGATGCGGTCCGACAGAGCCGCAAAACCAAGGATCGCAAACAGCTCGATAGTGAAGGCGAGCATCAGGGCGCTGAGCGCGTCCGCCTTCGGCACGCCGACCGTGTTGATGACGTAGCTTAAGCCGAACACCGGGAAAAAGTAGCCAAGCCCGTTCTCGGCCATACGCGCGCCGAGCACCACAAAGAAGTTGCGCGGATGACGGCGCAGCGCTTCGAAAGCCGGGTTGCTCTCGACCTTACCTCGCGCCAGCACTGCTTCGGTGTAGACCGGGGTCTCGGTGATGCGCATGCGGACGAAAATTCCAACCAGGATCAGGACAAAGCTTGCGAGGAACGGCAGACGCCAGCCCCAGCTCAACAGATCTTCGCGCGGTAGTATCGTTACTAATGCGAAGGCACCGGCTGCGAGCAGATTGCCAACCGACACACCAAGCGGGGCAAAGCCTCCCCAGAACCCGCGATGCTTGGGGGGCGCATTCTCCACTAGATAGATCACTGCGCCACCATATTCGGCGCCCGCGCCAAGACCCTGGATGACGCGCATCGCAACCAGCAGAATCGGAGCCCAGATGCCGACCTGGGCATATGTTGGTAGAAATCCGATCGCCGTAGTGCCGATACCAATCATCAGCAGTGTTGCGACCAGCACTGGCTTACGCCCGTAGCGATCGCCGAGCACGCCGAACAAGAGGCCGCCGAGCGGGCGCACCACAAATCCAACGCCGAAGGTCAGAAAAGACAGCAGCGTGCCGACCACGGGGTCACTCTTCGGGAAGAAGAGATCGCCGAACACCAGAGCTGCGGCCGTGCCGTAGAGGAAGAAGTCGTACCATTCGAGCGCCGACCCGACGCTTGCGGCCAGGATCACACGTAGACGCGAATCGCCGGCGGCGCCGGCTTTGGCTGCTGTCATTGTTTCCGTCCCTGTTTTGTCGTTTAGGTGCGAAGCCCGCGTGCAATTGAGGCCTGCGGGCTTCCCCAGCCCTAGGCCACGCGCGTGAAGTAGGATTTCTTCGACGCAGACTGTGTTTCGTAGATCGATCCTTGCTTTTTCGCTGGCGGCAGCGGCATGCGCACTGGCACATTCGTCAGCCGTGGCGATATGACAGGGCCGCCGGCGAGCAAGCGGCTGTTGAACTCCTCAAAGTCCTTCACGCCCATCAGCGGCCACGCATCGCTGGCAGCAACTTCATAGAGCAAGAGGTTGCGCGGGCGGTTGGAGGTGTTGGTTGCCGAGCCGTGCAGCGCGCGAACGTGATGAAAAGACATGCTGCCCGCTCTACCGATGCACGCCACCGCACGCTTGATCTCATCCTGAATCAGGTCCGGATCGATTAGGCCGGCGAAATGACCATCATCGTCGTGGTGGTCCCACATCGTATCGCCGGTGTGCGAGCCGGGCGTGACGAGCATCGGCCCGTTTTCGATGTCGCAATCGTCCAGGAGAACGCCAATCGCCAGGATGTCGTCGTTGGTGTGCGGGTAAAACGCCCAGTCCTGATGCCATTCGACCGGCGAGCCGTACTGTGCGGACTTCATGTTGAGCTTAGAGCCGTGCAGGCGAAGGCCCGGACCGATCAGCTGGGTCAGGATCTCGATGACCGGCTGGCTGCGGACGATCTCGTCGAAGATTGGGTGCACTTTGTGGGGCGCCTTGATCCGGCGAACCCGCGGGCTCTCAGGGCTGTGACCAGGCTCAAGGTCATAGACGTCAGTGTGCTCCGTGACAGCTGCAGCGCCGACCACTAGGTCTGCAAGCACCGCACGAATTTGGTCCAGCATCTCCTTGTCGAGTACTTCGGGGACGACGATCACGCCGTCGCGCCGATAGGCCTGAACCAGATCATCCGAAATCATTGGCCTCTTCTCCCTTTTCGCATTGTTAGCGCTAACATAACAAATGACAGCGCTTTCATAGGAGGATGTTACCGCTAACATTTTGGTCGCGCAAGCGAGAATTGTGCGAAACTGAACCTATGAGTTCGATTCCAACTGAACCTGAGGCAAGCCCTTCTGGGCCACCGCCAACATTATCGGAAGTGGCCAAACGTGCTGGTGTTTCATCCATCACGGTCAGCCGCGTGCTCCGCACGCCTGATCTGGTGGCCCCCAAGACCCGCGTGCGCATCGAGCAGATCATGCGCGAACTCGGATATGTGCCGAACCTGGTCGCTGGAGCGCTTGCGAGCGCGCGCACCAATTCGATCGGCGTGCTGGTGCCAACCATCGCGAATTCGATCTTCGCGGATACGGTGCAGGGCCTGTCCGATGAGCTCGAACCACTCGGCTTCTCGGTTATTCTCGCTCAATCGCGCTACGATTCTGCGCGCGAGGATCGCATGCTGGCAGCACTTCTGTCGCGGCGTCCAGAGGCGATCATTATGGTCGGATCGCCCGCAACGGACGAGGGCGCTCGCCTGCTGCGGCATGCACGCATACCAGTCGTGGAAACATGGGAGTTGCCGGCGTCTCCGATCGATGCAGTGGCCGGTTTCGACAACTACCAGGCTGGTGAAACCGTCGCCAAGCACTTTGTCGCGCAAGGACGCAAGACCCTAGCATTCATCGGCGGCACTGATCCGCGCGCGACACGGCGCTGGCACGGCTTTCGCGACCATGCCCTGGCGAGCGGCCTTACTGAGCCACGTCGATTGATCCTTGAGCGCAATATCGCCAGCACGATGCTGGCGCATGCGCAGCTGCCTGGAGTAGACGCCGTGTTCACCGCCAACGATGCCTTCGCCATCGGTTACATGGCCAGCTTGCGCAAAGCCGGTCTGTTGCGCGAGGGACCTGCCGCGGGGCAGCCGGTCGCCGTGATCGGACTTGGCGACCTCGAAATTGGCCGGCTGTTCTCACCGACCTTAAGCACGATCAGCGTCCACGGTGATGCGATCGGACGGACCGCGGCAACGCTGACGCTCAAACGCGGCGGCCAACGCCGAATCGATCTCGGATTCGATCTCGTGCTCCGTGATAGCGGCTAGCATCATTCGCAGTTGACGCTCTCCAGCGAGAGAACGCTTGCGCCAAGCTCGACCACTTCACGGCAGATTTCCGGGCGGCATAACCGTCTACAGCTATTCGGCCACTACACGGGATCTTCCGTATAGCGCCTTCACTCGACATTGATGCCGGCAGATTTCGCCACAGTGGCCCACTTTTGGACTTCGGCCTGGACGAAGGTCTTGTATTCGTCCGGGCTGTTGCCGCTTGGGACGAGACCGGTCGCTTCGAGCTTGGCTTTGATCGGACCATTGATCGCCTTCGCGATCTCCTGATGCAGGCGATTGACCATCTCCTTTGGCATCCCGGGCGGGGCCGAGATGCCGCTCCATGAAACTGCAGAAAAATCAGGATACCCGCTTTCAGCGATAGTCGGGATATTGGGATAGATAGGATTGCGCTGCTCGCTCGTCACCGCAAGTATGCGTAGCAATCCCGACTGAACGTTCGACAATACCGCATCGGCGTTAGTGATCAGGATCGGCACTTGACCGCCGACCACGTCCTGCATCGCCGGCGCCCCTCCCTTATATGGAATATGTTCAATCTTGAGCCCAGTCTTCTGTTTAAACAACTCCATGGCCATATTGCCCGAGGAGCCGGTGCCCGAACTGGCATAGTTGTACTTCCCGGGATCCTTTTTCGCCATGGCCACGAGATCCTGCAGAGTTTTTGCCGGAAAATCGGGATGCACGACGATCGCGTTCGGCCCTGACGCGATCATGGTGATATGAGTGAAGTCCTTCACCGGATCATATGGCATATTCTTGTAGATGCCGGCGTTGATTGCATGTGATCCAACTCCCGACAAGAGTAGCGTGTAGCCATCCGGAGCCGCGCGCGCCACAGTCAGCGAACCAAGATTGCCGTTCGCACCGGGTCGGTTCTCCACAACCACCGGCTGGCCAAGCGACTTTGCGATCTCCTGGGCTACGAGGCGCGCATTGACATCACTCGTGCCACCCGCCGGGAATGGGACGACGACGGTGATCAATCTGCTGGGGTAGGTTTGGGCCAGAGCAGCGTCGGTTGCCGCAAGCATACAGATTGTGGCGCAAACGAAGCGCACAACGCGCGCGATGGCTTTGGCGACCATGATTTCCTCCTTTTCACTCCGCTCTGAGCTCGAGCATTTTGGTCGTTTTACCGACATCCCCTCTGTTGAAAAGCATCGCTTTGCCACCAGCAGCCAACCGTCTCATATCGTGAGACAGGCGGGCTTTGCTTCAAGGCTCGGAAGATCGGCGCCTTCGATCCGCAATTTATGGAGAGCAAGGAAGACGTTGCCACTTTTGCACGCGCGTGCGTGGATTGCTAAAGCATCAACGGCCGCGATGCCGCACCGTATCAGATAGCAAGAGCTGGTTTGAACGCACTTGACCGCTTCGCGGCCAAGCGCCAAGCGTGATCACGCTTGCTCGAATCAACGTTGGCGCTCCCATTCCTCCTGCCGCGATGAACGCCCCGCTGGTGGCAACCGAGCTCGTTGAGGTTCCGCTGGTCGAGCCGGTCCTCTATCACACAATTACGCTGGTTCGATGCCGGAATGAAACCATCGCTCCGGGAGGCCAACTCGCTCTACAGCACCATCAAGGCGCGGATCTCAACGACAAGGCGGTGCCCCTCGCCTCAAGATCCGGAAACGCGCGATCCGAGTTCGCCCGCAGCAGAAGTCGAACGCGAGGCCTCGTTTGTCGCGGGTGCAATCCTCGTCGCTATTGGCGGTAGTCGTTCGCCGATCCAATCGCGCAGTTTGATGCGAGCAAACCCAATTCACGCGTCGGGCTTCAACCGCACTCCCTCCTCGGTAGCCAACGCCTGGCATTGCTCACCGTGAGCGGCAGAGCCAGTGGCGAGGATATGACCTGAAGTGCTTGCGGTCGGACAGCCTTGTTTGCGCGTTAATGTAGTAGATTAGAGGATTGAGTTCTACCAACGCGAGGTGTGCGGGATCGTGAAGGGTTAGCGACACCATTGCAAATCGCACTATGTTAGCTTTGAGATCAGAAGACGCGGGAGGCCACACCCGTCGCTACTTGATGACTTCCCGTGCCACCATAAGCGATCAAGTGCGCCCTCATCGACCGCATAGTCCATCCCGTTGAGGTCGTGCAATCCATCTTCATACTCGTTATGTCTTCCCCCAAAGTAGCGCCGGCTGGAAGCAATGTTGTTGGCAGACGTGAAGTCGGCAAGCTGGCCAGTGAAATGTTTTGCACCCTACCGATTCCTAGCTCCGTCATTCCTCCGCACCGGCTCAATTTTGTATTGACGACGCGGCAGGCGCCCAAACCGATCGCCTTTCGGCTAGGTTCGAGCGACACTCCTCGAGGCATATCCGCGCGCCTCGGGTCTCTATCGTGGACCCGCAGTTCCGGCCGGCCGCTAGAGCATCGGCTCGAACTGGCAATGCACGAGCATTTCCGAGACCGAGGCATTGTTCGGAAGCATGAGCGCCGTTTCCACCAGGCGGGCGATGTCGCTCGGCTGGCTCATCTCTTGACGGGGAATTTCATCGTCGTTCAACGTCATGTCGGTGGCGACGTAGCCGGGGCAGATAACCGTCGCCCGAATGCCGGCTGCGCGACCTTCCCGGCGAATGCCGTGGGTGAGTGCGACCACGGCAAACTTAGTCATGGCGTATCCGACATTGCTTCCGACGCGCTTGCCTGCGAGAGATCCCAGATTGATGACCCGGCCGTGACCGCAGACCGCTAGATGGGGGAGGGTCGCCCGGACAAGGCGCAGAGGACCTTTGACGTTGACGCGCCACATCTCGTCGAGCGCGCTCTCGCCCTCGTCGGAGACGCGCACCTTAGGATTGATTCCGGCCGCGTTGACGATGGCGTCGACACCGCCCCACCGCGCCACGGTCGCGTTGACCCAGGCGATCGGGCTTGCAGCATCCTCAGCACTATAGCGATGCGTGATGAGCCCCTCCCTCTCCGGCAGCCGGCTCGGATCACGAAGTCCGGCGGAGACGCGAAAGCCCGATGCCAGCAGTCGATCCATGACGGCGCGTCCGATGCCGCGCGAAGCGCCCGAGACCATGACAATCCGATTGCCGACCTCCAACATCCGAGCCGCCTCCTTACCGCGGGCCAAGTTCATCACGAACTGTAAGAGAGCGCGGCGAAAGGCAAGTAAGAGAAATTTGCTCTACCGTCATCGGGTCCGCTTATGGCTCGCAAAACATGCGATTTCGAGCAGGATATAGCTTGTCCTTATGAGGGCAGAACAAATCCGCTGTATGCGCGCGTCGGCCTGCGCACGTAGCATTCTGCCGCTCCGGCCGACAGCAAGCGAGCCATGCGGATGGGATTTTCGGGCTACCGAACGACGTTGGTGACCGGCGCATCGTCAGGTATTGGGGCTGCGACGGTTCGGCGCCTCCGCGCCGAGGGGCTTGAGGTTTACGCGCTGGCGCGCGACGTTCGCCGGCTGGCGAGCTTGTCGGCCGAGACCGGATGCCGCACCTGCGCCGTCGACATAAGCGACCTTGACGCCTTGGAGCGCCTCGCGAGCTCGACCGAATTCGATGTTCTCGTCAACAATGCCGGTCAGTCACGGCGTGGCAACATCCTAGATACGGCGCCTGACGACGTCGACACGCTTGTCGACATCAATCTGCGCGCCGTCCTGCAGGTGACGCGGTTGATCGTGCCGGGCATGGCGAAGCGCAACCGCGGCCACGTGGTCAATGTCTCGTCGATCGCGGGGCACTACGCCTTTGGCGAGAACGCCACGACGTTCAATTCATCCGTAGCCTATCACGCGACCAAGGCCGGCGTTCATTCGCTGTCGCTGCAATTGCGCGTCGATCTCTACGGGACCTGCGTTCGCGTCACCGAGATCTCGCCCGGGCGTGTGGCTACGAGCATCTTCCAGAACCAGAATGCCGCCGATAACGCGGATGCCCGCTTCGTCGGGGCGTTCGAGACACTTCAGTCCGAGGACATCGCCGATGCCATTGCCTTTGCGCTGGGGTCTCCGGCACGAATGAACGTCGCGATGATTGAGGTCGTCCCCACGTTGCAGGTCGTCGGCGAATTGCGTTTCGCGAGCCGATCCGAGGCCGCGCAATCGAAAGACATGAGAACTGGAGCTGACAATGCCTGAACTCGCAAACCGCCTCAAGACCGTGAAGGTGTCGGCCTCCGCGGCGATGACGGACAAAGCGCGCGAACTCCGTGACGCTGGTGTCAAGATCGTGAGCCTATCCTCCGGCGAGCCGGATTTTCCAACGCCGCCGCATGCGATCGAGGCCGCGCATCGGGCGGCGCTCGCCGGCGATACCAAATATCCGGCGCAGCCGGGGACCGTCGCGCTGCGGAAAGCGGTGCAGCGCAAATTCAAGCGCGAAAACAATCTCGACTACGGCCTCGACGAGATCCTGATCGCCAATGGCGGCAAGCAGATCATCTTCAACGCGCTGTTCGCGACCTGCAATCCCGGCGACGAGGTCGTCATTCCAGCACCGGGCTGGATCACTTATGCCGATATCGTCCTCCTGGCGGAGGCGACACCCGTTGCGGTTCCGTGCCCGGAGAACAACCACTTCAAGCTGCGTCCGGCGGACCTGGCGGCCGCGATCACGCCGCGGACGAAATGGCTGATCCTGAATTTTCCGAACAATCCGACCGGCGCAGCCTGCACCCGCGCGGAGATGCGCGCGATTGCCGACGTCATGTTGAACCACCCCGACGTCTGGATCCTCACCGACGACATCTATGAACATCTAACCTATGATGGATTCGAGTTCTGCACCATCGCGGAGGTAGAGCCAAGGCTGAAGAATCGTGTCGTTACCGTCAACGGCGCGTCCAAGGCCTACGCCATGACGGGCTGGCGGGTCGGCTATTGCGGCGGTCCCAAGGACCTGATCGCGGCGATGAACAACGTCCACGGTCAGGCAACCGGCGGCATCTGCACCGTGAGCCAGGCGGCGGCCGTTGCGGTTCTGGACGGACCACAGGACTATTTGAAAAAGCGCGCCGATATCTACCGCGACCGGCGCGATCTGGTGGTCGGGCTGCTCAATCAGGTTCCGGGGATCACTTGTCACAAGCCGCAAGGGGCCTTCTACGTGTTTCCGAACATCGCCGGCTGCATCGGCAAGTCCACAAAAGGCGGACGGCGGCTTGATACCGATGCCGATTTCATCTCTGCGCTGCTGGAAGAGCAGCATGTCGCTGCCGTGCCGGGCGGCGCCTATGGAATGAGCCCATATTTCCGCATCTCGTACGCGACTGATATCGACTCGCTGCGGGAAGGCTGCCGGCGTATCGCGAGCTTCTGCGAAAGCCTGCGCTGACCGCCTTTCGCAGTGCAGCGGGACAGCTAGCGTGACGTGAAAGCCGCGGCCGTTGGCATTAGTCGATCAAGATCGGAGCACTCTGCCGAAACAGTTGTCATAATCGTTCCTGATGCCCCTAAACGAAGATGTTCTTGGTCCTGTAGAATGCCAACGCATAAGCTTCGTTCTAAAGAGGGGTGGGCTTTGGTATCGCGCAGTCGAGGACGGCCAGCGATGAGCACCAGCGACGATGCGGTGGCGGTTTTGACTGTTGAAGCGCCACCGGTCGCCCGGGAGAGATCGCGCTGGCGGCTGGCCTTGCCAGTCGGGGTTCTTGCCTTGCCGATGCTGGCCTTCCTAACCTATTTCTTCTTCTATCCGGCGCTGGGGCTGCTGCTCTCGAGCATCCAGACGCAAGACAGCCGCGGCATCATCGGCCGCCCGTTCACGCTCGCGCACTACGCCCGCCTAATCAACGTCGAGCTCTATGCGCGCGTGCTATGGACGACGTTACGGATCAGCGTCATCACCTCGGCACTGGCGACAGTACTCGCCTATCCGGTCGCGCTGGTAATGGTCAAGAGCCGGCCGACGGTCACCCGCATCATTACCCTGATCGTGATTGCGCCCCTGATCGTCAGTGTCGTCGTTCGCGGCTACGGCTGGCAGCTGGTGCTCCAGAACGGCCCGAAGGGCATGCTGAACTGGATCCTGATGACGCTGCACATCGTGGATGCCCCGATATCTGTCCTCTACACCGAGGCGGCCGTCGTGATCGGGTCGCTGCACGTGTTCTTCCCCATGATGGTTCTGCCGCTCGCATCTGCGCTCGGCAAGATCGATCCCAACCTCGAGGACGCAGCCCGCATGCTGGGGGCGCCGTGGTGGAAAGTGTTTCTCCGGGTCACGTTGCCGTTGAGCATGCCCGGCTTCGTGGCGGGTTTCACCCTGGTCTTCTCGCTCACCGCCGGCTCCTTCGTCATCCCCGCGATCCTGGGCGGGGCCTCGGCGGTTATGCTCGGCAATCTGATCGAGCAACAGATCTTCGTGGTCTACGACTGGCCGTTCGGCGCGGCAATCGCCGTTGTTCTCGTCGGTTTGGTTCTTGCCGTGAACGGCGTCTCGATGTGGCTCCTGGAAGGCCGGCGTCTCAGGAGGAGCGAGTGATGGACGAGCGCTTTTCCGGCTTCGGGGCCTGCATCCTCTACACTATCACCGCAGGCATGATGCTGTTCATTCTGGCGCCTCTCCTTCTGGTCATGGCGGCGTCGGTCTCCGATTCCTATTTCGTTACGTTTCCCCCGCAGGGCTTCACACTGAAATGGTATGCCAAGGTTCTCCAGGACCGCGACTTCCTGGAGGCGATGAGGCTGAGCATCCTGCTCGCGCTCGGCACCACGGCGGGTTCGCTCCTGCTCGGCGTGCCGGCGGCCTTTGCGCTGGTGCGCGGCAGGTTCTTCGGACTGGCGGCCATCAAGGGCTTCTTGCTCTCGCCGCTGATTTTCCCGGCGCTGGTCACCGGCCTCGCGCTGCTCCAGGTCCTGACCAAGCTCGGCTCGCAGGACGCGCGGCTCAATCTGTTGATCGGGCATGTGGTCGTGACCTCGCCCTACGTCATCCGCACGGTCGTCACCAGCCTCCAGCTCGTCGACGAGAACCTGGAGGATGCCGCGCGCACGCTCGGCGCCAACCGTCTGCGGACCTTCTGGCGCGTGACGCTGCCGCAAATTGCCTCCGGCGTCGCTGCCGGCGGGCTGTTCGCATTCATGGTGTCGTTCGACAATTATCCGGTCACGATGTGGCTCGCGAACTCCGAATATTCGCCCGTTCCGCTCGTCCTGATGCGGCAGCTGGTCAATGTCTTTGATCCTTCCGTGCCGGCGATGTCGACGATTATCATTCTGATGGCAATGGTCGGTGTGCTGGTGCTCGAGAAGCTGGTCGGACTGCGCCGCGCGCTGGCCGCCTGATGTGCATTGGTAGATGGAGATGGACTCATGAAGCTGACACGTAGGACTTTCGTAAAAGCCGGTGCATCCGCAATTGCCTTCCCGACGATCATCAGGCGGTCGTGGGCGCAGGACGCCAAGCAGCTGCATGTCGGTGTCTACAACTCCGCGCTGGGCAAGCTGATCCAGAAGGAGGTCATTCCGAAATTCGAGGCCGAGTACAAGTGCCGCGTTTTCACGATCGAGGGCGCCACGCTATCCAACATCGCAGCTCTCCGCGCGACCCGCGACACGCCGCGTTTCAGCATGATGATGATGGATGACGTCGGCATCCCCCAGGCCAAGCAGGAGGAGCTGATCGATAAGCTCGATCCGGCCAAGATTCCGAACCTCGAGAAGGTCTACAAGCGCTATCTGTTCGAGGACGGCTACGGCGTCGGCTTCTCGATCTCCAGTGCGGCCATGTTCATCAATCCACAGGTGACGAAGCCGCTCGAGAGCTACGAGCAGATTTTCGACGCGAAGTATCGCAAGCAGATCCTGCTGAACACGCCCAAAAACACCCAGAGCGTGCTGATGCTCATCGTCGCGACGGCACTGACGACGGGCAAGCCGCTGAAGGAGGCGCAATACCTGGTCGACAGTGGCTGGGACAAGCTCGCCTCTCTCAAGCCCAACGTGCTGACGATCTACGACAGCGAAGCGCAGGTGCTCCAGGTGGCGCAGGGCCAGGCGACGATCGGCGGCATCGAGTATTCGAAGGCGATCTATCCGCACACGGCTAAGGGCATGCCGATCGACATGACCTTCCCCAAAGAAGGCGCTTTCACCGGCATCAACAGCATGACGCTGGTCAAGAACGCGCCGGAGCCCGAGCTCGCCTGTGCGCTGATCAACCGCATTCTGGAGCCATCGGTCGCCAGGATGCTGTCGGAGCAGACCCTCAGCGCGCCCTCGGTGGCCGGCATCGCTTTCAAGCCGGAGACGGCCAAGTTCCTGGCCTATCCCGACACCAAGGCGACCGATCTCGGGCTGTTCACGCCGGACTGGAAGTTCATCGTTCCGCGCCGGGGTCCTTGGCTGGAACGCTATAATCAGGTGTTCACGAGCTAGGCAGGCTGCCATGAAATCTTCCGAAGTCAGGCTTGACCGCCTTAACAAGGAATACAACCGCGTCGTCGTGGTCGATGACGTGTCGCTCACGATCGAGCCGGGACACATGGTCGCGCTGCTCGGCCCGAGCGGATGCGGTAAGACCACCTGCCTGCGCATGATCGCAGGACTGATCCGCCCGACATCCGGCGACGTCTTCGTCAACGACAAGCGGATGACCGACGTTCCCGTGCACCGTCGCAACGTCGGCATGCTGTTCCAGAACTACGCGCTGTTTCCCCATCTGACGGTCGAGGAGAACATCGCATTCGGCCTGGAGATGCGTCGCATATCCAAGGTCGATGCCGCCAGGAAGGTGAGCGAAGCGCTCAGCCTCGTCCAGCTTTCCAGTTTCGGCAAGCGCTATCCGGCCCAGCTCTCCGGCGGCCAGCAGCAGCGCGTCGCATTGGGGCGCGCCCTGGTGATCGAGCCGGCCATGCTGCTGCTCGACGAGCCCCTCGGGGCGCTTGACAAGGGGCTTCGGGAGAGCATGCAGGTCGAATTGCGCGCGCTTCAGCGCCGGCTCGGCCTCACCACCATCATGGTGACGCATGATCAGGACGAAGCGCTGACCATGGCGGACAAGATCGTGGTGATGCGCGACGGCAAGCTCGAGCAGGTCGGCTCGGCGACTGAGATCTACCAGCGTCCGGCCTCGAAATTCGTCGCGCAGTTCATCGGCGCGTCCAATCTGTTCGCGGGCCCCGTCGAGCAGCGTAACGGAGCTGGAGCGGTCGTTCGCGTCGCCCCGGAGCTCAGTCTTCAGCTCGATCAGGTACCGCCGTCGGCGAGTGACGTGATGGTCTCGATCAGGCCCGAGGCGATCGTCGTCGAGCGGGTCGGCGAGAGCCCGGTGGCGCAGTGCGCAAACAGCGTGACCGCGCGGGTCGACCAAGCGATCTATCGCGGCTTCGTCAGCCACTACTATCTCAAGACGCCGAGCGGCGGGCAGATCATCGTATTCGAGCAGAACCAGTCGCACCAGGCGGGACTTCGCTACGCGGTCGGCGAGGAGGTCGTCGCGCGCTGGGACTCGCCAAGCAACCACGTCATTGCGCGTCACTGAGGTCGGGGACGAGCACATCATTGCGGGCAATCGACATCCCTTATACCCACAGACGAACATCCTCTTGGTTCGCCCATGGCTGCTTGGCTAGAGTTGGGGGTGATGGCGCCACGCGCGTGGACCAGCGAGGCCCTTTTGTCGATCAATCAGCTCAGCGCTCCCTTTGTCGGCACGATCGAGGAAAGCCCGAAGATCAGCCTGATCGGTACGCTTGCGATGCTGGTCGAGGCGCCGGGTGAGTTCGACCTGGTTCAGCAGGGACGTATCTGGGCACTTGCCGATGCAGTGTCATCCTGGCCGAACGTCCAGGAAGCCGTTGTCGGCGTCACCAACTTGATGCTCGTGTTCGACCAGCCGCCGGCAGATATCGGCATGCTCAGCGCTTCGATCGTCGAGCTGTGGCATCGCGTGCCCAGCCGCAAGGCCGACGGCAAGCTCATCGAGATTCCCGTGATCTATGGCGGCGAGCTCGGCTTCGACTTGCCGGCGGTTGCCAAGCGCGCTGGACTGTCCGAGCGCGAGGTCATCAGGATTCACAGCGAAGGCGAATACACCGTTTGCGCGGTCGCGAGCTCGCCGGGATTCGGCTATCTCTACGGTCTCGATCCGCGCATCCACATGCCGCGCAAGTCAGTTCCGTCACTGAACATGCGCGCAGGTTCGGTGACGATCGGCGGTATGCAGACCGGGGTGGCGGCGCTGACAAGCCCGAACGGATGGAACGCGATCGGATGGGCGCCAGTCGCCATGTTCGATCCGCATGGAGAGCAGCCTTCCCTGATGCTTCCGGGCGACCGTGTCAAATTTAGGATCGATAGGATCGAGCTATGATTGAGATCCTGACCAGCCCCCCCTTCAACTCCATCCAGGATCTCGGTCGCCAAGGCGCGCGTCGTTTCGGCGTGAGCACGTCGGGCGTCATGGATCCCGTCGCGCTCGCCGCCGGTAATGCGCTGCTCGGCAATGTCGAGGGCGCAGCGGGCATCGAGATCCAGACCTTTCCGTTCCGCCTGCGGTTTCGCACAGAGACTGCATTTGCGCTGACAGGTGCCGATCACGACTCGACATTGGCAGGATCAGCCATGCGGCCGTGGTGGTGCATGCAGGCCAAGGCGGGCGATGTTCTCGCGATCGCCGCGCCACGGCGAGGCGCCCGGGTCTACGCGACGTTCGGCGGCGGTATCGACGTTCCGCGCGTGCTGGGCTCCCGCAGCACGCATCTGCGCGGCGGCTTCGGCGGGCTCGAAGGTCGCACCTTGCAAGCCGGCGACGTCGTGCCCATCGGGACTCTACCACGCAGCGGCGCCGGCCGCTCCGACTTCGGCGTCGCGCCGCCGGATGTTGCGATCGCAGCCGCCGCTCCCGCGCCTGATCGTGTGCTGCGGATACGGGTCATGCGGGCCGGCGAGTATGACCTGTTCTCGAAGGTGATGCAGGCTACGTTCTGGTCGACGCGATGGAAGATCAGCGCCCAGAGCGACCGCGGTGGCTATCGTCTCACTGGCGGCAAGCTGACATTGGATGCGCCGGTCGAGATGCGTTCGCACGGCGTCGTGGCGGGCGTCGTGCAGGTGCCGCCCGGCGGCGAGCCGATCATCCAGATGAGCGACGCCAACACTGCCGGCGGCTACCCCAAGCTGGCGGCTGTGATCCAGGCCGACCTTTGGCGCCTCGGCCAGGCCACGCCGGGATCCTCCATCGCTTTCCAGGAGGTGAGCTACCAGGACGCGGTTGCGGCGATGGCGCCCATCAACGACTACCTGGCGAAATTGCGTGCGACCGCGGCTCTCTATCGGGCGCTTTGATTGAACGTGAACGTCAACGGGAACAGGAGCAGGGTGCGAATATGAAAATTGGCATCAATTCCGACATGGGTGAGGGGTTTGGCAATTATCGCATCTGCGACGACGAGGCGCTGATGGGGATCGTCTCGTCCGCCAACGTCGCGTGCGGCTTCCACGCCGGCGATCCCATCATCATGGATCGCATGGTCCGCCTAGCCAAGCAAAAGGGCGTCGAGGTCGGCGCCCATCCGGGCCTGCCCGACCTGCTCGGATTTGGCCGCCGCGTGATCCAGATGGACGCAGCCGAGTTGGAGAAGCACATGATTTACCAGATCGGCGCCTTGCAGGCGATTGCGGCTAATGCGGGCCATCGCGTCACCCATGTCAGCTTCCATGCCGCGATGGGCAACATGGTCGATGCCGACCCTGACATGGCGGATGTCGTTGCCCGGGCGATTGCGACCATCAATCGCGATTTCATCGTATTCTCGCAGCCCGACGCCGAGATCGTGCGTGCCGCCCGCAAGGTGGGCCTGCGCATCCTGACGCTGTTCTTGGCCGATCGCGCCTATGACGAGAAAGGCCATCTGGTGTCCCGCAAGCGTCCCAATTCGGTCATCACCTCGCGGCAAGCCGTCGCAGAGCGCGTCAAGCGCTTTCTGGACAGCGGCACTGTGGAGACGATCGAGGGCAAGTCGCTGAAGGTCGAGGCGCGCTCGATCCTAATCCACAGCGACACACCCGGATCGGTCGAGCTTGCCGGCACGGTGCGCCGCGTCATCGAACAGGGCGGCGGCGAGGTCGCGCCCGCAGCCGCATTAGTCAACTGAGCGGGCGGATGCGCGCGATCGGCGTGCCATAGCCGACCATGGCGCCAGTCTGCGCGACCACGGCCTCGACAGTGCCGGCGGCTGGTGCAACAACGGGCGCATACAAGAGCCCGATCCTGACCAGGCCGACGATTGCGCCGGCCTCGATGCGCTGACCGGGCGCGACGAACGGCTGGTCACGCCAGGGATGGGCTGCAAGGAACTGTCCGGCCACATCGGCTTTCGCCACGATGGACGTGTCTGTGGCCGGAACGGCCGCGGCGCCAGCGCCGGGAGGCGCAGCGACCCGCTCGCGCGTGTCCGCGACGAGCTTGAGAGACAGCCCCGGCTGCTCGATCTCGATCGCGTCGATGCCATGCCGTTCAAGGATCTGCGCGAGGCGCGCGATATCGTTCGTTTCTATCTGCAAATTCTGATCTCCTCGAGCAGGCGCAAATTGCCCCTCAGCCGGTCGAGATACGCGGACAGCTCGGCCTCGGCTGCAACTGCGTCGGTGTAGGCGGTTTGCTCGAACCGCAGCTTCTCGCCGAGCCGGGCCTGCCCGACCCGCCACAGGTCGGCCTGGATGACCGTCGCGATCTTCGGATAGCCGCCCGACGTCTGCGCGTCGCGCATCTGGATGATGGGCTGGCCGTTGGGCGGAATCTGGATGACGCCGGGGACGATGCCGTGCGAGCGTTTCTCGATCGGCGCTTTCGGCGTCACGGCGGGGCCTTGCAGGCGGTAGCCATACCGGTTGCTCTGCGGCGTGATCTTCCAGCTGCCGCACCAGAACAGCTCCTGCGTGCCGGCGTCGAATGCGTCATATTCGCCGGCGACCACGACCCTGACGATCGTCTCGCCCGCGACAGCATTCGGCCGCGCCAGCGTGATCTCGGCCGGCTCGATCCCGAGCTCACCGATAGCGGCGGCCGACGCGGCGCAGGGCAGGACGTCACCTACCTGCAGCGGCCGTCCGTGCCAGCCGCCGAATTCGCCGCGGAACTGCGTGCTGCGCGAGCCCAGCACCATGGGCACCTCGATGCCGCCGCCGACGGTCAGATAGCTTCGTGCGCCGCGGGACATCGACCTGAGGGTCAGCATATCTCCGGCGCGAGCTGGCAAGCGCCACCAGGGGGGAATGGCACGTCCTGCGATCTCCGCCTCGACGCCTGCGCCCGTGAGCGCAAAAGCCATGTCGCGGCCAAACCGTAGGCGAAATGGCAGCATCGGGATCTCGATGCCGGCTGCGTTCTCGTCGTTGCCGAGCAGCAGGTTGCCGGCGCGCAGCGCAACGTCATCCATCGCGCCCGAGGTACCGACCCCGAAGCGATATTGGTCGAACCGCCCGAGATCCTGGACGCTGGCGGGCCCCGTGACCGACAGGATCTCGATCACCGGATCACCCGCTCGATCTCGAAGCGGATGGTATCGCCCGGTGTGAGCGCGGCCGGCGTTGGCCAGGACGGATCGAAGAACGTCCAGCTCGTATGTCCGATAGCGTGCCAGCCGCTCGGCCCGGGTGAAGCGGACACGCCGGTCTGCGATCCGCCGATCGACACCGAGCCGCCCGCGGAGCGTTGCAGCGGCGTCTGCCGGCGCGGAATGCTGATGCGGGGATCCATGCCGCCGAGATAGCAATAACCGGGATGGCTGCCGAGCGCGAACACGGTGTAGAGCGGCGCAGCATGAATCGCGACCACGTCGTCGACGGACAAGCCGCAATGATCGGCGACGGATTGCAGCTGCGATCCGATCTCGCCGCCATAGGTGACCGGCAGCCTGATCTCGCGGCCGCCGATCGCAAGACCTTCCGCCGAGTCCCAGCCGTCATTGAGCGCGCCGATCAGGCTCTCTAGCTCGCGCGGCGGCGTCTCGAAGGTCAGCATCAGGTTAGTGATGCCGGGAATAGCCTCGCGGATTCCAGGCCATGTCGACGCGCTGGCGGCCAGCGCCCAGATCCGCCGCTGATGCGGCAGGTCGAACGCGCCGGGTGCCTCGAACAGCAGCGCCGACGTCCCGAGCGGGCTGATTCGCGGCCGGTCCGGCATCGTCATGGCGAGGCTCCCTTCGCGCGCATCCAGTGCTCGAGATGATGGATGTCGCAGCCGCCGCGACAGAAGGCGGGGTCGGCGAGGATCGCCTGATGCAGCGGCACATTGGTCCGGATGCCCTCGACGCGCAGTTCCGACAAGGCGACCCGCGCGCGCGCGAGCGCTTCCTCGCGGGTGCTGCCGTGGGCGATCAGCTTGCCGACCAGCGAGTCATAGTGACGGGGAATGCTGGCGCCCGCCACAATGTGGGAATCGACGCGGATGCCGATGCCGCCCGGTACGTCCCAGCGCGTCACAGTGCCGGGCGAGGGCGCAAAGGTTGCGGGATCTTCGGCATTGATGCGGAATTCGACGGCGTGGCCGACAGGCGCGATGTCGCCTTGCGCGATCCCGAGCAGCTCGCCCCGCGCGATGCGGATCTGCTCCTTGACGATGTCGATTCCCGTCGTCATCTCGGTGACGGGATGCTCGACCTGGACGCGCGTGTTCATCTCGATGAAGAAGAATCGTCCGTCCTCGTAGAGGAATTCGAACGTGCCGGCGCCGCGATAGCCGATCCGGCGGCAGGCTTCGACGCAGCTTGCGCCCACTTGTTCGATCAGCGCGCGATCGATGCCGGGCGCGGGGGCTTCCTCGACCACCTTCTGGTTCCTGCGCTGGAGCGAGCAGTCGCGGTCGCCGAGCCAGAGATGATTGTCGTGCTGGTCGCACAGCACCTGAATTTCGATATGGCGGGGCTTTTCCAGGAATTTCTCGATGTACACCGCAGCGTTCTTGAAGGCTTTGCTGGCTTCCGCGCGGGTCAGCGCCAGCGCCTCATCGAGCGCGCCTTCGCTGCGCACGATCCGCATGCCACGCCCGCCGCCGCCACCGGCCGCCTTGATGATGACGGGGTATCCGATGTCCCGGGCGATCGCGCGAACCTCGGCTGGATCATCCGGCAGGGCGCTGTCCGGCCCCGGCACGCACGGCACGCCCGCCAATCGCATCGCGCGCTTGGCGGCAACCTTGTCGCCCATGGTCCGGATACAATCCGCCGGAGGGCCGATGAAAGCGAGGCCGGCGCGTGCAACCCGATCGGCGAACTCTGCACTCTCCGAGAGGAATCCGTAGCCCGGATGAACCGCCTGGGCGCCGCTGACTTCGGCTGCAAGCAGGATTGCCGCAACGTTGAGATAGGTGCTGCTCGCCGGCGCCGGCCCGATACAGAGGGCCTCATCGGCGAGCACGACATAGCGTGCGTCGCGGTCCACTTCCGAGTGAATGACGACCGTCTTGAGACCCATCGCCCGGCAGGCGCGCTGGATACGAAGAGCGATCTCGCCGCGATTGGCGATCAGGACCTTGTCGAACATCAGGATGAACCCGCAGGACCGATCCGGAACAGGGCCTGGCCCGCTGCGATCTCGTCACCGTCCTGGGCGAGGACCGCAAGCACGACACCGGGCGCCTCGGCGGCGATGTCGATGAAGGTCTTCATCGCCTCGATGATGCATATCTTCTGCCCGGCCGCGATCCGCGCGCCGACCTCGACCAGTGGCGGCTCGTCCGGGGCCGCGGACCGGTAGAACACGCCATGCATCGGCGCGGGCACGACGACGTCGGCGGAGACGCCGGAAGGAGGGTTGTCCCGATGGTTGGGGGCAGCGGCAAGGGCCTGCGCGCCGCTTCCGTTTGCAGGCTGGGCCGGGGCCGCAGGCGCTCCAGACGCTCGCTTGAGGATGCGAATGCGGGTGCCGTCCTGCGTGAGGTCCAGCTCGGCGATGGCGGAGCGCGTAACGAGATCGACGAGTTGTTCGATTTTGGAGAGGTCCACGGTCACGCTCCGCGTTGACGGCCTTTCGAGTTCGGGGCGTTCATGCGTCACTCGGCCGGTGGCCGGCCCTTCTGTGCAAAATTGAGGCCGCCGACGACTTGCTGGGTCGGCAGGACTTCCATGAAGGCGACATTCATGCGCGCCGGCGATCCAAGGGCGAATGCGATCGAATTGGCGATGTCCTCGGGCTGAAGTGCATCGTAGTCGTCGAAGAAGCGACGCTTGGCTTCGGCCAGATCACCGAGCAGCCGGCCGAACACCTCCGTCTCGACCCGGGCCGGCGATATCTCGGTGACGCGAACCCTGGTCCCGTAGAGATCGACCCGCAACTGCTGGGACAGCGAATGAATGCCCGCTTTGGTGGCGTGATACACGGTGTTTCCGCCACCAAACGCGTAGTGGCCGGCGATGGAGGAGATGTTGACGACGTGGCCTCGATCACGATGCGCCATGCCAGGCACGATCAGTCGCGTCAGATGCAGGACTGCGCGCAGATTGACGTCGATCAGCGCGTCGACGTCTTCAGCTGTCGTGTCCAGGATGTTACCACGCCGGGACTGGCCGGCGTTGTTGACCAGGACGTCGAACTCGGCCGACTTCGTCAGTGCCGCGAGCGCGTCGAGGTCGCTGATGTCGACGGCACAGGGGCGGCACCCGGTTTCCGTGGACAGGGCGGTCAGGCGAGTGGCGTCGCGAGCCACGGCGTAGACTTCGAGCCCTTCCGCACGCAGGCGGCGAACCGTCGCAGCCCCAATTCCAGAAGATGCGCCGGTCACCAGGGCCGTCCGATAGTCCAAAAATCCCATCCGCGGGCTCCTCTGCTACCGTCCGACCCGCTGGTGGCGTCGGCTGCAACGCGAGCGGCGGACGAGTTCAGCACTAGCTATAGGCCCCCCAGGTTCCCAGTGGTAAGAACAATTCCTTCTGATCCCATAGCTTCAGCCTATTGCTGCTGCACAGCTCCCTGACTGGATATCCGGAGACGCCGTATTGGATACGAAACGTTTGGAGGCCTTCATCAAGGTCGTGGACCTCGGCAGCATGACGAGCGCGGCGAAGGTGCTGAATGTCGCGCAGCCGGCCCTGAGCCAGCACATTGCGAGCCTTGAGGCGGATTTCAAGTGCAAGCTGCTCGACCGTAGCGCCCGCGGGGTCAAGCCCACCGAGGCCGGACGAATCCTCTATCGTTATGCCAAGTCGATCCAGCGGCAGATCGAAGAGGCCAGGCGCACGATTCTGGACAACAAGCCGGAGCTCACCGGCAACGTCACGATCGGTCTGGCACCGCTCAGCTCGGCGGCATTGCTAGCGACACCGCTGCTGATTCAGGTACGCCAACGCTATCCCGGCATCGTTCCGCACATTTACGACAGCTCCGGGGTCATGCTCAGCGAGATGATGCTGAAGGGGAGCATGGATATGGCTGTCCTCTACGGCGAACGCCCGGTGACCGGTCTCGATTACAAGCCGCTGATGCGCGAGTACTTTTACCTTGTCTCGCCTCGCAGCATGTACCCGGATCAGATGCCTCCGGAGGAAGTCTCGGCGGCCGAGGTCGCGCAATTCGACCTATTGCTTCCCTATCGGGAATCCTTCCTGCGACAAACGGTCGAGCGGGTCTGCGCCGAGGTGGGACTTCGTCCGCGCATTGTCGCCGAGATCCATTCCCAATCGACCCTCTCTTTGGCGATTGCAGCCGGCGTGGGGGCGGCAGTGTTGCCCATCTCGATCGCAAAGGAGTTGCCGAACCTCGACGAACTCTGCATTCGGCGGATCAACGCGCCATCGGCTTCGCAGCAGATGTCGCTTTGCATTTCCGATAACGCTGCGTTGTCCGATGCGGCATTCGCTGTCTACAAGATCCTGCTCGAGATCATCGTCAAGACGTGGGGGCCGTTCGATCTCCCCCTCGGCTCGGCTGCCATCGTCACGGACGGCGCAACGTTGCCTCTGGATGGGCGCAAGGACGAGCCATAACGAAACACGATGCGGTAATCCTAAAATCTGAATTTGCCGCTCCAAGACGGTTGGTTATGGAGGTGTAACAGAAATCGCAACCGCAAGGAAGTTATCATGGTGCACGTGATCAGGACATTCGATCGGCCCGCCGCCGAGCTTGTCGAGCGCATCAAGAAGTTTCCTCCGTCCACCCTCCACGAAGCGCAGGGACGATTGGGCGCGCTGACGTCCCGTATCAAGCCGATCTATTCCGGGATGCGGGCCTGCGGACCGGCGCTGACGGTGAGCTGCCATCCAGCCGACAACATGATGCTGATCACGGCGATTTCGCTTGCCAAGCCCGGCGACGTGCTCGTGGTAAGCGCGGGCGATCATCCCGAGCAGGGCGGCTTCGGCGAGGTGCTGGCGACGGCCTGCGTTGCCAAGGGCATCGTCGGACTGGTCACGGATGCCGGCGTTCGCGACGGTCTTGCGGTACGTGACACAGGCTTCAACGTCTTCTCCTACGGCCTCTGCATGAAGGGCACCGTCAAGGAGACCCTCGGCTATATCAACCAGCCGATCGTCATCGGCGGCATCGCCGTCCGCCCCGGCGATATCGTCAGTGCCGATGACGACGGCGTCGTGATTGTGCCGAAGGAGAACATTGCCGACGTCTGCGTCAAGTCGGCGGCGCGTGAGGACAAGGAAGCCGGCGTGATGAAGGCGCTCAAGGCCGGCGGTGAGATCCTCGAACTCTCCGGCATAGGCAAGGTGCTGGAATCCAAGGGCTGCACGTTCGGCTAGGCCGTCCCGCGTCTCACACTTCCAATGATGGGGGATCAGGTGGCAGCCATTCTCGGCTCGGGCGAGCACCTTTACCGCGTCGTCGACAATTGGGCGAAGCTTCCGGACGGCTGGCAGCTCACCGACGTCGCATCCGTCGCGGTCGACAGCAGGGATCGCATCTACGTCTTCAACCGCGGCGCCCATCCGATGGTGGTGTTCGATCGCGACGGCAATTTCCTGCGCAGCTGGGGCGAGGGCCTATTCTCCCGTGCGCATGGCCTGCACATTGATGCCGACGACAATCTCTACTGCACCGACGACGGCGACCACACCGTGCGCAAGTGTACGACCGACGGCAAGGTGCTGCTGACAATCGGCGTGCCGGAAAAGCCCGCACCATTCATGAGCGGCGATCCCTTCCACCGCTGTACCCATACGGCGCAGTCCCCCAAGAGCGAGATCTACATCTCGGACGGCTACGGCAATGCCCGCATCCACAAATTTACGCCGGACGGCGGGCTGATCGCGAGCTGGGGCTCTCCGGGCACCGATCCGGGCCAGTTCAACATCGTGCACAATATCGTCACCGATGCTGAGGGCTGGGTCTATGTCGCCGACCGCGAGAACCATCGCGTGCAGGTATTTGACGGCAACGGCAAATACGAGACCCAGTGGAACAATTTGCACCGGCCGTGCGCACTGTGCTGTTGCGGTGGCGGAAAGAGCCCGACTTTCGTGATCGGCGAGCTCGGTCCGGCCATGCCGGTCAATCGCAAGGTGCCCAATCTCGGCCCGCGGCTGTCGATCGTGGACGCCAGCGGCAAGCGCGTTGCTCGGCTCGGCGGCGAGGACGGCCCCGGTCTTGCCAGCGGCAAATTCCTCGCGCCGCATGGGATCGCGCTGGATTCTAGGGGCGACATGTATGTCGGCGAGGTCGGCGTCACCGACTGGAAGACGAACTTTCCGGACGAGGACATGCCGGACGTGGTCCGCACCTCGCGTTGCCTGCAGAAGCTCGAGCGCGTGACGGACGTTCCCCGCTAGAGTCGACTTCCGGCGGCTGGCCGGCGGCTTCCTTACGCGCGCTTGCCATGTCGTGCTGCCCTGTGGCTATTATGGCGCATCGTCATGGCCAGGGCTTGGGGTGTGTCGGCGCGCCTTAATTTTCGTCAGATCGAGGCTTTTCGTGCGGTCATGCTCACGGGCACGACCATTGCGGCCGCTAACATGCTCAATACCACGCAGCCTTCGATCAGCCGCTCGCTCGCCCAGATCCAGGCGGCGGCGAAACTCAAGCTGTTCGAGCTCGATCGCGGCCGGCTGCGTCCGACGCCGGAAGCGGTAATGCTGTTCGAGGCGGTGCAGCGCAATTTTCTCGGACTGGAGACAATCGAAGAGACCGTTGCCCTGCTCCGGCGCTCCGGCGTCGGCCGGTTGCGTCTCGCCTGCACGCCCGCGCTGGGCATGAGCGTCATGCCCGCGGTCCTGGCGCGATTCAAGCAGCGTCACCCCGATGTGCATATCGCCTTGCGGACTATCAGCTCCTACGACGTTCGCGAAGGATTGATGAACGGGCTCTACGATCTCGGCATCACCACCAACTCACTCGATCTCGAGGGCTCGCAGCTCAAGACCAGGGTCGTCGACGAGGTCGCCGCGGTGTGCGTGATGAGCCATTCGCATCCTCTCACGGCGACCCCCCATGTCACCCCGCGTCATTTCCAGTCCGAGACGCTGCTGACGCTGGACCGGGAGGACGATCTTAGCGACGCGTGGCGACGGGCCCTTGCTCAGGCGAGGGTAACGCCGAGTTCGGTGATCGAGACGACCTATTCGGCCACCATTTGCCGGCTCGCCGAAGCCGGCGCCGGCATCGGCGTGGTGAATCCTTACGTTGCCTCGGTGTTCGCGGCGGCGCTCCGCGTGGTGCCCATCAAGCCGACGATCGGCGTCAAGGTGTTTGTCGCCTATCCCCGTCATGTGTCGATGTCCGCACTCGCCTCCGCGCTGATCACCGAGATCGGCAACCACTTCAAGCAGGACAAGGCGGCGCCCAAGGGCGGGAAGCGCTGAACCTTCGGCGTGCGGCGGGAAGCTCGTCTGCGGCCATCCTTCGATACGCCGGCCCGGGTGGGCCTACAGGATGAGGACGCGTTTCGCGGCGGGAATGTCAGAACCTCAGGGTGAGGAGCCCGCCCCCGGAGGGCGGCCTATACCAATCCTGCATAGCACGGCCAAACAAATCGATTGGTCGTCATAGCGATCCTCTGCCTAGTATCTGTCATGAGCCCGCAACAAAGCGCGGGCTTTGCCGGGATAGATGTCACTCTTGCAAGAGGAGCCTCAGCGGTGAGGTTGGTCGCGCTTCTTCTATCCTTCTCCATGGCAAATCTGTTCGTTCCATCCCTGGTTCACGCAAATCAGATGCGGATGATCGTTCCGTTCGCAGCGGGCGGCACCGCCGACGTACTCGGACGCATCGTTGCGCAGCAGCTCGCGACGCTCAACGGCAACTCGGTCATCGTCGAAAACCGCCCCGGCAGCGGCGGCAATATCGGCGCCGATGCGGTCGCGCACGGCCCCAGCGACGGCTCGGTCCTGCTGCTCGGAACGATCGGGATTCACGCCGCCAGCAAGATCTACAAGCGCCTGCCATTCGATGCCGACAAGGACCTCCAGCCCGTTACCATCCTGGCGGAAGTGCCGAACGTGCTGATCGTGCATCCCTCGGTCCCGGCAAATGACGTCAAGGAATTCCTCGCCCTGGCAAAGCAGAAGCCAGGAGCGCTCAACTTCGGATCCGCCGGCAATGGCTCGTCGACTCACATGACCGCCGAATTGTTCAAGCTGAAGGCCAATGCCGATCTAACGCACGTTCCCTACCGGGGCAGCGCGCCGGCCTTGAACGATCTCGTCGCGGGCCAGATCCAGGTGATGTTCGAGAACCTGCCGACGGCGCTGCCGTTCATCCAGAGCGGCACTGTTCGGGCACTGGGCGTGACCAGCGCGACCAGGTCTCCCAGCCTGCCGTCGCTGCCCACCATCGCCGAAGCCGGCGTACCCGGATACGAAGGCACCGCATGGTTTACCATTGCGGTTGCCGGCACTGTTCCGCCGGCGATGGTGGAAAAGCTCAACGCCGACATTTGCAAGGTTCTTGCCGAGCCCGACGTGGTCGAGCGTTTCAAGGGACTGGGTGCGGTTATCGTCGGCAACAGCGTGGCCGATGCGAAAGCGTACTTTGCCAGCGAAACTGCAAAGTGGAACAACGTCATCGAAAGCGCGCAGATCAAGATCGATTGATCGCGCGGCCAGCTCGCTGAAAGGATTTATTCGTGTCCATGCCCCTGTCGCGCCTGACCGTTCTGGATCTCACGCGGGTCCGTTCCGGCCCGCTTGCAGTCCGGCAGTTTGCCGACTGGGGCGCCAACGTCATCAAGATCGAGGCCCCGGAGGCTGTCGACGGCTCGAAGGGGACGGGGGGCGATCGCGACGGTTCCGACTTCCAGAACACGCACCGCAACAAGCGCGGCATCACGCTCAATCTCAAGCGGCCGGAAGGACGCGAGCTGTTCTACGCCATGGTCGCCAAGGCGGATGTGGTGGTCGAGAATTATCGTCCCGACGTGAAGACACGTCTCGGCATCGACTACGAAAGCCTCCGCGCCGTCAACAGGCGCATCGTGCTGGCTAGCATATCCGGCTTCGGCCAATCCGGACCCTATGCGGACCGTCCCGGCTTCGACCAGATCGCGCAGGGAATGGGCGGGCTGATGTCCGTGACCGGGTTGCAAGGGCAGGGGCCTGTGCGCGCCGGCATTCCGATCGCCGATTTGTCGACGGGTCTTTACGCCGCGATCGGCATTCTGATCGCGCTTATGGAGCGCGAGGAGTCCGGCGAAGGTCAATGGGTCCATACCTCGCTGCTAGAATCGCAGATCGCCATGATGGACTTCCAGGCCACGCGCTGGCTGATCGACGGGGAACGGCCGGGCCAGGCTGGCAACAACCATCCGACCAGCATCCCGACCGGGCTGTTTCGCGCCAGCGACGGGCTGCTCAATCTGGCCGGCGGCGGCGAGACCATGTGGCGCCGGATCTGCTCCGCGCTTGATCTCGGCGACGTGGTAAACCGCGCGGAATTTGCCTCGGAAGATCTGCGGTCGAAAAACCGCGACCCATTGAACGCAATCCTTCAGAAGCGCTTCATCGACAATACGGTCGGCCACTGGGTCGATCTGCTCAACGAGGCCGGCGTCCCCTGCGGCCCGGTCTACGGCGTCGACGCGATGTTTGCCGACCCGCATGTCGAGGCGCTCGCGATGCGACTGCCGGTTCAGCACAAGCGGCTCGGCCCGCTCGATCTGCTCCGCAGTCCCGTCTCGCTCAGCCGTGCCGCACAGCGCGCCGAGCCGACGCCCGAGCGCGGCGAGCACACCGATGCGGTGTTGCGGGAGTTCGGCGTGACGGCGGAGACAATCGCCTCCCTACGCGCCCGGAACGTGATCTAGGGGGATCCAAACGATGACCATGCAGTTCCTGCAGCTCACCACAAGCGACGGCGTATCGACGCTGACTCTGAACAATCCGGCCAAGCACAACGCAATGAATTTTGCGATGTGGCAGGCCCTGCCGGGCCTGCTGCAAGCCGTGGCCGCAGATACTGCCACGCGTGTGTTCGTGCTTGCCGGCGCCGGCGAGCGGGCGTTCTGCTCCGGCAACGACGTCTCCGAGTTCGACAAGGTGCGCAGCACGCCGGCGCAGATCGAGCACTACAACGAGCTGCAACGCACGGTCTGCACAAATCTTGCGAAGCTGGCGAAGCCGACCATCGCCATGATTGACGGCTATTGCCTCGGTGCCGGCTTCGAGTTCGCGCTGCTGTGCGATTTTCGCTACTGCACGCCCGCCTCCCGGTTCGCGGTGCCGGCCGTCAAGCTCGGATTGCCGTACCGCTATGAGGACATCGTCAAGCTGCTCGACGTGATCGGCCCGGCACGGACCAGGGAGATGGTGCTTGGCGGGCGCCAGGTCGACGGCGACAGTGCCGCCGGGATCGGCCTCGTGCATCGCCTCGCCGCCTCACGCGAGGCTCTTCATCGGGACGTCGCCGCACTTGCAGACGAGCTTGCGGCGGCCGCGCCGCTCAGCCTTGCCGCCGCGAAGATTACCATCAGCGAAGCAACGCGGCGCGACGCAGCCCCTGATCTCGCATTCTGCCAGAAGCTCGCTGACGAGGTCTATGCTAGCCGGGATTACGCTGAGGGCCGGGCCGCGTTTGCAGCCAAGCGCAAGCCGAGCTTCGAGGGACGCTAGAGAGAACACGGACGAACTCATGACCTACCGGATTGCGATCGACATCGGCGGCACATTCACCGACGGCGTCATTGAAAACGCCGCCACTGGCGAGGTGCGGCTGGCAAAGCGCCTGACGACCCAGAGCGATCCCGGCGAGGCGCTTGCTGATGTGGTCGACGATCTGCTGACGGCGGTCCGCCCGCTCAATGGCAGTGACAGCCCCGCAGGTGCGGTGTCCGAGGTCGTTCACGGCAGCACGCTCGTGACCAACGCGCTGATCGAACGCAAGGGCGCGAAGACGGCATTGATCGCCACCGAAGGCACCGCCGACGTCATCGATATCGCCCGCGAGGTCCGCTACGATCTCTATGATCTCGACATCCAGATGCCGAAGCCGCTAGTCGATCGCGAGCATCGGTTCGAGCTTCGCGAACGGATCGCTGCCGACGGTGTCGTCCTCGCTGCTCCAGATCAGGCCGACATCGACGCCGTGATCGCAAAGCTCAGCCAGTCGGGTGCTCAATCCGTAGCGGTAGCGTTCCTGCACGCCTGCGTCAATCCGGAGAACGAGATCCGCGTCGGTGAGGCGATCAAGGTCGCGCTGCCCGACATGGCGATCTCGCTGTCGTCCCGCGTTGCCCGCGAAATCCGCGAATACGAGCGGACGACGACGGCCACCGCCAATGCTTTCGTCCAGCCTATCGTCGAAAAATATCTCAACGAACTGTCGGCGCGCTTGCGTCAGGCCGGGATCGACGCGCCGCTCCGCATCATGGTGTCGAGCGGTGGCTCGACGTCGGCCGGCATCGCCGCCGAAGTTCCGATCACGACGCTGGAATCTGGGCCAGCAGGAGGCGTGCTGAGTGCTGCCAATGCCGGACGCGCGGCGGGATTCGATGACGTTCTCGCCTTCGACATGGGTGGCACCACCGCAAAGATCTGCACGGTGGTCTCGGGCGCGCCCTCGGTCGTGCACAGCTTCGAGGCCGCCCGCGTCCGCCGCTTCAAGAAGGGCAGCGGCTTGCCGCTTCTGATCGCCAGCATCGACCTGATCGAGATCGGCGCGGGCGGGGGCAGTATTGCGCGTATCAGCGATCTCGGCCTGTTGACGGTCGGACCCGACAGCGCCGCGGCCGACCCCGGACCCGCCTGCTATGGTCGCGGCGGCGAGAGTGCGACCGTGACCGATGCCGACTTGGCGCTCGGCTATCTCAATCCGGGCTTCTTCCTCGGCGGCCGCATGGCGCTCGACCTATCCGCCGCGCAAAACGCGTTGCAGCGCCTCGGCGACCGGCTGTCGTTGAGGCCGCTGGAGGTCGCAAAGGGCATTTTCAACGTCGTCAACGAGGCGATGGCGGCTGCCGCACGCGTCCATATCGCGGAGAAGGCACAGGACCCGCGGCGCTTCACCATGGTTGCGACGGGCGGAGCCGGCCCTGTTCACGCCGTGGAGATAGCACGCAAGCTGCGCGTGCCGCGCGTGCTGTTTCCGATTGCAGCCGGGACCGGCTCCTGTCTCGGTTTCCTTGCCGCCCCGCTTCGCGTGGATCGCTCCTGGTCCAAGCCGCAAAGCCTCGACATGATCAATTGGCAAGAGGTCGAAACGACGCTTGCGAAGTCGAAGCGTGAGGCCGAGAAGGAACTCCAGTCGGCGCTGACGCAGCCGGCGGACGTCGCCTGGCAGATCTCCGTCGAGATGCGCTATGTCGGACAGGGCGCCAACCTCACAGTCTCCTTTCCCTGGCAGAGCATCAGTGCGGCCTTCGCAGCCGAGCTCGATGCGTCCTTCCGCAAGGCCTATGAGATCAACTACGGCGGCGTGCTGCCCACGGGATCCCTGGAGGTCGTGACCTGGCGGATCGCCGGCGCGACGCAGCAGGATATCAAGCGCTTCGTCTGGCCCGCGGCGGGCAAACCGTTCGCGGCCAAGCCAAAGGCCCACCGCGAGATTTTCTGCACACAGGCCGACAGGATGGTGGAGGTGGCGGTCTACGACCGCTACGCGCTTGCCAGCGGGACGCGGTTGCGCGGTCCCCTCATTCTCGAAGAGTCTGAATCGACCATCGTGGTGCCGATCGCAGCCGAAGTCGAAGTGCTCGACGATCTCAGCGTTCTGATCCATCTCGGAGCCGACTCATGATTGACCCGATTTCGCTCGAGATCCTCTGGACCAGGCTGGTCAGTCTCGTCGACGAAGCCGCCGCGACCCTGGTGCGCACCTCGTTCTCGACCATTGTGCGTGAGTCCAACGACTACGCGGTGGTGCTGCTCGATCGCGACGCCCGGCTGCTGGCGCAATCGAGCCAGAGCATTCCCTCCTTCATCTGCACGCTGCCGGAGACGGTGCGGCATTTCCTCAAGGTGTTCCCGGGCGAGACGCTGAAGCCCGGCGACATCATGATCACCAATGATCCGTGGCTCGGCACGGGCCATTTGCCTGATATCAACATTGCGATGCCCGTGTTCCGCGACGGAATTCTGGTGGGCTTCGCCGGCAGTGTCGCGCATTCGCCTGATATCGGCGGTCGCCTTCGCTCGCCCGGCAATCGCGACCTCTATGAGGAAGGATTGCGGATTCCGCCGATGAAGCTGATCGCTGCTGGCACGATCAACGAGACGCTCGTCGAGATGATCAGGAACAACGTACGCATCCCCGACCAGGTCCTCGGAGATTTATGGGCGCAGGTTTCGGCAAACCGCACGCTGGCGCAACGCCTGCTCGAGATGCTCGACGAGACCGAATGCGATCTCGTCGAGGTCGGCAAGGAAATGCACACGCGATCAGAAGCCGCTATGCGCAGCGCCATCCAGGCCTTGCCGAACGGTGACTGCGAGTATGAGGCGCGGGTGGACGGCTTCATCGAGCCTGTCACAATCCGATGCCGGATCAGGGTCAGAGGCGATGCGCTGACCGTCGACTACGCCGGCTCGTCCCCGCAACTGCCGCGCGCCATCAATGTCGTGCCGATCTACACCTTTGCGTATACGGCCTATGCGCTCAAATGTGTGCTTGCACCCACGGTCCCGAACAATGACGGATCGTTCCGCCCCATCACCACCACGGCACCGTTGGGTTCGATCCTCAATCCGAAATTCCCTGCGGCGGTGAGCGCGCGTGCCATGACCGGCCATCTGCTGCCGACCGCCGTGATGGGTGCGCTTGCCAAGGTGGTTCCGGACCGTATCCGCGCCGCGGCGGGCTCTCCATTGTGGTGCGTGCAGCTCGCCGGTGCGCACGAAGGCCGGCGCTTTGCCTCGACGCTATTTCTCAATGGCGGCCAGGGCGCGGGCGCGAAGGGAGATGGACTGCCCGCCCTGAGCTTTCCCAGCAACCTCGCCAACACGCCGATCGAGGTCATCGAATCCCAGGCGCCGATCCGGGTCGTACGCCGTGCGTTGCGGCGTGGCACCGGCGGTGCAGGCAGGGCCTGCGGCGGCGACGGGCAGGTCTTCGAGCTCGATCTGCTGGCCGATGAGCCGGTGGCCATGTCATTCATGGCCGATCGCTTGCGTACCCCCGCGCCCGGCATGCTCGGCGGCGAGCCGGGTGCCGCCGGCCGCGTGTTGCTCGACGGTGTGCCGATCGACCCACGGGAGACGCTCGTGGCACAGCCCGGTTCGCGGCTGACGCTGGAAACGCCAGGCGGCGGCGGATTTGGATCTGCGATCGAACGGACCGGTTGATCCAGCGCTCGGCCGGGTTCGATTTCATGGGAGCTTCGAGCTCGGTCCTGCCGATTCCCCCAGGCCATTTGAGTGCGCGCGAACGGCGGCTTCGGGGCGTGGCTCTCACCGTTGGATTTCACGCTGTAAGCCGTTGATCTCCAATGCTTTGGTGGGGTTGGAGAAATTTCCCAGAAATTTAAACGTAGCCCTTGCCCTCCTGGTCTCCGCAAGACGGTTCGCACGGTCGATTCTTTCGGAGGACGCGACAATGTTTGGCGAACAAGCTCTGCCGCAACTGGTTGACGTTGCCATACGATCCGCATGACATCGGACTCCAGCTCCCCCAACTCCAACAGGCGATGATCCATTTCTGCTTACCTGCAGGATCGACAGGCCCGATTGGAGGCCTATCGGGCGAAGTTGGTCGCCTGAATCCGCCAGATCGGGGACGGACTGACTTTCGCGCATCTGAAATGCGCGATTGTCCTTGACAGTTCCCCCGGTTTTTGCGACTTTCGCGCATCTGAAATGCGGGCAAGTCTGTGACAATCCTCCTGGTCGGTGAAACCATTGACAGACGACGCGCCCATGCCCAGGCGGCAGCGGGCGAGCTCATTCAGCTCGTCCGTGGGGTCTACGCCCAGGCCAATGCCGACGTCGATGCGGCGGTCTTGGCCCACGCCGTGCGCATTGCACATTATCTCTACCCGACCGCTTATCTCTCGTCGGCGTCCGCCGCGCTCCTGCGACCAACTCCCGACGGCCGGCTTTTCCTAAGCGGACGACGCAACCAGCGAACCCGGATCCGCACGCTCGAGATCGTCCAAAACGAAGCGCCCGTTCATCCGTCGACGGCGCCGGCGGTCGTGGGCGACGATCAAGGAGAGATCAGGATCGAGGTGTCGTCACCGCGCCAGCGGTTCCTGGAAGCGTTCCGGCTCCGGAGCGAGCATGCCAGCGCTATTACCGACGAGCTTCGTGCCGATATGGCAGCACGGCTGATCGAGGAGTTTGGATCACCACAAGCGGCGGCGGACGCCGTCTGGGCGCTGGCTCGCGAGAATAGCTGGTATCGCGAGGGGGAAGGGGCCGAGCGCTACCTGACCACGCGTACCTCTGCCGGAAAGGCGGTGGCGAACAAGGCGGCTCTTGAGCGGATCGTCGCCTGGCATGGCGAGCCTCTCGGCCGTCTGACGCATGACGGCTTCGAATGGCGTTGGAAGGCGACGGCGAATACGGCACCGCCGCTCGTTCGCCAGACAGCGCCCGGCAAGCTCCCCGCATTTGTGGAGTCGCTGTTGCCGGAAGGCTGGCTCGCCCAGGTGCTTCACGAGCGGGACGATCGCGATGCCATTCGCCGCGGCAAGCGGTTCATGTCGAACGTCGCTGTTGTTACCAATAAGAAAGAGCTCGAAGCGCTCCCGCTCGACGTCCTGCAAGCGCCGCTTGCGAAGTTCGCGAAAGGCGGGGAATTCACTGGACGCTATGTCGGTCCATCGCGGGGTGAGCTGGAGCACAGCTTCGAGGAGAATCTCGCGCAGTTATTTGAGCGTGCGGAGACGCCCCGTCTGTCCGGCGTGCAAATCAAGGCACCGATGTGCCTGACGTCCGAGGGCGAGCTGATCCCGGCGATCGACGCGCCGTTCACCCACATCCTCAAGCCTGCGGGGCTCGCCGGCTTCGAGGCGCTGCCAGTCGTCGAATGGATCTGCCTGGAGCTCGGTCGAGCGGCGGGGTTCGTCGTGCCTGACGCCGCACTTGTCGGCATGCCCGACGGCATGGCGCCGGCACTCGTCGTCGAGCGGTTCGACATCAGGCGGGACGAGGCTGACGAGCGCCGCCTTGCGCTCGAGGATTTTTGCTCGGTGCTCGATCTGCCCGCGGCGGCAAAGTACGACGGCACTATCGAGCGCGTGGCGCGCGGGCTTCGACCGCTCTCCACCGATCCCGCCGACGATCTCGATATTCTATTCCGGCGCGCGCTCTTCGCCTGGCTGATCGCCGACGGCGACATGCACCTCAAGAACATGGCGTTGCTGAAGATCGCCGCGCCCGGCGCGCGGCAATTCGAGAGCGTCCGGTTCGCGCCGCTCTACGACGCGGTCACGACGCGGGTCTTTCCGGGCCTTGCCAGTGATCGGATGGCCCTTAAACTGAGTGGGAAGGACGAACGGCTCACGCCGCGTGATTTTCTCACGCTTGCCCGTACTATCGAGCTCCCCGTCGCGCGCGCGGAAGACGCGATGGCGACCGTAGCGGTGGCAACGCGCAAGGCCGCGGATGCCATATCGCAGCCCACAATTGCGCGTGACCGCGGAGGCGCCACGTCCGCCGAGGGGCGCGTCAAGGCGATCGTGGCTGAACGATGCGGTGCCTTCGCATGAGCTTGGAATCGGTCAAAATATATGTTCGCGTGACCGACCTCGACTGGTTCGAGTTTCTGTCCGCGCGAAGCGTCGACGAGGTCAATTTCTGACAACCAGGTGGCCGATCGCAGTTTCACGCGCTTCAGCCCGGCGAGCTGTTTCTGTTCAAGCTCCATAGCCCGAACAACTTCATCGTCGGCGGCGGTCTGTTCGGCCATGCCTCGATCGTTCCGATCTCGCTCGCATGGGAAGCGTTGGGGGACAAGAACGGTGCCGCCTCGCTCGACGAAATGCGCGGTCGGGTGGCTCGCTATCGGCGCGAGCCGGTCGACTTTCGAACTGACTATTCGATCGGTTGCCGCATCTTGGAGCAACCGTTCTTCTGGCCGCGGGATCTCTGGCTTCCAATTGCCGATCGCTGGGCGCCGAGCATTGTGGGAAAGGGGTTCGACACCGGCGAAGCGGACGGACGATTTCTATGGGACGCCGTTCGAGAGCGACTGACTGCCGCGCCTGTCGGTGCGTCGACTCCGCTTGCCGAGGTCGCGCGGTACGGCGATCCTAGGCTTGTACGGCCACGCCTTGGTCAAGGCACGTTCCGGGTTTTGCTGTCACTGACAGCTACGGTAGGCGCTGCGCAGTCACGGGCGAGCGCACGTTGCCGGTCCTCGATGCTGCACACATCCGTGCGTACGGGGCCGGCGGCCAGCATGAAGTTAGTAACACCGATATTCACAAACTGTTCGATCGCGGCTACGTGACGGTAGACGCTGATCACAGGTTTGTTGTGAGCCAACGCCTTCAAGAGGACTTCCAGAACAGTCGGCACTATTACGAGTTGGAGGGGCAACGGCTCGCATTGCCAATGCGCGTCGACGATAGGCCCGACATCGATGCGTTGCGGTGGCACCGCGAAGAAAGATACCTCGCGTGAAGACGAGCAAATCAGCGAGCACAAACGAGAGTGGAGCAGGTTCCGCTTCGCTTGCGGGCGATGAATGTCAGATCGAGGTCTCAATATGGCTGGCGCTCGATCTGGTCCTGATTCGCGCCTCACAGACGAGCTTGTCTTCGAACCCGGCTATGCCGAGATTCTGAAGCAGGTGCGTAACGCGGATTTCGCACAGCGACTCCATGAACGGCTGGAATTGGCCGAGCGCGACAAGCAGAGCGCTGTTGAATTGGCCAAGGCCGAGGTGAGCAACGATTTGCAGAAGATCGCGGCCGCTAAGGACGCAAAAATCCTGGAGTTGACGTCCAAGCTTGATGGGGGTGAGGTCGCTCAGAAGCTTGCGGTCAGCGAAGCGCTCAGTGCCGTGGAAAGGGAGCGTGACAGGCTCGCGAACGCGCTGGCCGAGTCAGAGCGCGAGAAGAAAGCGGCTTCGGAGCTTACCGAAGCGCTCCTTGCCAGCGAGCAGCACAAATTCGCTGCCGCCAAGGAAAAGGAAATCCAGGAGCTGAAGGCCAGGCTTGAGGCCGCTGAGCTTCAGAAGAAGCTAGCCGTGACCGAAGCGGTCGGCGCCATCGAGAAGGAGCGCGATGAGCTGAAGAACGGCATCAAGCAGGTTCAGCTTGAAAAGCAGCTCTCCGAGCAATCGCTCAAGGACAAGTACGAAACGCAAATTAAGGATCGCGATGACGCGATCGAGCGGCTGAAGGATATGAAAGCCCGTCTGTCGACCAAGATGGTCGGCGAAACCCTCGAACAGCACTGCGAGACCGAGTTCAACCGGGTGCGGTCGATGGCCTTTCCGCGGGCCTATTTTGAGAAGGACTACGACGCGCGGGCCGGCAGCAAGGGCGATTATATCTTCCGCGACGCGGACGAGGCAGGTACCGAGATCATCTCGATCATGTTCGAGATGAAGAACGAAAGCGACAAAAGCGCATCGAAGAGCAAGAACGAGGACTTTCTCAAGGAGCTTGACCGGGATCGGACCGAGAAGGGCTGCGAGTATGCCATCCTGGTCTCATTGCTTGAACCGGACAACGAACTCTACCATGCTGGGATTGTCGACGTCTTCCACCGCTACCCCAAAATGTATGTCATCCTGCCGCAATTCTTCCTGCCAATGATTACGCTTCTGCGGAATGCGGCGATCAACTCGCTCAAGTACAAGACCGAGCTGGCGCTCGTGAAGGCGCAGAATATCGACATCACCCAGTTTGAAAACCAGCTGGAGACCTTCAAGACCGCGTTCTCGAAGAACTTCGACCTGGCATCCAAGCACTTCCAGACCGCGATCAACGAGATCGACAAGTCCATCGATCATCTGCAGAAGACAAAGGATGCGCTGATCGGCGCGGACCGCAACTTGCGCCTCGCGAACGACAAGGCCCAGGATGTGACGATCGCGGCCCACAAATGTAGCTGCTCGTCTTCATCGATGATGCGACCAGTCGTTTGATGCACTTGCGCTTTGCAGGGACGGAATCGGCCTTTGATTATTTTGCCGCGACGCGCGCTTATTTGCAGCGCTATGGCAAGCCGATCGCATTCTACTCGGATAAGGACGCGACGTTCCGGGTGAACAAGGTCGGGGCAACCGGGGGCGATGGCATTACCCAGTTTGGCCGTGCGCTGCACGAGCTCAACATCGATATCATCTGTGCCAACGCTCCGCAGGCGGAGGGCCGCGTCGAACGTGCCAATGAAACGCTCCAAGATCGGCTGGTGAAGGAGATGCGGCTGGCCGGAATCTCGACCATCGAGGCCGGCCATGCATTTTTGCCGGCGTTTATGGAAGACTACAATCGGCGATTTGCGAAGACTCCTTTCAGTGACAAGGACGTTCATCGCCCACTGACCGAGCAGGACGTCGACGTCGATGATACCGCAGAAGTCGCCACTGACATGATCTTCGATCGGGTCATGTCGGCTCTCATCCGGATGATGTTCTCATTCACGCCGCAATATGATTTCCGGTCTTGGGTCCAAAAACCGAAATCACAAACACGACGATCAGCATCGCCGTCCTTATCGTGGCAAACACGCCGGAGACGCCCGGATTGCGGAGCACGAAGGCGACAATGAAACCCGAGAACATCGCGCCCACCCGGCTTGCCGAATAAACGAAGCCCGCCGCCTGGGCGCGATGCGCGCTGGAAAGACCTCGGTTTGGTAGGCATGGTACGCGAATGACAGCGTCGTGTTCGCGAAACGCGACCAAGGGCCGCACGAACTCGGAAAAACCGTAGCCGGCGCAGGCGATAACGAAAGCGGCGGCCACGATGATCCACTTGCGCTTCACTTTGTCCGCGTAGCTGATCGCGATGAGCGGCGCGAGCGGTACGGCAAACGCGATGATGAAGGAAAATTCGAGGCTCTTGGTGATCGTGATGCCCTTCTCGATCAGGAGCGTGGGTGCCCAACTCGAGAAGCCGTAGTAACCGAACGCTTGGCAGATGTTGAAGACGATCAGCGTCACGACGATCGAAAGGTAAGGAGTTCGCCAGAGGTCGGGCAGCGCCGCAGTGGTCGACGACCGGGGGAATGAACATCGGCTTTGCCGCCGCGAGCTTCCTGCCGATCTGCTTCTCGACCCGCGCCTCGATCGCCGAAAGGATCTGATCCGCCTCAGCCGCCCGTCCTCTTTGTGACAGCCAGAAGGGACTCTCTGGTACAGCGTGACGGATGAACCAGATGATGACCGCGCCGAATGCCGCAATGCAGATGACCCAGCGCCAACCGTCGAAACCAAGCGGCGATTGCGGTACCAGCCACCACGCCATCAACGCCATGAACGTCGCCTGCTGTGCCGGTGACCTTGCGCCTCGGTAAGACTTATCGCCGTTGAGCCTAATGGGCCTTGCGGTACCATGGGTTCTACGGAGCTGACGAACGAGAGTTCGAGGAGCCGCGCGCACTCGGGGCGACAAACCGAGATTCAGATTCCGCGATTGCCGAGCGCTCCGATCGCGCGCCGAAGATCAGGCTCTTCAACGTGGCGATCTCTGCGCGCAGATCGTCGTTCTCGCCTTCGAAAGCCAGCACCATCTCGGCGAGAGCCGCAGGGTCAGGGGGGAGATCTTCAGGGCGAATCGCAGAGCTACACGAACACACTCGCAATCGCCAGCAAAACAAGACGATTCAGGCAACTTTCGTCTTCGTCCCTCGGGACCACACGCGACCACTCCGCAAGACCTTCGATCAGTATCGCCAATTGTGCCCCCGTCACCGGCATCGTACCCTCGCGAACAGGTGGCCAGGCGAAGCCCCCATTCTCGAGCCACTTCGTCGCTAGAACCATTCCCGAGCCGTCAAACACCAAAAGCTTCAAACGATCCGATCGCTTCGATCGGAAGACATACACGTCGCCGCTATAGGGCTTGCCTACTCCCTCCGCTACCAGCGCGACCAGGCCATGAACGCCTTTGCGAAAGTCAATCGGCTGCGTCGCGACGAAGACACGGACCATTGGACCGAACGAGATCATCGCGTCGACCTCACCGCCGCCAGCACGCGCTCCAGCGTCGCGGCGTCGACGCCGACGGGCACGCGCACCGTCGCGCCCGCGATCATCACCTCGATCCGCTCGGCCGGACTCACCAGAACATGCGCCTTATCGATCGCGTTCGGCTGCGCCTCGATGGCGGCGTCGAGCCTGACTTGCACGAACTACGGCGCTTCGCTCGACGCGAGCCGCGCCTGGCGCCGCCACACACTGAGCAGTCCCCGGTTGACCCCGTTGCGTCGAGCCACCTCGGAAATGCTCGTCTCCGGATCGGCGCTCTCGGCCACGATCCGCGCTTTCTCCGCATCGCTCCAACTGCGCCGTCGCCTCTCCCCCGTGATCACCTCGATCCGCTGATAGGAGGCGGCATCATGCCTGTCTTGATGTCTGTCTTGATGCACGGAATGAGCGTCCCTCGCGTTGTCAAATCCACGCGCGAGTCTCGCTCATCCCGTCCACTTAAACGAGCTGGGGTCGTCGTACCGCTATCGTTCTACTAGGCGCCGGCGTCGTGGGTTGCGCAGCAGCCTATATGCTTGGGAGGAACGGACACGAGGTCACGGTCGTTGACCGTCGCGACAGGTCGGGAATGGAAACAAGTTTTAGCGCACTCGACTTACGAGTGGTGCAGGGCAAACATGATTGCCAACATAAAGATCGCGAGATTGAGCCTGGAGACCTTGCGCAGTATCCGCCAGTCCGCGCATCGGCCGCGGAGCGCTTTCTCGACCGCGTAAAGCTGGGCGATGCGCTCAAGAGCCTCGCGGCCAACCGGAGCTGGCGCCGGAGCGGCCTCGCGCTCGATCTTCAAAACTGGCGCCTCAGATGCGACCAGCAGAAGGCGAGCGTCTCGGACAGGGCGTCCGCACGCGTCTCTCGTGTCATGGTCTTGTAAGCCTGATAGCCGTCGCGGTGGATGATGCCGCGATAGCCCTCGAGCAAGAGCAAGCCATGAATGGCCCCACGGCCCGGTGTAGCTGGAGAAATGGCTCAACCATCAGGCTTCACATCATGCGAAACTCCGCGCGATGACCTCGGAATCGGCAGTTCATGCGCTTGACCACTGGTCCAAGGATACTTGATCTTGGTCAGCCGATGTTCGATGCCATCTTTTTGGCAGCGCATATCGAACATATGTGTCATGTATCGTGCTGTCGGGCCGTCCGCATAGCGCGGTGGGAAGGTGAACTGGATCCCATTGTCGGTGATAACCGTGTGGATCTTGTAGGGAACAGCCGCGATCAGAGCTTCGAGGCAAGCCGAGGTCGAGGTCCTTCCCGTCCTCCTGACCAGTTGCACGAAAGGCGAACTTGCTGGTGCGATCGATGGCGACGTAGAGGTAGAGCTTGCCTTCAGCGGTCCGGAGCTCCGGCAATGTCAATGTGGAAGTAGCCGATCGGGTAAGCTTTGAACGTCTTCTTCGGAGGCTTGCTGCCTTCGACCTCCGGCATTCGGCTGATGCCGTGGCGCTGGAGACAGCGATGCAGGGATGATCGCGTCAGATGCCGGATGGTCGGCTGGAGCGCATAGAGGCAATCATCGAGCGGCAATAGCGTATGCCGCCGGAAAGCGACGATGATCGCCTCCTCCTCGATGGAGAGCACTGTCGACTTGGCGTCCATGGGGCCGGTCGGGATATCGGCGACAGTCTTGCGCTCCTTCCACTTCGCGACAGTTTTCTGATTGATCCCGTAGCGCTTGGCGAGCGTCCTCAGGCTCTCTTGACTATTTTGTATTGCTCGACGGACTGCCTCCGTCGTGGTGGCGCAGCCGTGTAAAACTTGTCCCATAGCGCATCCTTCGAATCGTGCGACAAGAATGCACCATCAAAGCCTGGGACTAAACACCTAAGCTAACAGTCAGCAAAATTGACGAACTGGCCAGGACACCAATTCCGACTACGCTTCTTCTTCGTGCTCCTGGATCTCAAGATGTTTTTGCGGAATCGCACATAAGTCGCCATGACAAACCGTCTCACCCTTGTAGTTGGCCAGGGTCTGTAGCAAGGGCGAGAAGAACTCCTGGGTTACCGCCTGTTTCAGCTCGTCATCGAAATTCTCCAACCACTTTTCCAACGACGGTATTGTCAGCTCGACAAGCTTGATCGCGCGATCCCTCTCGCCGCTCTCATAATAATACTGAGCAACGGGCTTATAGCACAACTTGTCGCTCTCATCATCTTCCGGAGGATTCAGTGCTAGAATGCGGCCGGACAAGTCCTTACCGATCGCAAAGCGCTCGGCAGATGGGAAGTCGTCGTGGTCCTTCGCCGGATCGAAGAGTATGCCCAGAACGTTGGCCATCAGCACCGCGGACTTCTGCTCGATCACCTCCTGGACCAATCGGCGGATCACGGGCAAGCCAGTCTGCGTGTCGCGCACTTTATGAAGCAACAGATCCGCATGAAGCACGCGGAAGTAAAACTCGTTCGGCAGTGCTGCTATAGCCACTCTGATTGCCGAAAGTGCCGTTGCCCAATCCTCAGCCTTAATCGCTGCTTTGATCGGCTCCCTCAACGCTATTTCGCGTGCCTCTCGTTCGCTTTCGACGATCCGCTCCGCATCGGCAACTTTAGCTCCATCGCTGGTGCGCCAGATGCCCTTGAGGATCTTGGGCAACACCTCGCCGAGCTGCCGCGGAGCTCCGATAAAGGCTATGTGGCCGTCGCCGTCGACGACGAAGCAGGTGGGAATCGCGAAGGAATAGCTGGCTTTCATCCAAAACTTCTTCATGTCGCCTGTGTGGTCGAACGCGATCCGATAGTTCAAGTTCGGGAACCTTTCGATCAACCACGCTACCAGATTCGCTGCAGCCTCGACTGCTGATGAGCCTTGTTCGGAAGCCGCGACTCCGATGACTTCAACTCCGGTGGCTTTATATTTCTCTTGCAGCTCTATGAGATGGCGCATTGCCGCCACACATGGTGCGCACCAAGTTGCCCAGAATTCGACGATATACACTTTCCCCGGCTGAAATTGCGTGAGGGGTTGCCCGAGAAGCCAGCGCTCCACTTTTATTTGAGGGGCGGGCGATCCCATGCGTAGTGAATTGGTTTTTTCCGACATTGTTGTTCTCCAAACTGCCAACATTGCGCGAGTTTACGCGCGACCTTTTGCTCTGTCTTTCAAGCCGTGACACATGCGTCCAAAGTGAGAAGCGCCGTCAATACGCCTACTCACCCTCGTAGTCGACCAGGACGTAGACCAAGGGCCGCATGCGCTGCGTCTTGTAGTTCTTCGTGCATGGTTCGGATGGTGCGCCCTCAAGGCTATTGTCCTCATTCCCCTTGGCTGCAGCGAGACCCCTGCCTAGAATAGGTCGTTGCCATACTCGGATCGCAAATGACCTCTTGCACGGATCATTAGCTGTCGCGGCGCAATGTGAAAAATACTTTGTCACCATGAAGACATAGGCAGATATTATAGCGTGGGTCTCGGAGCGAGTGCGGTGGGGCCCGCTTCGGGTCCAGTCGGAGGAATGGAGTGTCCTGAGCCGTGCTTTGAGTGCTTGTGGATAACGTCCCCCTCACAAAAGCGTCCCGCGTTGCGTTGAACTGAACTCCTCCGAATGAGTCGAGATCGGTCGTAGGCTCAGAGGGCCGTAAAGGCATCGAATGTCAGAAGGTCAACGTCGATAGTTCACAGACGGCCACAAACACGGTTTAAGGGGCTGTGTCGCTTCGGCGGCTGCTTCTGGTCGGTGCGGGCTACCGATGTCCTCAGTAGGCTCATTGGCAGTCCGATGCCGCCGCAAACATCACGACATCCGCGCCGAACGGGTTGGTACGTTCCTTCAGATGGCCTAAAGTTTAGGAGTGTCGAAAAGAATGATGGGTACGAGGCCGGAAACGGGGGGGCCCGGGCAATAGGCAAGTCGGCCGCGAACGAAGCGCTCTCGCTTGCTGCCGCCTGGCTGCGCATGGGCCGCGAGTTACGCCGGCACCGGCAAGCTCATGCTTGCGAGCGTCCTGCCGAACATGCCAACGGCAAGGTCGCTTTCGCCGCGTATACCGGCAGGGCTGCCGGCGTCATGCGGCAAAAGGGCTGCAAGAACCTCCCGCACCATCCACTCACTATCTATTCCAGCGACATTGACCCTGTCACCGGTGACGTCGACAGCACGCTCCCACCCACTCGAAGCTCTTGAAAAGTACGTGCTTGATCGTCGTCGACGAGTGCACAATATGGAGGAGGCGATCGGCAACGATCTCCTCGCTTTCGGCAAGCCGATCATCATTTTCGGTGATCCCGGTCAGCGCCCACCGAGAGGATGTATCCCGCTGGAGGTACACTATATGTACGAGATCGACTATAGCATCCGTCTCTACGACAACGTCGGGCACTCGCCAGCTTGGCCGTTGACCCTCAACGCTCTCGCCGAGCTTCGCGATAAAGGGCTCGAGGCAGCTCCGCCCACATTACTGGACCCTGGAGCTCCGGTGTTGACGTACGAGCGCGACGGCAAGACCGTCGGTTTCCTTTCCTACCATTACGACGAAGAGAGGAACAGCGTGTGCGTCCTGCTCTCCTATGTGCTCCCTGAATACCGCCGGCAGCGAATCCACACCTTGCTGTTCAATGCGCTGGTTGAGCACGCCTGTAATCGCGGAGACATCCTCTCGATCGAGTCCTTCACCCACGTCGACAATAAGGTGGCGCAGGCCTCGTTCGAAGCGCAGGGGCGGCAGCCGATCGGGATCCATTACCGCTATAGCTTGCGCAATTGTGTGGACGGCAAGGACCACCTGGAATGATCGCTCTCATGAACTCCATCACTTGCCACTCACCTGGACGTGCCGGAGGCCGCCCTCGGGGCGTTGCGCCGACGAGGCGGGGAGGGGCAACGAAGAGCACTGGAGCTTGCACATCATCGCCCGAATCACCGGCTTCACGAACTCGGCGCCAGACACGGGCATGTGCCCGTCTATTCGGTGCACGTTGCACGCGAGCATTGATGAAACAAAAACTTGGCGATAAGGAATTTGCTGTCCGTTTCCGCTTGCCTCCGGTGTTAGCAGCGGCGCGTGGGCTCACGCGGATCAAGGCAACTACATCCACTGGCATGCCAGCCAGGATCGATTAAGCTACGAAAGAACAGTAGATGGCTCGGACAGCTTAGTAAGATCCTAGGTGAATGAGATAACCTGCGCTTGCCGTAGCTTCGGCAGCTTCTCGCCGGCTGAGCGCTGCTAAGTAGAAGATCAATACCCGATCAGTCAGCTGTTCGCCAGTCTGGCACTACAATTGCATTTTCTTGAGATGGGCTCTGCGCGCGTTGTCGTCGAAATTTGGACCGTTCCAATTGGAAGTTAGAGCGGCCATGCAGCGAACACCTGACGCGGTCAACGAGTCATCGTATTGCAGCGCACGTGGCGAACACTTAGCTCAGCGCCATCTGTTCTCTGAATTCGAAGTGCAGTGACCAAAGTGACGCCAATCCACCGACTGATGGACCTGATCAATAATACTGCGCCAAAACTCCACTTCATCCAGCTCTGTGAAAGCAGTTTAGCGGCGCGGCGGGCATGCACTACCCGGAAGTATCATCGATGGCTGGCTCGAGGTGCCGGAATCCTCAGTATCGGGTTGAGCTTATTGTGCCATGCCCAGTCGGCATTAGCGGAGAAGTCCGACTCCGTGTGCAACGTGCCGGAAGGATACAGCGTTCACGGCAATCTTCTCGGCGGCAACATCACTGGGCACAGCCAGCTCAATGGTCGTCTCAATGTGAATTCGCCTCTTGGCTTCGGCGACCGCCTCTCGGTCCACGGGTTGCTCTCAGAATACGCCAATTTGAAGAATGGGCGCATCGTCTATGCGGCCCCGATCGGCTATGCCGGACTGTGCGCCGAGGTCAGCGCCTCCCGCACCATCTATGTGCTGAGCGGCACCCATCAGGACCTTAACACCACCGGCACCGCCGACGACATCGCCGGCACGCTGACCTACGCGTTGCAGCGACAGCGCGACGAGAGCATCTCTTTGTCGGCCAATTACACCCACAAATCGGTCAACGCGCACCGGAGCCTCGACGAGGGCACTGCGGCGATAACTCGCGAGGCGACAGGCAATTTCGTCGGCATCCCATGGTTGACCAGCGCAATGCTGTCGATCACCGTGGGCAACATCGAGGTCAACCGTCTCGGCGTCAACACCCTCGGCGATTTCGCCAGAGTCAATCTGCAGGTGGACTCCAGGCTCGGTCTGTCCGATGTGCTCTCGCTCACCACAACCTTCCGGGGGCAAAAGTCGCTGTCAGGCAGTCTCAATTCCAGCCAGCAGTTTGGCCTCATCTCGGGCGTGCGCTCCTTCTATGAAGGTCTCGCTGACGACAACGGCTATCTGGTGACGTCCGAACTCAACTACGCGCTGCCCGGCTTCAATGGGTACAGCCATTCGGTCGGCGTGTTCACGGACATTGGCGCGATATGGAGCGCTGATCCGTCCCATACCAACACGCAGAAGCCCTGCATTCAACTTAGCGGCGTCGGCATAGGCTACGATGCCACTTACGAATACTCGCCGAATCGGAAGCTTGTGCTCAAGGCGCAACTCGCGCAGACCTATGGCAGCAGCGCGGGCGCGAGCTATGGCAAGGGGACCAAGGCATGGCTGCAGGTCGGCTTTACCTTCTGATGGCCGCGCTGCCGCCCTTAACACCCACGCTTCATAGGGCGGCGGGTGACATTGGGGGCCACAGGCGGCATGCGGTGAGGCCACTTCCTTGGGAGCTCTGGTGGCTATACTGGTCGGCGGTGCTGGCGGCACGAACAGGCGCAACAGGCGTCTCCGTACGGCTTCCTCAGGTGCCCAGCCAGGTCTTTCTCACAGCAAAAATTAAGTCTCGGGGTTGTGAGTGGGCCACGCAGGTCAATCGTGTCAAACGCCTCGATCAACGCCCAGGCATGATCCCCGAAGCCATCTATTGCACCGCGCACCGCGCAAAACGTCGTACCCGTAAGAGATGTGGGGCCATTGGCTTCGGACTCCACGATGCAACGGAGCGCAAGGACCGAGTTGCCAGCGGAAAACCCGTGTTTTATCTGACGGTACTGCGACCAAAGCAGCGACCGAACCACTTGAGGGTCGACATTCGTGAGTTCCATCGCGTCCAACAAATCCGCACGGCCTTGGCGGTGCGCGGGCAGTTCGGGACGTCGGGACCTTGGCCACGGAAGCGCGCCGCCCACTCACGGTCCGATGGGTCGAGGTTCTCGATTCGAGCCATCGGATGGGCATGCTAGCCCGTCGCCGCACATTGCGGCACGCGAAACGATGCGCCCGCGAGGAAAGTCCATTTGCTGTCGCCGCGCTTTGCAAACCCATTCGTGCCACACTCCAGTTGTTCTCCGGCGTGAACGCATGCGGGCGGTCAACCTTCATCAACGAGCTTCGGTACAGACACCTACTTCCATTGTCGAAGCTACCGCACGTACCCGACCCAGATCGACGCGTGACGTGTCGTAACATTCAAGCGTACAACCGGACGCAGCGTGCGAATCAAGCTGTTTCTTCCAGAGTGAATGTTGCAGAGCAGTTACAGCAATTTGCGTTGGCGCTGTTATGACACGCACGGCCGGGGCCACTGAAGGCAATGAAGCTCGAAATGAAGAACTTGTTGCTTATGACTGCGAGCATCGTCGCACTCACCGCTGCGGCGCCGGCATTCGCCGCGGATCTCGCTACACAGCCCGTCTACACGAAGGCGCCACCACCGGCGGTCGCGGTCGCGCTCTACGACGGGGGCGGCTTCCATGCCGGCTGGGGTTCGAGCCATAACTCGTGGGATTTTGCAGGCACGCCCCCTGAGGGCTCCCAGGACGCAAGCGGCGGTACGGTCGGTGGGCAGATCGGTTATCGCTGGCAGATCGGCCAGACAGTGCTTGGCGTCGAAGGCCAGGGCAACTGGGCCGATTTCAACGGCTCCAATGCCAGCACTGCCTTCCAACCGACAGGAACCAGACAAAGATCGACGCGTTTGGCTTGATCACCGGTCAGATCGGGTATGCCGTAAGCAACGTACTGCTTTACGCAAAAGCTGGCACGATCGTTGGCAGCAGCTATCAGGTTAACTCCGTTGCTTCAGGCACGCAGCTTGGGACCGCGGAAACGACACGTTGGGGCGGCGTCGTTGGCGGCGGATTCGAGGTCAACTTAACGCCGAACTGGTCAGCTGGCCTCGAGTACGACCATGTGTTCATGCCGACGAGCGACGTGAAGTTCACCGCTGCGGGTGGTGGCACGTTTGGGAACGATCGTATCCGCCAGGATTTTGATCTCGTGACGGCGCGTCTCAATTACAAGTCTAGCTGGTCGACCGTGAAGAACGCCGATTTCAACCTGGGACGAATTGAAGTCGGGCCGTGAGCTGGTCGAGGAATTGGCGCAACAAAGGCTCCAGCCAGCCGATGAGGCGTCGGAAGTTGTAGCCGGCTGCGGCGAGGACTGCATTGGCGGCATCGCCGTCGCGGTGCCACAGGTAGTTGCGTCCCATGCGATGCTCGGATTTGAGATGGCCGATGACCGGCTCGACGGCCGAACGGCGGCGCAGCTCGCGTTTGATCTTGGTCGTCACGCGCCGTTTCTGGCAAACACCCTGAACTTGTAATCGGGTGGCGCATTGTGGCCGCGATAGCCCTTGTCGGCGAGGATGCGCTCGATGGTGTTGCCGACCAGCATCTCCATGTCCGGGATCACGGTCTTGAAAGCTGACGGCTCAAAGATATCTCCTGTTCGTTCAGACGGGAGCCGCGCTCAGCATCCATTTTGCGCGCCAAATAGCTGTCGAACGCATTGCAAGCGCGGTCGAGTTCAGGTCGGATCAAGATGCAGCACGATCCTGGAAAGATCTTTCCATTCGGCGCCATCGGCGTCCGCATCGAGGAGTCGTCAATATGCGCTTTCTTGAAAGGGACCAGATACGCGGGCTCATTCAGGGCCCGCGGCCGCGTGCGCCGCTTTTGAGAGGCCGGACATATGGAATCACACGATCGAAACTGCATTTATCTTCCTTTTTCTTCTTCCCCCGGAGGGGCGTCCACATATGTCTCGCGAGGAATGAGGTAGCCAGGTAGCCCAGGGGAAGACAGTCTCAACCGACGGCGCGTTGCGGCTCAGACCATCGAGGCGCAGCCGGTTTTCGGCCAGATCAGTCCAACGAGGCGAGGTGCGTCCGAGCGCTGAACACAGACTTAAGCGGAAGAAGATGTCGGAGAGCTCGGTTTGCAAAACAAGAAAGCGGCCGCCTTTGAAGTAGAGGCTGCGATCGGCGCATCACCTTACGACGACTGGGTCGCATCCCGATGGCAGCCGTGGAAAAAGCGGTGCTGAACTACTAGAGTCTTTGATCTCCTTGCGGTGCCTGGCGAGTTTCCACCCTCCACGCGCTTGATGCGAAACATTCTCGCGAACGGCCCACGATAGATCACCGCTTCCAACTGCTCGCGAAGGTCAATCGAATGCTCTGCGTATTCAGCCCGAGTGTGATCGCACCATCGGCTCTCCAGCGTGCGCGTCCGCTACCTCGCCTGCTGAGAGCCCACCAGCCTCTGCTTTAGGGCGGGGGTGTTGCGCTCCGACTCCGCGGCCTGGTTGCAAAGCAGGACGCGTGTCTGCAGACCGGAAACCTCAACCCAAGGCATCTTCTATGGAATTGGAAGCCACGGTGATTCTGTTTTTCGTGATGAATCCGGGAGAATGCCGTTCGTCAGCTGATCGTCAGCCAAGCCGTCTATCTAATTAGGCTTTACGTTCTCGCCTGGATCGGAGTTAGAATATGACGGGTATTGGTCGACCTGGCAAATCGCACGTTGCGGCTCCCGGAACCGACAGCACTTGGGAATCGAGCAGTTTGCGCTCGGAATCAAGTCTCGCCGCTGGGGAAGGCGGCCAATCTTTCGATTCCGTCGTGGAGCGAATGCGCTCTGGGCCTCAAGATAGAGCGGCGTTCGTCGGCAGCCAGCCTCGAACTTCGGATATGGCAGTCCCCATTTCATCGACGGGTGACGAGATCAAGGCAACAAAGCGACAAATGGAAAGCCTGCTCTCGGAACTTTACGCTCGCCGTAACGCGGCCATGCAAGCGCGGAGCTCGTCAGAGGCACAAGAGCTGATCGACAAGGTCATCCAGGTCGGCTCAAAAGTTCTGGAGTACTACGCCAGCCTGCCCCAGCATGAGGCGCGCAGGATTCTATCTGACGATCAGGCCCGCGGTCTCCGCGACGAGGTGCTCCATGCGGCGGAGCAATGTAACGCTCTGGCCGTCCCGACCATCCACGCCTTGGAGCAGGGCAGGATAAGCGCGACCGTCGTGCTCGAACGGATGCTATCCAACACTCCCCCTGACCAACTGAACCGAGCGGTTTCCAGCGTAGCAAACCGCTATGCGGACTGCATGGAGTGGTGGGGAAAGAAGGCGTTGCGATCGGAACGGATGCAACGCGTCTGCGCCGCTACTGCTAACTTACCCAATGCAACGGCCGAAATGCGGCAGGCCGATGAGGCCGCACTGCGGCTGCACAGCGGTTGGGCACTGCACATGAAGTGCATGCATCTGCAATCGCAGGTCGCTCTCGCACAAATCATGATTGAGCCTCACGAAAGCACGTTCGACCCAGCCACGAGGGAACTCCTCATGGCCGAGAACGGACGGGCTCGCCTGCTCGGCACCTTCATCGCAGACGTTTTTCCGGCATTCGTATCGACAAAGGATGCAGTTCTACACAGCCAAGGACGCGCACTCGACGCAGCGCACTGCGCGGTCCTGGAAGGAGTTATGGAGCGGCTTTCTGAATTTGCGTTGGGCGTGCACAACCTCGTTTCAAAGCTAAGCGATCTCGGGGCAGGCGACGACCCGCCATTGAAACTGTTGCATCAGATCGTGGAAGGCGCGTGGGTCACTGCACACGACGTTATGCGGCTGCTGGATCTACAGCCCAAAACGTCGGCCATCATTTCACCGGCGGTCGAAGCTGGGGCTGCGAAGCCGGCCGACACTACGAGAGAGCCTGTAGCGGCCGCAGGCACGTCAGCGCGCAGGAAGGGTAAAGCCAAACGTACACCGAGCGCTCTCGCCGGGAGTTCGGCACGCGACCAGACGCAGCTGCAGATCTCGACGACCGACAAAGCCACGGCGGCAGCAGCCAAGGTTGTCGTGCTCTCGGATTTAGGTACGAAGAAGCTCGTGAGCGCGGAAGAGGCGCATGCGAGGGCGATATCCTCGGCGACGGCAGACTTGGCGATCTGGCAGGCCCCGCCATCAATGGAGGCGCTGACGCGCCTCCTCGAGCGCTTGGACGCACTTTTGCAGTTTGATCTGGCTGGTCAGCAAAGGGCCGTCTCGCAAGCCCGCCAAATGAAGCCCGAGGACGCCGACCACGTTGTGAATACTGTGATCGAGCGCCTGCAGACCCAGGCCGCCGAAATGCAGGCTTGTGAGGGGTCGCTGGAGGAGCCTCGTCAACGTATCCTACTCACGCCAACGCAAGTGCCCGAGGTGCACGACAAACTAGTCCGACTCAAGATGATGCGGGCCGAGGCGCAGGGGCTCGCCAAGACTTTGGATGAGCGAAGGGCGTCGACTAGGATTGAATGCCTGAAGACCTACGGCTTTCCATCGCAGAAGTACCTTGAACAGTTGCGCGCGGCCGAGGAGTTGGCGCCTGCCGATCTACCGCGCGCGTTAAAGGGCGAGCCAGGGGTGCTGTTTGAGGTTAAGCTGCAACCCAAGGCGCTGCGCAATGGTGCAATGCCGAGCCCTATGTGGGTTCACATCCATACGAAGCGACCGGTACATATGCGGCAGTTGGCGACGTTGGATGACGCCGACTTCGCCGCTTGCCACGTCAAGTCCAACGAACAACGCGGCTATAATCAGCAGTGGCAGAACGCCCGGGCGGCGACGGGCCGCGAAAACGTCGTGATTCACCGCGGCAAGCTCACGCCTGCATTCTGTAAGTCCTTGTTGGCCACAGTGCGTAGTGACGTCCCACGCTATCAGCTTGCCGAGGCGGAGCAACTGTCAACGCAGGCCGCTCGACTTGGGATCTAGTCTTACTGAGTCAGAGTGTCGCGGCCTTTGTCGACAGGAATCATATATTTGAGAAGACTCACTTTTCAGCAAGCGAGGGCTGAGATGAGTCTGACAAAATCGGGGGACGTCGCGTCGCGGTTTTCGGCATATGTCGAGGGCCTTGCGAGCGTGATTGGACATGCAGGACGCGCCAAACCGCTGCGCGATTACTGTACCGGGTTGATGATGCCATGCGATCGCAAGAGTGTCGAGCCGATGGCGGCGATGACGGCTCCTGAGCGGACAGCAGCGCAGCACCAGTCGTTGTTGCATTTTGTCGGTCAAGGCGACTGGTCGGACCAGCAAGTGTTGGCCAAGGTCCGTGAGTTCGTGCTGCCGAGGATCGAACGCCACGGAGCGATTGAAGCTTGGATCATCGATGATACGGGCTTTCCTAAGAAGGGACGGCATTCGGTCGGGGTTGCACGGCAATATTGCGGCCAACTGGGCAAGCAAGACAATTGTCAGGTCGCGGTGACTCTTTCGATTGCCAACCATCAGGCGAGCCTGCCGGTGGCGTATCGCCTTTATCTACCAAAGGAGTGGGCGACCGACCGTCCGCGTCGGCGCAAAACCGGTGTGCCCAAAGAGATCACCTTCAAAACCAAGCCAGCCATCGCGCTTGAGCAATTGCGCTGGGCCTGTGCGGCGGGCTTGCCGCGTGGCGTCGTGCTGATGGACGCCGGCTATGGCGCTGATACGGATCTGCGTACGAGCATCACAGATCTCGGCTTGAACTATGTGGCCGGCATCCAGCCACAAACGTCGGTATGGCGCCCCGGCACTGGGCCGCGGGTGCCGAAGAAGTGGTCCGGGAGCGGACGACCTCCGAAGTTGCTGCGACGTGATGGCAAGTATCAACCGATCTCAGTTAAGAAGCTTGCGGTCGGCCTGCCAATCGATGCTTGGCGCAAGATCACGTGGCGTGAGGGGACGGCAGAACGCTTATCCTCGCGCTTTGCTCGTGTGCGCATCCGTCCGGCACATCGAGATTACTGGCTCGCCGAAAGCCGGCCGGAGGAATGGCTGCTGATCGAGTGGCCGGAGGGCGAGGAAGCACCCACCAAATATTGGTTCTCGACGCTTCCGGCGAACATTGGATTCCGTCAGCTGGTCGACACCGCCAAGCTGCGCTGGCGCATCGAGCGCGACTACCACGAACTCAAACAGGAGATCGGCCTTGGCCACTTCGAGGGGCGAGGCTGGCGCGGCTTCCACCATCACGCAACGTTGTGCATCGCGGCCTACGGATTCCTGGTCTCCGAGCGGGAGACGATTTCCCCCTCAGCTACAGGTCCCGCCCGGCTTTTCAAAGAAACTACAATTCCCAAAACTTATCGCCCGAGGGGGTCCGCCATTGCGGCCTGAACGGCACGTTCCAAATTCGATCGCGACTGTTCGGCGAGGATTGAGCGTCGCTCTCGCGTCCACACTATCTCGATGCCCCTGTTGCGTCAGGGCAGTCTCAAGTCAAAGTAGTCATCGAAAGTTATGACGCAGTAAGACTAGGGGGCTTTAACGGTCGAGTACCGAGTGGCGACATCATTGGTCAGACCCGGATCCGAAGCCAGTGGGCCGTGATCAGGATCGTAGGCCTCCAGCAGCCCGTAGCTTGAAAGCGTCCGACACGAAGTACTTTCGCTCTTCGCCGATCGCTCTGATGTCCGTGCTTGTCGACGCCAGGTAAACACTAGGCTGGTCGCGACTCCGTTGCGGCGCGCAACCTCAGTCACCTTCGCGCCCGGCACCAACGTCTCCTCGACAATCCGCGCCTTGTCGTCTTGCGACCAGCGCCGCCGCCGCTCCAGCCCGCCCAAAACCTCGACCCGCATCGCCTGATGACCTTAAAGCTAGACTTAAGGTCACACGCTTCGCGAATTAACTCGCGTCACGCAAGACGGCGCCCGTCGGATGCGTACGGCTTTGCGAATGCGACCGCGCGCGCAGAGCGGGCACGGGCCAGCATGGAAGCTGCCTTTGAAGACGCGATGGTTGCGGATTTTGACAGTTTCTTGCCCGTTGCGGTGGATCTGCCCAATCCCAACGATCACCACGTTGTTGCTGCGGCGGCCAAGACGCAAGCCGCAATGATCGTAACGGAAAACCCCAAGGACTTTCCGGCGGCAGTTCTTTCCAACCTGAACATGAAGGCGAAATCCGCTGACGCTTTCATTGCGGATACTATCGCACTCGACGAAGCTCGTGCCGTTGCAGACGTATGCGCGAACGCTTCAAGAAACCGGAAATATTGAAACGGTTGACGTGCTCGGGCCACACATCGAGTCCCTCTAGCTCATGACGACGGCAACTAACTAGACTGGCTTCAGGCAGCACAATTTCGAAGCGGTTCCGATTCGGATATTCCATAATGAAGATTATGCGAATCTGCTAGACGAGAAATGAGACGCGGCTTCGTTACTGAGTTGTCATTAAGCAGAAAGATCAATCTTGCTTGGCCTTTCCTCGGCTGAGCGCAAGCGGAAGTGGCTCTTCAACTTGCCGCTTCCTTCCTCGACAATCCGTCTCCTTACCAGCTCTCGGCACGTCTCCAATACGTCCCAAGGAATTTCGCCTAGTTCATCGGCGACCTCGACGAAAGATCGCCAGGTCGATGCAGATAACCGGTTCGACACCGGACTGACGAGACTATCCAGACCAATATTCTGGCGTGCTACCTCATCATCACCAGATCCGAAAAGATAAATCCGACCTCGCCACACGATGTAGTGGCTTTGGCAGCCGCTATCGCGCCAAACCGAAGGAAACAGGCTCATTTGTCCTGTTTCAACATGGTAGATGCGCCAAGCAGGCCCGCTTCTTGGATCAAGATTTATAGGAAAGCGCTCGCCGCAACCGCATGGACACGACAAAACAAGCCATCGAGGGCCGCCTCTGCTTATCAGGGCCGCATCACCTGGCCGCGACACATACTCATCCGCTTCGCTACGTGTAGAAACGATTGCGCGGAGGTTGAGGACGCTGATACCCATTGATTTCTCTTACCGCTGGTCAAAATTACTTATCAGGACACGCTCCGCAAGTACGTAGGCGGCGATGCGGCGCTCATCCTCTGGCCCGTCTAATTTCGGATCTTTCGAGGCTTTGCTTAGAAGCGCCAGAGCCAGAGCCGCGGCATACTGGTCCGGTGACGCAACGCGCGAGGCGTAGTGGCGTACCTGACGCACCACCTCATGAAACCAACGATGAGTATCGCGGGGATCTCCATGCCCGAGGAGCATTTCGAGGGGTTTACCTCCATACAGCGGCTGCACCGAGCCCCACCATCGCTGGAAATTCCAAGCAGCGTCATTGTCAAATGCGTCGACCAGAAGGCTCGCTTCCAAAGTCGCGATGTCCCAAACCAAAGGCCCATCCTGGTTTGCGTAAAAGTCGATGATGAGTGCCTCGTGCCCCCGCACCTGAACATTTTCGACGTGCAGATCGCCGTGAATTCTTGCGAACAATACAGGCTGGCTCGAGCACCGGCCGAACAGTCGAGACAGCTGATCTCGGTTGCAACGCGCGCCCAAGGTTCGGGCCACTTGGAGGCGCCGCCGACTGAATATTTTAGGAAACCGCGAACTGATGCTTTGCGCGAGTGAAGTCTGTCGATACTCGATATTGCGATACCATGCGTGCAGCGTCCGATCGAACAAGCATGATATAGCCGGACCTGCGCGGCCTCCCCGTGCTGCAACCTTGAGGCTCTCGCACGCCTCTATGAGATCGCCGACAAGGATCCCTCGGGTGGCGCCGAGGCAACACAAATCGTAGTTCAGCCGCGGCCCCAAATTGAAGGGCACGTATTTCTCGACATTCAATTGATAATTCTGAAATTCGCGAAATATCTTGCTGCGATCGCCGAGCTTAACAAAGCGCGGCATGGTGTGGAAGGAGCCAAAAATTGGATATGCGCGGTAGACCGCCGCCCCAGACCTGCCCTCGGTCATAGGGATGAAGTGCACATCGCTATAGCCTTTAAAGGCACGCTTCAGCAGGACCCGAGCGACACCTGCATCATCGTTGTCAGGCTCGGAATTTGGAGCGAAGGTCAGCGTTACGGCTTCTTGCACTGCTTCTCCGGGACGGTGCCGTACCAGGAAATTTGCCGATTCAACCCAGTCAGCAAGTGGCGAAAGGATGGTGACATGTGGCAGCGGAGGAACAGGCATAGGATCCCCCAATGATTTTTGCCACGTGAATCGCTTTCGAAGGATGTCGTTGGGAAGATTGCTAGCGCATACCCGTATTTGCTCCAGGCATCTGTAGACCTGCCGCAAACCCGGAAGTCCAAATGGCAAAATGAAGACTCGACAATCGTAGTCGAGAAGCTGCCTCACGCAACTTCGAACGATCTTGTCGAAACGAGATGGGAAATTCTGCTCCTGAACGATGATAACAGCCGCGAGGCTAGCGAGGAGTGCAGGATCGAGAGGCTCAAAAGATGCGATCTGCCTCTCCCCGATCAAGAAGCCACGCTCCGCAAACGGGGGCCTGGCTGCGGCCGGCAGATCACCGCCGATCCACCCGACCGCCGAGCGACCTAAGGCAGTGACATCAAGGATTGCCATGTTCAGCGTATCGGCCATAGATCGGCAGACCGTCACCCCTTGCCAAGACGCCTGCCCGAGAACAGACGATGCAATCTTGAACGGGGTCGCCTTTTACTGCTCGAAGACGGCTTCTCAAACCATCGTAAAGAAGATGCCTTGCCGGCGATGGTACACCGACGATCGCTGACAAGAACATCGTAATTCCGAGTGAGGTTATCGTACTGTTGATCGACATCACGGCGGGCGCCGGCTCGCGAGCACCTATAAGATAAGGATCCTGCTTGCGCTCGGCCTCCGACATCATGTCTCGACGGACCTCATTTCCGTTCAAAAGACCGCCGCAAGTGAGACAAGCCAATCCCGGCGCAAGCATTTGAGCACGCCCAGCGATGTGACTGACCTTCCCCTCGTTGACGGCAATAACAGTCCCGATATCGATGCAGGGAATGAGATATTGATAAGCGACTTGTTGTAGAATGGCGCGACTGCCGTGCGAATCAGTGCAACAAAAGAGCACATCGACATCGCGCAGCTTCTTCGCCGTTTCGACTAAGATCACATCCTCTTTGATGGCGGTAACGATCGCGCGAGGCTGAACGGAACGAATATAGCGTTCCGCTACGGCGACTTTCGGCACTCCTACATCTGCGGCTGCGGCACCCGCCAAACGGTTCAAGTTGGTCGCCTCGATCAAATCGGGATCAACCAGCAGGAACTGGCCGACGCCGAGATGGACCAACTGTTGTGCAGCAAGCGATCCCGTGCCACCGAGACCCACAATCCCTACGCTCAACCCTTGCAGAAGGTTTTGTCCATCGCGTCCGAATGCCCGCACCTGACGGTCAAATACCTCTGATGGGTCCTCCCGTTGGCTCGGATCAAAGAGTATGTTGCGATCATCGCCCAACGAAATCAGACGGAGATACTGCCTAGCTCCGAGGTAGCGGCATGCGTAGCCTCCTTCGCTCACGACTAGAGCTAAGTGCAGCAGGCCGGGAGTTCGATGCCGAAAGAAGCGGGCAAGAATTTCCTCTCCTGTGTCGTCGATTCGAGAAAATTCAGGCGCAGCAGTACCCGGATGGCTATGCACGAAAACTAATGAACTCTGGGTCTGTGCAGCGATCTTTGCCAACTTAGCTACAAACGCGGGCCGCAGCTCAGCTTCAACCTCAGTACGTCGTGCGTAATCCTCATTTGCCGGTACAACGACTTCGCGGACCAACACTTTTGCGCGACCGTCGCCCCGCAAAGTCTGACTGCAAACCAATACGACACAAAGTTCGGTCGACTCGCCCAGCACTGATCGTCGAACGAGATCAAGGTCTGCAGAGGTGATGACGAGATCGTCCACTATCTTGCCGGGCTTAGACGTTGCGCAATGACGTTGAAGTACGTCAGGATATCGTCTCGATTTGGATTCCAGGACTGCAAATGCCAGGAAAACCAAGTCCCTCGAGGCCCCGCACCAGGGACCGGGTTAGCATCGTTCGCAGCATTTGGAACGCTACCGTCGGCCAATCGCACAGGCCCCGGCTCCAGCCAGAAGCAATCCGGTTGCGCCGATGGATACCCCGGCGGCAGCATAAAAATCACGGTGCCTCTCGCGATATTCCACCCTGCCGGTAGATCGAATTCCGGGATCTCGACCAGGATGGCACCATTCGACATCCGGGTCCGACGTGCCAAAGGGAAACGCCCTTGAAGCACTGCGAACTGCTTATCAATAAGTTCCATGTCCGAAAGTCGCCGGCGGGACTGCAAAAAAATGTTTGATCCGATCGTTCAACGGAACGGTGTCGGGATCCGCGATAGGACGGTCTGGGGTATTCCCCTGCTCCTCCAGGAAAAGCTGATAGTTTGCTTCGATGTTGGCTATCCGCTTAATGTCCGCCCCGGACAGGTAGGAATGCTCGGTCTCATATTTCGTACCATCGACAAAAAAGTGAAATTCCTTTTCCTTTTTCTCGTTCATCCATCCCTCATGCATTCCGACGCGAACCGCGGAACCCCCGCGTGAAGCAGCGATCGTTGACTAGAACAAATAAAGAACAATGTCAAGCCTTTAGCCTTGTTGCGCGCGTTCTCCTCAAATCGTGCTTCACGACGTTGACGACCGCGGCTCTCAAGTCTTCAGGGCCGCACTACCCCCGGGGGCGACGTGGTTCATGTTGTCATCGCTCCGTCGAGCTCGCGAACGATCGAGCGAAACGCCTCACCGCCTGCACCAGCGACCCTGGCGAAAACCCACCGTCACCCTTTTCCGACCGTCCGACCGTCACCGCCAAGATGGACGGTGCTGGTCCTGCCAGTTCATCAGCAATGAGATAAGCAGCAGCGCGGATTTACCACCTGGGGTAGCTACAACGACGGAAAACTGCGCCGTGACCTCGTTCGGAGCTAAGCGAGATCAGAATAGGCGATCCAGTTGGGGGCCTAGTTCAATTTCGCTTAGTATTGATTATGGAATACTTTTGCGATTCTTGGAATGTGGTCGAAAATGACTTCGAATTACTTTGATATACTTGAATTGAGATTTTGTCCAGATCAGCCCGCTTGCGGCGCGTCGCACGCCGGCTCCAAGCCCGGAAAGTGCCGCTGGACGTAACCACGACGGGTTTTGCGCTTGAGCCAGGACTCAAGCGACTCGACCGCCTGCACGTGCCCATCGAACAGATCGAGCCGCCGTCGACCGCGCCCTCCGAGACGGCCCCATTCACGCACCAACGCCGTATCGCCGAACAGCGTCGGCTCGATCGTGAGCACATAGAACCGCGCCATGTTGCGAGCTGGATCGCGACGCTCGAGCACTAGGTATTGCACGGTGAGTTCGGACATGCGCCAGAATCGCAATTACCGAATCGGCCGTCCAATTAAATAAATGAATCGATCCGAGCCCAAGATTCAGAAATTTCATTGTGGCAACAAACGCCGAGGCCAAGCTCGCGATAGATTTGATCCACGCGTATCCGCTTTCCGCCGATGACCCCGTCAAGCTCCGCCCGATAGAGCTTATGCCGTTGCGTCGACAACTGCGCCCAATCGATTGCGAGGCCTTTAGCGGTACAGCCCGGTCATGGATGCGCCCACACCCGCCGATCGCAAGATCGGGCGCGGCATCGTCGCCTAAAACCAGGCGTGCCTCTCCAGTTTGAACTCGGCGATGCCATTTGTCGGCTGGTCCGTAAAATATTCACCGCTTAAAGTCTTCGTCCCCGACATCCCAACACTCATTATAGCCACGCCTCGATAAATCGTAGGAAGCCCAGGCTTAGTGTACTCAGCCTTCCGTCGATTCTCGAAGACGTAGTACACATGGTATTGCGTGCCGGTAGGATCGCGTGTGGCTACAACCGCCAGCGTAGTCGAGGTCGATTCCCTGGTTTCGAGGACAAGAGACATCCCGCTCAAGTGATGTCGGATCGTCAGCGTGGCATCCCTGAGCTCCTGCCTGTCGGGTGGACCATAGCGCAGCACACCGGTCCACCGGCCACCCAAATAGGGGAATGTCATACGCTGAAGTATCGGGATAGCACGCCATGCCCCGTAGATGACGACAGCAAGAGCAGCAGGTATGCCAAAGACATACCTGGAGAATATCCAGACGTCTTCGTAGGTGTTGCCGGTGAACACATCGGCAAACTTCAACCCTGCGAATATCGCTATCGCCAGACAGACGACTATCGTAAACAGAAGCCGGGTCTGAAGAAAGTTGATCATGTCGAAGACCGAAGCCGCGATGACTGGAATAGACGAAATATTCAGGATTCTGGCTGGACGTCCAGCAGCTTTCGATCCGCTGATTTGCTGTCTCTACCATCAGAATAACCTACCACGTTTCGCCGAGCCAATGCCGCGCGATCCTTCCCCCGAGGTGGGCCAATTCCTCGACCAGAATTTTGCGGAGACCGTGCGAGCAGCAATCGCTTTTAACGAGGCGATTCACGATGGAGCGATCATGGCTGCCGTAGATCATCATTCGCGCTGTACCATCACGGGGTGGTCCTACCGCCTCTTCCCTCCCCCCTCAGAGATACCCCCACCTGTCAACAAAGGATCGGCGTTCAACAGTTGCGTGGCGATGTCCCTCGTTCCCGGGATCCTGGCTCTCTACCTGGTCTCCAAGGGCACGACGTGGAGATTCGAACGCGGCAGCGTCAATAGGCTTTAGCGGCCCGACGACTTAACTCGGTATCTCGATCGACTCGATGGCGCCTCGCGCCACCCCCCAGGGTATGCCCAGATCGAACGTCAGTTGCGGCTTCTGCTCCTTGGCGACGTTCTTCACGAGATCATCGATTTCATGTGAGAGCGCCTTCATGCCTTCGTACTTCTCCTGTGTGTCGAAAATGAACCGGGAGCTGTCCGGGACGCGCAACTTCTTTGCTTCTTCAGGGTTGTGATATAGGTAATCCAAATGTCGCTGCACCTCCGCGAGGACCCGTAACTCGTAGAGATATCCGATTTTCAAGGCCGTCTGATCCGCGTGATACATGGTAGCGGCAATGTCGAAGCTGGGGAAATTGATCTTCGTACCCTCCTCGACCGCATCGGCCTTGACGTTCTTGCAGAGCCGTATGGCCTTCCTCAGGCCGCCGAGACACGAACTGCAACGATCTTCGATCAGCTTTATGTGTTTGAATGGGAAGTTCTCGATTGTCTTCGGCACTTTGCGATCGAGAATAACAACTCCTCGGTCGTGAATCTGTCTAGACTGCTGGTAGACGACGGTATCGTACCAGTGGGACGGAACAACATCCACCGGTCGCGCCAGAGACCCTCCAGAAACGGCGACCGCCTTCCCACCGGACGTATCGACGTCGGCGGCTGGAAAGCTCAATGGCAGGATCTTCTCGATCGAGGAACGTAGTTCGCCTAGCACTCCAAGCGAGTTGCGCGCCGTGGGAACATAGGTGCCTGCCGCGGGCCCCGACGAGTGGAATATGAGGAAACCGGTCTCCAGCACGAGCAGATCGACGTCGCTGACTCCCCGGATATGGACGTTAAGGGGCACCGACCCCTGAAGCCGAAATTCGACCGAATCGATGGACTTCTGGATTTGGTTGCCCACGCGCTCGGCCGTTTCGACACTGATTCTGGTGTACTCAGGTCCCACCTCCTGCATCGCGCCAAGCGCATATCGCGTGTAAGCATGCGACGGAGCCCTATTCTGCCAGCTTTCCGCAGCCAAGCTCTTCGACAACACTTCCTTGCGGGAAGCCTCGTTGAGTTTTCCAAGACGGTCGACGCCCCTGCGACGCAGGCGCAGTTTGTTCAGTCGATTATTGATGTCCCTTACCATGGTCCCTCTTCAAACTAATCGTGCCAAATGTGAAGCGGCCGTGACCGTTGAAATACTCGCCCTCTGCTGATTCCAGATCTTTCGAGAAAATAAGCATGCAGGAACCGAGATGGCTTCTTAAGTCCACCTCTCCGATAGCCGGGTCGTTCCGATAGTTGTACAGAAGCCTATATCCCTCTGCGTCGTCGCAGATCAGGGCTGCCGCAATGCTGTCGGAGCCCGATTGATCCGTCTTCAGCCTCACTCGGATCTTGTCCCAGGTCTGAAAGATCGTGAGGGTCGCCTTCCATGCGTAGCCGAGGCTCCCGTCGGGCTTGAGGCTTCGTCCTTCGCAGGACCAGCTCCCGGCGAGATCCGGGACCTTCAGCGCCGCATTCAGGAAGGGCCATCGCCACGCGTACCGATCGAGCGTCCAATAGAGCGCCGCAAAGACCATGCCCGCACCGACGAGGGAAAGGACCGATGGTGGCAGGTTGACATTGAGCCCGAAGCGGTTCGCCACGTCGACCACGGAAAGCAGCGTGAAAACGATCGCAGCCGATACCGACGCGGCGATCAACGTTAGGTAGCGTCCGACCTTGGCTCGGTTCAGTCCACCGTGCAACGAATAGTCGTGTTGTTTCACTTCAACGTTCCATTTGGCAAATCTCGATTGCGACACATTGACCGAAACTTTAACCTCGATGATCCCGCACTAGCTTTCCGGCCCCACGAGTAGCTCGCGTCTCAACCTGCTCGCGGCCTTCAGGCAATCTGCCGATGTTACGCGTTGGATCCCTCTTGCGTAGTTCACACGTGATAGAACGTCGGCTTGGTAGGCCGATGTGCCAACATATCGATGACGCGCCTATCGTTGCACAGCGCTTGATAGCAACCGTCCGCCATCCCTAGCAGGGTCTTCCGCCGGCTCTCGGTCGCGAGGTCCATCCCGAGATCGGAAATCTGCTCGGCGGAGGGCTGCTCGTCGAACCTGATGTAGCGATCGCCGAGCTGATGCTTGAGCATGAAATCGACCAGCTGTTGCTGCGAGGAAATGATGGTCGATGGAAGCCGGTTGTTCTCGAGCCAGTCCCTTTGGCCGAAATTGCGTCCCGCCGACGTCGGCAGCGAGAATTTGCTGGTGGTCGTGCCAATGCTCATCACCGATACGTCCTCGATCTTTTGATCCAGGAACTGGACAGCTTCGTGCAGCGCACAAAGGTCAGGTGCGTTCGCGACCACGCCGCCGTCAATGAAATAGCTGTTCCCGATCTCGGCCATCGGGAAGTACAGCGGCGCGGCCGCCGTCGCCATGGCGATGTCCGCGGCCTTCACCTTGTAATCGGTCATGAACCTCGGATTATGCGCGGTCTTGAACATCTGGACGCTTCCCTTGGTCATGTTGACCGTCGGAACGAGCACGCGCGTCTTCGCGTCGCCGAGCTTGGCGTCGGCGCCGAGCACGCCCTCGATCTTGCTCCGGAGCACCGTACCGTCGTACTTGGGATGTCGCCACTCGAACCACCGGGCCTGCATTTGCGCCAGCCGGCTTTTCGGCGTCTCGCCGCGGGGGAATATCTCTTCCCCGTGCTCGAGAAACATCCCCTGAATCGTCTCGGCCTTCTTTCCCATCGCCAGACCGAGGGCGATAATGCCGCCTGCCGATGTCCCCGAGATCAGGTCAAAGCATTCGTGAAGGGGGCGCTTTGCCTGCTCCTCCAGGCGCGCCAGGACCGAACTTGTGAACAGGCCTCGAAAGCCACCGCCGCTGAGAGCAAGTATCTGAAAAGTCATTGCAATCTCTAGTTTCGGAGCACGCTGTGACATCGGAGATCCACCGAGGCTCGGGAATCCCGTATGAAATGTTCATTTTCTGTTCTACAATCTAATGGACTCTCAAGATAGAGTCTGATTCGCGCGGTTGTGCGACTGGAGGGCATTGTCCACCGTCTAGATCTCCCTCGCTTTTCCAGATGGAGATCGGCCATGGCCAACGTCTCGAAAGTGCTGCACGCGTCTGGCGACGCGGCGTGTTTCCTGAAGAACCTGAACATCGCCGATACCGACCGCGCGAGCCTCATGGAAGCGCGCGAGAAGGTTCGAGATTGCCTGCGCAAGACGTTCGCGGCTTTGACCAAGCAGGAGCTCGGCGTGACAGTCCATCCCCGGTTTTTCACGCAGGGCAGCTTCGCATATCGGACCATCAACGATCCGTGCTGGACCCCGCCGCAGCAGATGGACCTCGACGACGGCGCCTACCTCCCGATGACGTTTATCCAGGGCGTACAGCGGCCTTCCGTCGCCGCTACCGCCTTCTTCAAGGTGGTTGACGCCGCGCTCGAGAAGCTCGCGAAGGAAGAAGGCTGGCAGTTCGGGAAGAAGCCGACCTGCTCGCGGCTGGTGATCTCGTCGAACTCGCACATCGACGTGCCGCTGTACGCGATTCCAGATGCGGAATTCGAGAAGCTCGAGAAGCAGATGAAGTCGTTCGACGCTATGGCCCGCGATGCGCGCGTCGACAGCGATGATCGTTGGGACGCGCTGCCGTCGGACTGCGTCCTGCTCGCCCATCGCGAGCACGACTGGATCTCGTCGGATCCGCGCAAGATCCGGGACTGGTTCGTCGAGGCCATCAAGATCTACGGTCCGGTGCTTCGCCGCGTCTGCCGGTACCTGAAGGCCTGGCGCGACCACCACCGCCCCCATCTCGACGACGTATCGTCGATCCTTCTGATGGTGTGCGCCTTCGAAGCGTGCGAGGACCTCGGCCGTCCGAACGTTCCCGGCCGTGACGACCTGGCGCTGCTGCGGATCGCCGAACGTCTTCCGCGCCTGCTGGAGGGCCCGGTCTACAATCCCACCGACCGCGACGAGCGCGTCGACGGCAGACTGAGTGCGGCCAGCCGCCGTATCGCGATCGACATGGCCAAGAAGTTCGATGCGGAGCTCACAGAGATCGTCGAGAAGTGCTTCGATCCCGAAGAAGCCATTGAAAGGCTGACCGCATTGTTCGGTGACCGCATTCCGGATCAGATCGATCTCGTCGACGTCACCAAGGCCGCGCATGCCGAGATACGCTCGCATGCTCCGAGGATCGCCGCCGCCCCCACGGTCGGCAAATCGACCAGTGCCTGAGCGGGACGACGCTTCTGTCCGGCGCATTCACGACGCCTTCAGTCAGCGCAACTTCCGGCGCGACTTTTCGCGTCGTGGCCTTCACTACATCGGCCTTCTCGACGAGACCGGACTCAAGGTCCCGGCGGTCGTATCCGTCGACGACCTCGACTTCATCAGGCCTCCGGTCATTTGCCTGACCGACCCGGAAGCGGGATCGAAGGGGCAGGTCCCGCATGTGCTCCGCTCGGACGGCACGTTCTGCTATCTCGACCGCAAGAGCGTCGTGCTCGACCGCTACAAGCCCGCCGAGACCATCATCCAGTGCCTCGAGCGTGCGGACCAGGTGCTGCGTGACGCCGTAAGGGGCCGCCTGGTCGACGACCTCGCCGAGGAGTTCGGCGGCTACTGGTCGGACGGCGAGGTCTTGGTCGATCTGCCCCCTTCTTTCGAAGGCGACGCGAAGGTCCACATCCTCAGGCTGGACCGCGATCCGGAGCACAAAACCATCGTCGTCTCCCACGACAAAACAAGTTTCGCGAAGCTGCACCGGAGGAACACCGTGAAGGATCCTGGTCCAGGTATCCTTTGCCCGATAATTCTGGTCCCGCCGCTTTCGTTCGATCCGAAGCTGCCGTGGCCGCCCAAGGATCTGGCGCAGCTCAACGGCTGGCTGAAGAAAATGGCCCCCAATGCGCTCGGATCGATCGAAGCGGCGTTCGCCAGGACGAAAGATCTCCACATCCAATGGATCTGCCTGTCCGCGCCGAACGGAAGGGTCTTCGTATCGGCGGAGATCGCCAAACCCTATCGGACGCCGGAATTCCTGAAGAACAGGCGAGCCAGCATCGCGCGAACGCTCGATCGGATACCGGCCGCTGTCGAAATTTCGGGCTATGTGGGAGTCCCCGCCGATGAAGGCTATGTCTTTTCGAGGAATCTCGGTCACATGAAGAACCTCGCAGGAAAGCGCATCCTGCTGATCGGATGCGGAACGGTCGGCGGATTTCTTGCGCAGCACCTGGCTCAAAGCGGTGCCGGCGCCGGCGGCGGAAGATTGATGCTCGTCGACGACGACGAACTCCAGGGCGCAAATCTCGGCCGGCACCTCCTCGGCGCGCCGTATCTCACGTGGAACAAGGCCGAAGCCTGCGCCGATTTTCTGGGCCAGCAGCTGCCGCACCTGGACATCGGGTTCAGCTGCGATTCGATCATGAAGCAGCTGGCAATCATGCAGCAGTACGACCTGTGCATCGATGCCACAGGCGAAGAAGCGCTGTCGATCGCGCTGAACGACTACGCCGTAAGAAAGCGTCCTGACTTCCCGCCGATCCTCTATACTTGGCTCGAAGGAAACGGTGCCGCCGCCGTCGGCTTCATGTCGCACGATCCCGATCTCGCCTGCTTCAAGTGTCTGAAGGTTGAGCTCGCAGGCGAGAAGAGATTCCGGCTGCTACGCGAGGGAGTGGAAATCGAGACCGCCCGGAATCTCGCGTGCGGAGACGCCCACTACATCCCCTTCCCCGTGTCGCGGGCGGCTAGCGCGGCCGGCCTCGCGTGCGACATGGTTCTCGATTGGGCGAACAACGACGACCGTCATCGCTGGCGGTCTCTCACGATGGATCATCGGACCGCCAACGAGGTGAAGGACGGCAATCCCAAGCGGGTCGTCAAGTGTCCCGCCTGCGGCGGAAGCGCATGATCTTTCTCGCGAAGGGCCGTCTGGTGACCCTCGCCGACGCCGTCGCGCAAGAGCTCGCGCGCTTCGCGGCTCCGCCGGAGTCGGATCGCGAGGCCGGCGGCATACTTTTGGGACGCTACCGAGGCCCGCACGTCGAAGTATTGAAGTGCACGACTCCGATGCCGGAAGACCGCCGCACCCGCTTCGGATTCGTGCGGCAGGACAAGGGCCATCAGGAAATCGCGAGCAGAGAGTGGTTCGAAAGTGGAGGGGCCGTGAACTTCGTGGGCGAGTGGCACACCCATCCCGAGCGGCATCCAACGCCGTCCTGGGTCGACCGGCGGTCGTGGCGCAAGCAGTTGCGAAGGCACAAGTCCGACCCTTTGGTATTCATCATAGTCGGTACAGCCGCGACGTACTGTGAGATCGGCTCCGACGGGCACCTCGTCGCCATGGGCAAGATCGGTTGAGCCGGCGCAAGCGCTGATCTCCCGCAAATCACAAGCCGAAGTCCCAGGTAGGCGAGCCGAAATGAATTCGGATCAGCCTAGTGAGTGCGGAAACAGATTACGCGCTTCCTGCGATCAGCTTCAAAAGCCTCTTGCCGTCATCCATTTTATCGACTGCGAAGAGCGCCAATGCGCCCTTCATGACGGAATCGCAATCCTCGTTCGAGGCGACCGATCCAGCATATTCCACCTGATTGAAACCGATCGACAACCAGGCGCTGGCCATGTCGAGGAGCCGATTCCTTCCGCTGCCATCCGGTTGCATGTGTTTGTCCAAGGCGTGGACTCCCTGCGCCAGAACGTAGGACAAAAGCTTGCCTGACGTCGTCTGAGGCGAGGGGTCTGCGATTTTCTCGAAGCAATCCGGCTTGGTTCGACAGTAATTCTGGTGATGCCGGACGAAGTCCAATCCCGAGATGTCCGACAACGGAAAATCATCCGCAACCATAAACTCTGAACAGAAATCCGGATGCCACCGCCACTTCCCGTCGACACGCCTCAATGGGCCGTCATCCTTCTCCGGATCGTACTTCGTCACCAACGGCGAAGCGATATCCTCGAACGCCATGAGAAAACGGAAGGCCGGCGGGTGGTAGTTCGGCATCGCCTCGACCCAGTAGATCTTCTTGTGTTTGACGAGTTTCTCCCAATCGAACTGAAATTCGACGGTCCCATAGAGTGACCCCAGCGACCAATTATTGGCCGACAGCCAGGTGACGCTGATGCGTGATTTGTTGAGCCGGCTCTTGTCGAAGACAAGCCCGGACTTTATCCGTCCGTCCTCGATGATCCGGCGGGCGACAGGCAGGTGCACGATATGCCGCACGGTAGTGAGTTCGGCGTACTTGTCGGCAATCTTGTATCGCTCCCATTCTGGCTGGGGCATTTCAGTCCTCGGTTGTCTTCGAGCTCCAAGTGTCGGAACCTGCCCTATCTATCGAACGAGAGGGATCGTCCTTTTCTTCCGTCAGATCGCCAAGGAACGCGGCGCAACGCGGTCTATCGGAGCATAGAGCAGACCGTCTCCGCCGATCTGAACCGGTCCGTCGCTGCGGCGCGCCCTCGCGTCGAGACGTTGGCCTGCGAGAGCTCTCCGGATGACATCCGCATCGACCCCTACGAACCGGATCGAGTTCGGCATCGCTTGGGCGAGGGTCTGAGCTTGACCGAGGGGAAACGGCAGCACGCCAAGCGGCCCAACGGGTACGCCTAGATAGGTGGCGGAGTCCTCACCGTCAGACCCGAGGAACGCTCCCTCCAGAGGCCTGTTGCCGCCGGCAACGTGCTCCGCCAAGAGCTGCGATGCCATCTCGCTGAACCCCATGCCGGCCAGAAGGTAGCCGACATGAGCCCGGGCAATGTCCTGAACCATATCGTCCCGTTCGTGGGCCGACGGGGGTTCGCCGTGCGTGTCCGGATCCAGCACGTAGAGGAAAGCACCTCGTGGTGGGATTTCGACCCCCCAACGCGACATGACCGCCCAGCCCTTTGCGCGAACCGCGGTCCAGCTATCCTTCCCGGCCACGTTCCGCAATCTCTCGACCACGACTCCCTTGAGTTGGCCGTCGGCAGTTTTTATAGGACCAGGCAACCCGGTGCCGGTGCCTTCGATGCCTGACTGGTACCCTTTGCCTCGGCGACCGCAACTCGACCCGATCCGGAGCCGCAGATCCAATCCGGAAGCTCGGTCCCCTTTCCGGCTAGTCTGGTGACACGCAGACGCTTCGAGACGTTCGTTGGATCTCCGTCGATCGGTGTGAACCAATCGAAACCGTGGTATCGGGCGAGGTAAGCCCGGGCGAAAAATCGCCCGAACAACCCCGAAAACGCGCGCCGCATCTCCTTGCCGCGGCCAGGCCCCTTGCCCTTCCAAATGAGTCCGTCTCCGCCGGGGACGAGGAGCTCTTCGAACAGCAGGGCCAATGGCCTGCTCGATCCGCCACCGGTCTGAAGGAGCTCTCCGATGGCACATGCGGCCACGAAATCGGTATCCACCTCGCATTGGCCGCCGGGACTTATGCCGGAAAGCAACTCCTTTGGGCAGGCGCTGGGCGGCCGGACTACATAGCGAATCTTGTGAACGCTCATCTGTCCCCACGCCCCTCACAAATCTCCGTTAAAATCTAATACCATGCACGAATGTCGCAGCCTTTCCTCCCGCGCGACCATGGATTCACTTAGATTGCGCCGGACTTGTCCTGCAAGCGAAAATTGAGCAAAATTCTACCGTGCGGAGACAATCGACGTGGATGCATTCGTTTTTCTGAAGGGATTGCCAGCCGTTCTCGGCATCGTGGGCTTCTTCGTCTATCTCTGGGCCGGCCAGTACCGCATCGGCGGTGACCTCATGAAGGGCGTCGTCGATAAGCTGCGCGCCGCTCCAAATGTCGACATCAAGGATTACGCATCGCTCACGCCGACGCGCATCGGTCAATTGATCGAACGGGACACGGCCGTCCGCAGTGTGGTGAACGATCAGGACGTGAAACTGATCCGCCTCATCGTCATTCTCCATAACGTCTTGACCTTGATAGTGCTTCTAGTCTGCGCCGCACTCGTCGGCCTCGGCATTTGGCTCATCGCAAGGCCTGAGCCCCTGTCAATCGTGGCCAGACCGCCCGTTGCCGCACGTGCGAACGCCGACCTCGCGCTGACCGATCTCGATCTGGTGAAGGTCGAATGGGATGCGAAGGGGCTGACCGAAAGCGTCAGCGTTTTCCTAGAGAACGTCGACACGAATGCGAGAACGAGCAAGAAGGCGGTATTGGCGGACGTCCGGAGCGTGACTTTCAGTGCCGACGATCTCCAGGACGTCGCGAGCAACCGGAATTATCGCGGTAAGAACCGGGTACGCACGGTCATCGAATGGAGTGGACAAACCGTACATTCGGACATCGCGGATATCCTCGTTGGAATCAAATACAGGCTGATGATCGGTGGGAAGCTGATCACTCCGCAGGGAAGCCGGTCGATAAATACTCTTTTGGCTACAATCGACGACAGTACGGAGCAGATGCCACGAGAATATTGCTTTTCGGTCGACTTCGCCGGCTGGAGCCACTCGAACTCGGCCTTAGTGGCTCCCCTCAAAGCCTGCAACTCCAAGGCGGAGGTGAACCTGCCCTTCCTTCAGCAGGTCGAATGGGGCCGCCCACCCGGCCTTGTTCTCAACGATCCTCTGGCCGACAGACCTATTGCTCGGCTGTGCATTGCCGCGCCGCAGCATTCCGGCAACAATTGCTGACGGACCATGTCGATGGCGGCACCTGCGCTGCCTTTCCTTGGAGAGAGATCATGACGGAAGTGAATAGTGAAAACCTCAAGAAATGGGCCCTTGCTATCGTCGCCGAGGTCGAGCCTGACGACACGTTCGTCGTGGAAGACGGCTTCGATGCGCTGGTGGAAGAATGGCATCGCGCGGACGCACAGGATGAGGGCCGCTTCATCGGCGGGGCCGAAGTCGCGACTTTCGCCGCCATGGTCGCTCCGTTTCTTCTGGCGTTCTTCGGGGACGTCGCCAAGGACGTCGTGAAGGACAGAGTAAAGACGGCCATAGGGTCCCTGCTCGATCGGGTGCTGGATCGTCGTGCCACGAAGGACGACGTGGAGAAGCTTCGCAAGGAAGTGTCGTCGGCGATCAATAAGAGCCGCTTCTCCGCGGCCGAGAAGGCTAAACTCGAGGCCGGTTTCGCCAAGCTGTTTGCCAAGGTTGGCCCGAAGAAATGAAGGGGACCCATCCCAGGAGTTTGCTGCGCCGCCTCGGCATTTCCGACGGCCCCGCCGCGGCGGCGATCATCATCTCGGTTTGTCTGCAGTATCTTTTTCTCGCAAAATTATGGGAGGGCTACCCGATACGGTACATGGGCGACGTCATCCATCAGAACGTCGTGCTTTCGATGATCGGCCTGACCGTGCTTGGCGCGATCGTCATCGCAGCTGCATCGCTGTACCGATGGCGAAACGGAACGAATGCCGCGTCGAAACTAGAACGACTTGCCGTGAACCCGTCCTTCGATCCCATCCGATCAACGCTGGAGCAGATCGCGGCACGTTCGACCCTGCGTTCGCAGCCTCGCCTCCTGTACACTCCGAAGAACGGTGACGCTTTGGAAGCGAGAGAACGCGTGACGCCGTCCGGCGATGCGGTCGTCGTCGGTCTCAATCAGCGTGCTAGGCAACGCGATCAACCACGTGCCTTCGAAGCCATGATTGGGCATGAAGTATCGCACCTCGAACTTGGCGAAACCCGGCTTGAAATTTGGGCAAGACGCGGCATCCTCCTGCATTTTCGAACGCTCGGCTGGGCGGTCGCGATATTCTGCCTGGTGCTCGGTTTCATCGATCGCAGAGGCATCGGCAGCCATCCCCCTTTCGGAGGCTTCATTCCGGTCTTCGATGGCGCTATCTTTGCCGGCCTGTCCTCCCAGTTCGCGGTTCTGATCCTCTCGAGCGCGATCGTTTTCGTCTATTCATACTTCTTCGTCGTTCGCCGCGAGCACATCCACGATTTCCGCGGCTCCCAACTTGCCGGAACGGACGCCTTGGCCGACGTCTTCGCCGCCCAGCAGCCGCCGGCGTTCCGGCCGTTCGACGCCTTCAAAGATTTCTTCAATCTGCATCCTGATCCGGCCGCACGAACCCGCGTGATCAGAAATCGTGACCTGATCCTGATTTCGGTGATCCTGTATCCGTTGGTCATGTCGGGCTTGCAGCCGTTGACATTGTTGCTGACGGCGGGCTGGCGCGACTTTTTCGGCGTGGCGAGAGAGGCTTGGAATTTCGGCCTTACTGTCGCCTCCGGCCTCTTCCTGTATGCCGTTCTGCGCGCTGATCTTGCAAGGTTGGGTTTGGGTCTGCTTTTGGACCCACGTCGGTACGCCCTGTTCGTTCCGATCTACGCTCTGGTCGCGGGTCTAGCCACACAGATCCCGCGCATCGTGCTGGAAGTCCTATACGGCTGGCGTCATGAATTTTCGCTCGACCAGATCGCCGATCGGATTTGGAGTGGAACGCTGATCGGGGGTGCTCGCATCGCGCTCATGACGGCCGCCATCCTCGGCCTGCTCGCCTTCCTGAACGGCGTCCGCATCGCCGCAACCGGCGAAACAAGGCCGGGCAAATGGAGCGCTATAGGTGACGCGGTCGCCGCCATTCTGGTGGTCGGAGCGTTCACCATCGCAAGCCTATCGAGCCTTCAGTTCATTATCGGCGTGCTGGCATTCTGCGCGCCTCTGATCTTCGCTTATGCAATGTTGTTTGCATTAGTTTGTCGATGTCTGGACTGCGGTCGCAGGCGCACTTCTGCTCTGCGGCTGTCGACACGATGCAGTTGCGGGAGGGACCATTTGTCTCTGCCAAAGCTTTGGACTCGACATCCATTCGAGGTCCAGCTGTCGGTGCCGAACCAAGTGGACATCAAGGGTCGAGAGAAGCCGGCTTAAACTGGTCGGACTCGGCGAATGTGAATTCGCTTTCCTGGAGGGCCACTCCGAATTGCCAGGCGATCTTCTGCGGCAAAGCCTTCCGCCAGTACAAGCTCTGCTCGTGCAAGGAATGCGAGTCGCCTTCCAAGTGCTTCTTCGGACAGCCGCCCCAACAGACCGGAAGGAACGAGCAGCGGCTGCAATTGGGCTGCCGCGTTGGGTCGAAGCCGGTCCACCAGTCCGCATCGCGGCCGGGCACCATGTCGCCTCCGGCACGGCGGATGGCGACGGGGCGGTCCTTCTCGCCCACCTGAAGCCCGCACCGATAGTGATTGCCGTCCGCTCCGATCACGATCGAATCGTTGGCCAGCGCTGCACAAACGGAGGTCCTTGGCAAAGGATAGAGCGAGCGGGTTGTGGTTTCGTCGAGAGTTGCCTCGTTGGGGACCATCTGCCGGGACCGTTCGCGAAGTCTCTCAAACTCTTCCTCAGAAAGTTTCGTGCGGCTAAGAAATCCGGCGCGCTCGGAAAAGTCGGATATCCGTGCGAGTTGAAAAACGCACGGAAACGCTCTGTCGAACCAGCCGCGATCCTTGCAGAACGCGATGAAGCCGTCCAAATCGCATTGGTTTCCGTGATCGGCATTGAACCTTACGTCGACGCGTACGACCTCGAGCAATCCGTCGACCACCGCGGTCGCTATTGAACGAGGAGACAGACGGATCGGGCGCCCTGCCCCTCCTATATCGGCGTCTCTTGTCGTGGTTCGGTTTGAGGCCGTCAAAGGAAATCTGCACCTGCCGGAGGCGGTGTCGCCTCACGAAGCCGGCGATGTCGTCCGGCCAGCATGTCCCGTTCGAAATTACGGACGCGGAGTAACTTACCCCGATCTCCTCGCATAAGGATTGAAGCGCAGCGGACGCCGCATCGATGAAATCGACGTTGAGGAGCGGCTCTCCGCCGTACCAATCGACGTGAAGGCTGTCCTTACCCGACGCGACAAGGCGCTGTCGGGTCCAATCGACTATTGTCGGAACATCGCCTTCTGCGAGAGCATCGCGGGATCTCTCTTCGTAGCAGTAGTAGCAGCCCAGGTTGCAGTCCTGCGTCGTCGTGAGGGTGACGACCATAGGCGTCCGTCCACGCGCTTGCCAATAGCGCTCGCGGATCATGTCTAGCTCGTCGAATTCTTGGTCGACGAGAAAGCCTCCTCGCCGTAGTGTGGCGAGGATCGTGCGCGGGATCGTCTTGGCGGCGACCCTCCGCGGAGGACCGCAAAGCAGCTGAGCAAGCTCGCGCGCGTCATGGCCCGACAGCCGAACCGAAGCGCCCGTACCCGCGTTGTACAGGACGTTGTCGTCGCCTAGCGGGACGCAGAAGTTGTAGCGCGATGATCGCAGACGATGCCGCGCTGCGGTCACTTGTCGATATCGACGATGGCGAGGCAGATATTCGTGCCGTACCCGCAAAGCCGAGCACCGACGCGCCCGGCCTTCTTCAGATCCGGAGTGATGGTTTCGACCTGAACGACGTGCAGCTTGCCGGGTCGGACCTTCAACTTTACGTCCTTGTCGTCGGAGACGATCAAGCTCACCTTCGGCTTCTTGGTCGGTTTTCGCGCCATGGCTTCCTCCCGCCCGTTTTCGTGAACAACCTATGGTCGCATATTCTTCGCAATCGTCAAGTGCAAGCCTTTGCCCGGCTGGACTTAGGAATCCATGACGGCAGCATGCGCCTGGCATCGAAGCTATATCGAGGCTAAGCGTCCAGCGAACTCGTTTTCAATCACTCCGCCCGGCTTCGCCGATGATGTGGGCACACGACTTGGCGACGGCCGCCGACGGCAGGCCCGTCGGCAAGTCCTTCGGGAGGGTCGTAGCCGGTGGAGGACCGATTGAGACTTTGCTCAGGTGGCGTTCAAGGTCGCTTCGGCTGCTCTAATCTTGCCGAGGATATCTTCGAAAGAAGGGATTCCTCCGAAGATCATGCCGGCCATCTTCTCGTAGTCCGCCTTCAAAGGTTCGAGCATGCCGTCGACCGGTACGATACCGAACGTTCCGGGAGTCGCCTGGTCGAGATCGAGAGGCTTCCGGTTGAAGTAGAGGCGGGCATGGCGGACGCAGCTTTCCGCGAGTTCCAGATCTTTCAGTGCGGCTTCGCCGTGTTCGGAGGTCAGAAGCTGGAATACGTCGTAGTAGTGGCGCGACAATCGCTGCCCGTCCTTGTATAGCTCCCCTCTGTTCTGGAACCAGTGCCGTTGTCCGTGCAGTATGATGATCTTATCCCAGAACGTCCTCTCGGGCTTAATCGTCAGCACGTTTGGCACGGTGAGGTCGAGTCCGTCGGTGTCGGTGGCGGAATACGGAGTGATCGTTTTCGTCTCATGCGGATCGAGCGCCGACTTGGCACCGGATTCGATCTTCACGACGCGTCGGACGTACCGCTCGTCGGAATCCGCGAATGCGCTCGGATAGTGGAAGAGCTGGGACTGAGCGTCGGGGTCGTCCCGATCGGGCTCGATCTTGAAGTTCAGTCCTTCGAGCTCACCAGCGGCGAAGCTCGTCAGCGCGTTCTGGAATTCGCCGTTAATGAAACCGCTGCACCGCTCCTTTATTTCGTCGAGCTTCCGCTTGCGTTCGTTCGATCCCATGGCGCGGAGATCGTCGTCTGACGGGAAGCTTTCGCCGGGCAGATCGTCGCGGAATACGGTGATGTCGATGTCTTCCGAGAACCGCTGGATCAGATCGAAGGCCTTCGAGAGTGACGTGCCGCCTTTGAAAAGCAGACGCTGCTCGATGCCCGCCTTGTTGTAGAGCGCGTCGAGAATCCAGCAGACCCAGAAGTCTTTTTCGATGTTCTCCGGGGGCACGAGAGACGCTGTCCGGTTTGTTGGAACAGTCCGCGCCGGTCTTCAGCGCTTGCTCGAATGATCTGCGGCAGGTCGGACACGGTCGCATCTCATTGGCTGCGGGTCGGCGGGAGCGGATCTGGCGCCATTGCGCCGGGCTTGAGGATATCTTTTACGATAGGAACGAGCCAGTCGGGGAGATCACCCAAGTGGTCCTGCAAATCCTTTCGCATGCGGCGCCCGTCGTCGCCGTCGTTCAGGATGGACTTGAGGCGCTTTGCAATTTTGTCGCCATCCGAAGGAAGAACGTCGCGCAGCCAAATCAGAGCTTGCACCAACTGCGCGGCCGGGCGGTCAGCCCACAAAAGTCGACTTGGCGCGACTTTCTTGAAGTCGATGACCATTTGGTCGAGTTGTATCGGCTTCACGCGGGCGTCCGTCCACACGACCACCTTCGCCGGCACGGCGTTGGTAAGTCCCAAGTTGTTGGCGGCGGTTATTCCGTCGACCAGTACTTTGGCGCCGTCCCGCCTCGCGACCGCCTGAATGACCGACTTGTAGTCCGGTGGCGAAATCTTCTTCGTCAGTTGGTTGGTGCGAGGAAGATCGTAGAGACCTTGGTCGATGCGCCTGATACGGTTGTCACTCCGGAGGCGGTGGAGGGCGACGTCGACGGCCGATCGAGTGCCGGTGTCCGCAAAATCGCGTGCGGTCCATACCTTGCTCGGCTGAGGGTCATGGCTCATCCGATCGTATATCTGGTTCGCTGTGCTGGCCATTTTTACGGCTCCCTTGTAAGAAATATGCGTCTTAAATCTTACAAAGTCAAGCCGATCGTAAGAAATATGGATCAAATTCCTTACATCCGTCTCCGCACAACATATCGGAGCTGCGAAGAACAGTGCGAGGTCTTTCTAGAAGCCATTCGCGAGACTTTTCCTGGTTTATATTTCGATGTCTTTGCTTAGTCCGACTGCGTAAAATAGACGGTTTGAAAACCTTACGTTGGTTTGGGGTTCCATTCCGGCAATGGTCATTTTACCGTTCTCCTTCTGGAATTTCTTCAAATAAATCAATCAAATAGATCCTCAGGCCAAACGGCTTAACCGCTCTCGCTGGCATCCAAAATTGGCGCTTTGATCCTGTTTTGTTCTCACATAGAATACATTCCTAGTCAGAGCGGCTCGCCCTGAGGCGTGGCCGTACGTCGACATGTCGATGAACGCCTTCCGTGGAAAAGCCCGGGCAGGTCGATATCGGCGAGGCGGATGTGGACATCGAGAGCGGCGCCATCGCAATCGCGCGCGAATGCTGTTCAATCCTGCCCTACGATGACGGGGGAGTTCATGAGTTTCAAAGCAACCGCAGCCGGCGCTTCACACGAACCTACCCTGCATTGCCCCAACTGCAATCACGAGATCCGGTTGACGGAATCGCTGGCCGCCCCCCTCATTGCTGAAACCCGTCAGCGCTTTCAACAGCAGCTGGCCAGCAAAGATGCAGAGATGGAGCGTAAGACCGAGGCGCTGCGGCTGGAACGCAGATTGCCAAGGATCGCGAGCAAATCGAGGACCACGTTGCGAAGCGATTGACCGCCGAACGTGCCCAGCTGGTCGCGGCCGAAAGCAAGAAGGCGCGAGAGGCGGCCGCAGCCGAGCTGCAGGCGAAGGAAGCGGAAGCCGCGGAGCTGCGAGCCAACCTGCTTACCAACAACGCAAAGCTTGCCGAGGCCCAAAAGCAGCAGGCCGAACTGATGCGAAAGCAGCGAGCACTCGAAGAGGAAAAGCGCGAACTCGACCTGACGATAGAGAGGCGCGTGCAGGCTTCAATCAGTGAAATCCAGATCAAGGCCAGGCAGGAAGCCGACGAGGCTGCGCGCTTGCGCGTTGCAGAGAAAGACCAGACCATCGAGTCGATGACGCGCACGATCGAGGAACTTAAGCGAAAGGCCGAACAGGGATCACAGCAATCTCAAGGGGAAGTACTCGAGCTAGAGCTCGAAGAGCTTCTGCGCGGGCGTTTTCCAACCGATTCAATTGAGCCGGTTGGAAAAGGTGAGCTTGGGGCGGACGTTATTCAACAGGTGAATGGTGCTATTGGCCAATCTGCCGGCATCATCCTTTGGGAATGGGCCAAGCGGGAAACCCAAATCCTGGCCGTCATCGATTCGACCGTCGGCATGGTCGGCGACCTGCAGGCAATTGCCGGTAAGGCCATGCCGGATATTCCCAGCCTAGATATTCCGTTGTTGGAGAACGCTGTCGAGGTCGAACGGAAAGTTGGATGATCCCTCCCCAACTCTCTTTACAGTGCTCCCGAAGGTGCGCAAAATTTCGATCAAGATTCTCGATGTGATCATGCGAAAGGCGATTGAAAGATCATAGCCGGCGATTGGACAGGGCGGCGGCGCATCAATGTCGCTCGTTGGCACGCTTCTGCAAATCTGCGCAGCGCTTCATCAGACCGGCAAACGGCATGGCGTCGCCGAGAAGCAAACCGGCATCGACCATCTTCTGATAGTCGGCCTCAAGTTCTTTGCGCATTTCACCGTCAGGGACGAGCTGGAGTTTGCCGGAAACGGCGGCATGATACTCAATGACGTTGCCGTCCCGATCTTTCGTGCGAAAGAATTTGCTTTTCCAGTCGGCGACTTCGTTTGCGAGATCCTGATCGTCGAATGCAGCCTTGGCGTAGCCAGCATCATCAAGCTTCACAAGATCGTGCCAATGGCGGGAGATGCGATCGCCTTTGATGCCTTGGGCGCAAAGGACGTGGACGGCGGTGGCTTTCTCCCAGAAGGTGCGCTGAGGCAGCATGATCTTGGGCGCCGCTGCCGAAAGCGATAGTTCAGGCAGATGGGATGCTGCGTCGCATGTCACCTGGCGTATCTCGGCCGGCTCGCCGGTTGATCGCGCACCAAATTCGAGTTTGACGGACGGCGCTACATATTCGGAGCCTTCGGAGACTTGGTGATAGTCGATATAGATCACATCCGCATCGACGCGGAATTTTACATTCACACCCGTCGCCGCGGCATGTTGCTGTAGAACCGGCAGGGCTTCATCTTTGACCCACACGACTAACTTTTCGCGCGCAGCCTTCGTCCATTTGTCGGCTTGGGCGCGTGTCTCGGGTATCGGGTGATCGCCTTTGGCGAGTTCGGGAATGTCGTAGGTGAGATCGATATCTTCGGAGAAGCGCTGGATGATGCCATAACCTTTTGAGAGCGAGGTGCCGCCCTTGAAAACGAGATGTTCGCCAAGCTTCGATTCAAACAGGCCCTGCAAGGCCCATACGACCCAACTATCTTTTTCAAGCAAATGAATAGGTCGGCCTGAGGCGGTGGCAGCAACGCCAAGCGCCTCAAGCCGATCTTCGGCAGAAAGCGTCAGAAAGGATTCAGCCATAGCTTAGCAGCGATTGGCTGATCGATTTTGACATCCACGCAGGCAGAGCGGGTCGCACGGCGATGAGGTCTTGCAGAGTTTCCGCCGACAATTTTTGCTTAAGGGCCCGCAGCGCATCGTTCGCTTGCCGTTTGCCGAGCCATTCCAAGGCGCGAATGGCTTGCCCGGCAGCCGGCTTTGTCGGAAACAGCATCCATTCTGGCGCATGCTTCACCTCGACGGTTTGTGCGCCGAGCTTAAGCTCCCGGTCAGGACCAGACGTCAGATAGACGAGTTTCGTTGGCACCTGGGTCGTAAGACCAAGTGCGTTTGCAGCTGCTGCCCCGTGCGGGACGATTGTTTCGGCACGCGTGGCAGCGAGCGCTTGGACGACTTTCTCTGCTTGCGGTGCGCGTACACCGAACCGGGTTTTGACCGGCAGGACGTAGAACCCATGAGCGAGGCGCATCAGCTCGTTGCGCTCGGAAAGCCTTTTCAGGGCTTGATCGACCGCTGCACGGCTCCCCAAATGCAAAGCATCCTTAGCACCAATCAAGGCGCCTTCGGGCAATGTTCGGGCAATGTTCGGGCATATTCCAGAATGCGCTCAGCTACGGTCTGCATGACCCTCCTCCTATCTGTCAGAAATATATAGTGATTTCTGACAGCTTGCAATACTTAGCATGCTTGCTCAGCAGAATCATTAGGTTAGCGGCTAAATTCATCAAGCAGTCAGGTCGAAACACGCTGGATTTTGCTCCCGAGCGGGCTGAGGGATCCCGCGCCCGCATCCTATGATAGTGTCATGGGGAACCCGTCACGCAAGATAATCCACTGAGGCTCCGATGACCCGAATTGATCGTTACTCGCTGGCTGTCGTGCCGCTCGAACAGCTCTTCAATGAAGAGAGCCTGGGCATTGCCACGGGTTTTATTTGGAGCCGAAACGGACGTTTCTATTTGGTCACGAATTGGCACGTCATCACATGCCGGCGATTTCCGACTGGCGAAAACTTGCATAGCCAAGGCGCGCGGCCGAACAGGTGGCGTGTCTTGTTCAATCTGGGATTTCAGCAATTTGGAAAGCAGGAGCACCTGATAACGATACGTGACGACGGCTCTCGCCCTTGTTGGCTGATCCACCCGAACCGGAATGTCGATGTCGCCGTGTTACCGCTTCCCTATGACGGCAACGATCCCATTTTTGCGCTTAACCCGATCAATGGCAGCGAAGATCCGGACCTCTTCGTCGGCGTCGGGATGGATTGCTTTGTTTTAGGCTATCCGTTCGGTATCGAGCCTCCCGGATATCCCGTCTGGAAACGCGGAAGCATCGCAAGTGAACCTGATCGCACTCGAATGACGAGCGACCATATGCTGGTTGACACCGCATCGCGGCCGGGGATGTCGGGCGCGCCGGTGATCGTGCGAACGTGGGGCTATCATCTCTTCGACGATGGGCACACGGAAGTGGACGAATATGCACACAGCAAATTCGTCGGCATCTATTCCGGGCGGTTGGCCGCACAGCCGATGGAAGCTCAAATCGGGATGGTGTGGGGTGCCTATCTGATCGACGAGATCATCGCCGGGGGCCGCCACGACGAAGACTAAGCGGCCAACCCACTACGCAAAGACGCTCGGTGTCAGCGCTTTCTTCGGGTAGACCAAAATCAATACGTTGAATGTGGTGTCGAAGGCTTCGGCCAGACATTCATGCGCCTGCCCGTTCAGATCGGTCATCGAGACCGGCGTTGCCCTCGACATTTTGCGGCCAATAGGAAGCACGCGGCCGAGCGAATGCATCCGTGTGATAACCGTGTCTGCGGGCCTACCAAACCGCTGTCCGAAGGACGGCGAAACTTCAACGCGCCGCACCTCGGCGCGCGCTCCCGTCTCCGGATGGTAAGTGATCGGCTCCAGCACGTAGACGGCGCAGGCCCGGTGATTGGTGCGGGCGAACTCGCGGCATGAAGCGTAGATGGAAGCACCGAACTTGCTCGCCAGCTTCATCGGCGTTCTGATCGAGAGCGGGTGGTCGGCGGCCGTATCCCGGTAACCGTTGCCCTGAAACATCACGAAGCCGGCGAAATTGTTGGCCTCGCGCTCGAACAGATCGGAAATGTCGGGATCGAGCATCTTTTCGCAGTCTTGAAAGATACGAAAAATCTTTCGATGCGCCGGGAGCTCGAGATGGCCGGCTTCATGAAGCTTGAGAAAGTTCTGCTTCGATTCCCGAACGGTATGATCGATATGGATCGTGTTATCCAGGGTGTCGGCGACACCGAACATCTTGGAGATGGCCGACCGGATTGCGACCGCCGTGCTTTCGGCCTTGCCAATCAAAAATTCCATAATGCGACGCGGATCGAAGATGCTCGCGGTAGCCACCTTGATATTTGCGGCTGTCAGGACATCGCCGATCGGCGTCGGATAGACGCCCCACCCCGACGCGCGATCAAGAGCGCGCCTGCAACAAGCTGCACGGCGCGCAATTCGTGGGGGTCAAGACTGCTATCGTCAGCCTGCACCATCGGGTTTTTTCCTGCTTCGCAAGTAACCAAGAAATTCGACCATCTTGGCCTCTTCTTCATCGGTCAGATTGTAGTCCGCGAAAGTTGGAATACGGCCGTGCCGCTGCTCAGCGTTGCGACGCGAGCGCGTGGGCACGACAAAGCCGGCCCGTTCCATCAGGCCCTCATACGGAATGGCATAAAGCTCAGCGAGCGCATGTAGGATGTTCGGGCTCGGTCGTTTGATCTGGTCGGTCTCGATCTGACTCAAATACGCGTTAGACACGATCTTCTCAGTCGCCCTCTCCACTTCACGCAGCGACAGGCCGCGATCGGTGCGAATTGAGGCGAGATATTGACCGAGCGTGAGCTTTACCTCCGGCTCTTCGTCGGCGTTCTTCATGACCTCCTCCACAAAAACCATTGATTCATAAAGAAATTTAGTTCCGATCGCTAGGAAAGTCAAGCGCGCTTGCAAACTGCTTGTAATTCTTAGCGCGCCATCATATCTTAGCATAAGGTTTGGCACGGTGCCACGCCGTACGACGAGATGACGGAGATCAAGTCATGGAAAATGCAGTAACCGGCGGCGAAAGCCGCGATGCCGGCGGCGCGGGCCAGATCGAGGCGCGTACGGCCGGCCCGGATGGGCAATACTTCACTACGGTCAACGGCGAGACGGTGAAGCTCGCCAATCCTGACCCCAAGGGCGGCCACATCCTGGAGAAGGCCGGCTTCAACCCCTCCGGGGACTTCGCCCTGATCCAGTTGCTGGCGCACAGCAGCCGCTTGATCGGACTCGATGACGAGGTCGATCTGCGTACGGCCGGGACGGAAGTGTTCCGCGCCTTCAAGACCGACCGGGTCTACCGCTTCACGCTCAACGGCCACGGCTTCGAGTGGGGCGCGGCCAAGCTGGAGGAAAACGAGCTGCGCGTCATCGGCCACGTTGCCGGCGACGAAGTCATCGTCCTCGAGCGCGACGGCGAAGACCGGGTTCTGGAACCCGCCGATGTTGTCGACCTCGATCACGGCGGCACCGAGCACCTGTATACCGAGAAGCGTCTGATCACGGTGTATTACGAGAACGAGCCCCGCGAGATCCCGCGCGGCACCTACACCACCGAGGAGCTGAAGAACCTCTTCGGCGTGCAGGAAGGCTACATCCTCGAATTCATCAACCACGAGGGCCAGCTGACGCCGCTGAAGCCCGGCGCCAAGCTCCGCGTGAAGGAGGGGATGAAGTTCTTCGAGCAGGTCCCGTGCGGGGGCTCCTCGTGACCGAACCGGCCAACCAGTTCGTCGGCCTCAAGGCCATGCACAACAGCGCCGTCCTCCTGTCGGAGGGCGGCCAGCCGGTCGTGTTGCTGCCCGGCTTCGGCTTCACCGCGGGCGGGCAGGCTCAGACCATGGATCTGCTGCTCGTGCCATTCGAGCATTCCGGTTACGTCACCCGGCTGTTCTTCGCCCGGCAGATCACCGGACGGGGTTCGAACTGGAAGGAATTGCGCGTCATCGAACGTAACTGGTGGGCGCCGTCGTGGAACCACGTGCCGGCGACATTGCCGTGGACGAAGATGTTGCTGGCGCATTTGAGGGCCGTCGAATGAACATCCGCTTCAAGATCACGAGCACCTTATTGAAGACGATCCGCGACGACCTGAACCGCCGGCACCCGTTTGCGCATGAGCGCGTCGGCTTCATCAGCGCCGGTCTTGCCGCCGCGCATGATGAATTGCTGATCTTGGCGCGGAGCTACGAGCCGTTGCGCGACGACGAGTACCTGCGCGACGCCCGCGTTGGCGCGATGATGGGTGATCAGGCGATCCGCCGCGCCCGGCAGGCGGCGATGGATAGCCGCGCTGCCGTCTTTCACGTGCACAGCCACGGCGGATCCGGCATCCCCAGCTTCAGCGGTGTTGACAACCGCGAGAACGCCAAGTTCGTGCCAAACTTCGTCTCGGTGGCGCCGCACAGCGTGCATGGCGCGATCGTGCTGAGCGATACGGCGGCGTTCGGGCAGGTGTGGATTGGCCGCACCGGCCCGCGCCCATTCGTCAACCGGTTTGCCGAGATCGGAATGCCGATCAAGAATTGGAGGGCCGTATGAGCCGTCTCGACCGTCAGAGCTTCCTCGGTCCCAATAGCGACGCCATTCTCGATGCCGCCACCATCGGCATCGTGGGGCTTGGCGGCGGCGGTTCGCATCTAGCGCAACAGTCCGCCCATATGGGGATCGGCGGCTACGTCAACGCCGACCCCGACATCATCGAGGACACCAACACCAACCGGCTGATCGGCGGCACCTTAGCCGACGTCGTGGTCAAGCGCCGCAAGGTCGACATCGCCGAGCGGCTGATCCGGGGCCTCGTCCCTAACGCACGGATCATCTCGGCGCCCGACACATGGCTCACGGCCGCCGATGACCTCAAGCTTTGCGACGTCATCATCGGCGCCGTCGACGGCTTCCAGGAGCGCGAACAGCTGGAACGTTTCGCGCGCCGGCATCTGATCCCCTACATCGATATCGGCATGGATGTTCACGATCTCGGCAAGGGAGGATTTCTGGTCAGCGGCCAGGTGATCCTCTCGATGCCGGGCTGCCCCTGCATGCGCTGCTGCGGCTTCATCACCGACGAACGGCTGGCGCAGGAAGCCAAGAAGTACGGCGCGGCTGGGTCGCGGCCGCAGGTGGTCTGGTCCAACGGGGTGTTGGCCTCGACGGCGATGGGCTTGCTGACGCAGATCCTGACGCCCTGGTATCCCGACCCGCCGCGCTTCGTCTATCTCGACTATGACGGCAACAAGGGCACGATCATCCCCAACAAGCGCATGACGCTGCTGAAGGACCATGTCTGCCCGCATCACCCGCCAGCGGAAGCCGGCGATCCGTTGTTCGATGTGCGCACCCAGAGTTTTACGCCGCGACCGGTAACGCCGGCGGAGCGCGCGATGTGGTGGCGGCGGTTGTGGAATCGGCTGCTCTCCGCGTTCGCGTGAGGCACTAGCGCGGCATGTCAACAATCGTCCACCAATATCATACTGATCGACATGCATAATTTATGAAAGTGGACTATTTGTGAAACAGGCTTTGAAAACTAGTCCACCCGGCTTTAGGGTCGTCCGCCAGCGTTTCTTTGCTTTGAAAGTGGACATGACCCAGCCCAACAAGAAGACTTCAATCGAGGCTGATTATCTGCAGCTCGCCCGCATCGCCCTCACCGGCCGCACGCAAGATGTCCAGGTGATCTTGCGGCGTATCGCCAAACGTTACGCCCCGACGATTCCGGAATTTTCCTGCGACTTGACGAGACTACTGCAGGAGTCGCCGACATCGGCGGCGCCGTTGCGTCAACATGCCGACGTCCCGCTACCGGTCGACCTCGATACGCGGCTTCATCTCCTTCGCGTCGAAGCGCAACCGGAACTGGATCACGAACCGATCTTCGCACCGGCGGTCAAGACCGCGCTCGCACAGATCGTCGAAGAGCGACGCCATCCGCAGAAACTGGTCCGCGCCGGACTTGATCCGACCCGCGCGGCCCTTTTCCTCGGACCTCCCGGTGTCGGCAAGACGCTTGCTGCGCGCTGGCTAGCGCGTGAATTGGGCCGCCCGCTCCTGGTCCTCGATCTCGCCGCCGTCATGAGCAGCTTGCTCGGCCGCACCGGCACCAATCTGCGCCACGTCCTCGAATATGCAAAGACGATCGACTGCGTTCTGCTTCTCGACGAAGTTGATGCCATCGCCAAGCGCCGCGACGACCGCGGCGAAATCGGCGAACTGAAGCGCCTGGTCAACGTGCTGATCCAGCAGATCGATGACTGGTCGGCCTCGGGCGTGCTGCTGGCTGCGACCAACCATCCTGATCTGCTCGATCCAGCCATCTGGCGGCGGTTCGAGCTGCACATGGAGTTCCCGCTGCCGGATCAGGCCGCGATCACGCGCTTCATCGAGGGCATGATCGCGCCGCACTTCCCCGCCGTGCAAGCATGGAGCGAACTGCTCGCCCTCACCTTCACCGGTCGCTCGTTCAGCGATGTCGAACGCGATCTCTCGGTCTGCCGCCGTACCGCCGTTCTCGAAGACATCCCGCTGGAAGATCTGTTCGCGCGACTCCTGGCGACGGCGCCGGTTGCCAAACGCAGCCGTATCCGTCTTGCGACGGCGATTGTCGAGAAAGGTCTCGTCTCGCAGCGCTTGGCGAAGACGCTGACCGGCGTATCCCGTGACACCATACGCAAGCGGACGGCTCCGAAAACGACGAAAGTGAAGCCGCAGAAGAGGAAAGCTAAGGCGCGAAAGAGAAGGAATACGTCGTGACAAAACGGAATCCCTTGATCGGTAAGGGCGAACGCCTCATCGATGACGTCGTCGTTCCGCGCGGTGGCGGCACAAAATATCATCCCTATACGTTCACGCAGGCCCGCGAACGTCTCGCCCCCATGCTGGCGCGCGCGGTGCAAGGCATCGACCATCTACCGGACTACGCCTGTCCGGCCGATCGCGCCGTCGCTACAGTTACCCTGAACCCCGAATATATCGCGAAGTCCTACTTTCCCGACAAGCTGCTGGACACCATCGGTCTGCATGTTGTCGGCAGCCGTCCTCGCCGCATCAAGCCCGAGCAACGGTCCAAGGGGCGCGATCCGGAAGAGACCATCAGTACCGAACTCTTTGTCATGGGCCCGCGGTCGGCCTTCCGAGCCTGGCGCACTACGCTGCCGCAGTGGGACGAGGATCGGCGCGGTGCCGACGAGTTGGCCACGATTGAGCAGGTTGCGGCACCGACACCGCAAGACAAGATCAAGGGGCAACTGCCCAAGGCCGGAAAGACGGTGTTCGAGGCCGTGCTGCATGGCGACGCCGGCAGCGAGGAAGCCGGCGTTGTGTCGCTGTTCGAGGATTATCTGGAAGAAATTGGTGTTCCGCAAAAGCTTGAGCGTCGGTTTTCGGCAGGCGGATTGCGTTTCGTCGCATTCGAAGCGCCCGTCGGTCGGGCAGAGGATATCGCGACCTTCGCTCCGCTGCGCGCTTTGCGCCAGATGCCCGGTTTGCGGATGATGCGGCCAAGTTTTCGGTCGTCGAGATTTGCTGTTCCCGACGTCGTCCTGCCGAAGAAGGGCCCGATCGATTCAAAACTCCGCGTCGCGATTTTCGACGGCGGCATCCCGAAAGATCATCCCTTGACCAAATGGGTCAAGGTTATTGAGCCGCCGGGAATTGGGAATGCAATTCCGGCATTCCTGGAACATGGCGTTGGCGTCACGTCGGCCTTCTTGTTCGGCCACATTGATCCGTCCAAGGCGATCGGCCAGCCTTACGCGCCCGTCGACCACTATCGGGTGCTGGACACGGCGCCCAATCAGAACCCATTCGAACTCTACGAGGTCTTGGGCCGAATCGATCATGCCTTAGTCGAGAACGATTATGATCTGATCAATCTGAGTATCGGTCCTCGTCTGCCGATCGAGGACGATGACGTTCATCCATGGGCGGCCGTGATTGATGATCGGCTTTCAAAGGGAAAGACTCTGGCGACGATCTCGGTTGGCAACGGCGGCAAAGGCGCCGCTCGGGATCAGCTCAACCGCATCCAGACGCCGGCCGATTGCGTGAATGCCCTTGCGGTCGGCGCCTGTGATAGTCCGGGATCGCCGTGGCAGCGTTGCGATTACAGCTCGGTCGGTCCGGGCCGCAGTCCGGGCGTGGTCAAGCCGGACTTCGTGGAATTCGGTGGATGCTTGCAGAGACCTTTTATCGTCGTGAGCCGATCAGGCGGCCTGGAAGCGACCGACGGGACGTCGTTTTCCTCTCCTTCGGTCTTGCGTCTCGCAGCCGGTGTACGCGCGCACTTCGGCGAAAGCCTGAATATGCTGGCAATCCGCGCGTTGCTCGTTCACACGACCGAACCGAGCGGCTATCCCTGTGAGGATGTTGGAAGGGGACGCGTTGCTCGCTCCGTTCAGGATATTGTCTTCTGCGAAGACGATACCATCCGTGTCATCTATCAGAGCGATATTGCGCCGGCTCGTTATATTCGCGCGCCGATCCCGACGCCATCGGGCGTAATCCCTGGAAAAGTTACGATTACCGCAACCTTGTGTTACCCGACAGGTGTCGACCCTCATCATCCCGACAACTACACGCGGGCGGGTTTGGAGCCGATCTTTCGACCACACGACCAAAAGCGCAAAGATCCGGAGCAAATCCATGCCAACAGTAGGCCGTTCTTCGGCAAAGGTCAGAGTGGCCTTCTGGAGGATGAACTGAGACGCGATGCGTGGAAGTGGGAGAATTGCCTGCACACCAGCGTTACCTTCAATGGCAGCTCACTGCGCAATCCGGTTTTGGATATCCACTACAACGCGCGCCTCGGCGGGAAGAATTTCGCACCGACCGAAAAACTGCCTTACGCCCTGGTGATCAGCGTCCACGCCAAGAATCTCGGCGACCTTTACGATCAGATCATTCGCAAATACGCAGGTCAGCTTGAGGCGTTTCAGCCCGTGGTCGATATCCCGGTCATTGTGTAATTGGGCTGCGCTTTTAGCCCCCTCACAGGGAGGTATGGAAAAAACCCATGTCGCGCCATGTCGCGTCCATGTCGCGTGGAATTTCCGGCAACGTTTGGGAGCCCTTGAAAACACTTGGAAATTCTTGCGACAGGACGCGGCTCGGAATGGATGAGAATGCGCCGTAGATCGCGAGATAGCGTTTTAATTTCGCTTAAGGATTTTTCGAAACGAGAAGGGCCGCTGGTTCAGCACGAGGGAATCAAAATCCGTTGCCTTATTGTTTGGCTACCCCCAAAGCGTGATCGCGGGAAATCCAAAAAGATCAGCCTCCTTAGTGAATTATGCGCACAATCGCTACGCGACCGAATCGCAAATAGCGGAGAGTCTCGTCAACCAAGACAGCAGCACCAGGGCCTCACTGCCAAGATCATTTCCCACCAAGGGGTACCCCCTCCTCTTGCCGGCTCATCGCGTTCGACCGCCGTCGCCACCACGATCACGGACGCCGTTGCGATCGCGTGGCGACACAAGTGCATCTGACTTGCGTTTCGTGAGCTGGTTGCCGGATCCGACGTGACTCAAAGAATATCTGATGCTCCGGGTCCAATTATCTTGTCCGCTCATCGTCTCGTTTGTGACCACGCTGGGCATCGACCCCCCTGCTCCGAACTGCGGCTCTGGCTATTGGTGAGCTCCGAAAGCCCTTTCTTCAGCGCATGCCGTCGCGTTTCGACGTCAGGCATATCGCTGACGAATTGTCGAATCTGGCGCGCGAGCAGGTAATCGGCCGCCGGCCCAGAGCGCTCGAGTTCGGCGGCATAATCGAGATATCGCCGCCGGATCGCGCCCTGACGTGACTTAATCTGTTCGTCCCAAGGAGGTTTGGCTGCCCTACCACCCCTCACCTCCGAAAGCACCTCCTTACGGGCAAGCCGATCGACATCGGGCGTGATCTTTCGCTTGCGCAAAGCGAGAACCGCTGCCCGATCGCCCTTTCGAACTCGTCCGCGGGTTCGCCGCGGCGTTGCCTCGGCCGCGATCCCGCGAAGCCGGAGTTCGCCAGCAAACCGTTCCCGCCAAGCCTGGAGATCTGCCTTGCGGGGATTGAGGCGCTTCCCGTCATGCCCGAGGGACCGAACGGTCAAGTGCACGTGGGGATGCTTGTCGTCGAGGTGCTGGACGAAGACGTAGTCGTGATTGTAGCCGAACGTCTCGATGGCAAATGCCCGGGCTGAATCCTTGACTGCGATGGCATCAGTACCGGCCGGCATCGACAGAATGATGTTGATCGAAAGCGATCCATCACGGCGGCGCTTGCGGTCGAGACTGGCATCATCTTCCCAGCGTTGCTGCAGATCTTTCAATCCGGAACGACCCGCTAGCGTCGCGCCCTGCTCTGTTTCCGCATCGAGCTCGCCGTTTCGCGTGATGTATGCAAGGTGTGACTTGAGATGCGCCACGTCCTTGGTGCGACCGGTGATCTTGACCATCACCTCTGGTGCTCGGCGTACGATACGTTCGAGCTTTGCACGCATCGCCGGCGTAAGGCGGCCCGGAGCGGCCGGGTCGGGGATATCCCACTCGGCCCGCCGCGGGCGCCGATTAGGCGTTTCCCAGACATACGAGATCGGCGGTAGTTCTGAGGCCAGGTCGGTAGGCCGCGGCGAATTGCGCCGACTCATCGCCGCCCGTCCCAGTAGTCCATGTTGCCATTCAGCGCATTGCGTAGTTGTGCCAGCTCTTTTTCGATGACCAGCTTGGCCTCTTGAATTGCGGACAGATCGGGCTCAACCGCCCTGCCCTGCAGCACACTGACGTTCGCCGCGCGCGCGATCTGGTTGATGTTGCCGCCGATCCGATTGAGCTCGCGAACAATCGCGCGGAGCGCCTCGTGCTCACCTGGAGAAGGCTGCACAGGCGATGCCAACCGCGAGCGCACCAATGCGACGATCCAGCCGGTTCGGGTCATGCCGCGCTGATGTGACACTTCCGCGAGCTGCCGCATCTCGCTCTCGCGAAATCGCACCGTCACCTTCTCCGGTCGTCCAACAGGACACTCCAAGATGCGCGGGGCTGGTGCAGCTAGTGCCTCAGCAATGAGACGCCGCAACAACGCGGATTTGCCGCGCTGGGTAGCTGCTAAGGCCGAGAACTCCGCCGCGACTTCGTCGGAGACGCGAAGAGAGATCAGAGCCATGCACTCCAATCCCAAACGCGATGTAATACATCGCTGGCGCGACGCCTATCCTGCACTAGAAAGTGCGAATCTCTCCAACCCCTCGATGTTAGTTCAAACCAACGGGCTCGGCATTCAAAGCTGGGAATTGCGGCAGGTGAGATCCAACGCAGACGACGATCGATGCGGAGTATTCGTCCGAGAATGACGCAGACGTCCCCCGTAATGCTTGCACGCTACGAACGCCACGCGCGCAGATCGGCATCATTGGCAGCATGTGGGCCGCGGCTTTCCAGCAGCCTCCGGCTGCTGCGCTAACGCGCCATCCTTCGGATCGGAAATCCGCTCCGCCGGCGTGCCAAGCACAGCTGTCTTTCTGAGGGGACAGTCCAAGGCCGGCCTCATGCGAAAATGATCTCTTCGATCGTGATCGTCGATGCCGGGACCTCTTCCGCTTCTTCTGCGCCATCGACGAATAGCACGGCATGGAGTGATCCTTAAGACGCGAGTCGATCGACGAGAAGACAGCCAGCGCGACCTTGGTGGCGCACTCTGACCGTCACTGATGAACTTATTCGTCCATTTCGATGGACCGAAGACTTGGAGCGCTTCTCCGCGGCCGCTGCTGCACGGCCTCTCTCTATGGGTCGCAATGCTACTTGCGGTGCGATCGGACCTTGTGCCGATTGAGATCCAGCGCACCTTCGCCATCAGCATGGGAGCCGCCGACTTCGCTGCGAATTTTGCGAGCCTGCTGGCGGCGTGGGCGTCGGTGAAGCTCTCCTGTGCTGCACATATGGTCTCGACGGCGTTGGGCTGCTCACGCCAAGTCTGGTAGAGTTCATAAGCTTCGACCCAAGAAATTCCGGCATGCTTTGGACCGATGCGTAGCGAGACACCCAGTCCCTTGGCTTGCCGAGCTTGCGCGAGATGTCCGCTTGGCTATCACCTGCTCCAAGCGGTCCGCGATGAAGGCCGCAATTTCGGGGGCATCGAGGTCATCGCGCTGGATGTTCTCAATCATCTGAACATAACCGTAGCCAGCAATCCTGCGTCATAGGGTCCGGGAGGTTCTGCAAAACGTGAGCGGCTGTGGGCGCAGGCTAACCGGCGTTGGTCGGTTGCCCGTGCGAGAGATATGCAAGCCCGCTGAGGGGTGAGGGCGGAGAGCATGACCAGAAAATGAGCTGCATACTCGGTCCTATGCAGGTTGTTCGAATTGCGGCTGCCATCGCAGCAGGTAGGATTGCAGCGAGCGCACCGCGATGGCCAGCAGGATGCCGACGAACATCATCACGAAGATGGCCACCATCATCTCGCTGGCATTGGCCCGTGCCTCCGCTTCGATGATAAGCTTGCCGAGGCCGCGTTCGGCGCCGATGAACTCGCCGACGATGACGCCGATCAGCGCAAAGGACACGGCCGGCAGCAGTGAGGCGAACACCCAGGCGAGCGCGGAAGGGATCACGACGGTGCGCAGCACCGTGAATTCGCTGGCGCCGAGCAGGCGGGCGGCGGCGATCTGATCGCGGTCGACCGCACGCGTTCCCTCGAAGGTGTTGAAGAACACCACGAAGAACACGACGAGCCAGGCGGTCGCGATCTTGGAGAGGTCACCGAGGCCGAAGATCAGGATGACGAGCGGCACCAGCGCGATGCGCGGGATCGACTTGAGCGCCACGATGTAGAGTCCGAACACGCGGGCGAGGAAATCGAAACGGCCGAGAACGAGGCCAGCCGCGATCCCGCTCGCCGAGCCGAACAGAAAGCCCCAACAGGTGTTCTTCAACGTGACGAGCGTCGCGAGCCACAGATTGTTGTCGCTGCCCTTGATGCAGGCGGCAAAGCCGCCCGTGTCGGCAAAGCAGCCCAGCCGCAGGAAGCTCTGCCAGATCAGCGATGGCTTGGCGACGAAATAGGGATCGAGGATCTTCGGCACATAGGCCTTCGGCAGCAGCGCCTTGCTCCATTCGAAACCCCACTGCCAGACGACGAAAATGACTGCGAGGATGGCCAGTTGCCAGAACAGGATGACAGTGCGGCTGTTGGACATGGTCAATCGGCCCTGGTGCGGCGGAATTCTTCGCCGAGGGAATGCCAGATGTGGGAATAGAGCCGGCCGAACTCGGCGGTCTCGCGCACGGCCACGGGATCGCGCGGACGCGGAATGGCGACGTCGAAATCTTCCTTGAGACGACCGGGCCGCGCCGAGAGCAGGATGATGCGGCTCGCCAGCGTCAAGGCTTCGCCGAGATCGTGCGTCACGAACAGCACGGTCTGCCGCTCGCGTTCCCAGATCTCCAGCAGCGTCTTGTGCATCTCGAGCTTGGTGTGGGTGTCGAGCGCGCCGAACGGCTCGTCCATCAGCAGGATCTCGGGCTCCAGGATCAGCGTGCGCATCAAGGCGACACGCTGGCGCATGCCACCGGACAGCATGCGCGGAAAGCTCTGCGCAAAGCCCAAGAGCCCGGCCTTCTCGACCGCCGAAGCGACGCGCCCGGCGCGCTCGGTCTTCGGCACTCCCGCGATCTCCAGCCCATAGCCGATGTTCTGCTCCACCGTGCGCCAGGGGAACAGCGTATCGCGCTGGAAGACATAACCGACCCTGGGATTGACCTTGCCGGTCTCGACCGTGTCCCCGTCGATCAGGATGCGTCCGCTAGAGCGCGGCAACAGCCCCGCGACCATGTTGAGGATGGTGCTTTTGCCGCAGCCGGACGGACCGAGCAGCGCGACGAACTCGCCCTGCTTGACCTCGAAGGAAACGTCATCCACAGCCATGAACTCACGGCCGGACGCGTTGAAGCGCTTGGAGAGCCCCTGCACGGCAATGCGCGTGCGCGCAGCCGCTGTTTGCTCCTCGTCACGTGCGAACGCGAGGCCCTGGCTTGGCGCGGCGATCATTTGTATTTCGCCCTCGCCGCCTGGAGGAAGCTCATGTCAACGACATCCTCGTATCTGGTCTCGGGGATGTCGGTACCCTTGCGGTACCAGGGCTTGGCGCCGCGCTCGAACGCGGCCTTGTCGATGAAGCCGTCATAGGCCCAGGTCGATTTGTCGAAGCCGAGCTCGGCGCTGACCGCATCGGGATCTATCCCTGAAAAATATTTCGGCGTGACCAGCGCCTGCACCTCAGCGAGCGGCGTCGCCTTCACGAAGGCCATCGCGCGGTAGATCGCGTTGACATAGGCCTGCACCATCGCCTTGTCCTGCTCGACCGTGTCCTGGAGCGTGTAGATCACGAGCACGGGCAGCGTGCCGCCGAAATCCTTCTCGAACACGCCCGGCTTCGACGTGTCGTAGATCGTCAGGCCAAAGCCCTTCTTCTCGACCTCCACCATCCAGCTCGGCGGCGCCATGATGGCGTCGAACTGCTTGGTCTGCAGCGAAGGGAACATCGTGTTTGGCCCGCCGCCCGCAACCCAGTTCACCTTGCTGCCGAGCCCGCGCGCTTCGAACACATAGGTGCCGAACACCCAGGTGCCCGATCCGATCGCGGTCGCGGCGGCGATCGGCTTGGCGCCGTCGGGGCGCTTGTAGTCCGCGAGCTTCTCGACCGAATTGATGCCGCTGTCGTAGAGGTCCTGCCGGACCATGATGTTGGCATAGGAGCACACCATCTCGGTCGCGAGCAGGATCTTGCAGGGCTTGCCGCGCGCTCCGACAGCGGATGGCTGGCATCACCATGCGCGAACAGCACCTGCCCCGCCGCCAATGTCTGCCGACCGAACGTGCCGGCATTGCCAGTAACGAGCTTGGAATCGAGCCCTTCGTCCTTGAAGTACCCCTTCAGCTCCGCGATCATGCCGATGGCGTAGACCGGCGACACCGGCCCGAACGCGAGCGAAACCTGCTTGGCCTCCGCACGCAATTGCCCCGGCAGCAGCCATGCGCCAGCCCATGCGGAGCCCGCGATCAGCGCCTGGCGCCTGGAAATGCTCATGTGCTCCTCCCCTGGTTCTTGTTCAATCGCGCGGTCGCTCAGGATGGCGCGATCTTGATCGTCCCAGCTTGTCGCAGGTGTTCGATCTCATTCGGCGACATGCCGATCTCGCTCAGGATCTCGCCGCTATGCTGACCGATCCCGGGAGGATCGTAGCGATTGGGCAGACGCATTCCGTCCATGGAGATCGGCAACAGCGGCGTCTTGGCCTCGCGACCATCGGGCAGCCGGATGTCGGTCAGGCACCCGACCGGTTGAGATGCGGATCATCGAAGAGATCGCCGGGCTTGTTCACCGGCGCATAGGGCAGATCAAGCTGCTCGAGCCGCGCGGCGAGATCGGCTTTGTCCCACTGCTTGAATATCTCAGCGATTTGCGGGATCAGCCAGCTGCGATGATCGACCCGGTCGTTGCTGCTCGCAAAGCGGGGATCGGAGAGCCAGGCTTCGCGATCGAAGGCGCGGCAGAACGCCTGCCATTGTTCTTCGCCGACGATGGTGACGAACAGTTTTGAGCCGTCCCTGGTATCGAAGAGATCGTAGACCGGCCACGGGCTGTCCTTGATCGAATACGGGATCGAAGGCTGGCCGCTGACCACCTCGCACATCATGGCCTGCGCCATCAGGAACACGTTGTTCTCATAAAGCGCGCTCTGGATGTAGCGGCCCCGGCCGGTGCGCTGCCGCTCGGCGAGCGCGGCCTGGATCGCGATCACGCCGAACATGCCGCCCATGACATCGTTGACGGAAGCGCCCGCGCGCATCGGCCTGTCGGGCAAGCCGGTCATGTAGGCAAGGCCGCCCATCATCTGCACGACCTCGTCGAGCGCGAGGCGGTTCTCGTAAGGGCCAGGCAGATAGCCCTTGAGCGAGCAATAGATCAGGCGCGGTGCAAAGGCCGCGACGCTCTCGTAGTCGAGGCCGATCCGCTTCAACAGGCCCGGCCGGAAGTTCTCGATCAGGACGTCGCTGTGCTCGATCAGCCTGCGTGCGATGTCCTGGCCCTGTGCGGTCGACGTGTCCAGCGCGATGCTGCGCTTGTTGCGGCTGTAGGTCGCAAAGAAGCCGGCCGCAGGTCCCTTAAAGGTGCGGGTGCGGTCGCCCTTGAGCGGTTCGACCTTGATCACGTCGGCACCGAGATCGGCCAGGATCAGGCCGCAGCTCGGCCCCATCACCATCTGGCTGAACTCGATCACCCGAACGCCCGCCAACGGATGCAGCTCAGATGCCGTCTCGTGCGCGGCCATGGTCATGCCGCCTTCCGCAAGACCTTGGGGATTCCGGCCTCGTGCAGATGCCCGGTCAGATGGTTCGCCGGGATGTGGCGGGCGAGAATCTCGCGCGTCCGCATCAGGCGGTCGAGGTCGATGCCGGTGGAGAGCCCCATGCGCTCCAGCATGAACACCAGATCCTCGGTGACGATGTTGCCGCGCGCGCCGGGAGCGAACGGGCAGCCGCCGAGGCCGGACACTGCGGCATCGAAACGGCGGATGCCCGCTTCGAGGCCGGCGACGGCATTGGCCATGCCGGCGCCGAGCGTATCGTGCACATGCAGCCGCAGCGTGATTTGCGACCCAACCTCACGCTGCACAGCGGCGACGATCTGCCGATGTGGGCGTCGCATAACCGACCGTGTCGGCAAGCCCGATCTCGTCGGCCCGCGCTTCGGCAAAGGCGCGTGCGACCCGGCATACCGCCGCTTCGCTCACCTCGCCTTCCAGCGAGCAGCCGAACGAGGTGGAGATCGCGCCCATCAATTGCGGCCGCTGCCCCCACCGGCCGGGCGTCGATCGCGGCGCGGACCGCGCGGAACCCCTCGACCTGCTCGTCGACCGAGCGGCGCACATTGGCGCGGCGTCTCGCTCGCCGAGATGACGAAATAGACGGCGTTGACGCCTGCCGCGATGGCGCGCTCGGCGCCCTTCGGGTTCGGCACCAGCGCGCCGATGGTCGCAGACTTGTGTGTGAGCGCATGCGCGATCACCGCATCGACGTCGGCGAATTGCGGCACGACCTTTGGCGGGACGAACGATCCCGCATCGATCTCAGTTACGCCGGCGGCGGCGATCGTGTCGATCAGCGCGCATTTGGCTTCGGTCGGAACGAAGATGTCCAGATTCTGGAGACCATCGCGGGAGGCAACCTCGCAGATGTGGACGTCGGGCGCGCGCGCCATCGGGGCTCTCCCTGGATCGATTGTATATTGTTGCATAAAAGCACAATCCATGGGACAATCTGTCAAGCCCTAAAACTCGCGTGCACTGCAATGATCGCATCCGACAGTTCCCGACAGCGCAGCGTCAAAAACGGTTCCGAACGCGCCGAACATCTCGCCGGCCTGATCATGGCGCTGGCCCGACGCGAAGGCATGAAGGCCGGAGACCGCTTGATCGAACAAAGGCTTGCGGACGCACTGGACCTTTCCCGCGTGCCGATCCGGCTCGGTCTTAAGGCGCTGGAGGCGGCAGGGCTGGCGCGCGGCGAGCCACATCGAGGCTTTGTGCTGGCGAAGAATCCCACCAGCGGCGCGGTCCAGCCCGCGCTTGCGGCGGTTAAGCGCGGCGAACAGGTCTATGCGAGCGTCGCCGGTGATGTGCTTGCGGGCAGGCTATCGGTTGATGTGACCGAGGCCGAGTTGATGCGGCGTTATGATCTGAGCCGGGCGGAGCTGCAGCGTCTACTCGATCGCATCGCGGTGGAGGGCTGGGTCGCGCGCCTGCCGGGCTATGGCTGGCGTTTTACGGAGGCCCTGTCGAGCCCCGCCGCGCAGGCGCAGGCCACGGCATTCCGCCTGGTAATCGAACCAGCGGCGATGGTGCAGCCCGGCTATGAGTTATCGCAGGAGGTGATCGAAAGGTTGCAGGAACGGCAACAGCGCATCCTGGACGGAGAGTTTGAGAAGATGACAATCGGCGAGATATATCATTCCGGTTGTGAGTTTCATGAAGCGATCATTCGCGGGGCCGGAAATCCCTTTTTCGTGGAGGCGTTGAGGCGTGTGAACTCGATAAGACGCCTCTTTGCTTATCGCAGTTTCACCGATCGAGACGGCATGCGGCGGCACATGCGCGAACATTTACGTTTGCTAGAGGTCTTGAAGGCACGACGATATGGCGAAGCGGCCGAGTTGATGGCCAAGCACCTCAAGCGACCGCTAGTGCAGGGCCTATCGTAACGTTGGACGATGCGTTTCCCCGTTACGATTAGACAGATTGGCTGCCCACAGAGCACGCATTGGCGAACTTGGGCGTAGTGCGGTTGATCTGCGGATCGTAGAGGCAGGCAGTGACCACCGCGACCTTGGTGTGTCCGGCACCGGCAGCGCCGGCACGCCGTCGATCGCCTCGAAGGCGACGTGCCCGCTGATACAGTCGGCGAGGCTCTGCGTTCAGGTCGCCTGCGCGTGGGTGAAGCTCGATGCGCCGAGCACCGTGACGAATACCTGCGCGGGACGCCGTTCGCCGGCGAGTCGGTCGATCACCACCGGCACGCTGGCGCCGGCGCGGTCGACGAACAGCTTGTCGCTGAAACCAGGTGAGAAGCGCCCAACCCTTATTTGCTGCCAAGGCTACACCGGAATGAAGGATGTTTACCTGTTTCTCGTTCCTGAGCGCTTAGCAAAGCATGGATATGTGGCCCTTGCATACAAGTGGAAGATCCTCCGCGTGATCACCGATGCGAGGGGTCGGCTCGATGCTCGTATCGTGTGCTGACCGTGCTGAAGGCCTTGCTAACGTGTCTACGGTAGACGGCTCTCACCCTAGCAAACTCGGTGTGCTGATCCCGCTCGATGTCGCTCACCATTCCGAGACGATTTGCGGCCGCTCAGGGCGTGACAGTACGAGGAAACCGCAAGCTTTGCATCGTGGTCGGTCCGTTCAAAACAAGACCGAGTTCTTCTTCGATGGTGGCTATTGCATGCACGCAACCGGCCCCGGGTCGTGCGACGACGACGAAGGATTCGAGCGAACCGGCGAAGAAGCCGACGCTATCGCCGCCCCTACCAAGAGCGCGGAGGTCGGCATCGCCCGAAGACTGTCCCGATCTCGATACATCGCTCAGCTCTTCATCCTCGAGAAGGATTCCGAGACCCTTCTCAGGCGACGCCGGCAATACCACGGCGGACGCGCGTCATCAGCCGCTACGCTCGCGCGCCCCTCCGCCGACACGGAAATCGACTTTCTACCGTTGACGACCTCATGCAATCTGTGCTCAAATCCGTACATATGTACGCTGATCGTACGATAGGAGGCAGCATGATTACGCGGCGCTTTTTTCACGTCGGCGTTATTGGGACGGCGGTCATGGCCAATGCGCCTTTTGCCCGGTCTGCCAGTTATCCGACGAGAACGATAAGGCTAGTCTGTCCATTCCCTGCCGGCGGCGTTGTCGACGTCCTGACTCGGTCGCTAGGACAAACCCTTTCGACCGAGCTTGGCCAGACGGTGGTCGTGGATAACCGCGCGGGAGCGGGAGGCATGATCGGCTCTGTAGAGGTCGCGCGCGCTACCCCTGATGGCCACACCTTGCTCTTCAATTCGTCGAGCCTTGTACAGGCACCGGCCGTTGCCGCGCAGAAACTCTATGATGCGGCGAACGATTTCACGACGATCGGCTCGCTCGGCCGGACCGTGATGCCACTCGTGGTCCCCGCTCTGTCTCCCGCCAACACGATGGAAGAATTCGTCGCCTACGCTCGCGGTAAAAGTCTTGCATACGGCACTTTTGGCGCCGGCACCACGAGCCATGCCTTTCAGCAACTGTTTTCCGACTATAACAAGCTCGAGATGGTTCACGTGCCCTACAAGGGCGAAGCGCCGATGCTCAACGATCTGTTGAGTAACCAAGTGGCCTGCGCAATGGGCACGATGAGCACGCTGGCGCCTCAGATCGAAGCCAGGACGGTCAAAGCCTTGGCGATGCTGTCGCCAGATGAAGTCGACGGCTTTGCAAACATTCCGACATTTAAGAAGCTGGGCTATCCTGCCGAATTCGATTGGCGAGGGGGCTTCATTGGCCTGTTTGGTCCGACAAAGCTTCCCGCGGAGATAACGGATATTCTCGAGAAGGCTTTTACCAAGATCGTTTCAACCAGCGCGATGAAAGAAATCATGAAGCAGAATTTCGTCGTCGGCAAGCCAAGCGTTGGTCGTGATGCAGCCGCCGAAGTCGCCGCGACGCAAGAAGCATGGACAAGTCTGGTCGCGCGGCTTGGCCTGGCTATCAACTGAAACTCGACAACACGCCCGGTGCCAACTTCGTAATTTCGTAGCACGCAACGAGCGCACAATGGACTTTGGCTGGTTGTCAGGCGTCAGCATCGACCCTTGCAGGCATCTTACGAATCACTGCACGCCGCGGATCGTCGAAGTCGACGCGGCAGCCGACATCCGCGTCCGTCCAGCCGCGGAGAATGCAATATGACGAAGTTGCGAGCCGAAGATTCCGAAAGACGTCAGGCGGCGGGCCACGGGCCCGACTTCCTCGAAGTGCTGTCTCGCAGCCTGAGCGTTATCGAGACGCTCGGCGATCATCGTGAGCCTCCGACCATCAGCGATCTGGCACGTGCGACAGGTCTCCCCAAACCGAGCGTTCGCAGGATACTGCACACCCTGACCGCACTCGGCTATGCAGAGACCTCGGGCCGTACGTTCAGGCTGACGCCGAAGGTCGTCCGTTTTGCAACGTCCTACCTTGCCAGCGGCGGTCAGGCCCAGGTGCTGCAGCCTGCCTGCGAGGAGCTCTCAAGTATCACTGGGCAATCCTGCCTGGTCGGCGTTCTCGACGGCGCAGAGGTGCTCGTCGTCGCCTACACGATGCCACAGCAACTTATGTCGCGATCGCTCGGGGTGGGCACGCGGTTTCCTGCCTACTGCACCGCGGCCGGCCGCGTGCTGCTGGGTCAGAAGTCCGACATCGAACTGGAGTCCTACCTGGCGAAACTGAAGCCGGTCGCACAGACGGAAGCGACGCAGACCGATAAAACGGTCATCAAGTCCGAGATCATGGCCGCGCGCAAACGCGGCTACAGCGTGATGGAAGACGAGTTCGTCATGGGATGGCGCACGGTTGCGTTTCCTTTGCATCGGCACGACGGCTCGATCTTCGGAACGCTCAATCTTAACTGCAAGAAATCGCCGACGCTGACTGAGGCCGAATTCGACCGTTTCGTCGGATTATGCGGACGGAAAGCGGAATCATTAAAGTCACTCCTTATCTGAACAACGGACTCGTTGGAGACCTGCCTTGATCAAAAAGATCCAAACCCGCCTCGCCATCGACATCGGCGGTACGTTCACCGATGTCGTGCTCGACGGTCCCTTCGGCAGGGTCACCCGCAAGGTCCTCACGACGGTGGCGCAGCCCGAGCTCGGGTTGATGAACGGCGCGAAGCAGCTTCTGGCAACCGTCGACCTCGATTTTTCCAACGTCGACGTCTTCATCCATGGCACGACGCTCGCGACAAACGCGGTGCTCGAGCGCAAGGGCGCGAAGACGGCGTTGATCGCCACCGCTGGCTTCCGAGACGTGTTGGAACTCGGCAGTGAGGGGCGATACGACCAGTACGATCTGCAGCTATCCAAGCCTCTACCGCTGATACCCAGAGAGCGCCGCTACACCGTGACCGAGCGCATCGACGCGAAGGGCGACGTCAAGCTCGAACTGGATCTTGCGGAGCTCGCCGAGATCGTCAACAAACTCAGGGAAAGCCGCGTCGAGAGCGTGGCGATCGCTTTCCTGCATTCATATGCGAATCCGGAGCATGAACGTAAGGCCGCGCGCTTCCTCGTCGAGCAGATGCCCGACCTGTCGATCACGATGTCGTCCGACATCTGCCCGGAAATCCGGGAGTACGAACGCACGTCAACGGCGGCCGCCAACGCCTACGTGAAGCCGCTCATCAACGGCTATCTCGAAAGGATGGAGGCGGCGCTCACAGCTGCGAATTTCACCGGCCGGCTCTTCCTCGTGACGTCCGGAGGGGGTCTCACTTCCATCGAGACCGCCAAGCGCTATCCGATCCGTCTGGTCGAGTCCGGTCCCGCGGGCGGAGCGATCTACGCCGCACAGCGCGCCCGCAGCCTTGGCGACAAGCGGGTCGTCTCGTTCGATATGGGCGGCACGACCGCGAAGGTCTGCCTGATCCGGGACGGCGAGCCGATCACTGCCAACTCGTTCGAGGTCGACCGGACGCACCGCTTTATGAAGGGCAGCGGACTGCCGCTACGGATCCCGGCCGTCGAGCTCGTCGAGATCGGAGCGGGCGGCGGATCAATCGCCGGCGTCGACCGGCTCCGCAGGGTCACCGTGGGTCCGGAGAGCGCGGGCTCGCAGCCGGGGCCGGCCTGTTACCCGGGTGGCGGGTCCGGGGCGACGGTGACCGACGCCAACCTCGCGCTGGGCCTCTTGGACCCCGGGGCGTTCGCGGGCGGACGAGTCCAACTCGATCCGCAGGCGGCCTCGCGTGCGCTCGACGCCGCCATCGGCAAGAAGCTCGGCCTTTCGAGCAAAACGGCGGCCTTCGCCATCACCGAGACCGTGTGCGAAAGCATGGCGAGCGCGGTCCGCGTGCACGCGGCCGAACGCGGCGAACCCATCGCCGACTATACGATGATCGCATTCGGCGGTGCGGCCCCACTGCACGCCGCTTGGGTTGCCGAGAAGGTCGGCATCCGCAAGGTGGTCGTGCCGCGCAACGCGGGCGTCGGCTCGGCGGTCGGGTTCCTAGAAGCGCCGATCTCCTTTGAACTAGTCCGGAGCAAGCACGTCAATCTCGCTTCCGTCGATCCGGCCGAGATCGGCGCCTTTCTCGACGGGTTGGCGGCCGACACCACGGCGCTGGTGAAGACCGAGGGCGCAGAGCTCGTCGAGCGTTGCGTGGCGCACATGCGCTACTTGGGCCAGGGTCATGAAATTTCGGTCGTCCTGCCGGACCGGTCCAAGCCTCTGACGGGCGCCGTGCTGCGCGAATTGTTCGAGGATCTCTACGGACGCCTCTTCACCCGGTTCATTCCGGGCGCGGCCATCGAGGTCCTGAGCTGGTCGGTGACTGTCTCGACGACGCGAAAATCCGTCGAACCGACAGCTCCCGTTAGGAACATCGGCGAGCCTTCGGATGCAAGCGTGCGCGAAGTCTTTGACGGTACGGCGTTGAAGTCGATCGTCGTTCCCACCTATAAGCGTTCGCAGATGGCAAATGGATCGACCATCCGCGGTCCGGCTCTCATCGTGGAGGACGAGACCACGACCTTCGTCACATCACGCTTCTCCGCCTCAATCGACGGGGACGGCAGCATCGTCATGCAGCGGATCGCCGCCTCGGAACAGGCGATCGACACCCGAACTCTAGATTCCGCGATCCGCCACCAAGTCCTCTGGAATCGTCTACTGGCCCTCGTTGAGGAGCAGGCGCAGGTTCTGATCCGCACCGCCTTCAGTCCATTGGTCCGCGCCTGCGGCGACGTCTCGGTCGGCGTGTTCGACCTTTCCGGCCGGATGCTGACGCAGGCCGTGACCGGCACGCCGGGGCACGTGAACACGATGGCGGAGTCCGTGAAACACTTTCTTGGTCGCTTCCCGACCACAACGATGAAGCCGGGCGACGCCTATATCACCAACGACCCGTGGCTCGGAACCGGACACCTCAACGACTTCGTCGTTGTCACGCCTTGCTTCCACGAAGGCAAGTGTGTCGCTCTGTTCGCCTGCACCAGCCATCTCATGGACATTGGCGGGCTGGGCGCGGGAACTGAAGCTCCGGACGTATTTGCGGAAGGTCTCTACATTCCGTTGATCAAGCTAATCGACGCCGGCACGGTCAACGAGACGCTCATGGCGGTGATCGAAGCTAACACGCGGCTTCCGGTCGACACCGTCGGGGATACCTACTCGCTCGCGGCCTGCAACGATGTCGGCGTCAGGCGGCTTCAGGAGACGATGACAGAGTTTGGCCTCGGTGATCTTTCGGAGCTCGCCGACTTCATTCTCGAGCGCTCTCGCCAAGCGGTGCTCAAGGAGATCGCGTCGCTTCCGAAGGGAACCTGGAGCAACGAGATGATCGTCGACGGCTACAACGAGCCGCTGACTCTGCGGGCCGCACTGACGATTAACGAGGACGGTATCGTTGTCGACTTTGCCGGCAGCGCCCCCGAGGTGATCAAGGGCATCAACGTTCCCTTGACTTACGCGACCGCCTACACGTCGTTCGCCATCAGTTGCGCCATCGCTAGCGACATTCCCAACAATGCCGGATCTTTGTCCCTGTTGAAGGTCGTCGCGCCGGACGGTTGCATCGTCAACGCCAGGAAGCCCTCGCCCGTCGGAGCGCGGCACGTGATCGGCCAGATGCTGCCGGATCTGGTGTTTGGCTGCCTCTTGCAAATCCTGCCGGAGCGCATCCCCGCCGAGGGCAGTTCGTGCATGTGGAATATCGCGCTGCGCGGGACCTTCACAGCCGGAGAGCGCAAGGGGCGCAACTACTCGTTCGCGGTCACCACCAGCGGCGGCATGGGAGCCCGCTTTACAAAGGACGGCTTGTCGGCGACAGCGTTCCCAACGGGCATCCACTGCATGCCAATCGAGATCGCGGAGACGCAGATCCCCTTCGTCTTCTGGCGCAAGGAGCTCCGTATAGACAGCGGCGGTCCGGGGCGCACGCGCGGCGGTCTCGGCCAAATCATCGAAGTCGAGAACGTCGAAGGCACCGCGTTCCGGCTCAGCGCCGCCTTCGAGCGCATCAAGAATCCGGCGCGAGGACGCCTGGGCGGCGAGAACGGCGGGGCAGGCTATGTCGGCCTCGCGTCCGGACGGCCGATCGCCGGCAAGGGGCTTCAGACGATCGAGGCGGGCGACCGGCTGGTGATCCATACGCCCGGCGGTGGTGGTCTCGGCAACCCGAAGGAACGACCGGCGGCCTTGATCGAGAGGGACGTCTTCGAAGGACGTCTGTCGAAGGAAGCGGCCGCTCGTCTCTACGGCCACCGCGACCGCGAAGCTTCATGATCGAAAGAGAGCAGCGATGACGAATATTTCGAAGGAGGCCCTGCTAACCCTCGAGAAGACGGCGGTCGCGACCGTCTCGACCGTCCTTCGGCAGAAGGGCTTCACTCGTGTCTCGCTGCGCGGACCGCGGGCGCTGGTGGAAGGGCAGAAGCGCATCGCGGGGCCGGCCTACACGATGCGTTTCGTGCCGGCGCGCGAAGATATCACGACGACCATGGCCGTAACCGGTCCCACGTCGCCGCGCGCGGTCATGGAGAAGATTCCCGCCGGCGCCGTGGTGGTCGTGGATGCGATGGGGCTGCGGTCGGCCGGCGTGTTCGGCGACATCATCTGCGCTCGGATGCAGACGCGGGGCATCGCAGGTCTTGTCACCGACGGAGCGATACGCGACCTCGTCGGCATGAAGAAACTCAATTGGCCGATCTGGGCGGATGGCACCACCGCGCCGCCCTCGCCGTCCGAGTTCTTCTGTGCCGACACGCAGGTCGCGGTGGCGTGCGGCGGCGTGACGATATTTCCCGGCGACATCGTGGTTGCAGACGACGACGGTGCAGTCGTCGTGCCGGCCGCGATCGCCGAAGCCGTTGCGGTCGAAGCCTTCGAGAAAGATCGCTTCGAGGAGTGGGTCTACGATCAGGTGAAGGCGGGAGCATTGCTCGACGGTCTATATCCACCGAACGATGCGACCAAGGAACGCTACTCGAAAGAGAGGCGCTGATTCTTTTGTCAGCGTCCTAATCAAAGGATTTTCCAGGATAGCAAGATGTCATTCGTGTCCGAAGCGCTCGAGCGCATTCAACCCTCCGCCACTATCTTCGTCACGCGCAAGGCGCGCGAACTGAAGAAATCCGGCCGTGACGTCGTCTTCCTCTCTGTCGGGGAGCCCGACTTCGATACGCCGGACAACATCAAGGAGGCCGCCAAGGCGGCGATCGACAGGGGCGAGACCAAGTACCCAGGTACGCCCGGCGTGCCGGCGCTGCGGGAGGCAGTTGCCGCGAAGTTCAAACGCGAGAACGGGATCGATTACAAGCCAAGCGAAACCATCGTCGGGACGGGCGGCAAGAACGTGATCTTCAACGCGCTCCTTGCGACGCTCAACAAGGGCGACGAGGTCATCATCCCCGCGCCGTATTGGGTCAGCTATCCGGATCTCGTCCTGTTTGCTGGCGGGAGGCCAGTTTTTGTGCCAACGTGCCTGCCCGGCGGTTACAAGGTGACCGCGGCGGCGCTCGAGGCGGCCATTACACCGCGCACGAAATGGCTGATTCTGAACTCGCCGTCGAACCCGACCGGTGCCGCCTACAGCAGCGATGAATTGAAGGCTCTTTCCGAGGTGCTGGTCCGGCATCCGCACGTATGGACGCTGTCGGACGACATCTATGAGCATCTCACCTACGGCAATTTTGTCTTTACCACGATGGCGCAGGTCGAGCCGGCTCTCCGCGATCGAGTCCTCACGGTCAATGGCGTCTCGAAATCCTACGCGATGACCGGTTGGCGCATCGGTTACGCGGGTGGGCCCGAGAGGCTGATCAAGGAGCTCGAAAAGCTGCTGAGCCAGCAGACGTCGGGCGCCTGCTCGATCGCGCAATGGGCGGCCGTCGAAGCGCTAAACGGCCCGCAGGATTACATCGCCAAGAGTCGTTCTGTCTTCAAGGAGAGGCGCGATCTCGTCGTGTCGCTGCTGAACGAGGCGGATCATCTCGATTGCCCGGTTCCGGACGGGGCCTTCTACGTCTACCCGTCCTGTGCAGACGCGATCGGAAAGAGCACCCGCTCCGGTCAGTTCCTCCGGAACGACGAGGATTTTGCCGCGGCACTCCTCGAGGAGGAAGGCGCCGCGGTCGTGCATGGCGCCGCGTTCGGCCAGGGGCCGAATTTCCGATTGTCTTATGCGACCTCGAACGAGGTTCTCCTTGATGCCTGTGCACGCATTCAGCGGTTCTGCTCAGGGCTCAAGTAGGTCGGAGAACATTTCGTTGATCTTTGGCATCTCCGGTCGTCGCGTACTCACCTCTAGGGGCGCGCCAGATAAAAAAACCAGTTCGTCGCACACGTATCCGCTGCACGTCGGTTGTTGCGGGCGCCCAGGGTACGCACCTCAAGCCGCTACTCGCGCGGTTCGTCGCAAAAGTGAAGAATAATGTGATTGCGACCCTCGCGCCGGCCGACGTTGCGGCAATCGTCGCCTTGTTTGGTCATATCTTCGGCTAACCGCCCGCCTTCTTCCGTCAGACCGTGACATCGTGAATTCGACAACACGATTTTGCGCGCAAACTCAATACTTCGACCGCCTCACTCCGCGGCTTCGGCAGGCGCGCTCTTAAGCTCCGCAAATTTCGCAGCCATTGTCGGATTGCCCCGAGTTAGCTTCTTGATCGTCACGTCCTGTGCCTTGTCATTGGCAAGACGCAGGTTGCGATCCGCACCGATCAAGGCATCCTTCGTCCTCTGCAGATGATCGATCGACTTGTCGATCTCGGCGAGAGCCGTCTGGAAGTGCCGGGAAGCAAGATCATAGTTCTTTGAGAATGCGGTCTTGAACGATTCGAGCTGGTTCTCAAACTGGGTTATGTCGACATTCTGCGCTTTCACGAGCGCGAGCTCGGTCTTGTACTTCAGCGAATTGATTGCCGCGTTCCTTAGGAGCGTAATCATCGGCAGGAAGAACTGCGGCCGGATGACATACATTTTCGGGTAGCGGTGGAAGACGTCGACGATGCCGGCATTGTAAAGCTCATTATCCGGTTCAAGCAATGAGACCAAGATAGCGTACTCGCAGCCCTTCTCGATGCGATCCCGGTCAAGTTCTTTGAGGAAGTCTTCGTTTTTGCTTTTCGTGGCGGTCTTTTCGCTCTCGTTCTTCATCTCGAACATGATCGAGATGATTTCAGTGCCGGCCTCGTCCGAGTCGCGGAAAATGTAATCGCCCTTGCTGCCGGTCCGCGCGTCGCTGTCCTTCTCGAAATAAGCGCGCGGAAAGGCCATCGACCGGAACCGGTTAAACTCGGTCTCGCAGTGCTGCTCAAGGGTCTCGCCGACCATCTTGGTCGAAAGGCGGGCTTTCATGTCCCTGAGACGCTCGATGGCGTCATCGCGATCTTTGATCTGGGTTTCGTACTTATCCTTGAGCGACTGCTCGGAGAGCTGCTTTTCGAGCTGTACTCGACTGATGCCGTTTTTCAGCTCATCACGCTCTTTTTCGAGGGCACCTACCGCTTCAGTCACGGCGAGCTTCTTCTCAAGCTCGACTGCCTGAAGCTTCGCCTTCAGATCCTGGATCTCCTTCTCCTTGGCAGTAGCAATCTTGTGCTGCTCGCTCGCCAGGAGCGCGTCAGCAAGCTCCGAGGCTGCCTTCTTTTCGCGCTCGGACTCAGCAAGCGCGTTCGCGAGCCTGTCCCGCTCCTTTTCGACGGCGCTGAGCGCTTCAGCAACCGCGAGCTTCTGGGCAACGCCGCTCCCTTCAAGCTTGGACTTCATCTCCTGGATTTCAGCGTCCTTAGCAGCCGTGGTCTTCTGCAGATCGCTGCTTACCTGGGCCTTGGCCAATTCAACGGCGCTCCGCTTGTCGCGCTCGGCCAGCTCCAGCCGTTCGTGGAGCTGCTGAGCGAAATCCGCGTCACGGACTTGCTTCAGGATATCCGCGTAACCGGATTCATCGACCTTGAAGGCCTTGTCACAGTGGGGACAGATGATCTCGTGCATGGTTCCTGGCTGGATCGTGGCGGCTGCTGTTATCATTGAGAAGAGACGGGCCGGCAGAATCGAACATATGAGAACAAAGTTAGAACGAGCGAACTTGGAGCGTCAAGTCAAGCGCAGCGGGTTTTGGGCACTTTGCTTGGGCAATCCCCCACTTTCATGAACGCCATACGTCGACCCCAACACGACATTCGCTTTGATGACCCCCCAGTGCTCATGTCAATCAGAGCGTCCATTCCGAATCCCTTCCGGCAGGGTGATGAATGGATTGATCCCGACTGTGTTCACGTTGCTGCTTTGCGCCGCGATAAGCACACCTCCTCGGCGAGCGCATCCAGATCGACCTTCGCCTGGCGGCGCGAGCATCCACGATAGGATAGCCGACAAGGAGTGCTCCGGGATTCGTTGGTCATGTAGTTGGCGAGGTCTCGACGAAGGGGGATCTAGGCCATTGTAGTGCCTACTGTTTCATCCAACCTGCACCCTGAGGTCCATGCCACGCCGCGCATAAGGGCGTGGCATGGACCTCTAATCCTGCTCCTCCTCGGAGACTTAACGATCCGACTGGTTAGAGCCTGGTCGGGCCACGAACGCCACAGGCCTGTGCAGATCTCATAGCCCCATGGCTCCATTAGCTCGAAATCGGCCGAGCCAAAGCCTGGGCTCCAGGCAAGTGAGCTCGCCACCACGAATCGTGTAAGCCATGGTTCCGTTCAGAGAACTAAAAGCCCCGAATTTTCAACCAGCTTCGGATAGATGCGCACACGACGACGGCCGTGGTCCGTTTCAACCAGCTCGCCCCTGTAAGGCACGCCGTGAATGTTGAAGTAGGTTCGGTGCTCGGCGTCTGGCATGAGATCCTGGCCCTCTAGTGCGCGGGCCAGGAAAGGCGGAAGCCATCGTTCGTGATGCTGCCATCCTCCGGGGCTGAGATACCCAAGATCCACTTCGTGACGACGGTGTGGCCCGGCTTCACTAACCTGCCGAGGACTGTGAACTGATTGGATGGCCCAACTTCGTCCATTTGCCTGGCGCGAGCTTGATGGATGAGACGAACGTCCCTGTTCCTCTCGGTCCCAACGTGGCCGCGTAGCGCTCACTGTTGATCGCAAACTGGCTTGGCCCGAACTGATTCGGCAGCAGATTGATGTTGCCTAGCACGTCGATCAAAACGTCTGAGGCTGCTTGAGACCCGTGCTGCCAGCCCTCGCCAACAATGGCTCCGATATCGCGGAGTTCCTGAGAAGCCGGTGGTCCGGCGAACGCAGGCGCGGGTGCAGAGTGCGCGTGGTCGCGCAATTCGTAGGGGGTCGACGGATTCAAACCAAACAGAGGCTCCAAGCCGCTGTCGATGCTTGACGACGGACGCCCCACGGATGATGCTGACGCTGGTTCTTGCATCTGCTGGCTAACCCAATCCCAGTAGCTGCCTGCGACCCTCCACGGCGGCAAACCTCCTGGGCTCGGGAGGGCTGGACTAGCATGGAGCTCGAACGGGAGATCCGGCTGCACGGTCGAGTGCGGCGCTGGCAGCGGCGGTGCGGGCCCGTGGATCTACTCGCTGAGCCAATCCAAATCCCCCGCGCTCGGGGTGGCTGGCGTTGCCGGCAATTCCTGCGACGGCTCTCGCTGCTGCCTACCCTGTGGGGCGGCTGGCAGCTCGTTGCCCGGAAAAGGCAATCCCAGCGCTCTGTTTGCCTCGAGGACTTGCTGGTCCTCAGTGTTGATTCTGCTCTCACGGGTTTGCTGCTGGAACCCCGCTACATCTTGGGCCAGCCTATCGGTGAAGAAGCGACCAGAGATCGGCTCCCTTCCGTGTTTTTGCAGCCACACTCAGCCTATAAAGGCGGTGAGCCTGACGACCGATGGCCTGCGACGCAATCCTGCCGGCTTCCGCTGCCCACATCTTGATGAGAGTTGCGTCCACGGGGAAAGGATTCAGCTCCGGCACGACGCCCCTCCCGGCCTGGACATCTCGAAGCTTTTTCAGCGCCCTTCATGTGGCCGGCGCGCATTTTTGTCGGTGCATACTTCGCCGCATCGTCGTCAAGCTCATCCTCGGGGGTCAACCCGATTTTGGCTCCATCTCGACCGAGCTGATATAGCCAATGGCCGAGTGTCCGCGGTGTTCGTTGTACAAGAACGTTTGAGAACGCCCACAGGACCGTTCTTCGCGAGGTTCTTTATCGGCATCATCCATGGTTTGGGCGCCGAGTTTGCGTTCATGGAGCCGTCGACAAGGCTGATGATGTTGTTTTTCGCTGCACCTTGGACGGATCGCAAGGAGATCGTTGGCTGGAAGTGCCAGCATGGATGTTCGACCGGACGGCATGCCCTGACGCCGAACTTTTGACAGCTCAGCCGTTTGTCAGCATCGATGCGCTTGCGGCGCTTTCTGCGCTTCTCGATCTCGCGTTGAAGGATCGAACGCCATCAGCTGCCCTGCTTTCTGGCGCATCCAGAGGCTCCCACGGTCAGAATCGGGGAGCGACTCATGTCACGCCAGACGGCAATGCCAGGGAGCGGACACCGACGCAATCAACAACCGCGGCCGCAGCAGATGGATCTGTTCGGGAGAGGCCTGTCGAGCGGCGCCATCGGTGCGCCCACATGGTCGAAGCTTCCGGCGGAAGCGCAGGCGGCCCTTACGAGTCTGATGACGCAGTTGATCCTCGACCATGCTGCGACGACAGCGACGCCGCGCGCGAAGGAAGTCGGTCATGATCTCTGACAAGGTCAGGCCTCATCATCTTGAGCGCAAGGCGATACGTGCGTCTGCGCGGCGAGCGCGTGGCATCGGATCTGCGCGGCACGCTGCCGCATCGCCCGACTACAATTTCCGAGCATATGCCGAGCTCGCATCGCCGCTATCGTGACTGGACCCATGAGCGTATTCGTTCCGAAGCCGCCAAAGTCGGCCCGGACGCCGACACCCTGATCGACGTCATCTTGCGGTCGCGCCCGCATCCGGAACAGGCTTCCGCTCCGCCATCGGCATTCTCGGGCTGGTCAAGCGCTATGGCCATGAGCGCGTCGACGCCGCCTGCGCCCGTGCTCTTCTGCTCAACGCCCGTTCGTACAAATCGCTCGCGGCCATCCTCAAGAACGGCACTGACAGAATCGCTCCGCCCGCCGGGGAGGCGCCCATCCTCTTCCACGCCAACATCCGTGGCCGCAGTTACTACAATTGATCAGGAGAGATCAGCATGCTCATTCACTCGACCATCGATCGCTTGCGCGCCCTCGGCCTCGTCGCCATGGCGATACCCTCGCCGAACTGCAGAACAATCCCGAGGCGGCCGGGATGCCGCACGCCGATTGGCTCGGCCTCCTCGTCGATCGCGAGGCCACCGCTCGCGACAACCGCCGCCTCACGCGCCGCTTGACCAGTGCCAAGCTGCGTCAAGTCGCCGCCATCGAGAACGTCGACTATCGCACCGCTCGCGGTCTTGACCGCTCCCTCTTCCAAACCCTGGCCACCTGCCAATGGATCCGTGATGCCAAGGCACGAAGTCGATTGCATGAGCTTGCGCCGCGGAGGCGGCCTATGTGTCTCCCCTGGCCGAGAACATCTGATATAAGAATGGTATGGTTGACAGCACCAGGCGCTATGCCGCTGGCAATGATTGAGAAGTAAGTAAATGATAGACCGAGTGACTTCAATAAGAGCTCAAGCCCATGTATTCGCCGAGGACGCAAACACGCCGCTGGACGAGTGGCAGAGGGCCCTTTGCGACGTAGAGCGGCAGCCGCGCTGGCGATTTGAGCGGGCAGCGCGTAACGCAAATGGAGGACGGACCGCTCACATCGAAGGTGGGCGCGCCGAACGGCACGCCAAAGGTGTGGGACAGCGGCCAAGTGCAGAGTTTCTGATTGTATCGAACCGCGTTTCAAGCTTCGATCCCACAATGCCAAAGACTGGCGGCCTTGCAGCGGCTCTTGAGCCCATCGTCGAGCGCTCGGGCGCGTTGTGGTTGGGATCCTCCGGTAACCTCGTTGATGGCCCTGAGCACGTTGCGGATCTCGAGAGGCATGGTGAAGGTTTCGTCGCAAGAGTGGATCTACCGGAAACCCACTATGCGGGATTCTACCAAGGGTTTGCGAATTCCATGCTTTGGCCGGCCTTTCACTCATTGGGCGAATGGATGAGTCCAACGACTGAAGCGGACTATCAGAGCTATTGTCAGATCAATGTTTCGATGGCGAACGTCATATCGCAACTCGAGAAGCGCGATGCAATTTGGGTTCACGATTATCATTTTCTGCCTCTTGGCAATGAGTTGCGTAGGCTCAACGTCGAGCAGCCGATCGGGTTCTTCCTGCACACACCGTGGCCCGAGCCGGCGATCATGGAGCGCGTCCCGCATGCAAATGAATTGATGGACATGATGCTGGCCTACGATCTCGTTGGCTTCCAGACGAGTCGTGATCTGGACAACTTTCTTGCCTGTCTTCGGGAGCATCTTGGTTTGCACAGCAAGAGCGGCGCTGTGATCTCGGACCGCGGTTTGACGAGATGTCTGAAGTTCCCAATTGGTATCGACCACAAGCTATTCGCAAAATATGCGATTGATGCACTGACGGAATACAAAGACAACATCGTCTCTACAAAGCAAAAACTTGAAGGAGCGAAGCTCGCCGTTGGGGTCGATCGGCTCGACTATACCAAGGGCATCGACAACAGAATCAGGGCATTCGATCACCTGTTGACGGACAAGCCGCGCAGCATCTCGTTGCTGCAAATCGCGACTCCATCGCGCTCGAACGTTCCAATGTACAGCAAATATCAACATGACGTCGACTGCGCCGTTGATGAGGTCAACCGCAAGCATGGGGGCGATGACGGCTGGAATCCAATCCACTATCAAAAGGACCACTTGCCTCAGGCGCAGCTTGCCGCCTTCTACCGTACCGCAGATGTTGCCGCGATCACGCCCCTGCGCGATGGGATGAACCTGGTAGCGAAGGAATATGTGGCTGCGCAAGATCCAGACGACCCCGGCGTCCTGGTTCTCTCGAAGTTTGCGGGAGCTGCAGAGGACTTCAGCAACGAGGCGCTGCTCGTCGACCCAGCAAGCCCAAAAAGCATATCCGATGCGGTTTTAAGAGCATCAGAAATGCCCGCCGCCGAGCGCCGCGAGAGGTGGACAGCCATGATGAACAAACTGGAGTCATACACGATCCATGACTGGGCCGGGGACTTCATCCGTGAGCTGAGCATTAGCAGGCAAACAATTCCGGCGGATCTGTTCCAGCACCTCGGGTTTGGCTGGCTGAACGAAGCGCAAATGCCACTGGGCAACACACTCCGAGAGCTATACGGCGCAGTAAAGAATGTGCTGGACGAATATTGGGTGCTGCCATCCACAGATGGCGGTGCCCAGAGCGGGGACCCCGCGGAATGAATGTGGGAGCGCAAGAATATCGCGATCGCCGGCAGCTTTGGCACGTCGAATGCTGATATGAGAAGAATTGGCGTGAGACTGAGCAATTCCGGACGAAGATCACCACTGGCGGTCTCTTCGGGATTGCGGAGGCGACGGCAGCCATAGCCCGGCGCCGGAGGGCACTGGATCGATTTCGTTCGGCGGTTCTGCGGCGAGGCCTCATAATTCGAAAGCTTTCCATGCTGGCCAGCGCGACGAGGTGATCTAAACACCCGACAGGAACGAGCACTGATCTTGGAGCCGTTCCACGCGGCGCCTGTCTGAGCTCATGCCGGTCCGATGCCTATTCCCCGCGAAATGGGCCCTGTGCGAAGCACATCCTGTACCTTGGCGGCCAATACGGTGCTCACTGCCTGAGCGGTGGAGTTGAGCGGAACATCGCCAGACGAGATTAAGCATGCGGTCACGTAGATTGGCGGGGTTATGGCGATCGGCCGCAGGTCCTCATTACCAGGAATATCGGATAGGACCCCGTTGGGAACGATCGCACTGGCAAGACCAGCCTTAACAAGCCCCAGCGCATTGTGAAGCGTATCCATTTCTGCGATGCAGTTTGGAATTAGGCCGACATTCTCGAAGGCCCGGTCCAATGCGCTGCGACTCGCATGTGAGCGGACTGGCAGCACAAGAGGACTCTCTGCCAGGCTCTCGAGCGAAACATGGTCCGCTGCATCGCCTCTGCCGGGAGGTGAAACCAGGCATAGCGACTGATGAAAGAGGGGCTGCCGGGCAAAACCTTCGACAGGCATATCTTCAAACATGATACAGATGTCGATCGCCCTTGATGCAATGAGGGGGCTTATGCGTAGAAAGTCGCCGGAGACGACGTGGAGATGCACTGTCGGAAGCAGCGCGCGGCAGGCCGCCATAAAAACGGAGGTCCAAGGTACCGCAATCTCCGACGATATCCCGAGCCTTACGGCGCCCTCGGGCACTCTCGCAGCAGAACGCACGATACCCGGAAGCTGTTCCACCTCCTTGATGATCGCGAGAGCCTGTCGGTAGAACGCTTCTCCCTCCGGCGTCGGCCGAACGCCCCGGGCGCTGCGATGCAGCAGCTTCATCTCAAGCTCAGTTTCCAAAGCCGTCATTTGCTGGCTGAGAGCCGGTTGTGCAACGCGAATTGCAGCCGCAGCGCCCGAGAAGCTTCCCGCGTTTACGATGCTCAAGAAATAGCGCAAGTGCCGCAATTGCAAGAAACTAGACGACATCATCCTGCTCGCACTGGTGCATGACTAGGGTACCTGCTGCCTGCAAGTGCGGCATCACGGGCACGTATCGAGGTCGTCTGGTGTCTAGCAGATCAGCGCTGAACGCCCGCCTTGAGGGACAAGCGAGGCAATGCCGCGAGCTATGCGATGTTTCTGATGACAGCATTGAGTGCTTCGTGCATGACCTTGATGAGGGTCGAGTTCAGGTTCAAGAGAGCGGTGTGTTGGCTAAGTGAGAGTTGAAGCCGTATCAGATCACCCGTGTCGGTCGGATTGATTGATGCCATGCGGCTTCTCATATCGCGATCGGACTCCGAAACGGCGCCGCTCAAAGAACTGCTAATTGCGTCAAAGTTCATCCTAAGCCTCCCGTCGTCGATATTCTGACCAGATCGCTGCAACGACCGCGGCTGCGGCATCTATTGCAATGATCAGGGCGTTTAGTTCTTGGAAACGCTCCCTTGAGACGCCCCCGTCGAGGTCTCGCTTGAGAGATCGTCGCCAAGTCCGAAGGTCGTTCTCTATGTCCGCTCTGAAAGTCCCATTCAGGTCATTTAGCAACTGCCGCTGCAAGTCGAGCGTTGCGAAAGGTTCACTCATCGGCATCCTCCGTGATCCACTCTGGCTTACTGGAATACAAAAGCCGCACTTCAGACTCTCCGACGCGCACCAAGAGGCCTTCACGATCAATCGCGGAAATGGTACCGAGGCGATGTATAGTATCGCCTACGGTCAGTTGCGCCCCATTCCGATCGACAATGTAAGGCGAGCGGCCGAGATGAACGCCTCGCGCAGTTGGCGCTGCCATCGGGACGCAATGGGAGTCCAGCCCAATGTGAGGGGCAAACGTGTCCTGGAATCGTCCTGCGACGCGCAGCCATTCTTGATATGCCGTTGGTGTAAGTGTTCCCCCAACGACGACGACGTTGGACTTCAGCGTGATGCTGATTTCGCTGCGAAGCGCCTCCGATGCGGCTGTCCTGATGAAAGCACTTGCGCGCTCTGGCGTTGTGACCTCATCGTCTATTTTGTGGGCAGCCGGGACATCTTGTCGCAGAGCCCGCAAAGCCCTCTCCATCTCGGCATCGCTTCGGGCGTAGCCCCTTAAGGAGATATGGCCGGTGCCATTTGCACTTACTTCAACCTTGACGTCATACGCGCGCAGGACGGTGGCTGCGAGATCAGTCAGCTCCTGATCAGACAAGTGAGTGTCTGTCGGCCTCAGCGGGTCCACGGAAGTCATCGAGTGGTCTGATGGTGTGGATGTGTTCTGCTTGGCAGTCTCTCCAGAATAACGCCCCTCTACGATTCGCGGCGTTGAGTGCGTGGCGCTCACGCCGTTTGTACCAGCAATACCAGCATGGGGCTTCGTGACGACTGTAGACTGCGTAGCGTCCGAAGAGATGAAACGAGTAAGTCGCTCGCGCTGGCTCCAGAACGCGAAGGCGCCGAGCAAGGCACATACTGCTGCAACCACGCTTATCGGTTGTGGGATTGATCGCATTATTCGCTTGGCATCCATACCCACACGCCGCGCAGCAGCATAGTTCAAGTCCGTTTCGGGTCCGCACTGCGGCCCAGCAGCAGCGTCGGATTGTCCAAAGCTAGTCGCGGCCGGAGCCACGCAAAAGATGGTCCGCCCGACGCTGATTGGAGTGGAGGGGTGAACCATCGTCGGCTTGTTAGGAGGACACGGCTCTCCGCCGACGAGTACACCGGGTGCGAGGGCGGTGATGTCGACGCGCTCGGCTCCAATGGACAGACGAAGATGTGAGCCAATGAGCCCGGGATCGGCGAATGCGATGTCGTCGTGATCATCTCGACCAATGATCCAGGTGCCCTCGGCCAGCAATGTTTCTGCGCCGACGTTGGGCCCCGACAACACGCGTAGCGCCCAATTGGGCTGGCTATGTCGCTCCATTGGTGTCCTCATCTGAGAGTGTGATCCAGGCCAACGTCTTGACGGCGAGTTCCGGGATCAGCTCTTTAAAAGAGAGAACCGGCAGCTCGTTTAGCTCAGTCTCCAGAAACTTGCGAAGGTAAGGGCGCAATTCGGGCGGGGCGAGAAGCACTGGCCCTTCTAGTGCGCTGACGCCGGCCATTGCTTGCCGAATCCGGTCGATGATCCGGTCCTTGGTCCTTGTGTCGATGCCAAGATAGCTGTCGTCCGTGGTGTGACGAATAGCATTCTGTGCCAGTTCCTCCAGCTCCGGAGTGAGAATAAACGCGGGCAGCCGCAGGGTGCCGACGCAATACTGGAGACAAATCTGCCGCTTTAGCGCACATCGCACGTGCTCTGTCAGGAGCAGCGGATCGTTGACGTTGTGACCAGGCTGAGTCATCGCATTCAGTATCGCGCGCATGTTCCGCAGTGAAACGCGTTCCGAAATGAGGCGCTGGAACACCTCTGCTATTATGTGCAAGCGAACCGTGTGCAACGCTTCTTTGACCAGTTCAGGCGAGTGCGACTGTACCCGGCTCAGGATTGAGCTTGTCTCTTGGATCCCGATGAACTCTTGGGCGTGCCGGCGCAGCAGCTGAACCAGATGGTAAGCGGGGACTTGTGCCGGCTCCAGGAACGGAATACGCGCGGCTCGTAGGGCGTCAACATGCGCGACGCTAACCCACGCGGTGGCAACGTGGGGCAAAAACGGCCTGTCAGCGACATGTGGAATCCCCATTGTATCGAGGCGGGCGGGAGCTGTGCGCGCCAAAACATGCTGCTGCAGCAGATAGCCGTCGCCGTAGAAGACCTCATTGATACGGATGATGTATGAGTCTGGGTTGGCGCTATCAATCTCTCGCAGCGCTATGTCTGGGAACTGGATACCTAGTTCGAGCGACAGCTTATCGCGGACGTCCGCAAGCGCCTTGCTGAGGTCATTCGGCGCAAGGCTCGACAAGATACCGCGCCCGATGTCGATCATCAAAGGGACGACCAGGTTGATCTCGGCGTCGGCAGCCCCATAGCGTCTCGAGCCCAGCCGAGCGATATTGTTTTGCGTATTGATTGGATCGCGTCGTGCGCCGTCAGACGAGAGCATCCCACGGCGCAGCAGCCACCCTCCGCCCCCAATCGCGCCAGCTAGGATCAGGAAGATTATCGTTGGAAAGCCGGGCACAAACCCCAACAGCACAAGGATGAACGAACCGGCAATCATGGCGTTGGGTTCTGCGCTGACATCGTCACTGATGGCATCGGCGAGGTTGGTCGAAGTGTCCTCGCGAGCGACCCTTGTCACGAGAACGCCAGCCGTGATTGCTGTGAAGATAGCTGGAATCTGCCCGACAAGGCCATCTCCCACCGTCAGGATAGCGTAGAGCTCGAGTGCCTCATGCCATCCCATTCCCCTTTGAAGGGAACCGATGGCGACGCCTCCTATGATGTTTACGACGATAGAGATCAGACCTGCGACAGCATCCCCCTTAACGAATCTCATAGCGCCATCCATAGCGCCGAAAAGTCGGCTCTCGCGCTCGATCGCGGAACGGCGCCTACGCGCCTCGGGGAGGTCGATGCCCCCCGTACGTAAGTCGCTATCGACGCTCATTTGCCTTCCCGGGATCATATCCAGAGTGAAGCGCGCAGAAACCTCGGCGACACGCTCACAGCCGTTGGTGATGACGACATACTGCACAATTGTGATGATCAGGAACGTGACCGCCCCGACGACGAGATTGCCCGCTATCACGAGGTCACCGAAGGTCTTTACGACCTCGCCGGCATCCGCGTGTAGCAGTATTGTGCGCGTGGCTGCGATGCCGAGTGACAATCGAAAGAGTGTGGTGAGCAAAAGTACCGACGGGAACGAAGTGAATCCCAGGGGTGACTTGATGTATACCGCCACTATGAGCAGGAGCGCCGAAACGCCGAGATTGAATGCCTGCATGACATCCATGAGAACGGGCGGAAGGGGAACAATTATCATGAACACGATCGCAACCAGCAACGCGACCAAAGCGATGTCGTTGCGGCCAGCGATCAGGAATTTCGTAATAGTCATCATAGCCGTCTCGCCTGCCCGACCGGACTTATGGCAGTTATCCCGAGGCTGGATCCCCGTGGCCGACAACCCGTTTGCGTCTTGCGCATTGCCCGACCGAAGCATGGTCAGGCCTCAAGCAGCCATTCTTAAGAGACTTCGCCCCCTGGGGGTGGGCCTGCGGGGTCGGAGTCGATCTACTTCTTACAGACCGCTATCCAACGTTCCTTAGTCTTGCACGGAGAGCGCTTCGATCAGTGAGAGGGAAGCTACGCTGCATGTCGTGAATGGCTCATACAGCCGATAGAGCGTCCGAATTAAACGGCGCCCGGGCGCGTCTCGTTCATGCGCCACCTACGAATAGCTGCCTCAAACAAATCAAAGCCGATGCGACCCCGATTCTAGACCTGGAGCAGCGTTGCTCTTCTGATCCGCTTTTCATCAGCCGTTTTCTCGTTTCGGACTCAGTGTCCGACAAGACAAGCACTATTGGTTGCGCACCCATTCCCCGGGGCTTCGGCGCACTGTATCGGCGCCATGCCCAACTAGCTTTCGGAAACATTACGCCCACTCCATCTACAGTCTTGTATGTCTTCATTGATCGCGGCGGTCCGCGAAGGACCGCGCGGAGGTAGAATGAGCGAACTATGCCAGTGGCGCGCTCGCCTCTTGACTGCGCGAACACCGATGCGGGTTCTTTCATGTCGAACGAGTGGCTGGTGTGCGACATGGGATGTCATGGGTGTTTGCTGGTCGCGGTATCTACTCACTTACGTGCGCTGATATATCGCCATCCAATCAACGCGAAAAATGCAAAAGTGATATCCCGCCGTGCGCAGAGTGGATACCGGCCGGCGCGGCCAACCTTGGTTGCTTTGTTGGCAGGTTGGTGAACTTGCGATTGTGCAATCCCATAATCTGCCCCGGCGGAAGATTCTACAGTGAGGGCGAAACGTTCTCGACTGGCCGGCTGACGTGTCAGCGACGAGCGTATGTCCGCTGGACTGAATCAGCAAGTTCTTGCGGCGGCTGCACATGAATTGCTGACTGGAGGTGAAGAAGGGGTGAGGTGAAAGTCGGTCGATGCCGGCGGCGATAATGCCTGGAGGCAGGTGCTCGCGTGCGCAGCCGCGGTGTTCAACTCTCCCGAGTGAACGATCCGAGCCTCTCGCGCGCTAGCGCGATGCGTCAATTCTAACCATGCTGATACGTCGTTTTTGCTACCGGCGCGATTATTGCAGACGTCGAGATAAATGTGCTCGGTCGTGAGCATTTATCATGAGTCTGGCGGCACGGTTGGCCGTACCGCCGAGCATTGTGGCCCCGTTCACGGCCGTCCGCATCAGCTTGCGGGTGAATAGACTGCCGGATTAATCGTGCCGTTTTCGTCAACCCGCGAGGGAGGGACAATGAGACCAGCCAAGTGCGACTCCTTCGGGGCCGCGGATCTAGTCCGAGATGAGTCGGTGTCGCGAGAGCCGCAGCAGGCGGTGGACTTGGCAACGCTAAGTCCGGGAAAGCGGCCGGAGCAACACTGCACCGGAGACAATAGCCGCCGTCCGACAGTGCATGTGCGTGGTTCCGAACTTCCGCGTGGCACTCCCGAACGTCCAATGTCGACAATGCCGGTATCGGACCAGTTCGGGATTGCCCATGATCCTGTGGAGAGTCCCCCGGCTCCTGTCGCCAATCTTACCAGTGTACCCCAGGACAGTTTGCGCGGCCCCATTGCCGATAGCGTGGGCCAAAGGGCATTCACCGAGATCGGTCCAGCTTCTAGCAGCCGACCTGCGTTGCTTCGGCGGGCGGTGTCCGCGGCTAAGTCGACTGTCGAGGCAGCTATGAGTGCGATCACAACGACTGTGACATTGCGGCGTGTAACGGAGCAGGGCCCGCTCGGCGCCGAACATCATCCGGTAAGCGGCCGCCGACATCGGGCCGGGCGTCTTGCTAGCATACCAAAGAACCCTTGGACTGTAGGTGAGCGCGCCTTAGCCTTCATCGAAACCAGAGATGCTCCCCAGAGCAGCGAAAGCGGGCCATCACTGCAAGTGAAGGACGGCAACCTCTCACTCCAGGTTGGGAGCGAGCCGGCGCGTGGCAAGAAGCTGTGGCTGGACGATCGACACATCCTAGCGGACCAAACTATTATGCTGCAGGAGCTTTGGAGGGTCCACCCGGATGTCGCGGCGCGCACACGGCTAGTTGATCCGATTATGGCACACTACAGTCTGCGGCTAGGTACTGATTGTGTTGCGCGGAGTGCATTCGAGCGCATTGTGCATGATGCAACTGATGGCGATACGGCGGACTTTTTATTCCTGCCCGTGAACGATGCCGACAATGTCGGTCGTCGGGAGAGCCATTGGTCACTGTTGGTGGTGGACCGTCGCGACCGGTCAATGCCGAGTGCCTATCATTACGACTCGCTATCGAGACACAATCAGGAGCAAGCTGTAGCTTTAGCGCGACGCTTGGGTGTGCCCGGGGGGCGCATTTATTCACCTAAAATGGCTCAGCAGTCGAATAATTTCGATTGTGGTGTCTATTTGGTGGACGCCACAAGAGCACTACTTAATGGGATCGTTCAAGGAAATGCACCCGCGACGGTCGATCTTAGCACCCTGATCGCCGATCGGAATCATCTCCAGCAGCGCTTGCATGGCGTGGGAGTCCATCTGCCGAGCGCCCCTACGCGAGGCGTCACAGTAGACGTATGGGGTCATTGGGCTTTATTCAGTGGGCCTTGGTAGAAGGTTCCGCCGAAGACGCACGCACAATGCGCGGAGAAGACGAATCGCCCAGAAAGCCCGGTCGTGGATAGGTCTCAGGACCGCTAGGGCTAGGAGTGGCAGGCCAGCAAGCGTGGTTTGTGGGTGGGAGGACAACGACCAGCGGGCGCAATGATCCAACTGGTAGACGTCGATGATGTCGTTTGGACACGTTGAGCCCTGTAGGACACAACGCCGCAGCAATAATCTGCCGCGAGGTGAGCTTTCAGATGCACCGGGCGCCGATCCGCAGAGCGTGCTGAGGACCGAGTGCTAGCACGTATGCCTGTAGCCAATTTCTTTAAATGTTCGGCAGACGTCGTGTGTTGCGGGTGCGGAAGGCAGAGGCTTCGGCGAAAGCGAATAGTAGCCCGAGCTGTGCGCTTGCCGTTTGTCATTAACTGCGCCGAAAACAGCGTCTCTAGCGACTGAAGCAGCCATCAGCGGTACCACGCTGGATCGTAGTCCACGGTGCTGATCGACACACCAGTGTAGGATATAGAGCTATACCGCAACGCTCTAGCCGGGAGCGCCCGGCCGTCCGGAGCTTCTTCGCGACATTGCTGGTGTAGCGCTTGCACATCGTTCTCGCAGAGAGAGAGTAGTCTGGGCGCCGGCTTTGCAGGCCAACCTGTTGTCTGCCATCACCTGCTTTTCGCGCGAGCGCGGGTGGCATCATGCGCAGGACGATGATAAGCCCTCGGAGCAGCGATAGAGTTCGGGGGAATATTCCTCAACTACCCAGAATGGTTGATGTCCCTCCAAACGACGGGGCCGATGCTTTCCTGTGAGACGATGGTGCTGCAAAAACACTTACGCGAACTCTCGAGAATCAACCTGAATCTCCTAACCAATTTGGCGGCGCTCCTTGAGCACCGCAATGTCACGTACGCGGCGAGCAGTATCGGCATCAGTCAGCCAGCAATGAGCCGGGCTTTGGCCCAACTCCGTAGGGTCTTCAATGATGACCTGCTAGTGCGGGGCGCCAATGGCCTCGTTCGTACGGCGAAAGGCGAGGACTTGGCTAAGCTGTTGCCTGGAACATTAAAGGTTATCCATGAACTCTTATCTGTTGACCGTTTGGTGTCGATAGAACGCCGCGTGGAGACAAGAATGATACTGCCAGATCACCAGTCGCTAGTCTTGCTGCCGCCTCTCTTGAGGCGCGTGCGCGAGGAGGCGCCAGATCTCGACTTGTTTACTGATCCGCTTCCTCAGTGTGCGCTGGATCAATTAGAGCATGGGCAGACAGATCTGGCTATCGGACAGATTGGGGAAGCTCCGCGAGGATATTATCGACGCAGGCTGTACACTGACCGTTTTGCTTGCTTACTGCGCAGTGACCACCCCGCTTTGGCATGGGAATGGACATTTGAGAGCTTTTCGAGCCTGCGCCATGTTGCCGTCGGCTCGGACTGCATGGACGGATTCGGCCGGGTGCACGATGAGGTGGCCAGGTTAGATCTCGGCTCCAGGCCCATTCTTGTATCAAATTTGCTAACTGCGGGACTGACAGCCGTGCAGGCCGATTGTGCGCTCATTGTGCCGCGCCGGGCCGCAGTAAGGCTGGCTCACATGTTTCCGCTGTCAGTGAAAGAAGTTCCTGCGGAGTTGGCCTCGTATGAAGTGTTTCTGATATGGCACGAGCGCAGCAATCGCGACCCGAGGCACAAGTGGCTGCGCGAGACGATCGCGGCGGTCGCATCGGACGACCGCAGCTGAAGACCCCCTATGGAATCGTTGCGGGATTGTGCGAGCTTGAACCGGAGCTGCTGTGGGGCGCCACCGGTCTCATCGGAAGTGTTTTGCGTGAACTTTATTAGGTGGGTTTGCGGCTCTTCAAGTGATGGGTGGGCCGGGCTGCCATTATAACGTAAGGCTTGGCATGTGTTCGACCAGCTTCCAATCGACGCACCAGGCGGTTGCAATAGTAATTCGTGCGCTCGTGCCCCCGCGCTTAGCGCCACACGGATAAGCGAGCGCTCACGATCTTTGGCAGAATTCTGCTTGTGTTTTTGCCTGCGCTTGAGCATACGCAAAATGGGAGGCGGCATCCGCCGGAAGCGATGATCACCAGGGCGGAACGATGGGGCTGAGTCTTTTGAGAGCAGTTCTGTGCGTCAAGCAAAATTGATCATGGGGTGCGGCCGAGCCATCCCCTCGGAGCCGCCTTAGCTCGCTTGCCCAAGTAGCTGGCCGCCTCTGCGACTCGCCCGGTTGCGCCGAGAGCGCGAATCCGTAATTGTCGTGGCGCCCGCAGCTCCCGTCATGGTCATGTATCTGGCAGGAGGTGCGAATGCGACGGGTGATTGGCATTGACGTCCACCGAACTTTCGGCGAGGTGGTTTTTTGGGAGGATGGCAGGCTCCGATATACGGGCCGCATCGATATGACGCGGGCTGCGCTGGAGGGATTTGGCAAGACCCTGCTGCCCAGCGATGAGGTAGTGGTCGAAGCGACCGCCAACGGCATGGCGGTGTCGCGAGTTCTGGCGCCGTTCGTGGCACAGTGATTATCGCCAATCCGCTGCAGGTAAAGGCGATCGCCCAGGCTCACGTTAAGACCGACAAGATCGATGCCGGCACGCTCGCCAGTCTGCAGGCGGCCGGGTACCTGCCGCAGATCTGGACGCCTGATGCGGAGACCGAACGCAAGCGTCGGCTGGTGGCGCGGCGCTACCAGGTCGTGCGGCGTCGCACGCGGCTCAAGAACGAGGTGCATTCGATCCTGCACGCCCACCTGATCCCGAAGTGCCCGCATGCCGATCTTTTCAACGCCCGCGGCCGAGCTTGGTTGGCCGCCCAACAGCTGCCGGACGATGAGCGCGCGGCCATCGATCGGCACGTCCGTGAGCTTGACCGGCTGGCCGAAGACCTAGCTCTGCTCGATCGCGAGATCGCGCAGGACGCCATCGACGATCTCGCGGTCAACAGATTGATGACGATCACCGTATTGCCTCACCTATCGATGCTCCCGAGTGCGATCGGTTGCCTCATTTATTTTGCTCCCGGCTTGGGTTGAGGAGGAGGCCGGGTGCGGAGATGGCCGGGTTTCGGAGCGCCCGGCCTCCTCCGCTGGCGTCTGCCACATCATTGGGTTGTTGTGACCTCATGCCCCAGCAGCGTTTCCTCCGTAGGAACGAACAACAACGCGTTCGCTTGCTCGCTGCGCCAGGATTTAAGCCTACGCTGAAGCGTTCGAAGAAGCTTGTTCGGATAGGCTCCAGGATATTCCGCCTGCAACCGGGAGAGCAGTTCGCTACCAGTCCGCCAAGGCTCGGCTTCAAACCATTTTCGCAAATCTAGCGTTGCCCGGATGAGCGGGTCGGGACGCCGCCGGCCTCTTTTCGCTTTCACGATTGGCCGATCCGTCGGTCGCATAGCTCCGTCTTTCCAGGCGGTTCGTAGGCTTGCCAGGAAGAGATCGATCGATTGCGATGCCGCAGCAGGATGGGCGATTGGCTGCGTATCAGCGAGCGCCGCGAGGCGTTCCTGCGCGCCGCGGATGTCGCGCAACAACGCGACCGGGTCGAGAGCGGCATAGATTTCTTGGAGATGGTGACGAATCGCATCGGGCGTGCGGGCGTCGGCGGCCAAGCGCTGGTGTGGCGTTGCCGGTGCGCTGTATGTCTTACGCACACGAGCACCGTCGCGCTGCTTGGCCATCAGTTTGAATGAGGGTTGGAAGAAGTTCACGAACAGCCGCGCCGATCGATAGAGTTCAGCCAGCAGCTTGGCCGCTTCCAGGCCCTCGAACCGACGATAGCCGACCATCCTGCGCACGACGGCACCGTTCTTCTGCTCGACGAACGCCTGGTCGTTCTTCCGGTAGGGCCGGCAACGCGTGAAGACGATGTTGGCCGCATCGCAGTAGGCTTTCAGCGTCTCATTCATGAACACCGTATTATTGTCCGTATCGAGGCCGACCAGCGCAAAAGGCAATTGTTTGCGCAATTCCGTCAACACCGTGCTCAACAGTGTTTGTTCGCGCACGATCAGAGGAGCGCACTCCGTCCAGCCGGTAGCAATGTCGGTGAGCACGAGGGTCTGGATGACGCTGCCGCGCGCCGATGGACCGCTATGCGCTACAAGGTCAGCCTCGACGAACCCCGGCGCCGGATCGTTCCAATCTGCCGACGTCCGATTTGGAATACTGCGACGCAACGAGTGCGTCGCATGCCGTCGGCGCTTGCGACCTAATCCTTCTCGGACCCGTGCCAATGCGCGGTCGATCGTCGCAGCACTCATTGCCAAAAGTTTGTCCCGGATCTCGGGAACAAGGTCGAGGTGGCCGTGCCGTTCCATCGCAAGCGCAGGCATTAACGCCTTCAGCCGCTTCCCGCAGATCCGGTCTGACGCCTCCCAAAGGAGCACGAGCGCGTTGTGTTCTGCCTCATTATAGACCCGGCGTCGCGCCCGCCGGCCTGGACCTGCGTCTTCCTGACCTCGAAGAAGCCGCATCGCATGCTTGCGATGTAATCCGGTGATGTCGACGAACTCGTCCAATATCCGCGACTTCTTCGCGCGATCCGACGTCTGATAGCGCGCGCCTGCCGCCGCCGTCAGTTCCTTCCGCGTCGCCATGGTTAGCCGCCCCACCTTCACCCCCGCTCGTTCCCGATCCAAGGGAGCAATTTACGTGAGGCAACGGCTTAGCATCCGACAACAATTAAGGTGAGGCAATGCGGGTACCGGCGGCGATAAACCCCCGTTTGGACTTGCCTGTTGTGCACGTGCCAGGCCAATCAAACCGCCGCAGGCGTCTTCCACTGCTGGTGCTGTGCACTGATTGGGTGAAAGGAGAGAGCGGTCAGCGAGTCGTTGTCCAGCGCCGCTAGCGGTCGTTAGCGCATGTTGGCAATGATCGATTCCTTTACCTTGTCATCCTTCGAGATGAGGTTGGACATCTGTAGAGCGACTTGATTGAGCTTATCCAAGAGCCCTTGCAAAAAAATGATTGCGAGATGTCCTTCGCTGTTTGCGCCGTCGACCGCGGCCTTCAGATTGTTGATTGCGGCGTCGAATTGCGACTGTCCGGCGCGTCTGTTGGGGTTCATGTCGAACGCGATATTATGCGACCGTAGCCACTCGTCAACATTCTGTTTCCGGCCCTGTGTATCGGTGAACTCGCCAAGCCACGCATCGTGTTTGTCATCGGCAGGCCTGTTGGCGCGCAGGACAGCCAACGCGCTGTTCATCTCCGTCAGAAGCTCGTTCCTGCTTTGCATGCCGGCGTACTCCGCCCGGATCTCGGTTTCGTAAATTTTGTGTCGGTCGTTCAGGACCTCCGTCATGATTTCGATTAAGGGCGCCTCGGCCGCCGTGACATCGGCTAAACCGTACAGCGAGGTGTGCACCGACTGCTGAGACACGATCATCTGAGCAACATCCATTTTACGAGCGTGAGTTGTTGATGACGCCTGCTCTCTGTCGAGGAGAGTGTGAGGACGCTCTCCTCACGGCGCATTGCTCGATTGTGTAAACTAGTCGGTTCTTCGTTTTCACCTTGCCCTGAGGTGGTCTGAAGTCGAATGCGAGTTGGGTCGTCGAACTTCGAGGGCTCTTTCCTTTCGCGCTCGAGCGGTTGATCCATTGTGCGCAACGCTCCCATGTGGTGGTCACCTCTAGTGTCTGGCGGATCGGCCCCATTGCGGAGCGCAGTGGGCCATTGAGCATGCAGCGGAGAACAACCGAAGCGTCGGTGTCAATGAACGGAAGATCAGCCGGCTCTTCTCAATCGGCGTATTTGCAGTGCACAGCAAATAGGGTTGCGATACAGAGTTAGCTGTTTCTGTTATTAAACAGCCCTTCCTCCACGGCTTTGTGCGTCCAGTGAACGTCCTTGATTGAAACGCGCTGAGAGCCATCGCGCCGGCGCGGTTGCAACCGATCCGTCTTTGTTCATTCACAGAGCGCGTTCAACGCTGAGCGGCCGGAGACCCGGGCAAGAGTTTTGCCGAAAACGCTGGCAGGCCTTGGCGCCCATCGAGGGAGGGCTGCCCGGTGACTGGGGCGAACGCACAAACAGTTACTGCGGAGGCGCGCGCTTATCATCGGGATTGACCAGCCAGCTCATTCACTTTATCGACGTCCCCTTTTGTAAGACTTAACCTGTGCTTAGCACAGGCCTTCAGTCATCTGCCTTCGCGCCGGGCTGGAGCTGGTGCGGGCTTCAGCTTGAGGGAGAGGTTGTGGACCGTCTCGCGAACTTCGTTCGTGAGAGCTTGTGCGTCTGATTCACTTTCCACGACACGGACGTTGAGTAACGCCAAAAGCGTGGTTCGATCGTTGATCGTTTTGGTTGAATGGAACAGTGCTCCCAGAACAGGAATGTCCATAAGCCCTGGAATCCCGGAGTCGGCCCGATTGGTGTAGTCCTGAACCGCGCTTGCTAGCACAATCGTATTCCCGCTATGCGTCGATATCGTACTGTCCAGATAACGTTCGGAAAGGATAGGGCTCTGGACGTTGGTGAGGGTGTTTCTGTTTGCCGTGCTGATGTCATCAACAAGCTTGAGCGAGACGTTGCCGCCGACACCGATTGTTGGCGTGACAGTCAAGGAATGACCCGTATTTTGTGAGGTCACACTGCTGATAATCGGCGCACTCGGACTCTTTAACGATCGTGACGTTTGGGAAAGAACCGGAACCTTGTCGCCCAGGTGTAGGTTCGCGGATCTGTTGTTCTCAACAAGAACTGATTGGCTGGACACGCCCTTGACGTTCGCGTTGGCTTGTAGCGCCCGTAGGACGTCATCGAGGGATGTAGGAAACACATAGCCCGAACCATCGGCTTGAACAGCGCCCAATGAAGATAGAAACCGCCCCATGTCGAACTCGGAGTAATCGTGCAGGTCGACCTCGAGGCGAACCATTTGGACATGAACCTGCCGAACCTTGAGATCGAGGCGGCGAAGCACCTCGTCGATTCTTTTCATATCGCGCGCTGTGGCGGAGATTAAGAGCGCGTTTTGAGTAGGATCTGGCTGGATACGTATTGAAGTCGCCGACCCCCGGTTCACCGAAGAAGCAGGGGTGCCGGGGTTGCCTGAACCTTCACCTGGAGAAATTGCAGTATCGCCATTGCCTCCGCCATTCTGCGACTCAACATTGAAGGATTTCGCAAGTAACTCCGCCACTTCAATGGCATTGCGGAATTTCAGCGGGCGCACATGGACGATGGCCGTCTCGGACTGTTTGTCCAGTTTTGCGATTGTCTGGCGGACTTGCTCGAGTATTCGGTTGTCGCTTGCCACGACTATTATGACGCTCTGTCCGTCGATCGCCGAAAATTGAACGCGAGCCCCACTCCGGCCGCTCTCGGGAAATATCACCTTGAGCTGACGTTCGACCGCTGAAGGCTGCGCTTCCGATAGCTTATACATCTTGAATATCTTACCCTGCATGGAATCGGAGTCTAACAGGCGAACGAGTTCGCGCGCGGAGCTCACGCCGGCAGGCGGTCCACTGATAACGATCCTTCCGTCACCCGGTGCACGCGTCAAATTGACCCCATCCGCAAGGCGGCTGGATCGGAGGCCGTCTATGACAGCGGCGGGATCGGCATTGTGGATTTGGACCACCTGAAAATCGTCTCTGCCCCCAGACGCAAGGTCGGCTAGACGCCCTACTCTCACCGCGCCGCCAACCGCCATCAGTCCGTACCCCTGCTTGACCAATGCATCGTCGAGAAGCCGCGGAAGCTCGCTCAAGAAGACCTTGTTTGGGGTCTGTAGCGTCATCCTACCGCCTACAGCAGCATCGATGGAGACTGGCAGCTTTAGGATCACCTTCACAACCTGAGTCACCACGTGCGTAATGTCGGTGTCGACGAAATCGAGTTTTACCTGCCGGGCACCGGACACCACGGGCAGCGTCCGCTCCACAGGAGCAGGCTGGGGCGATGTCTGCATCAGCTCTTCAAAGGCAGGCGCTTGCGCCTTTGGCGCATCATTGGAGGGCGCCGACCCACGCCGCGTTTCATTCGGGGCGCCCAGGAGGACATCACGTTCGGAAAGTGACGCTGTGTTAGCGCATCCAGCGAATAGCAAGCAGATGAACATCGGTAGTGGCGATAGCAACATTGGACGGGAACGCTGTTGCGCACGGGGCACGTACATTTCGAACGCTTCCATAGCTGTAAAACGTGCTCTCGTTCCGAGAGCTAAAGGCGGCCCCTGACGGCGGGATCTCATCATTGTTTTGGAGATCGTGCCGGTCGCTTCCCGTTCTCATATGACCGCAAGTCGACCCGAGAACGCGTAAACGAGGGGCGATTGGCACATAGGCCTCGTGTGGGGCGCCCAGGCCGAATATCGAGCGTCAGTGTCATCGCTTTAAGTCGCGCTGGGAGACGCGTCGTCCTCCTTGAGACATGTCTCGCGCCTGGTGCAGAGCAGGTGGAGAAAGGCGAGCATGATGTTCGCAGATCGGACTACCAATCTGCGTATCGGCACGCCTGTCGGAACAGGTACATGATTCATGGACTGATCAACTTGGATGAGGCAGCAGAGGAGGCTTACATTGGGGCCCGTGCCAGCTAGCAGACTCGCGGGGTTTGCACGCAGGACAGTAATCGCTTGATACAGCGAGCATCTAGCGCATGTCGATGATCCTTGTTCTAGCGTCGTTATCAAGGTGAACCATTTCGCCCAGTCTATTTAACACATCCTGGCTGACTGCATCATGAGAGTTCACGCTATCTCTTTCGTCTTCCGCACGGGCTTTCGCCTTGACGCTATCGGCTTCATGCCTTTCTTTGTCTTCCTGATAGTGGGTCGCTCCCATGGTCAGACCCGCGCCGGGAATCTTGGCGCCGTCACTCGCGATACCGCTTAGACCGCTCCATTTCATGAGTTGAGTTTGCGCTTCCGTTTGGGCGCGCGTAGCGCGGGCAAACATTTCGGCGTCTATGACATCGGGTCGCGGTGTCGTCTCACTGCGGCGGCGGGGCGTTCCACCTTCAGGTGCTTCGATGCTGTGCATTTGTTCATCCGAGGCATCAGCTCGCGCTCTCGTCCCACCGCAGAGGTGGGACGTTTCGGTTTCGGGTGCTTCGATAGGTTGCGTGTGCGCATCCATGAATTCGGTTGTGGTCCCACCGAGGCGGTGGGACGTTCCAATTTCGGCTGGTTCGATGGGCTGCATTTGCCGCGCGCTATCGTGTGGTATGTCCAGCGCCGAATCAGGAGCCGGAAGGCCGCTGGTCCTCGTTTTAAATGCATCGTTGAACCTTGACTGACTTTGTCTCGCGCCGTTCAGGCTTAGACCGGCGCCAGCCATTGCGCCGACCGAGGTGACCATGACGCCAAATAATTGGCATAGGCCTGAATTGCGAAGGGCCTTGGCCCCGGCCCGTAGGGCGGTGACGTCCGTGTTGACTGCCGCCCAGAGGCTGTGGCGAGCGGCGTTGCGGAATGTTTTGTTAAGGCGGACAATGAGGGCGGCTATTGCTGAGCTGTTGGTATCCGAAGCCAATTGCGGTACATTAGGTTCGGGCTCAAAACGCGTCTTCTTGATGGAAGAACCTAAATGCGAGGAAGAGTTAGTGCGATAACGTGCCTCAGCACCCTGCTCGGCTCCGATTGTACCCCTCAGCGCGCACTCGTTATCGTCGGTCACAGATTGCGTGCTCAACGTGAATTGACGGTCCGTCGCAGGCTCCAGCCCGTATATGTCGGCCCCACTTGCGCGTTTGATAGTCACCATCATGCATCCATATCTTCTTAGCCGAGGGGTGCTAGTTTGCGTTCGAGTTGCGGATGAGGCGTTCGTTCAACGCGTAATGACTCTCAATGGCGTCAGCCGCCCTGTGAGTGAGCATCGCTTTATGTTTGAGCAGCTGCTCAACGAACTCCAGTCCATCGGTTTGCAGACGGGTCAGTTCCGTAACGCGGGCCCGATCCATTAGCATTTGGGACCGCGCGTCACTGGCCTGCTTCTGCTGAACCCCCGCTGCAACTGCGGCAGAGCTCGATGCCAGCGATGACACGCCTGCGCCTACGTTAGCGAAGGTCTGAACGAACTGTCTCACATTCAGGATGTTTGCAATGGCCAGCGTCGGGATATTTGATGCGGCAGTCGCTGCACCCGAAAAGGAGGCGCCAATGATCGCGACTGATACAGTCAGTTGAATAGCGAGAGTGATGATCACCGCCAACTTGTTCGCCTTGTCTTCGCCCATTGCATTATCTTTCATGAGCCTTTGTGCGATGGCCTGAGTCATCTTGTCGACAACGCCCGTCTCCGAGAGGACTGCCATTCCGACCGACACTGCGGCCGCTACCCCAGCTAGCGCTCCGCCCGTGATAACAGCGGCAGCAACCGCCAGGCCAACGGCCAGCCATCCGAAGATCTTCATTATGCGAGATCTCTTTTTTGACTTCTGCACGTATGTTGCGGCTTCTTGAATGTTGCGCGAGATCAGCCGGTGCAATTGGTTTTGCTCCACGCCCAAGAGCCGGACATCCTCAATTCCGATTGCGGCCAATTGGTCAGCAAAGCGTGCATTGACCGTGAGGATATCAGTCATTAGGCCAACTTCATCAACGCCGCGCAGGGCTGGCAAGCTATGCGTTGTTGTTCCCATAAGTGCGTCTGCATGTGCCGGTAGTGTGCCAGTTGCCAACTTGCCTGCGCTGGAAAGCGCGGCGTGAGTACCGTCAAGCGCCTGCTCGCGCCACAGTCCGGTTTCAGAGCTGAGTGAGGCTGCGCGGTTGATACTAGTCATTTCTGAGGCCCCGTTAATCTGGAATGGATTGTGACGACCGTCCGCAATGCGAATGCGGGTCATTGGCCGCCACCGTGGTGTGCACACGCGTCGTGGAACGATGGTGATGCATTTGCGGCCGTTGTGACCACACGCGGTGCGCCGCGGGCTGGTATGATCGGAGCGCACGCGTTTACGGCGCCCGCGAAATCTTGGCAGGATCAAGTGTGTGGTAGTGGACCGTATTGTCCTATTCCTGCCATTTGGAGCAGCGCACCCCGTCAGGGTGAAGCCGTTGAGACGATGCTGAGGTGGCGCGGTCGACGCATTGCGGGCACTCTTGCTGACAGCGATGCGGGTGCTAGCCTCTCGGATGGGTGCTCGCGGCCGGTACGAGTGCAGGTCGAAATAACGGTCGACAAGTAGGTGTCCGCAGTTGGTGTATTTGGTGCTGCGCTTCAACATCTCGACATTTTTTCTCGCGGCAAGCAAGTTGCGCCAATGTGCCGGTTGATGACGCGCTGCCTGGGCTAAGTCCATCGGGCGGGCTTCGTAGTGTATCGCGGCTGGACGTGACCGGTCGGGGGCATGTCGGCGGATCCTGGTCTGCCGTCGGGTATCGTGGCGCCGTCCGAGGAGCCATCATGTGATCGAACAAAGAACGAGAGCGTACCGCCTCAGCGAAGCGTTCGCGACGATCTACGACGAGAGCGTCTGTAAAGGAAATATTCGTTCGTGATAGTGATATAGAGTGTTCCGATGGCACAACGGATCTTGGCGGCAGCTAAGCAGCGATCCGCAAGCGCAGCTGGTTGATCTACGATACAATGATCGAACGTAGTCGACGTTGCGTGACGTTGGTGGTTACCATTCCATTGCGTTTCGAACCGAGCGAGCCGCGGATCGCCTTTTGGTAGTGGCGCCGGGGCGTTCGGGCCGGGTCCCCGGTCATTCGCAGGTGGTATGACGTCATCTCCCACTCGCGGTTGCGGCACGCGTGCAAGCGAGCTAGGTCCCTAGCGCCTGTATTTGTCTGCCGTCATATGCTGTTCGGTGACGCCGTATCCGAGACGGATGGCAATGTGACAACGACGGGTGTGCACGCACCGAACGCTCGGTGACGGCGGATCGGTATTTGAAATGACAAGAGGACATTAGTTGATGAGGCCGGATGACAGCGTCAAAGAGAGGTTTGAAAACCGCTCGTATTTCCCTTCGGCACAAGCGAACAAGATCCGGGTGCAGCTTTTGCGACATCTGACCGGTGCCGCTTTGTTGGCCTGCAGTGCTAACGATCTTGTGCGTGCACGGCAGATTGTGAAAGGCCTTCGCATAGTTGCACCGGACGGCCGGCAGGGAATCATTGCCGAAGTCATCACTGAGCTGACCGCTGATAACATCGAGGCGGCCCTTCGATGCGTGGGGCCACTTGCCGCCGCCAACGACCCTTATGGTATGATCTTTCAGGCGCTAGCCTTAGGTCTTGCTGGGCGTGTGAGGGAGTGTGAACAAGTGCTTAGCCGTACTTCGCATGGCGATCCAGCAATTGACGAGCTTCGTAGAGAGATGAGTAGCATTACCCAAAAGGCCAATTCGGGACGATAGCATGACAATCGGCACGAGCAGAATCGTTGCTACCGGAGACACGCTGAAGGAAGACGTGTCGGTTGCGTCAAAGGTGTCGAGTGATGCGGCCGAGGCCTTTCGCATTGCGTTGGATGGACCGGCGGTTGGGGCACAGAGCAGCGGCCTTCCACCAACGTCTGTGACGGACAAGAGGCGGGTTAATGATGTTGCCACCGTATCTGGTGGCCACTTGATGGGACTAGAGAGGTTGGAAAGCGCAATGGGGAGTATGACCACGATTGCGCAGAGGGCAGAGTCTGCGAAACTCGGCACAACTGAGTTGTTCGACTTGCAGCTCTCGCTGTCAGTCGCAACCGTGCGGTACGAAATGGCGACCAAAGTGGTAGGAAAGGTCGCACAAACGCTCGATGCGTTCCTGATGAGCCAATGAACGACGGTCAGCGAGTGTGGCGGCAGGCCGTCATTGGTGCTGCCATGTGTCTCATGATGTTGATCCTTGCGGGCTGCGCAGCAAAGGTCGAGCTCTATCGCGACCTTTCGCCGCATGAGGCCAATGAAATGCTTGCCTTGCTCATGCGGAGCGGCATCGACGCAGAGCGGATGGCAGATCGCAACGGTACCGCGTCGCTGATCCTTGCAGCTCGGGACTTCCCGCGTGCCATGAGTGTCCTGGATAACGCCGGATTACCCCGGGAGCATTTTACCGATCTAGGCACTCTCTTCAAAAAAGAAGGGATGATCTCATCACCGACAGACGAGCAGGTAAGGTTTCTGTATGGCGTCACTCAGGAGTTGTCGCAGACACTGTCTCGCTTGGATGGCGTGCTTAGCGCACGGGTCCATGCCGTTCTACCTGAATATGGAGTTGGCGAACGCATGGCGGCTGCTCCTGCTAAAGCTGCGGTTCTTATTCGTCAAAAGCCGGGTGCCGGCATCGATCAGCAGCAGGCAAAGATCAAGGACCTTGTCGCGCACAGTCTTAAGGGGGTGTCTTACGAGAACGTGGCCGTTATGGTCGTCGACGCGAGCGAGGAGCTCGCTGAGGTATCATCGTCTGCGAATGTTACCGAAGGAAACGGCCTGACTAGCCTCACGATCGGGCTTGCCGGGGTAACAGCGGTATCTCTGCTTGGCAGCGCAGCGCTCGTGCTTCATGTTCGGCGCGGGCGATCAAGGCGCATATCGTGAAACAGTCGGGCGTCACTGAAAGGTCCGGCTATGGTTAGGCAATCGGTCGCAGCGGGCTCGCATGTTTGGCTTGAGACACCTTGGGCGGGCGCGATGATGCGCTGCATCGCCGATCCTGCTGCCAGTCTCGATGAGGCGGCTCTCGCGGATGACTGGCAGGTCTGGAGTCTTTTGAGGCAGGCTCAAGCGGACCCATTCGCCCGCCTAAAACTTGGAAAATGGTTGCTTAGCGGACAACAGCAGGACGTACCTGCCATTATTGCGGCGAGCGACATGCCACGAATCCGGCTCGCATTTCTCCCCACGCGAGATGCAGTGTGCCTTGTGCACTTCGCTGCAGCTTGGCTCGGCATGCCCGGTCTCGTTTCGCTTCTGCGCACGAAGGATATTGTGAATGTTCGAACCACTCTTGGAGAAGACGCCTACGCGTTCGCATTTGACGCTACCCTGCAGCCCCGCCCATCCTCCAAACTGGTACTTGCAGTCGGCGCTTCGGACCAGCCGAGTGAACCGGCCGCATTGCTACGCTGCGGAGCGGCATTGTTCGGCCTCGCAATGGGTCCAATTCCAGAAGGACTACAGGCCCGATTGCGGCTACGCAATCCGGGGGCAGTCTGGCTGCCTGCTGCGGAGTCCTGCTGTGCGGCCGATGCTGGCCAGGACGCCTTTCAAGCAATACTGCGCATAATACGCATGAGGTTGCCCACATGGTCACATTGGTTCAACTGACGTCGGGAGCGGTCAGCATTGCTGGACGAGGGCGCGTCTTACCTGCTGCTACCATGCAGCGGCTCATGACCGCAGAGCAGGTGCTTGCTCAGGCACGGCGCGAGGCGGAGGAGCTTGTCAGTGAGGCTCGCGGGGCGGCCAGCATGATTCAGAAAGAAGCCAGGGAAGCCGGAGGTCAGGCAGCTCAGGCGATAATCCAGGAACGTTTGATAGTGCTGGCCATGGAACATCAGCGACTCATGCACGAAAGTAGGGATCAAATCATCGAGATGGGACTGCAGATCGCCCGCCGGATCATTGGCTCGGTGGATCCTGCGGAGGCGACATTACGCATCGCTTGGCGCGGCTTGCAATACGTGAGAGACCGCTCGACCATCCGGCTGCGGGTAGCACCGTCAGTCGCGCAAGAGGTTCGCCAGCGCCTGGGCGAAATTGCTTTGAAAGCCCCATCGCCCAACATGATGGAGGTGGTCGCTGACTCCCGCATTGAAGATGCCGGATGCATTCTCGAGACCGACGCTGGACGGATCGACGCGACCATTGAGAGCCAGCTAGCTGCGATTGAAGCAGTATTGCGCGAGCCCGCAGAAAGCGCGAAGCCGTGAGGTCTGGCAGCTCCAGAGGTGCTACGGCCTGCGAGCTTGATGGCTTCTTTAAATCTGCCAGCATCAAGATTGATCGGGCGGAAACCCTGCATTTCCGGGGCCGGGTTGTTGAGATTGCCGGGACAATTATACGTGCGAAGGTACCTGGGGTGCGAGTGGGTGATCTCTGTGAGTTGGTGAAATTCGAAAGCGGTCATAGGATTCCCGCCGAGATCGTGGGTGTTGAGAATGATATTGCTATTCTGACACCTCTTGGGCAAATGCAGGGCCTGTCTACCCTGACGGAGGTCATTCCAAAGGGAGAGCCTCTTCTGGTGCCTGTGGGGGAAACGTTGCTCGGCCGGATTGTTGATGGCTTAGGCCGGCCTCTCGACGAATCGACTCTTGGTCCGCTGATTGCGGAAGCGCATGTGCCTGCTCATAACAACGCATTGGGGGCCTTGAAACGGCGGGTGGTTTCTCAGCCATTTCCGGTCGGTGTACGCGCAATTGACGGGCTCTTGACCTGTGGTGAAGGCCAACGCATCGGTATTTTTGCTGCTGCAGGCGCCGGCAAGAGTACTCTGCTCTCGATGTTGGTGCGGGGCGCCGCTGTTGACGTCAATGTCATCGCGTTAATCGGCGAACGTGGCCGAGAGGTGCAAGAGTTTGTACAAGACATTCAAAGCCAAGGGCGCGGGTCGAGATCGATCTTTGTGGTAGCTACCTCTGACCGTCCGGCCATGGAGCGTGCGAAGGCGGCCTATGTGGCCACAGCTCTCGCCGAATGGTTTCGGGACAAAAGCCAACGTGTCTTGCTCGTTATGGACTCGCTGACGCGCTTCGCGCGGGCGCAGAGGGAGATTGGGCTGGCGGCGGGCGAATTCCCCGCCCGTCGTGGTTTCCCCCCATCGGTTTTTGCAAACCTGCCGCAGCTGTTGGAGCGCCCCGGTAATAGCGATCGTGGCTCCATAACGGCGTTTTATACCGTACTCGTCGAGGGCGATGACATGACTGAACCCGTTGCGGACGAAGCGCTCTCCATTTTGGACGGTCACATTGTTCTGTCGCGGTCATTGGCAATGTCTAATCATTATCCCCCTATCGACATTTTGACGAGTACCAGCCGCATCATGAGCAGAGTGGTCTCCCCTCAACATCAGGAGATGGCGCGAACAATGCGGGTGCTATTGGCCAATTATCAGGAGCTTGAAGTTCTGATCCAAGTTGGCGACTACAAGAAGGGAGCAGATCCGGACGCTGACGAGGCGGTCGCCAAAATCGACGGCATACGAAGGTTCCTTCGACAGTCAACTCGTGAGCAAATCAGCTTCGAAGCCATGCTTAGCGAGCTTCAAACGTGTCTAAGCTAGTTTCGAAAACCGTCCTCCGCCTTCTGGACTTGAGAAGGGTACGGCGTGATCGCGCCGAGTCTATCTTACGAGAGCGGCAATCAGCGCTCGAAGATGCTATCGCGGGCGCCGAAGCCGCTCGGAGAACTCTGCGACAATGGCAGGAAGATCGTTCTCACTTAGAGAACTTGTTTCGGCATTGTTTGATCGGACAATGGGTCCTGCCCACCGAGCTTGCACGACTGAGGGCGGCTATCAGCTTCCTGCATAGCCGTGAACGACTGTTGGAGGAGCAGAGTTGTAGCGCCCTGGCCGAGGTCGACGACGCCAAAACGACGCGCCAAGAGGCTCACCAGCTTTGGCGTGAAGCATACAGGCGGTTCGATAAGTGTGAGCGCCTGCTAAGCGCGTTGGATGATGGCGTTCAGAGCGAAGATGAGGAGATGGCGGAGGTCGGCCTATATCATGCTGCGCAATCGAAATTACGTCGCAGCCGTCGCGCGTAGTCGGTCCCGGTGTAGTGCCGGATCGGAGCTTTGGATCACTGCGTGTTCGTGTTTGGTACCAGGCGGCAAGTGGGACCACCATGGGTCGATGGAGCGGATAGTCTTTGCCGTTTACGGCTCTCGGAAGGTCAGGGCCATCTGCGGTTCGGCGACGCGTGCGGCTGAGCGTTTGTTGGTCGACGTTCATCCCTCAAAACGGGTTGGCGATCGCGCTATTTGCGCGGCGGTAGCAGCAGGAAGGGCGAGCCCGGCGCTTTCGGACTGCCCCTGGTGCAGATCGAAGAAAGTCGTCAGTAGGTATCGGATCAATCGGTCCTGATTCATCCGAACCGTCAGAAAAACACGGCTCGAATGGGCCTTCGGAGCGGTTGTTGGCAAGTCCGAGCTTGAGCTGCGGCGTCAGAAAACGCCGTCCTGCCGCCGCTTGCGCCTCGGACCAAGGTATGACCTGCTAGGCGCACAAAAACTCGCTGGTTAGTCGTGTGCGTATGCTTCCTGCCTTCGACAAATCGTAACACTCTTAACCCGCTTTTAGTTGGACTCCGGGGCCTTCCCTGCCCTCAACAAATAAGGAGGCTAGCGGTCAGGTTGTTTGTCGGTACCCGCGGCGAACCGCCTGAGGGTCCGCAAGACAGCGGCGACATCTTCAATCAGATGTACGGGAATGTAGTGATTGACCATGCCGTCCTCCAGCAGCGCGCGCGCCAGGGACTTATTCTCCATGACTGGTACTCCGGCGGCGATTGCCGCATCGATCATTCGGCGCGCAAGAACATTAGTCCCGATCGCTTCGATCAGGGGCAGCTGAGTGGTCTGCCGGTCGTAGTAGATCGCGACTGCAATATGTGATGGATTGGAAACCACAACTGTAGCTGCGCGTGCTTTGGCCAACTCATCGGCCTTCAGCCATTCCCGGCGAATGCTCCCGCGTTTCTGCCTGATCGACGGGTCTCCCTCATCTTCCTTCAAGTGGCGCTTTACATCTGCAACCGACATCTTAGACTTGCGTCGAAAAAGCCAGCGTTGCAGCACTAAATCCGCAATAGCCACGATGATCCAGGTCACGCTCGCCCAGCCCGCAACTTGAAGTAAGAGGCCCGCCGTCATGTAGCGCAGGCACGATATGCCGCAGAGGGGGGTCCACACGAGCGCACCAGCGTCTCGTGCGATCACAATAACTAGAACAAGACCGAGGCCGACGACTTTTACGAGTGACTTTGCGAGTTCAACAAAGCTGGATAACGAGAAGAGCCGCCGTATGTTATCTTTGGGCATTAGGTTCTTGAATGACGCTCCCATCGCCTTAGCTGACAATACCGCCCCTCCTTGTATGAAGTGGGCACACAGGCCGATGATCAGGAGAACGCCGACAACGCTGATGCTAACGCTCAGTATTTCACGGAAATAGAAGTGAAGTAGGTGTGGCGCGGCTGCGCCAAAGTTTTCTCCCAGGAATGATGGAGCGAGCAAGATGGCGGCCTTCAGGCGGTCAATGAGACTTGACATAGATGCGTAGGACAGGATGAAGGCACCGACCACCGTCGCAGCCGACACAATCTCTTGGCTCCTGGGAACTTGCCCGATTTTACGAAGCTCGCGCAATCTCTGCTGGGTTGGCTCCTCGGTACGTCGATCTGACATGGCGCATCACTTGGTGAGGCGAGTGACAAACGCGATGGGTGATGGCGCGTGATTGGCCGCGTCGGACAAAACGATCGTGAGCGAAAACATCAGCAACAGAAGGCCGACGATGCTTTTGACTGACATGGCGGCGTAGAAGACTTGTAGCTGCGGCGCGAATCGTCCGATCAATGCCAAGCCAAACTCGCTAAGAAACATGGCCACGATGGCTGGACCAGAGATCAGCAAGGTCAGCCGCATGATGTCGTCTGCGAGCGTCAAGGCGTCGCTGATGAAGCGTGGACCGAAGCTAGGTTGAAAGCTCCACAACGGCCACATCAGGTAAGAGTGATAGAGGGCTGCCAAGAGGTCGGATAACCCGCCCGTGATGATTAGCCAGGCGGTATAAAGTGTGCTCATAAAAATTCCGATCGGCGAGGTCTGATGGCCCGTTGTGGGATTTACTTGAGCCTGTAGCGAGGCGCCCCGCTGCTCGTCCACGAAAGAGCCGGCGGCTTCCATGGCCCATATAGCGGCAGAAACCGGCACTCCGAGCGCGTAGCCAAGTAGAAGTTCCTTGCAACTGAGGCCCAGCATCCGAAGTGCACTGACTTCGAGGCCAGTCGGCTTTGCGCCAGCGACATGGGCCATAACGGGCAAGGCCAGTGCAATGGTTACGCCGCCGCGTGCAAGGTGTGGCATCATATGTCGCCCGAATATCGGGACGACCAGAAACATGCCTATGAGGCGGGCGGTTGCGATCGCAAGAACTCCAACCAGACGAGGCAGATCCAGGAGGTCCAGTGGCGGCATGAGACCAAGTGACAGTTAAGGGATCCAATTGGCGTCCGGAAGGAAACCAGAAGGGCTGCCTGCGGCTCTCATGCCTACATCGCACCGATGCGGTCGAACATCTGCATGGTATAGCTACCAAGCTGTTCGAACCAATCCGCGGTCGCCAGCAGCACAAAGCTCACACATACCAGCTTCACGGCGAACGAAGGCGTCTGGTCGTGCACTTGCGTCACGGCCTGAAGTACCCCGACAATGAGCCCGCTCATTGTAGAGGCGAGGACGGCTGGCGTGGACAAGATGAGGGTGAGCGTGAGCGCGTCGAAGGCGGAGCTGGTGAGAACTGCGGAGTTCATGGTGTGGAGGACGCGTATGAGAGGGCCACTCCGTGGATAAGCCGTTGCCACCCATCGACAGCAACAAACAAGAAAAGCTTGAAAGGTAACGATATCGGCATCGGTGACACCATTGCCATACCCATCGCCAGGAGAATGTTCGAAACAATTAGATCGACGGCGATGAAGGGAAGATACAGCAAGAAGCCGATCTTGAAGGCGCTTTCCAGCTCTGAGGTTATGAAAGCGGGAATCAAGATAAGAAGATCCTTGTCGGTTACCGTTGCCGAATTATCCGTGCCCCACAGTTCGCGGGTCATGTTCACGAAGAACTGGCGATTGTTCTGGGAGGCGTGCTTCGTCAGGAAGTCGCGTACGGGATTCGCAGCCGCGGTAATCGTTTCGCCAAGAGTTTGGATAGTGTCGAAGGCGATCGGTTTGTCTTGCATCGCGTTATACGTGCTCAGGGCCACAGGCTGCATGATGTAGACCGTTAGTAAGATAGCTATCGCGTTGAGAGCCATGTTCGGCGGAATGTTTGGCGTGCCGAGAGCATTGCGGACGAGGCCGAGGACGACAGCGAGCTTGACGTAAGAAGTGAGGCCGACTGCAAGAAAGGGGATGACTGCGACCGCGCCCATCAGAACGATCAGCGAAGTCGGTTCGGGCCAGGTGCTCATTGGGCCGCCCGCGTTAAGCGCACGTCCAGTAAGCGTACGCCCGTCCGCTCAGCGATTCGCACGAGTTCGCCTGTGGCGACCAGTTGCCCGTTCACCCGTAAGCTCACGTTGCACGTTGCATCAAAGCCGAGATCCACGATCTGTCCTATAGCGAGTTCGCGAAGCTGGCCGAGCGGCATGGCTATGCGTCCGGCATCGACAACAACAGTGACTTCAACGTTGTCAAATGAATCGGATGGCGTGTCTGGCTGGTCCATCGAATGATCCGCGGCTGAAAGTAAGGTAAGTCGGCAGCTCGTCAGTGCGCCACGAAAGCTGCATCTGTCCGAGAGGTACACTAGAACGATCAGACCCCCAGTTTCCGTAAACGGGGAGTCATCGAGAAGGATGGTATCGCCCTCGGCGAGTTGCTGCATTTCGTCGAAGGTCAGGTTGATCCGAGCGATGCGCAAATCGAGAGTCAATGGCAGATCATCGAGCAGTGCACGATGCACGGGCATGGTGGAACAGCAGCGGGCGATCAACTGTAGTCCGCCGGCGTCACATTCGACGAGGCCAAGGTGATCGTGAGGGTGGTTGAGGCGAACGACCACAAACGCAAAAGAAAGTGGGGCCACGTGGTCAGAACACCAGAAGGGCCGCTGACCGCACCATTGTTCGACTTGGGCCGCAATTTCCTGCAGGAAGATGTCGAACAATATCAGTCGTAGGTCGTCGGCCGGAGGGAGCGCGTCGATTTCAGGCCAGTGTTGTTTGGCGGCTTGGGGAAGCAGCGTTGAGTCAAGTGCGAGGCGAAAAGAGCAGCCTCGCAAGGTCATGAGCACGCTCGTCTTGCCGAGCGTATGGGACGGCAGGACTGAGCTGAGCATGTGGGCTTTGACATCGATTCCGCTAAAGGAGAAGGGTGCGGGAAGGCGGACCGCAATGCGCGCGATTGCGTCAACGTCCGCTGGTTGATAGCAGGGAAGATCGATCATGTGTTCTTCTCGGGTGTGCGTCTCGGCGCTGACCCGTCAAGGCCCGGCTTTGGTGTTGCTTCTACTGACGCCCCGGACGGCCAACCAGAGCTGCTATGATATGCAGCCGACTCTGGTCGACGCACGCGATAGCGCGCCAGAGTGACAGGGACTCTCGCGCAATCCATTAGGGTTTGACGGAAAGATACCCGATGTCACCCCGGTGAATGAAAGACACTCAAAAAGCGCTTTCTCAACATAATCGTCGGAGGGTCTAACGCATTCAGAGTCTCACTAGGGATGAGGAGTTGGATGCCGCTCGTAAAAGGCCAAGCGCCCTCACCGATCGAAATCTCAGTCCCTCATTGGGCTTAATGCGACCAAGAGGCAAATAGTCTATCGATATCAGGCTAGCTGTCGGTGTTATGGAGCATATGAGCTTCGAAACGTCTAGAGCGAGTTGGGTCAAATTGAATCGTAGGGATTCCCAAAGGGAGAGAACCGTGATTCATCCTTGAGGCTGGGAGGAGGCCGGCAGGGATGGCGCATGGAGAGGCTCTTCGCATTCGGGTGATCAAGGTCGTCGTTGAGGATGGCTTTTGCGGAACGAGGCGGCCCGTCAGGATCGCGAGCGCGATCCGCTGGGTGAAGGCGTTCGAGGAAACACAGCGCACGGCGGCTTTGCCGACGGGCGCAGACCGGCGCTCTGTGCTGAAGCCGCATCGGGACTGGCTCCTCGAACTTCGGCGTAAGCAGAACCATCTGACGCTCGATGCGATCCCGAGCGACTGCTTCGCAGGCACGGCATCGAAGCCGACAAGTCGATGCTGTCGCGCTTCTTTGCCGGTGAGGGCGTCAGCTTCGAAAGCCCCGTGCGCGCCAGCGAACAGGATCCCCTCGACGTCGTTGAGCGCCAGCAAGCGTGGCGGTGCGCGCAAAGCAGCCTTGGCGGTTGGCTCATCTTCCTCGACGAGACCTGGACGACGACGGCGAATGAGGCGTCGTCGCCTGGGCCGATGTCGGCACACGTGCCTTGAGCCATGCGCCGCACGGACATTGGAAGACGACGACGTTCCTTGCGCGAGCGCGTTCGCCAGCGTGTCGCGCTCTTTTTGCACGGTGCTGAGCGCCTCGGTGACGGCGAGCTTCTGAGAAACCTCACTCGCCTCCAGCTTGGACTTCAACGCCAAGATTTCGGCATCTTTAGCTCCCGCGATCTTCTGCATATCGCCGTTGACCTGGGGGCTTGGCCAATTCGATGGCGCTCTGCTTTGCTTATCCGTTGAGTGTCATTTTCCGAGGGAGGGTATTATGCGCGAAAGGCTGATCCCGATCATCACGGTTGCCGTTCTTCTTGCCGGGATCTCATCTTCCGCAAGATCTGAAGACTACGCGTCATCCGGCCGAGCCCTCCCCGCTTCATCGTCGGAAGCCAACAGCGAAGCCGCGCGGAACGCCCGCGATCTGATCGGGCCGATAGCGCAGTGGCTCGCGTCCAACTACGAGCTTCCTTCGATCACCGAGGCTCCCGACGTTCGGTTTGCACCCAAAACCAAGCTGGCGCGGATGCGCGCGATGGACAGTGCCCAGTTCCAGGGTGTCGGGTGACATGGAAAAATGACCCCGCATTGCCTCACCTTAATTGTTACCGGATGTTGAGCCGTTGCCTCACCTAAGTTGCTCTCTTGGACTGAGCGAACGGGGGGCCTAGATGGGATGGATAAGCATGGCGACGCGGAAGGAGCTGACGGCGGCGGCAAGAACGCGCTATCGGACCTCGGATCGCGCGAAGAAGGCGCGGATATTGGACGAGTTCGTCGGCATCACGGGATTCCATCGCAAGCATGCGATGCGGCTTCTTCGAGGTCAGGACGACGCACGCCCGAGCCGGCAGGCGCGACGCCGGGTCTATAATGAGGCAGAATACAACGCGCTCGTACTCCTTTGGGAGGCGTCAGATCGGATTTGCGGGAAGCGGCTGAAGGCGTTAATGCCTGCGCTGATTGAGGCGATGGAACGGCACGGCCACCTCGGCCTTGCCCCGAGACCCGCGACAAACGTTTGGCAATGAGCGCTGCGACGATCGACCGCGCGTTGGCACAGGTCCGAGAAGGATTAGGGTGCAAGCGCCGGCGGCTCGCGACGCACTCGTTGCGTCGCAGTATTCCAATACGGTCGTCGGCAGATTGGAACGATCCGGCGCCGGGGTTCGTCGAGGCTGACCTTGTAGCGCATAGCGGTCCATCGGCGCGCGGCAGCTTCATCCAGACCCTCGTGCTCACCGACATTGCTACCGGCTGGACGGAGTGCGCTCCTCTGATCGTGCGCGAACAAACGCTGTTGAGTATGGTGTTGACGGAGTTGCGCAAACAATTGCCCTTTGCGCTGATCGGCCTCGATACGGACAATGACACCTGTTCATGAATGAGACACTGAAAGCCTACTGCGATAGGGCCAACATTGTCTTCACGCGTTGCCGGCCCTACCGGAAGAACGACCAGGCGTTCGTCGAGCAGAAGAACGGACGACCAATCGTGAAAGCGAAAAGAGGCCGGCGCCGTCCCGACCCGCTCATCGGGGCAACGCTAGATTTGCGAAAACGGTTTGAAGCCGAGCCCTGGCGGACTGGTAGCGAACTGCTCTCCCGGTTGCGGGTGGAATATCCTGGAGCCTATCCGAACAAGCTTCTTCGAACGCTTCAACGTCGGCTTAAATCCTGGCGCAGCGAGCAAGCGAACGCGTTATTGTTCGTTCCCTGCGGAGAAAGCGCTCCAGGGGCATGAGGTAACAACAACCCCATGATGTGCCAGATGCCAGCGGAGGAGGCCGGGCGCTCCGAAACCGCGGCCATCTCCGCACCCGGCCTCCTCCTCAGCCCAAGCCGGGAGCAAAATAAATGAGGCAACCGATCGCACTCGGGAGCATCGATATGTGAGGCAATATCTCACCCTGATCGCCGCCGCGCTCTGGGATCAGAACCACTAGCACTCTTCTTGCAGTGTTGAGCAGTACACGTCCTCCGGTATGCCCGAATGTGTTACGATGCCGCGCTCGTCGCTGTTCAGATGGTTAGTAAGGTGCCTCTCAAGCGGCACCAGAGCCCACGCCGACCAAGTGCCGGCGAGCTGCCGCTCGTAGCCGCGAATGATAGCAGGACGAAGTTGCCTGCCGGGCGTGCGACACAAAGGCGGATCGCATGTCGCCTGCGATAGGCGCTTAGGAGCGCAGGTCACCTCGGTGGTGGCCGACAGAACTCAAATTCAGGCCATTGAGGAAACGGAATTCGAGATGAGAGGCATTGACGGACTTCGCGGATCGGCCCGTGACATTGCAACAGAGACGGTAACATCCGCATCGAGCGGTTCGCAAGCCGAACGTCGAACTGCTGAGGCCGGATGCCATCAGTCATTGGAATCGGCTTTCCAGGCGATGCGTGTGGGGCCGTCCGGCATAGCTCGGCCAGCTGGGGGCCAGTCGGGAGCGGCCAGTTTCGGCCGCCGCGACCGTTTGTCGGATCGCGAGATCAATACGGCACAGCAACGCATACGGAACCTGCGCAACGATTTTGCGGAGAGGGGCAAGACCGCCGGCCTCCCCCAGGACCCCAGCTACACAGAGTACGTCGAGGCAGGCCTCAAAGTGCTGGACTACTGGGCAGACCTGCCATCGGCATCGGCCTCCGTGGTCCTGCCTAACAGAAAGGTAATCGAACTCCGCAATTCGGTGCTCCAACTGCTAAGCCAATCAACCAAAGAGATACTCGCCCACGTCGTCAATGATTTGGATCCCCCCAGCCGCGATGCGGTACGTGCGCTTGACAACACACTCCATTCTACCCTGACCCTAGACGATGAAATCAAAGCAAGGTCCAATGCGGCGAAGACCGTGATTCCGAGAGTCGACGCATGGGCCAAGGTGTTACGCAATGCGGAGCGAATGTACGACATTCTCGCCAGCACTGCGAATCTTGACAATGCTCCGGCTAGAACGCGTGTCGAGGCATCGCAGCGGACCATTGCGGGCGACGCACTGTACTACAAATTCATGCAGCTCGCTTCGCGGATCGTCTTTGCCGAGGCTACGATTTGTCCGCGTACGATCCATCCACGTGTGGCGGAAATTCTTCAGCTCGACGATGGTCGATTGCGACTGCTATCGAATTTCAGGGAGGATCTCTTTCCGGCCTTTCGATCGGTCATGCAACCTGTGACCGGCACTAAAGGGAAGCCGCTCGATCGGAACCACCGCAACGTCCTAGAGGGAGTCATGGAGCGACTTTCCGAATTTGCGTTTGTGATGGGCAAGCTGGTTGACCCGGAAGAAGCTGCCGATGGGCACTCGGAACTCCTACGCAATATGATGGAGGACGCGTGGGTAACGGCCAATCATGTCATGCGCGTTCTGGCACTCCAGCCGGAACTAGTTGAAATGGCTGAGGACAAGCAGAGGCGCAGAAAGGCGAAAGGCAAGCGTTCGCCGGACCCAAGCGCCTCAGGTGCGCCGGCCTCCCGCGTGCAGTCGCAGGCCGGTGCGTCAGAACCTGACCCGGAAGCCGAGGTTATCGCGTTGTCCGAGCTGGGCACCAAGAGGCTTGTGAATGCCGCGGAGGCGAACGCGGCAATGTCCTCAAGCGCGAAAGAAAACTTGAAGCGGGGGTCTGCTTCACCATCTCAGGCCGAATTGACGCAGCTGCTTGAGCGATTGAACGAACTCTCGTCGTTCGATCTGGCAGGGCAACAAAGGCGCGTCTCGGAAGCTCGTCGTATGAAGCCTGAGGACGCAGATCACATCACAAGCGACGTCTTGAAGCGGCTGCAGGCAAAGGTGACCGAAATGGATGCCTGTATGAGTGCGTTGAACGAGCTTCGGCGATGGAGCCTATTCGCGCTTCCGCAAGCAGAGATGCATGACAAAATACGCAGGCTGGAAGTTAAGCGCGCCGAAGTGAACGGGCAGGCGACCGCCGTCGCCCAGCTAAAGAACACGATTGAGATTGAGTGCATGAAGACCTACGCCTTTCCATCGCAGAATTATCTGCAACGCCTGCAGGACGAGGGCCAGTTATCCTATGTGGGTCTGCCGAGGGCGTTGAAGGAAGAACCTGGAACGTTGTTTGAGTTCCGGGTGCAGCCCAAGGCTCTGCAAAATCGCCTGATGCCGCGCCCCATGTGGGTACATGTCCATACGAACCGGACTATACATGCGCGGGAGCTAGTAAGACTAAAAGATGCTGACTTCGCCGCTTGCCACGTTAAATCTGACGAACAGCGTGGCTACAATCGGCAGTGGCAGAACGCCCAGGCAGCACTTGGCCGAGAGAATGTTGAAGTCTATCGTGGCAAGCTCACTTCCGGATTTTGTCAATTCTTGCTGGACAAGGCGGCTACTGACGAACGCCGAAGGCATGAGAGCCCTACCCGCGCTGCGTAGGGGGTTCATCCTGCCGAGGTCTGTAGACGGCAACCAGGCCAGGAGCGGCATCTCAAGCCAACGGTGCGCTCCAACCAGCTTTCCCGCCAGCGCCGCCATCAATGGATCGTGGCGCAGCGTCTCATGGGCGTTGAGGTCCTCGTAACCGAGCTCGATGGCGAAGATCCGCTGCCCCGGCCCCTCCGTTCGGTGGAACGGCCGCCGGCATAGCCAGCGAAAGGATCGGCGATGGGCCAAGGCATGGAGCCCTGAGCAGATTGCCCGACGCTTGCTGATCGACTTCCCGGACGACAAGACGATGCGCATCAGCCACGAAGCCATCTATCAGGCTCTCTTCGTTCAGGGCCGCGGTGTACTGCGCAGCGAGCGACGGCCTGCATACGAACCGGGCGCGTGTTGCGCGTGCCCAGGGGGCGCGTACGCAGGCGGGGCAAGGGCTTTGTCTCGCCGGAGATCATGATTTATAGCGCGACAATCAGGATGAGAGCGCGTATTGCCTCACGTATCGATGCTCCCGGGCGCGATCGGTTGCCTCATTTATTTTGCTCCTGGCTTGGGTTGAGGAGGAGGCCGGGTGCGGAGATGGCCGGGGTTTCGGAGCGCCCGGCCTCCTCCGCTGGCAGCCGCTACATCATTGCGTTCTCGTGACCTCTGACCTTGGTGGCATTTTCTCCGTAGGAGCGAACAGCAGCGCATTCGCTTGCTCGCGGCGCCAGGATCTAAGCCGCCGTTGAAGCGTTCGAAGAAGTTTACGAACAGCCGCGCTGATCGATAGAGTTCGGCCAGCAGCTCGGCCGCTTCCAGGCCTTCGAACCGACGATAGCCAACCATCCTGCGCACGACCGCGCCGTTCTTCTGCTCGACGAACGCCTGGTCATTCTTCCGGTAGGGACGGCAACGCGTGAAGACGATGTTGGCTGCCTCACAGTAGGCTTTCAGCGTCTCGTTCATGAACACGGTATCATTGTCGGTATCGAGGCCGAGCAGCGCAAAAGGCAAATGTTTGCGCAGTTCCGTCAGTACCGTGCTCAACAGCGTCTGTTCGCGCACGATCAGAGGAGCGCACTCTGTCCAGCCGGTAGCAATGTCTGTGAGCACGAGGGTCTGGATGAAGCTGCCGCGCGCAGATGGACCGCTATGCGCTACAAGGTCAGCCTCGACGAACCCCGGCGCCGGATCGTTCCAATCTGCCGACGTCCGTATTGGAACACTGCGACGCAGAGAATGCGCTGTGTGCCGCCGGCGCTTGCGACCCAATTTTCCTCGGATCGGCCCCAATACGCGGTCAATCGTCGCAGCGCTCATCGCCAAAAGCTTGGTGCGGATCTCGGGGGCAAGGCCGAGATGGCCATGCCGTTCCATCGCCTCTATTAGCGCAGGCATTAACGCCGTATTGCCTCACCTATCGATGCTCCCGAGTGCGATCGGTTGCCTCATTTATTTTGCTCCCGGCTTGGGTTGAGGAGGAGGCCGGGTGCGGAGATGGCCGGGGTTTCGGAGCGCCCGGCCTCCTCCGCTGGCGTCTGCCACATCATTGGGTTGTTGTGACCTCATGCCCCAGCAGCGTTTCCTCCGTAGGAACGAACAACAACGCGTTCGCTTGCTCGCTGCGCCAGGATTTAAGCCTACGCTGAAGCGTTCGAAGAAGCTTGTTCGGATAGGCTCCAGGATATTCCGCCTGCAACCGGGAGAGCAGTTCGCTACCAGTCCGCCAAGGCTCGGCTTCAAACCATTTTCGCAAATCTAGCGTTGCCCGGATGAGCGGGTCGGGACGCCGCCGGCCTCTTTTCGCTTTCACGATTGGCCGATCCGTCGGTCGCATAGCTCCGTCTTTCCAGGCGGTTCGTAGGCTTGCCAGGAAGAGATCGATCGATTGCGATGCCGCAGCAGGATGGGCGATTGGCTGCGTATCAGCGAGCGCCGCGAGGCGTTCCTGCGCGCCGCGGATGTCGCGCAACAACGCGACCGGGTCGAGAGCGGCATAGATTTCTTGGAGATGGTGACGAATCGCATCGGGCGTGCGGCGTCGGCGGCCAAGCGCTGGTGTGGCGTTGCCGGTGCGCTGTATGTCTTACGCACACGAGCACCGTCGCGCTGCTTGGCCATCAGTTTGAATGAGGGTTGGAAGAAGTTCACGAACAGCCGCGCCGATCGATAGAGTTCAGCCAGCAGCTTGGCCGCTTCCAGGCCCTCGAACCGACGATAGCCGACCATCCTGCGCACGACGGCACCGTTCTTCTGCTCGACGAACGCCTGGTCGTTCTTCCGGTAGGGCCGGCAACGCGTGAAGACAATGTTGGCCCTATCGCAGTAGGCTTTCAGTGTCTCATTCATGAACAGGTGTCATTGTCCGTATCGAGGCCGATCAGCGCAAAGGGCAATTGTTTGCGCAACTCCGTCAACACCATACTCAACAGCGTTTGTTCGCGCACGATCAGAGGAGCGCACTCCGTCCAGCCGGTAGCAATGTCGGTGAGCACGAGGGTCTGGATGAAGCTGCCGCGCGCCGATGGACCGCTATGCGCTACAAGGTCAGCCTCGACGAACCCCGGCGCCGGATCGTTCCAATCTGCCGACGACCGTATTGGAATACTGCGACGCAACGAGTGCGTCGCGAGCCGCCGGCGCTTGCACCCTAATCCTTCTCGGACCTGTGCCAACGCGCGGTCGATCGTCGCAGCGCTCATTGCCAAACGTTTGTCGCGGGTCTCGGGGCAAGGCCGAGGTGGCCGTGCCGTTCCATCGCCTCAATCAGCGCAGGCATTAACGCCTTCAGCCGCTTCCCGCAAATCCGATCTGACGCCTCCCAAAGGAGTACGAGCGCGTTGTATTCTGCCTCATTATAGACCCGGCGTCGCGCCTGCCGGCTCGGGCGTGCGTCGTCCTGACCTCGAAGAAGCCGCATCGCATGCTTGCGATGGAATCCGGTGATGCCGACGAACTCGTCCAATATCCGCGCCTTCTTCGCGCGATCCGAGGTCCGATAGCGCGTTCTTGCCGCCGCCGTCAGTTCCTTCCGCGTCGCCATGGTTAGCCGCCCCACCTTCGCCCCCGCTCGTTCCCGATCCAAGGGAGCAATTTACGTGAGGCAACGGCTTAGCATCCGACAACAATTAAGGTGAGGCAATGCGGAGTCTCACCCTGATCGCCGCCGCGCAGAGCGGCCCAGTCCGGAAAGATGGTGTCGCGGTCCGAGACCGCCCGCCCGCTGCTCACCCCCCCGCCCGCGAGATGATGCAGCGCCCGCCATCAGATGAAATCGTCATAATGTCAGGGCTCCTTCCGACCCGCGCTAAGAAGGCACATACGACAACCGACGTTTTCAGGAGCGCATCCTCGCACCGCCAGCGCTGCCCAAGCCTAACGGCAGCCGGCCGGACGACTCGAGTTCACGGCTGCTGCCGCCGCACCCAATGGCACCCCCGGCGTGCGCCGACGGCAAGGCCGACGTGAAGGATCCGAAGACAACCGAGCTCAGGCGGCAGCCGGAACTGGATCGTGACACCTTGGAGAAGAAGGAACCACTCGACCTGAGCGTGCCGACGAGCTCGATGACGATGCCCCGCGGATCAGATGCATGAACGACATGATGCAGGGCCTCGCCGGACACCGACGAACGGCGTGAGGCGGCAATCGCCAAGCGCCTCGACCAAATAGACCAACCGCGCCTTGAGCGGGAATTCGGGATTTTGATCGAGACCGCCGCTCCCTTCATCTGCTTTTGGCTCACGACAACGCCGCCGCTCCCCGAACGGGCAGCGAACGCCGCAAGAGCACGGGCCGGAGCGCGTTACGGTAACTTGGTCGCCGCGTTGAGCCGCCGACTCAATCACGGCCCGAAACTGGGGCAGGAAAGCCGGCCCAACTCTGCAGGAAACCTGCGTGATACCACGCCAAAGATCAGCCAATATGTAGTAAAGGGTCGCTAGAAGATAGCCCCTATCACGGCATACGTATCCTCTCGGGTTCCCCTTAGGAAGAGGGATTCGCCGAAAATTGCCGTGATCCGCCGACCACACACGACCGGACATCGGCAAACTCGCAAACCCGACAAGGCACGAGACATCTGGGTTCATTTCTCATGACGCTCGACGGGGGCGCCCGCCGCGATCGACCATCAATGCCGAACGCTTCTATCAAAGGCATGGCTTTAGAAGCACAGCAGGGGCTACTTCTCTCACGGTTCCGGTGGGGAGCCTATCGAGATCGTGCATCTGGAATTGTGCGACAGTCCTGCTGCGGTTAAGTAATCTAGGAGGTCGCTCAGCTGGGCCGATCAGAGCCAGCTTTTGCGGGGCTGAAGCGGAGACCGACCGGGATTACTGGTCCGCACAACTTCAGTACTTGGTCGTCCGTGAAGAACTGCCCAAGTCATTGGAGCGAGAGTCTGTTTTTTAGGCTGAGAGCGGTTTTGAGATTGCAGGCTTTTGTGGCGTGATGTGCCGGAAGCCTGCAATTTGGAATTCCTTTCGCCTCCAGCCGTGATTTCGCTGCCGTGGAGAGACAGAGGACAACTGTGCGACCGAAAAAGTCGGAGACGACAGGCGAAGACGATCTGTTCCGCGTCAGGCTTGACCAGATCATTAATCCGAAGCACGAGCTGGTGGAGCTTGCGGGACGGATCGAGTGGGCCTGGATCGACCGGCACATCGCAGCGCTGCGCAGCGAGAATGCCGACCCAGCGCCGAGACGCGCTTCATGATCGGATTGTTGCTGCTCAAGTCCATCTACCGCCTGTCCGACGAGGCGGTATGCGAACGAGTGGGTGGAGAACCCCTACTTCTAGTTTTTCACCGGGCACCAACTAGGCTGTTCAGACCGGTTTGAAAGCGTCCGCAACCGTCCGCACAATTCAGAAGTCCTTGAAAAATTGGCATTTTCGCGTACCTCGGTGTTCGTCACGTTTGTTCTCATCCGATCCCAGCCGTCCGGTTGTTGGTATCGTGCTGGTATTGGGAGAAGAAACGTCCACGTCGAGTTTCGCCATTCCGTTCAAAGGAAGTGAGCAAATGGGCTGCAAGAACGATGGCGCGTGCATCAACCACAAGCAGATCAGGACCGACGTCGACTGCCGTGCCGCCCGACCGAATTCGACAAGGGTGCGTGGAGCCCGGCCAAGATTTCCAACGTGACCGGCGGTGCTCTCTATCTCTTCGTCACGCCGGACAAGAGCGGGCCAAGCAGTGCTGCCTCCAAGCACTGGCGGATGGGCTACCGCTTCGACAGCGTCACGTGCATGCGCTTGAGCTCGCGGTGCACCGCCGCCCAGTCGGGCACGGCGATGCGGCGACGACCCTGCCGGTTACCGTTGCCGGTCTTAGCGAACAGGCGGGCCTCCAGGGCCGCGTCCGTGAGTTCGTCGGGCAACGGCCAGCTCAGGCCTGCGGCCTCGAGTCGCCGGATGGTCAGCCGCACTGTCGAGGGCGCCCATCCGCCGAGCAATCTCGCGGCTCGGCAGCCCAGCCGCCTTCATCCTGATCACATCGCGCACACGGCGCATCGCAAGCCTCTCCGTCGGCATCCAGGGTCCACCTTCGCAAAGCCGAAAGGGGGACCTAAGGGAGCCAGAAGAGGCCTCGTCACCCGGGCGACATCATCCCGGAACGGTGGGCGTGAAGATCGAAAATTGGCGAGGCCCGCTTTGCGTGAAGCGCAGTTCACTTACTGGCGTCAGACCCTCACCAAGCGCTGCTCAGGCGTAGTATTCAGTCATCAGAAGCCCACGCCATTGAAATCGACATCGTCCGGTTCGTCCTTCCGCGCCTCGACGTCTTGTCTCTCCTGCCGGCGCAGCCTCGCAGCGTACGATCGGCCACGCTGGGGTAAACTCTGCTAGGAGAGCGCCAAGCCCAGATCGTCTTTCCGAATGTCGACCCGGTCGGCCAGTTTCTCGACGAGGCCAAGGGAGACGAGCACGTCCGCGAGCGTCCCATGGCAACTCCCGGATCGCCTCTTTCCACGCGCGATAGTGCTAGCCGAAGTACCCTCGCGCGCGGCTAGGTCGGCAACGGCGATGCGACGACTCAAACGTGCTGCTCGCAAGTGATGACCAAGACGCTGGAGCGCAGTGACTCATGATCTATTCATATCTGACGCATAACGGTAACTTATCGAACATATCCGAATACTCTATGCATTTGCCCTCTTCGCTTCGGCCGCGACGCAGTCGAGCGCCAAGTGGTGGCGACCGCCGCGCAGGGAACTGGATCGAAACCCGAAACAGGTCCTGATGCCGCGGCGGCTGGGATCCGGCCGGGGATGACATCCGCCCGACATCCGCCCGCGGTTCAGTCCAACGGCGCAATGAGCATCAATCAAGGAGGCGCACACAACGGCTGAAGTCAACCACAGGTGTTGGCGGACCCAGATAGCTCGCAGGAGCAGCATACCGGCCGGCGCCAATCTGCATGTGATGCCGCTTGCCCGTCCGCCACCCAGGGGAATCTGCACAAGCGGCGATGCTCGTCGCGCGCCGTCCGGCTGCCGCTGTCGGATGCTCGGGAAGCCTGTACCGCTTCAGTCTAAGTCGATCTCGATCCAGGTTCCAATCGGAATCGCACGGCCGCCGACGAACCTAAGGGCGGCTCACTCAGGACGCCGCGGCCCGAGCCCGCTCGCGGGCGGCGCGGCGTCGTTCCCGCCGCTGGCGTCGGCGCTTTGCTCGATCGCCCAAGAGCGGCAGCGGCGGTGCGGGCGCGCAGGGCTTGTCGTCAGCGGATCGGACAACGGTATCCTCAAGGGTAGGGCGCGCCTCCATGAATTCCAGCACGGCCCGCCCTTTCTCAGTGATCTTCCAACCGCCCTGCTCACGCACGACCAGCCCCTGCGAGAAGATGTCCAAGTCCGGTACCCTGGCGCCAAGCCGTTTGGTCCGCTCTGACCAATCGCGACCGCTGGTCGCCAGAAAAGCCATATCGCGCTTTAGATCGTCCATCACGGCAAAGCCGTCCGGATAGCTCACCAGGATCTTCAGCACTGTGACCTGGAAATTCACCTGAAGCTCCCGCCCCGCTCAGCGCCGGAAAACCACAGGCAACAGGGTTGTATCGGCAGTCTCAAACAATGGCGCCCCCTTCCAGAAACCTCCAAACTATCGCGGTTCGTCAAACGAAGCATTCATGAATGTTAAGCCTCGTCAAGACGGTATACCTACCTTGCCCGATACTACATCATTTCCCGCCGTGATCGGATGCACACCAGAGCTCGCGGCCGCTAGCCTGCGCTGGGGTGTCGAGCGAACGACGAGCCATTTTCCCCTATCCATGCTTGGCCGCCCAGGTCCTTTCAAGAAATTCGAACAGTCGTCGTTCGAAGTCGCGAGTGACTTCGGCATTGTAGCGTTAGGTTCGGTTGCGCCCATGCGAATCTATTCTCGATGCGCCATTCAGATGCGTGCAATCCCACCAATGCGTAGCCTTCGGGTAAATGTACCACTCGGCCGGTGCGCCGGCGTCTTTTGCCAGCTGAAGCTTCGAGACGCACTCGGCGGCAGGCGTCTCGATGTCCTCGCCGCCCATCAATATCAAAACCGGATGATCAATACGATTACGAACGATTTCGAAGGGAGGGCCATATGGCGAGTTGATCGTGAAGCATCCGGGATAGAATGCGACGCTAGCGGCAAAACCCTCGCCACCCGGCAAAACGCCCCGCAGATCAACGCCACCATGGCTCCCCAGGAAAACCCCACATGCGCAATGCGCTTCCTGTCGACAAATGGAAGGCTTCGAAGATGATGCATTGCATCGCGGATGCCCCGAGGGAAGTTGACGCCCTTTTTAGACTCTAGACACACGGAATCGACGGCGCGCGGGCCAAGAGAATCGACCAGCAGCACGACTTAGCCGTGCCGAAACACCAACTTCTGCCCAGCTTCCCATCGAGCGGTTCGGCTCCCCTTTGTCGTGTGGAAATTGCACATTGATGATGCAAGACGATCGCCGGGAACGGCCCTGGTCCGTCAGGCTTTAGCAACACCATGCGCGAACCATCGGCAGAACGCGCCAGTTCCCCCGGAAACGTGAGGTCGTTGCATGTGTAGCAATGGCGAGCAGGTCTAGCGCCCTAACCGGCGATGACATCAGAAAGGACGCAGCCGAAAGCGCCCCCAACCACGATCTCATCCAGCTGCATAACCGAGCCATATGCGGCCTCCCTTCAGCTTTGCAGCCGATGATGAAACTGGAGTCCTGCCGAGACAAGAGATTTCGGGCCCGGGACCCCACGGCTTGCGCAAAACGGATCGCTAATTGTGAATGCCTGATTGCGAGCGTGCGGCATAAGCCATCACTTCTGATGAGCGCTCGTGCCTCAACCAGCCCAAGAGAAAGGCCCCACCACGACTGAAACCGTGGAAGGGCCGGCAATCCATATGCAAAAGACAATTCAGGTGACGAGCCGCAGCATTCGGGTCACTCCAGTCCGCGAGCGCGTCTCTACACAACCCGCACCCGCGTCAGCCTATCCGAAGGTTTTCCGCCGCCTGCTTGCCGCTGCGGCTCGTGACCAATTCATAGCTGACCTTCGCCCCTTCAACGAGCGATGCATAGCCGGCTTTCTCGACCGCCGAGATATGTACGAAAACATCATTGCCCCCACCCTCAGGTGCAATGAACCCATAGCCTTTGGTCGGGTTGAACCATTTGACAGTTCCTAACGCCACGTCATTCTCCAAAAAGAAAAACACCCTCCAAATCTATTTCAATCGACGCGGAGTCTGCAAGTCACGTCAAACTGCTCTTTGACGAAGCCCAGCGAAGTCTTCAAAAGTCCGACTTTTGTGATAATAGCTGCAGTGTTCGACATTTTGAATTGTCGTGCGGCCCTCGGCAACTCTATGTCCACTGAGGCTAACGAGTTACAACGTGCGTAGGCGCTAGGCTTGTACCATCTCCTAGCACCAAGCCGCTTTCCCAACACCTTGAAACGTATTTCTTATGAAGAGCCCAAAAACCAAGGCGTTTCCAGAACACCTGCGTTAACGTAGACTCTCGCTCAATCCCAAATACCCCCTCCCCGCATCTTCCTAGCTCGCCCGGAGCAACGGCTTGCCCAGTCCGTAGTCTGTTCGCTCCAGGCACGCTGCTCGACCGCCTTGAGTTTTGCTAACTCAATAACTTCATCGACCAGCACGGCCTAGGATCCCACTGCGGCCAGAAGAGCAGCATTGCATTGCGTGCGCATTTTTGCGATCGCTTTTGCATTGGCCGGCCGCGAACAGGGCGGCCGTAAACTCTATCGCCCGCCTGCATACAGCGAGGGCCTTGCGAAATTCATCCGTTCGCTTCTCAATTGCGCAGCTTTCTCGGGCAAAATCGACTGTACCTCCTCAAGGGCTTGGAGAACTGCGCTCGATCTTTCTTGAGCCGTTGCCAATAACTGAGAGCGTGCGCGCCGTCCCTCTCTGACGGGATTAACAACGTTGCCTTACCGCCAAGCCGGGCTTTCCAACTACGTCGATGTTTTCAGATGTGGCGACGCCCCCAACGGGCCGGAGCGGCTTCGGGGCATACCCGCGCGCTGCGGGTAATCATTTGTACGTTCGGTCCGGCGGGCTGGTAATGCAATGCAACTACGCCGATCAATCCCCAGTTGCGCTCGTCAGCTTTACGTCAGATGCAGCCGATATGTTCGGCGCCAGAGCGCACAGTAAAAATAGTGGCTCGCAGTGAGGCGCTTCACGTTGTTGACGCAGCGAAGGAATTCCGCTCGGGGTGTCGAAACAAAGCCGTTGAGGCTGCCGCGGGGGGCCCTCCGTGCTAGGGCGGTAACCGGCGCATACTTTGCATGGGAGATTGATTTTGACGAGAGCTGACTGGAGAACGAACGCATCCGGCGGATCAGACACGCATTGGTCCAGCGCTGTCTCAGATCGTGGCGGCGGAAGCGATGGCTCGACGTTCGGTTCTGTCCTGCAGGGTTTGCGCTCCGAGAATCCAGAGCTCGCGGCGGACTCGTCGCAAAGAACACCTTCGGCCAGCAATGCCCAGCGCCCCACGTCAGCCAATCCTAGCATGAATACGCATGTCGATGAGCCCGGTTTGCGGTATTTGGCGGATCACGGCGCGCCAAATTGGGAAGAGGGTTCGTCGCGTTCCGGTGTCGACAACCGCCGTGCCGATCGGTCCGTGAGTTCACGACAAGCCGACCTGGATCCCGAGCCAAAAAGGAGGCGCATGGATGCCCCGCAGGGCACGCGGGATCCGATATCGGAACGACAATCTAACGCCGCTCTGCACGCGATCTATTTCGCTCGCGGCATTGTTGGATTCTCTCGTGCAGTGGTGGAGCACGACAAGCGGCTGCAGCAGGCGGGCGAGAGGAACCATGCGGCCTTCATGCAAAAGGCTGCCGCCCAGTTCAGAAGCCAGTTTGTTACCCACTTCGAGGACGATATCCGCCACGGGAGATCCTGGGGCTACGCCACTGCATGCAACGCTGTAAGTCGCCCGGCCGGCGGTCAGGAAGGCATCGAAGCTTGCAAGGCGGTCGCAGCTCGCGTGGCGCAGCTCCCTAGTGCGTCATTGCGCGAACTTAAGGCCGATGCTCTTGCGCTGTTCGCGACATCGTTCGGTCGGCATCAGCAGTCGAGCACATGCCGCAATGGAACCGTCCGAATCGCCGAATTTTGTCGCGATGACGCCAAAGTACTTCGCGCAGCGGAAAGTCACAATCTGGCGCTGCTGGTGAACGGTTTCAGCAAGTGGACGCAGGAGGCGGCCACTCGTGAGGGCACGGAAGCTATCGCCCGCGTGGTCCGTCGTGCCGGCCGCAGCTGCGAGCTCTCTGATTTTGATCAGAAACATTTGGCGATGCTTGTGAACGGCTTCAGCAAATGGCCGGAGGCGCCCGACTGTCGCGACGGCATGTTTGCGATCGCGTCTGAGGTTCTTCGCCGCGCCGCGCGCCGTGTGTTTCGGCTTTCCGATTTTGCAGCGCAGACACTTGCGAATCTGGTGAACGGCTTCAGCAAGTGGCCGGACGAGGCGGCCTCTCGCGAGGCCACGTTGGTGATCGCTAATGATGTCGTTCGCCGCGATCGTCATGCTCGGCTTTCTGAATTCAATCACCAGAACCTGGCTAACCTGGCGAACGGCTTCAGCAAGTGGCGGGACGCGCCGGAGTTTCGGGATGCAACGTTTGCGATCGCGGGTGAGGTCCTTCGCCGCGACGGGCTCTTCCATTTTAAGCCACAGGAACTGGCGACTCTGGTGAACGGTTTCACCAAGTGGTCGGACGGCCGGCCCTCGCGCGACGCGACGTTTGTGATCGCGGGTGAGATCCTTCGCCGCGGCGCCCGGCATTTTGAGAACCAGCACTTGGCAATGCTTGTGAACGGCTTCAGCAAATGGCCGGACGCGCGGGACTGTCGTAACGCTACGCTTGCAATCGCTGGTGAGATCCTTCGCCGCGACCGGTATGCCCTGCTCTCTGAACTCACTCACCAGCAAGTGGCCAACCTGGTGAACGGCTTTAGTAAGTGGCCGAACGAGGCGGACTCGCGCGACGCAACTTTTGCGATCGCGGATGAGGTCCTTCGCCGCGATCGTCATGTCCGGCTCTCTGAATTCACCCACCAGGAACTGGCTAACCTGGTGAACGGGCTCAGCAAGTGGTCTGATTCGCCGGACGGTCGCAACGCCACGTTTGCGATCGCGGATGAGGTCCTTCGCCGCGACGAGCTCTTCCATTTTAACCCTCAGGAACTGGCTAACCTGGTGAACGGTTTCACCAAGTGGCCGGACGGCCGGGCCTCGCGCGACGCGACGTTTGCAATCGCGGGTGAGCTCCTTCGCCGTGCCGCACTCTCCGAGTTTTCCTCCCAACATCTCGCCAATCTAGTGAACGGTTTCAGCAAGTGGCCCGACGCGCAGGACTGTCGCGAGGCCACGTTTGCGATCGCGCATGAGGTCGTTCGCCGCGACGCACGGCTCTCTCGTTTTAATCCGCAGGAGTTGGCAAACCTGGTGAACGGCTTCAGCAAACGGCCGCACGCGCAGGACTGTCGCGAGGCCACGTCTGCGATCGCGCGTGAGGTCGTTCGCCGCGCCGCGCCCGGTGAGTTCGGACTCTCTGGCTTCAATCATCCGGACTTTGCCAACCTGGTGAACGGCTTCAGCAAATGGCCGCACGAGCCGGACTGTCGCGACGCCACGTTTGAGATCGCGCGTGAGGTCCTTGGTCGCGGCACCCGGCATTTTACTCCCCGGCACTTGGCAAGCCTGGTGAACGGTTTCAGCAAATGGCCGGACGCTCCGGACGCTCGCGACGCCACAGGTGCGATTGCGCATGAGGTCTTTCACCGCGCCGAACTCTCCGATTTTGCCCCGCAGGCACTGGCAAACTTGGTGAACGGCTTCAGCAAATGGCCGGACGCTCGGGACGCTCGCGACGCCACATGTGCGATTGCGCATGAAGTCATTCACCGCGCCGACTCCGATTTTACCCCGCAGGCATTGGCAAACTTGGTGAACGGCTTCAGCAAATGGCCGGATGCGCTGAAGTGTCGCGAGGCCACGTTTGCGATCGCCGGTGAGGTCCTTCGCCGCGGCGTCCGGTTCTCCGATTTTACTGAGCAGGGACTGGCGAACCTGGTAAACGGCTTCAGCAAGTGGCCGGAGGGTGAGGATTGTCGCAAGGCCACGTTGGCAATCGCCGAGGAAGCTCGTCAGCATCAGCTCTCGAACTTCGCTCCGCAGGCGGTGGCGAACCTCATGAACGGATTCAGCAAGTGGCCTGAGGAGGCGATGTGCTGGCAGTTCACCATGGACATCGCGCGCTCATTGGGGACTGGAGCACAACGATTTGGTGTGTTTACCACGCCTCAGCTGAGTATGCTCGCCAACGCTCTGTCCCGAACGATCATGAGGGCGGAGGAGAGCGGGGAGATTACGGAGGCCGCTCTGCCGAAGGATCGGTTGCACAAGCTCGCCCACTACCTGCACTATGATAATGATCGCCTGTTGAAGGCTAACGTTCTGGACATCGCGACCATTTTCAAGGCGCTCGGTAAGGCTCAGCTGGTTGATGATTTCGGCCTGCTCGCGTCGGCGGGCTTGAACCGGCTCTCTGAATTGCGTCAAGCTCCTGATTTTACGACCCAGAATCTGGAGACCATGGGTAATCTGAGTGCTGCTCTGCTGCCGCTCGCGCGCAGCCCACAGAAGCCGCTGCGCTGGCACCGCAGGCAGGCCCTCAATGTGCTCAACGAGCTTCAGCCCTTGCTCGAGCAGAAGATCAAGGCGCATCTGAACGCGAGCGATGCCGAACGGAGCCTTGGGCCGCTTGCGAGCCGCCGCCCCGCTTTATCGATCTATCAGACGCTCAAGGCTCGTGCGGCGCTAGAGAAGTTGTTCAGGTCACCCTACGTCGAGGGCAACGGAGCAATTTTACGGACCAGGCAGAAAGAGCTGCAGCTTGGCACGAGAGAGGTCCTAATTGGGGCTCGCGACCTGATTCAAGGCGATCTGTCCAGCATGAGCTGGAATCTGATTGCGCAGATCGAGGCGGATAATCCAGTGGATGCGCTGGACCTATTCATGGAGCAGGATGCGGCGGCGATCCAGGCCCAACATCCTGCGTCGGTATTCGACGTGCATCAGGTATTGCTAGCCATGGACCACGCCCCGAGGCCTCCGCAGGGTGAGGCGGGACTGATGCAGTTGCCGGTCGTAGACATAAATGGGCGGCCGTTGGCCACGGAGCCGGAGACCCGGTATTCGATCTTCCATCGACTAACTTCGGGGGTCCTGCCCGTCGTCGCGATACAACTGCCCGCAGCCCCGAGCGCCTTCATGCTGGCGCGTACGGTAAATGTAAACGGTATCGCATACCGAATGGACCTGTTCGGCGGGAGCAAGTTAAAGCCGCCGCGAATGACCGTGTCTCAGATTGCCGCCCGTGCTCCAGGCGAGCAAAGAAAGGCTTCCGGGGGAAAGCTGCTGGCGATTCCCTATGCCGAAACCGCACAGGGCACTGCATTCGAGCAGCTGTCGCGCGCTTGGGCCCCTTTCAAAGAGGCCTATTACTACACTCAGCGCAGGGGTTTTGCGGCGCCTCCGGCGATCAAAGGTCTATCACCCCACGACTTCGTGCTGGAAGGCGCCTTCAAGCTGGCGCTGCTGCCGGACCGTCCTGCCAACGAGGAGCATCTCTTCCGGCTGAGGGGGCCGGACGGACCCATTGCATTGCGACCGCATGACGGCTGCGGCTTCATCCGGGCTTCGCTGGCTAAGCTTATGCCAGCTGTTCGCCGGGCGGTCGAGCGGGAAGGTCCTGACCGGCTGCTTGCCTTTGGTGAGGGAAGCAGAGCATCCTTACCAACGTCGGCCTTGCAACATTATCCGCGCAGCGAGGAAGTAGCGGATGAGGCCCGGCAGAAGGCGATGAGCTGGCTTGAGAGTCGGGTGAAGCAAGAGCTGACGTCGGAGGAGCTGTTTCGCACCATAACAGCGGCGAACATCAATGGTCCGGGAGCCATCGCTATCCCATCGGCTGATGGCTGCCTCCATGTGCCAAGGCTCAAGAGCGAAACATTGAGCGCTGCTGGCGTGCTGATCGGGCGATCGCCTTACGATAAGCCCAACCTGCGCCCGTTCGCCCCCGACCGGGTCAGGTCGGCCGTTGATGGGGACCCGACTGCGGCGTTTCTCGATCAGTGCGTGACCATACAATACAGCTTCAACGTCGCCCAGAAATCGGGGGAGGAGTTGACAGCCGACGATCCGACTTTCTTTGCCAAAGGGCTTCTGATCGTGGTGCCCGACGAAATATGGCCGGCCGACTTCGCCGACCGTGGGTTGGTGATGTCCGCCGAAGACGTCAAGTGCCATTCGAGCTGGATAAAGAGCAAGGACCGCGTAACGGAAGACACGCCGGTCGACTGCGTAGGAATCCTTCAGGCAACCGAGGTGTTTGCCCCAGGCTCGATAGTCGCGGTGCCACCTAATGAACAGAAGAAGCTGGACGGTGACTTCGACGGGGATAGTCTCATCATTATCGGCGACCGGCCGCAGCTTTACGAGCACGTTAGGCAATTCGACCAAGACGAGCAAGCTCGTGGAAGTCGCTCCCTCAAGCCGCCAAAATCGCATACCCCGGCGATTGAGGAGGGCCGCTACAATTTCGGTCGCGCGAGCCAGATTCTCGCCGCCACGCGGAATGTGCTAGAAACTTATACCGGCCTGCAGCGAGGTTTTCTAGCTCAATCACATGAAGCCCAGCAGTGGTTTGCCGAACGTGCCATATTCGGCACGTACGAAGGCATCCACCGAGAGCTCAAGCGAGACATCCGCGGCCTGTTGGAACAAGATCAGGTCAGTGCTCGCAACGTCCGGGAAAAGCTCGAGAAGGCGCGGCACGATATCGAGCTGGCACACCATCCGGTCGCGCTCGAGACAGCCGAGTTGCTCCTTACCGAGCTCGAGGCGTGGGCGGCAAGTCTGGACGAGCAAGTGCCGCCCGAACTACTCCTGCCCGAAACAGCCGCCTCAGCGAGTGTGAAACAGCTCGCTTTGAGCCAAGAGCTCTGCGAGCTATTTCCGCAACTAGCCGAGACCTATCCGGCAACGACTCACCCACGGGACCGTGTCCAGGTTCTGGTGGACCGCTACCCTGCGCGCATCGACCCGCGACCGGATGGTTACGCTCCGCACGACGTCGTGCAAAGTGCAAAGAATCTGCTAAGCATCGGCATCAAGGTTGGAACTGACGCCTATAAATCCGAAACTGGCGCTTACACCTTTATGGTTAAGAGCAGCCACCTTCAGCGCCTGCTGCAACAGACACCCGGCTTGAAATCGGCTCCTTACACCAAGAGCATAGCGGCTACCCTCAACCAAGGCCGTTTTGATGTCGATGCGACTTTGGAGGATCTCAAGGACAATCCGACGCTCGCGGCTTCGGTCATGCAAGCCTCGATCAAGCTTGCTGCCGAGCTGGGCATTCTGCGCAAACCCTCGGCTCCAACGCTTGCTGCTGAGGATGTCGCCACGACAATCACATTGACTCGCGAGGAGGCGGCACAGCGCGCCCGAATGGAGGTTTCCCGCGCTCAAGCTCAAGAGAAGGACATCACCCGGGCGGTAATCTCGGTTGCCGAAGGCCTTAGGACATCCGGCATCGAGGTGAAGATGCCCCATTTGACTAAGCGTCTGAGATCGGAAAACTCGCTGACAGACGAACTCACTGGAATACAGGCTAGCTCTGAGGCCGGCGCGCAGCTGTTCAACAACGCTGTACGCCACGTCTTCGAATTCTCTGATAGGGATTTTACACGTGCCTTCAAGAAAGCCATTCTAGCGTTCGACGAGAGCGGCTACAGCGAGGTCAGCACGACCAACTGGTTCAGAACGAGATCCCGGACCTTCGCCGGCATCAAGACTGTGCTCGCCACGCCGGGCGGTTACCGTTTTGAGCTGGAGTTTCACACGGCGGACAGCTACATGGCCAAGCTCGACAATCATGGGACGTACAAGGAGCTCCAGAAGCTCAAACGGCTGCAGCGAGGGAGCGAAGAGCCCCCGGATGACTCTGTAGTCGAGCAACTCTTGGAGCACGTGCGACGGGTGTGCAACAAGGTTGTCATCCCCGAGGGGGCCATAGAGATCCCCCATTGGGAAGCCGAAGCCAGCAGTAGAGTTGGCGCTAGCACTGCTCGTGTGTTGGCCCGGCCGACACGCGCGGCGCGGTCCGCAAGCGCAAGAGAGATTGTTGGCGCCCTCGGCAACCGACCGATCGTGCTCGTTGGCATGATGGGGGCCGGGAAATCCGGTGTGGGACGTGCACTTGCAAAGCAGCTGGGGCTGATGTTCGTCGACTCCGATAAAGAGATCGAGGCGAAGGCTGGCAAGTCTATAGCCAGGATTTTCGCGGAGGACGGCGAGGCGCACTTCAGGGATCTCGAGGTGAAGGAGATCAGCCGGTTGCTCGATCGGGGACCACTGGTGCTCGCAACCGGTGGCGGAGCGTTTATGACCGAAGAAACCCGGCGTTGTATCGGCGAGAAAGCGGTCTCGATCTGGCTCAATACCAACGAGGACGTGATCAGGCGCAACCTCCGACACGACACCAACCGTCCGAAAATACAAACCGCGGACCGGGACGAGATGATTACAAGCCTGATGGACCAGCGCAATGCTGTGTATAAGCTTGCCGATCTCACGATTGCTCCACAGGACCGGCGTGAACTCAAGAGCGCAGATGCTTGTCTGAGTGAGCTGCACGACTATCTCTGTGCCGCTGGCGGGCCAGGCGCTGGGCAATCTGGCTCGGTTCAGGAGGAGCTCGCTGCCTCAAGCGCCCTGGGGGTGCGAGCTTCGGTTGCGCCCAAGCAGCAGATGCCATGACCCGCGTCGCTATCGACTGCTACGGCTCGCTGGTCAGATATCCATCGAAGTGTTGGACATGTGCTCGATTTGCGGTCCACATCGCACGATTCGTGATGTTGAATATTTCGATCGGGGGTTCGTACCCGAGAGCCTCAGCCGATGCCGGCTTGTTGCACGGCACCACGGAGTTGCCAGAGCTTACGCTCTGCCGCACGAGCAGCATGCAAGGCATGATGAGTATCTTGCCGCGCAGACGCGGCTCGTTGGGCCCGCGCAAAGTCATCTGCTGCGCTTGGTCGGCCGCGCGAACGGCCTACAGGACGAGAATGGTGCGACACAGCCAGCTTTTAATTTCTACCGGTGAACGAGGACGGTCTGGGTAACGATGCCTATTGGTCGCTACTCATGCTCGATACCCGCGCGCCGAAACGGGTGGTTGATCATCACTATGAATCCGCCGGATCGCGCAACAGCACCATTGCGGAACAGCTCGCAGCAAAACTGGCGCCCGGCTGCAGTCAGCCCGCATGACCCAGCAGCAGAACGGCCCCCATTGTGGCGTGTTTGTGGTGGATGCTGCTCCCAGGGTTGGGGGGATGGCTGCGCGGACAGCTGCAACGTCGGGGCCGATGCTTTGTGCAAGCGAGGCCAGTTCTCTGCTCGAAGCACGATCAATTGATCGAGACCCGCGTTATCGCTCGAATCCACTGGCCTTCCGACTTTCCTTGGGGTCAACACGCGGCATGGAGGCAACGAGTCTCAGCATGTCGAAACCGTCACCCGCATCTCCGCGAGGGTTGCGGGCACTCGCGGGAGCCCTCCAGACCGATTCGTGCGGCGGATGGTCCAGGCGACAAGCCCGGCGATCTCAAAAGACACGCCCTTACTCGGTTTCCACCCTTTGCGTGGTGATACTCAACAGTTCCAATCTGTTCGGGTGCCTGTAACGATTGGCGAGTTTTTGGAACAATTCAGCGATGTCCTCTGGTCGAACAGCAAATTCTCCATAGTTGGGATCGAACAGCGTAATGATCCCGTCCGACACCGACGTCGCAACCAAGTGTCTTTCACGTCGTCCATCCCGCTCAAAACACAAGCTGAGCGAATACTTTCTGCCATTGGCGGTAATTTCGCGCTCCAGTTCCGCGAAGCTCTCTTCATCGCGAAATGTGTATGTGTGCCCTGTTTCGGAAAGAAACACGCCAGCTTCCCTGAACACGTCGGCCCTTGCACGAAAAGGCGTCTCAGACCTTTCTACGCCCCCTTTTCGCAAAGATCGCATAAGACTCTCATAACGCCGCTGGCACGCAGCCGCTGAGAGGTGCCCATCCGAGCCGGGTGTCAGCGCAGCCATTCGGGATCTCGGGCTGCTCGGAAGATTGCTTAGCCATTCTGCAGTGAGGCCAACGCAGATGTTCGTTCTGTTCCCGTCCTGCAACTCGGCCGTCCTGTGTCGGGACAACGAGTTGCTCATCCTAGGTGGAGAGGATGTGCCGGGATCGGCTGGATCCGACGCATCTGCCCTGCTGGTGCAGCAGCCCATTCTTTCGGGCAGGCCCGCAAGAGCTTTATCAAACCTCTCACTGTTTCCCGTCTCGCTTAGTGCGTATTCCGACGAAGTCGGCCGCGGATTCCGGGCGAAGCCGGCCGCCTGTACCGATTGAAGCCGGCCGTGGATTCCGATGATCCCGGCCGCCTGCCGAGGCGGGCACTCGCGACGACGTCGTCATCAGGTCAGTTGGCGGGCTCGTCGTCAAGCGTCTGACGCTTGGCTGCGGCTTTGCGCAGGCTCTCGCCCTTGAGAGTGAGCCTGTGGGCGTTGTGTACGAGGCGATCGAGGATAGCGTCGGCAATGGTTGGGTTGCCCATGAGCTCGTGCCAATGCTCGACCGGGAGCTGGCTTGTCACCAAGGTCGAGCCGCGGCCATGGCGATCCTCCATCATCTCCAACAGGTCGCGTTTGGGCGGCGGCGATCAAGGTGAGACCTTAGCGACAATCAGGATGAGACTGCGCCGATGGGGACGGACCGAAGGGAGGGCGTAGCCCGACCGGAGGACCGTTCCCATCGGCGTCGCGTTTTTCGGACCGGTCTGGCGGCTGGGTGCGGCTGGTGCAAGCTGTTGATTCGTCTCGACAAGAGGGAATCGATGCCTTGCCTGGCCTTCACATCACCGACCACCAGATGAGGCTGTACATGACCTACCGACTGACATTGTCTCCCGAGGCCGCGGCGGCCAAGGCGGGGTTCTCGAAAGCGAGCGCGTATCGGATCGAGGACGATTTGCGCCTGCCATCGCAGAAGAAGGTGCCGAGAGGCCGGCGACGGTCCGATCCGCTCGTGCCCTATTGGGACGCCGAGATCGTTCCGATCCTGAAGGCTGCGCCCGGCATCCGCGTGATCGGCGTGCTGGACGAGCTGCGCCGTCGGCATCCCGACCTCAACCCCAACATCCGACGCACGCTGGAGCGGCGCATCAATGCCTGGCGGGCGCTCAATGGCCCTGAACAGGACGTGATCTTCCGCCAGGAGCACGAGCCCGGTCGTCTGGGTCTGTCCGACTTTACCGATACAAGCCCGCTCGGCATTGCCATTGCTGGTGAGACGCTCGATCACCGGCTCTACCACTTCCGGCTGGCGTTCTCCGGCTTTGAGCATGCCCATGTCGTGCTCGGCGGCGAAAGCTTCGTCGCCCTGGCCGAGGGCTTGCAGAACGCCCTGTGGGCGCTCGGCGGCGTTCCGCGGGAGCATCGCAGCGACAGCCTGTCGGCAGCATTCCGCAATCTGGCGGCCGACGCGCGGGAGGATCTGACACAGCGCTACGCCGCGCTGATGGGCCACTACGGCATGGCGCCAACGCGCAACAATGCGGGCATTGCACACGAGAACGGCTCGATCGAGAGCGCGCACGGTCATCTCAAACGAGCGCTGGAGGATGCGCTGTTGCTGCGGGGCACGCGCGACTTCATCAGTCTCGATGCCTACCGGGCTTTTGTCGACGAGATTGTCGGCCGGCGCAACGCCAACCTCGCTAAGCGGATCGCGCTCGAAAAGGAAGCACTGGCGCCACTGCCGAAAGGCCGCACGACCGACTTCGAGGAGAAGGTGATCCCGGTGACGTCGTCAGGCGGCTTCATCCTGCGGCGCGTGTTCTACACTGTGCCTTCAAGACTGATTGGCCATCGCCTGCGTGTGCGCATCTTCGACGACCGGCTCGAATGCTTCCTCGGCGTCACGCCGGTCGGGACGCTGCGGCGCGGGCGGCCTGTGTCGGAGAACCACGGCGGGCATGTCGTTGATTATCGGCACGTCATCCATGCCCTGCGGCGCAAGCCGATGGCGCTCGTCAATCTCGTCTATCGCGATCAGCTCTTCCCGCGCGCGGCTTACAAGCGCCTCTTCGAGACCTTGCGGGAGCATGGCGACGACCGGCGCGCCTGCAAGGTGACGGTCGAGCTTCTGGCTCTGGCCCATGAGCGAGCCTGCGAAGCCGAGCTCGCCGAGGCGATCGCGACCGCTCTCGATGCCGGACGGTTACCCGATCTTGCGGCATTGCGCGATCGCTTCCGACCCGAGGCGGCCTCGATCCCGAGTGTCGCCGTCAAGCTGGCGTCGCTCGACGTCTACGATGAGCTGGCCTCCGTCAGCATCGTGTCGGCCCACTCGAACCTGGGAGGAGCAGCATGACCAGCGGAGCTACCTCCATCGATGCCGCCCGCGTCGAGCTGCTGCTCAATGAGTTGCGCCTGCCCGGCGTCAAGGCGATCTGGCCGAAGCTCGCCGCGCAGTCGGACAAGGAAGGCTGGCCCGCCGCCCGCTTCCTTGCGGCCCTTGCCGAGCACGAGGCAGCCGATCGCACCCGCCGCCGCATCGAACGACACATGGTGGAAGCGCGTTTGCCCGCCGGCAAGACGCTCGCCACGTTCGAGTTCGAGAGCGTGCCTATGCTGTCAAAGGCACAGGCGATGGCGCTCGCCGCCGGTGACGTCTGGTTGAAGACCGGCGCCAATCTGCTGCTGTTCGGTCCACCCGGCGGCGGCAAGACCCATCTCGGCGCAGCGATCGGCCTGGCTCTCGTCGAGGACGGTTGGCGCGTTCTCTTTGCACGTACCACTGATCTGGTGCAGCGGCTGCAGGTGGCCCGGCGCGAGCTGGCGCTGGAGTCCGCAATCGCCAAGCTTGACCGCTACGACCTCCTGATCCTCGACGACATCACATATGTGAGCAAGGACCAGGCGGAAACCAGCGTATTGTTCGAGCTGATCGCCTCCCGCTACGAGCGACGCTCGCTGCTGATCACGGCCAATCAGCCATTTGGCGAATGGGGGCGTATCTTCCCCGATCAGGCGATGACACTGGCGGCGATCGATCGCCTGGTGCACCACGCCACGATCCTCGAGATGAACGTCGAGAGCTACCGTCGAAAAGTTGCTCTCGATCGCAGGCGCGGTCCAGGCCGGCCGCCGGTTCACGCCACTCCAAATGAACTCGAGAAGGCGGTGACTGACGCTGGCAATGCCGCTTGATTGTCGCGCAGCGTCAATCAAGCCTTGCCAAGCCCGCAGCCAGCGTCAATTATCTTCTGACTCGGCCGCCTCGTCTCATCTTGATTGACGCGCCGCTCTCATCCTGATTGTCGCGCCATACGCGTTGCTGCTCGGCAGTCATCGGGGCAAGTCCCCAGTCGTCGAGGACCAGAAGCTCGACGCGCGCCAGGGTCCTGGGGAGGCGAGCATGGCGGCCGTCGCCCCGCGCGAGGGTGAGCGCCTCGAACAGCCGCGGCAGCCGTTGATAAAGCACGGAGCGGTTGTCCCGGCAGGCCTTGTGGCCCAAGGCGCAAGCAATCCAGCTCTTGCCGACGCCGGTCGGGCCGATGATGAGCAGGTTCTGATGCCGGTCGATCCACTCGCCAGCGACGAGCTTTTGGAACAGCGGCTTGTCGAGCCCGCGCGGCGCCTTCATGTCGATATCCTCGACGACGGCGTTCTGCCGGAGACTTGCGAACCGCAACCGAGCAACCAGCCCCTTGTTCTCGCGCTCGGTCGCTTCACGGTCGACGAGCAGTGCGAGGCGCTCCTCGAAGGCCAGCGCGGCAATGTCGGGGTGTCGCTGCTGTTCGTCGAGGGCCTTCGCCATGCCGGTAAGCCCAAGCGCGACGAGGCGGTCGTGGGTGGGATGTGTCAACATCGTCTCTCCTTTCTTCAGTGGTAGTAATCGGTGCCGCGGATATTGCCGTGGCGGATCGGTGGGTCGTCCGGCGGCCTCTCGTTGGCGTAGGCGCGATCGAGCCCGTGCTGCAGGATCGACTTGATCGAGCTGTAGGAGGTCGCGCCGATGTCGTTACCGCGCCGGCAGGCGGCCTCGATGCGGGCCGAGCCGTAGCTGCGCGCGAGCCGCAGAATGCCGAGACAAGCCCGGAAGCCCTGCTCGGGGTGAGGCTTGGCCTTCATGATCGCCTCGACGAGAGCAATCGTGGCGGGGCCGATCTTGGCGGCTTCTCGTTTGATCCGCGCTGGCGTCCATTCGGCATAGCGCCGGTGCGCGCTCGGCATGTGCTCCGGGATCGTGGTGTGGCGATGGGGTACGGAAGAGCGGGCGTGGCTGGCGACCCGGACGCCCTTGTGCAGGATCTCGATCGTCCGGTCGGTGATGCGCGCCTCAAGCTCCTCGCGGATCAGGCGTGAGGGCACCGAGTAGTAGTGACCGGCGATCTCGACGTGATAGTCGGACGCGACGCGGCACTTCTTCCACTCGGCGTACTGATACGGCAGCGGCGGCAAGGCTTCGAGCGCCGTCTTGTCGATCTGTGCAAACAACTCGTTGCGGCTCACGCCGAGCTTGCGCATGATCTTGGCGTTGAGGTCGGCAACCCCTCGCGGATGGGCCGCGTTGAGTTCGTCAAGCGAGAAGAAGCGCCGGTTGCGCAGCCGCGCCAGCACGAACCGCTGGACGATTTGCACTGCCACTTCCACCTTCGCCTTGTCGCGCGGCTTCCTCGGACGCGCGGGCAGGATCGCAGTGCCGCAATGCTCGGCCAGTTCCTGGTAGGTGCGATTGATGCCCGGCTCATAGCGGCAGGTGGCGGTGACGCCGGCCTTCAGATTGTCGCAAACGATCGCCTTCGGCACGCCGCCGATCGTGCGCAAGGCATTGACGTGTAACCCGATCCAGTCGGCCAGCCCTTCCGACCAGCGCCCTCGACAAAGGTGTAGTTGGATGCTCCCAGCACCGCGACGAAGACAGGGCCAGCCGTTGCACGCCGGTCGCGGCATCGAACACCGGCACGGTGTCGCCCGCGAAGTCGACGAACAACTTCTCTCCGGGCCCGTGCACCAGCCGCATGGTCGGCGAGATCGTCTCGCTCCATTTCCGGTAGAGATCGCAGAACCGGCTGTAGCCATAGCCGTCGGCGTGCCCGGCGCGATATTCCTCCCACAGCAGGAGCAGCGTCACACCGCGCCGCTTCAGCTCCCGGTGCACCGCCGTCCAGTCGGGCAACGGCCGCGCCGGCTTCTCCTCGAACGTCGGCGGCGTGAACAGCCGGCGCTCGAGCTCGCCGTCGTCCATCCCTTCCGGCACCGGCCAGGTGATGCCGATCACGGCAGCCCGCCGCAGATACTCGCCAACCGTCGATCGGCTGATGCCGACCGTGACGGCGATCTGCCGCTCGCTCACGCCAAGGGCGTGCCGCAGTCTCAAAACTTCTCGAACCTTCCGCATCGGCGCTCTCTCGGCGGGCATCAGACCTTCCCTTGCTTGGTCGCAAAGGTGGGCTGGTCCGCGATTCGATCGCCGTCTTCGAGAGCGTCAGGCCGGTCTCAACAGGGTGGTCGGCTTCGATCGGAATGGGTGGCCGACTTCCGTCGGAATACTGGAGGGTTCAAATAGGTCCCGCGTCGCAGATCTCGCCGCAAGTCCAGCGCGGGACCTATTTGAAGCTGGATTGAACGAAGCCGCGTCTTGTGAGCGAGGACCTATGGGGGCTCGATCTAGGCGCCGGTAGGCGCGATTGACCCGATGTCGGGCCCGCGAGCGAGTGTGGCCGCAGATTGCCGTTGATATTGGCAGCAGAGGATGCCGGCGTCGATAGCGTCGAACGGCGCGTCAAGCCCAAGCGGCTGACTATCGCCCGTTCGCCGCGCGTTGTGAGCGTGCTTGATCGTTCCGACGGAGAACGTCGGCATGGCGATGCCTGCAGTGGGAGCGAACAAGTCGAGGTAGTCGGTCATGATGTATCGCAGCGAGGTGCTGCGCGTCGCGGCGTTTGCGCACGCGGCACAGGCCCAATCTCGACCATGCGGCCTCCGCAGATGGGGCACAAGTCGAGGCGGTGACCAATGAGGATGGCGCAGCGCTCACGATAGTCGACAGCTTCGGCAGGCGGAGGCGGCTCTGGCGCCTTTAGCGCCGCTCGGATGCGCGCGAGTTTGGCGACGCGGCAGGCGTTCGCCAGGAAGCCAAAATGACGGATGCGGCGAAACCCCTTCGGCAATACGTGGAGCAGAAAGCGACGAAGGAACTCCTCAGTGTCGAGCGTCATCACTTTGGATCTGTTGCCAGCGCGATAATCCTTCCACCGGAAGCGGACGTGGCCCTGGTCACAGGTAAGGAGCCGGCCGTTGGCGATTGCAACGCGATGGGTGTAGCGCCCGAGATAGGCCAGAACCTGTTCTGGTCCGCCGAAGGGACGCTTGGCGTAGACGACCCACTCGACCTTGCGGAGGGCGGTTAGATGGCGGGCGAATGCCGCTGGCTCGACGAGGTGCGCGAGATGGCCGAAGAGCTGGAGCTTGGTGCCATTGAACGCCGCCTGCAGGCGCTCCAGGAACAGCCGACGATACAATCGTGACAGGACGCGAACGGGAAGGAAGAAGCCGGGGCGACAATGAACCCAGCTTCCATCAGGGGCGATCCCGCCGCCTGGCACGAGGCAATGGGCATGCGGCTGATGCGTCAGGGTCTGGCCCCAGGTATGGAGAATGGCGATCATCCCGGTCTAGGCACCGAGATGCTTCGGGTTGGCGCTGATGAGACGGATCGTCTCGGCTGCTGCCTTGAGCAGGATGTCGTAGACCGCCGTCTTGTTCTGCAGCGCGATGGCGGCCACCGGCGCCGGCACGGTGAAGACGACATGGAAATAGGGGACCGGCAGCAGGTCGGCCTGGCGCTCGGCGAGCCATTGGGCGCGCGCGAGCGCTTGGCACTTTGGACAGTGCCGATCGCGACAGCTGTTATAGGCGACGCGGACCAGGCCGCAGTCGTCGCACCGCTCGACGTGGCCGCCGAGCGTCGCTGTGCGACACGCCTCGATGGCCGCCATCACACGGCGCTGATCGGAGGACAGCCGAGGACCCTGCGCGGCACGGAAGGCGCCGCCGTGGCGGCGGAGGATGTCCGCCACCTCGAGCACGGGGCGCATATGCGCAGCTCAGTCGGGTGGGATCACCCTGACGGAGAGTCCATCGAATGGGCTGGTCGTGCGGGCGAGCAGGTTGGTCGCAACCTGAGCGTAGCGCGCGGTCGATCCCAGGTCGGCATGTCCGAGCAGAACTTGAATGATGCGAATGTCGATCCCGCTTTCCAGGAGATGGGTCGCAAACGAGTGCCGGAGCGTATGGACAGTAATCGGCTTGGCAAGCCGAGCGCGGCGGCGGGCGGCGCGGCAGGCCGCCTGGACGCAGCGGACGCTGACATGTTCACTTGGGTCTTGGCCTGGAAATAGCCACAGCCCCGGTCGGGCTCGCATCCAGTACGTACGCAGAATCTCCAGCAGTCGCGGAGAAAGCATCGCGTAACGATCCCTGCCGCCCTTGCCGTTCTCGATGTGGATCAACATTCGCTTGCTGTCGATCGAGCTCACCTTCAGGCGGACGACTTCACTAACCCGTAAGCCAGCCGCATAAGCCGTCGCCAGCACGACGCGATTGCGCACCCCTGTAACCGCGTCCAGGAAGCGCTCGATCTCTTCGGCACTAAGCACGAGCGGGAGCTTGTCGGGCTTCTGGCCACCAATGATCCGCTCGAATGCCTCCGTCTGCCCGAGTGTGACGCCGTAGAAGAACCGCAGCGCGCAGGCCACCTGATCGATGTGGGACCACGAGCGCTTTTGGCCGATGAGATGTAGTTGGTAGGCGCGGACCTGCTCGAAACTCAACCGGTCCGGGGCATAACCGAAATGGCGGCTAAACTTTGCGATCGCATAGATATAGGATTGTTGAGTCGACGGCGACAGATTGCGGACCGTCATGTCCTCGATCATGCGCTGCCGAAGAGGGCTCATCATAGCCATCTGGGTCTCCTGTCTTGAGAGGGGTGGTGCGAAGACCAACATCCTCTCAGACAGGACACCTCAGTTCAGCAGGTTTGCCCCCTACTGCCGCGTAGCGGGTTCGTTCAATACGCACTTAGCTCGTCAGTTTGGCCAGCGAATGTTGATGAGTGGCTGATTTGATTGAGCATGTCGATTTTTCCTTTGCCAAGGTTGTGGCGCTCTCCCATTGTACTCAGTCAACCTGACAGCAAGCTGATTGACGGGTGATACCCATGGCCGAACACAGCCTTGTGGAGTACCGCTAAACGATGCGGAGACAACCGGAAACGGAACAGCAGGTCTTGTTCATCCAGTTCTCTCTTTCCCACTGCTCGCGTTCAACGTAAGGGAGTGAACTGCTTCATGATTGTGGCTCCATCAAGTTCGTGCATTCTATGATGCAGGGGATGAGTAACCTCTAGGAGGTCTGGACGCGAAGGCACCTTTTGAGAGCGAATCAGATCGAAGTCACATTGTTGGAGGGCGGCTAGTGGACGCTGCGCTTTGGATCGTGCGTACTCTCTGCCTAGCTGATCTTCCGGAGGACGGTTCGATTCCGCCATCGCCCGAGCGCATTATCACGCCGCCGGTTGAGACCTTGTTGTCTCGTCAGGATGGGCGTAACCCAGGGGAAGAAAGTCTCGACCGGCGGCGTTGGGGCCTAGACGATCGAAGCTCAGACGATCGAGGCGCAGCCGGTCTTCCGCCACATCGAGCCAACGATGCTGTACACCGCGTGATCAACGCCATTGGTGAGTTTGATCGCCGATGTGGTTCTGCCCCATCGCCGCTACCGTTTCGGCCTCAGCACCTGGTTTCCGTTGCCGCGGCCCTTGTTGAGGATCAACTGAGTGAACTTGATGTTATCGCCAGTGGTCGAATAAAGTCGGGGCGCTTGCGCATGCCATCGGTTCTTAAATGCGGTTCGCTCATGCCGAGCGGCGCGAGCAGATGATCGCGCATCACCCCGCTGACAGCTGACGGCCTCCACGGCCTTGGCGACGAAATCGATGTTGGTGACGTATTCCCAGCGCGTGCCGGATCCGAGGCGATCGGGGTCTTTGCCATCGTGATCGTCGGCGTGCCGGTGTTCTCCAGGCCGCGAGTCGCCGTTCCACATGGTGGCAGCAGAAGCCCGCGGTGTGGGTCATGAGCCAACCCAGCGTGATCCGCCTCGTGCCAGCCCACCGCCTTGACGCGCCGTTGGCATTGAAGCCTTCGAGCACCTTCGGCTTGGCGAGATCCGGCAGCACCTCGCCGATCGGCGCATCCAGCGACAGCTTGCCCTGTTCGGCCAGCTGCATCGCGCCTGCCGTCGTCACCGCCTTCGTCATCGATCCGATCCAGAACATGCCGTCCATGGTCACCGCGTCCGGCTTGAATAGATCGCGCTTACCGAACCCAGCTTAATACCGTACGTCATCCCGCTCGCGACGACGGCGACGAGTCGGGCATTTCTCTGGCGTCACTCTTCTGGCTCCGAATCATCGATCTGGACCTGGCGGGGCATGCATTTCCTCCGCTTTGCGATTTTCGTAGTCGATGGATTTCATCCTTGCAGATCGTGCGGGGCAAACGCATCAACCGCACAACTCAGCTCGGGCGTAATCGACGCCAGCATGTTTTGCTTAAGGGCTATCTGGTCAGCCACAAGAACCTGTCCCGGTTGTATCGAAAGAGCGGCTCGTGGTACTCGCCGTGTTGGCCGCAAGCGGGCGCTCACGATCGGAGCCGCGTCGCTTCGTAATACATGACCTGGCAACCGACGCAGCCTTCATCGAAAGCTTCGTGTACAGACGGTCCGGCAGGTGCAAGAGGTTCGACAACATTTGGACCGGGTACGTTCATGTATACGGCCTGTTAGTGCGACCGATGCCATGGCCGCTGGCCCTGATGGAGATCGCGGATCGAGGCCTCATCAACGGGTCGCGCTTGTTTGCTTAGAGCTCTTCGGTCTTGCTCGATCCTCCGCTCCCCCGGTTTCCATCATGCTGCCACTTGCCCTCACTAGGACGGCCAGGATACCGACCACGACCTCGATACGCGGCAGATGCGCCGGTAGTGCTCCGCGATTGTGCGGCGCTTGCGTCCGCACTCCGTCCGACCTTCCGGAGCTGTCTCGTCTTGGCTGGCTTTCGTGCGGGCCGCAACCTGTTGTGCTTCCTCGAGCCCGAGCAGCGTCTGCTCCTCGGGAAGCGCCTCGGCCTTCCGGCCAAAGCGATGACGCTGCAGCTCCTTGATGGAGCAGCCCCTCGCTTGGCGCTCGGCAAGCGGCATCGCCTTTGGCGTCTCGGGATCAGCAGGAAGGTTATCGCCCACGAGCAAATCAGAGTATATTCGTGCCCGCCTGGCGACGAAGATTCACTTTGCCGCAGCGCGGCCCACAATTATCCGGCTGGAGCCGGGACGACCCTCTCCGTGCCGCGTGGCCACGCCTCCAATCAAACCCTTTGAGCAGCGCCGACAATTCCGTCGCCGACAAATACATCATGCCATCCTCGATCTTCGGCCAACGGAAGACGCCTTCCTCAAGCCGCTTGGCGAACAGGCACGAACCAGTATCATCCCAGAGGACCAGCTTGATCCGGTCCGCCCGCTTGGCACGGGGCACATAAACATCACCCGAGAACGAAATCGGCCTTCATGTGCTCGCGTACCAACATGACAAGCCCCTCCGTTTCCTTGCGGAAGTCGACCGGGTTAGCTGCCACCATCACCCAGACAGTTCCAGCCGGCCCGATCACCGGCTTGCCTTCAGCACATGGACAATGGCCGCCATCATCGCCACGTCCGCGCCATGGCCAATCCGGATCGTGACGCCCTCGGCTTCGATCTCGATGACCCCGGCATCGCAACGGCGAGCTCGGACATCCGGCTTGGCCTTGCGTTGCGCCGCTTTGCGCTCACGGCCAGCAATCGCGACTGCTGCCACTGCCGCGCACCCGTTTCAGGCCCCACGCGCACGCCCTCAGGCGGGCAACATCTCCGCCACGTCATCCGGCGTCTACTTGGCCTGCCCCCACTCCACGGCGTCCTTTCCGTGATTCGTTCCTGGTTCATTCGCTCTCTCTTCGGCTATCCAAGGAGGGGCAATTCCTCGTGCGCCGAGGGGGCCGTTTTCCATGGCGCGCGACCATAGCTCCGCACCAGCTCCCGTCGCTACCGTCGCCCATTCGGGCAAATCCACCTGCTGGAGCGAACTCAGGACTGGATAACACTTGGAGCAAAGTCACTGTAGATCGCAGTTTGGGCTATGTGGCGTCATGTCGAGAGGATGCAAGTTAGGGATCAAGATAGTACGACGGCTGACCTCCGTATTGTTACTCGACTTACGGATCGTGACGCTTCTCGCGTCGAACACGAGCGCGGATGCAGCGGCTACTCCTCAATGCGGAATTAGGTCACTCCCCTGGCGCTGACATAGAAGATCATCGACCTCGTCATTTAGTGCCCGTTCTGCCGTTCGGCTTTCGCCAGATTGATAGTGCCGAACGATATCGCAAATTGTGTGCCGCTCGTAAAACTTACATACGAGATTGTGACGTTAGGTTTGAGTACGCAACCACTTGCGTACGGTAGTAGCGCATGGTGTTTATCGCGAAGGCGACGTTCGCCTGACGTTCGGAATCCGCCAAAGTCTCCGAGCACGAGACGGGACGGTTACTGCTTACGTATGTGAGTCTTGTATTGGAGAAGAGCATATGCGGCTCAATATCATATGTCTAACGAGACTGTTGTCCTTGCTTTTGGTTGCAAGCGTGAGCACGGCAGCGAAGGCCGTCGAGCCCTCTGCAAAATACGTAGACGTGCTAAGTGCCTTGCAGGCCGGCAAGGTAGTCAAGCTAATACTAGATCTCGATCGCTGCACAACCGTTGATGGCGGTCAACCCGGACCAGCCGTGCAAGGCGGCCTGATTATCAGCGCCTTCAGGGTTAGCGCGCAGAACGGAATCAGCTTCGCCAATGTGCATCAAACCTTAGACAGCTCAGGACACCCTGTTACCGAATACATCCGCCACAGCCTTAACCGCGAAGGCAAGCTCAAGGTAAGGGCCTCAAAGTTGGTTGCTGGAGCGGCCGAAGCCGTGAACCAGGGTGAATTTGTCTGCGAGCTGCCAGACGGCGCGAAGTTCGTTTGGTAAGGGCAATAGGCGCCGCGAGGGGCCGAGCTGCCGTTCGGTATCAGCCACCCGGGGGGGCCCGTCAGCAAAGAAGCGCAACAGAGATCGTGATCGGCGCGATCTCAAGAGATTTGCTGCCCGGGGCAGTTGAGAATGTAGTTTGCAGCTCGACTTACGCGTTCGGAGTCGACTGCCACTGACCCGTCGCAGGCCGGAGACGCGAAGAGCGCCGCCATTACAAAGGCCGCTGTGTGGAGCAGCTAATAAATGAAAGCTCAATTGCGCTCGAGTTAAACTCCGCGTTGTTACGCGTTTGGCTAAGCGTGACCGAATCAACCTAAGGAAGTTACTGCTGAAATGAAACGCTTTTGGATTATATCGGCGATCGTCCTCGCGCTAGCGGTGGCGGCGCCCTCTTTCGTCTACGTCGCGAGGCAGCATCTCAACGCCCATGCACTCGCAGCCGGACCATCAAGTCCTTGCGTCGGCGACCCCAATGGATGTGAAGATCTTGCTCCATATCCATTTGGCCAGTATGTTTGCAACAGTTATCCGGAGGCGTGCCGACACTAGGTCGCTTACGCAGAACGCTGTGGTTAGAGCGTCGCGAATGCCGTGCCGTCTTGCGGGTGCGTCCTTTACTGGGCGGCGCAAGGCGCCATGCTAAACGTTCCCAGGAGCACATATCCCGAGATTGTAGTCGGGCTCACAACATGGGTGAGGAACTCTCTCCGGGGAAACTGCTGGTCGAAGCCGACCTCATCGCTCCAAGCGGTGAAGGAATGAGATTGGTCTCATCGTCATGGCAGGAATTGATTGTAAGACCGTATGTCCGTCTCTGCCGCTGAGGTGGCTCGCCCTACACTGCGCGTCCGAGGGTTGCTGAGGTTCCGAGCCTATCCTCATCACAGGAGGACGCGCCGTGGCGGATTATAGGGAAGCATTTGTTGGCATCGATGTCGCCAAACTGAGAAATGCCGTCGCGATTGCGGAGGCAGGGCCGGGAGGGAGGCGTTCGCTTCTTCGGTGAAGTCGATGCTTCGGCCGTCAACATGGGCCGCGTTATAGTGCGGATCGCCAGCCCGTTTAATCGCGTCCACTGTTACGAGGCCGGCCCGACGGGCTATGGCCTTTATCGTCTGATCCGATCGCTCGGCCACGAATGCACGGTGGTGGCGCCATCGTTGATCCTAAGGAAGCAGCCCGGCGATCGGGTGAAGACGAACCGCCGAGACGCCGTTTCTTTCGCCCGGTTGCTGGCGAACTGACCGCGGTGTGGGTTCCCGATGAAGGCCCCGAGGCGATGCGAGATCTCTTTCGCCCGAGCGGCAGCGATTGAAGCACTGCGAGTCCACCGGCAACAGGTGAACACGTTCATGCTCAAGCACGGCCGCACCTATCCGCAGGGCTGGACCATGCGCTATCTGCGCTGGCTTTAGGAACAGCAGTTCGATCACCCCGCACATCAGATCGCGCTCCAGGAGATGGTCCGCTTTCAGGCCCTCGAACCGACGATGGCCGACCATCCTGCGCACGACGGCTCCGTTCTTCTGCTCGACGAACGCCTGGTCGTTCTTCCGGTAGGGCCGGCAACGCGTGAAGACAATGTTGGCCCTATCGCAGTAGGCTTTCAGTGTCTCATTCATGAACAGTGTCATTGTCCGTATCGAGGCCGATCAGCGCAAAGGGCAATTGTTTGCGCAACTCCGTCAACACCATACTCAACAGCGTTTGTTCGGGCACGATCAGAGGAGCGCACTCCGTCCAGCCGGTAGCAATGTCGGTGAGCACGAGGGTTTGGATGAAGCTGCCGCGCGCCGATGGACCGCTATGCGCTACAAGGTCAGCCTCGACGAACCCCGGCGCCGGATCGTTCCAATCTGCCGACGACCGTATTGGAATACTGCGACTCCTTCGCGGACCCGCGCCAATGCGCGGTCGATCGTCGCAGCGCTCATTGCCAAACGTTTGTCGCGGGTCTCGGGGCAAGGCCGAGGTGGCAGTGCCGTTCCATCGCCATTAACGCCTTCAGCCGCTTCCCGCAAATCCGATCTGACGCCTCCCAAAGGAGTACGAGCGCGTTGTATTCTGCCTCATTATAGACCCGGCGTCGCGCCTGCCGGCTCGGGGGTGCGTCGCCCTGACCTCGAAGAAGCCGCATCGCATGCTTGCGACGGAATCCCGTGATGCCGACGAACTCGTCCAATATCCTCGCCTTCTTCGCGCGATCCGAGGTCCGATAGCGCGTCCTTGCCGCCGCCGTCAGCTACTTCCGCGTCGCCATGCTTACCACCCCATCTTCGCCCCCGTTCGCTCCCGATCCGAGGGAGCAACTTAGGTGAGGCAACGGCTCAACATCCGGTAACAATTAAGGCGAGGCAATGCGATGTTCGCTCCATTCCGTCGCATCGGGCGACCGCGTTGCGTCGGATTGGACCGACGGCAGCGCGCGCACGCCGCCGCCTTCCGCGCGTTCAGGCCGGCGCACGCTGGCCTCCCCCCGCAGCGTCGCTGCGGTAGCGGCTGGTCGAGGTCTGGTAGTACTGCGCGCGGGCGGCCGCCATGGCCTCGATCAACGGTCCCCACGGCGCGGGAAAGCGTTCTTCCGCCATCACTCCGCGCAGCATGCGCGTATGGCCGGCCAGCTCATCGTTGAGGAACTCCACCACAGGCATAGCCGGATAGCGCTGCAGCAACAGGATCGCCGCGTTGTCGGCCTCGCCGGCCGATGTGTCCTTGTCGCGTCCATGCAGATCGTTCTGCAGGCGCCCTATCGCGGAGATGAGCCGCAGGACCTGGCGAAACGCCGGACGCGCGCGCAAGGTCGCCATGTCCAGGCCCCACAGCAACGACAGGCAACAGAACACGTTCGCGTAGGCGATCGAATCGATGCCGTTGTGCAGGTACTCGGCGTAGGAGAAGCGCTCCGCCCCTGCCGCGTGCGCGTGTCCGGCGCGCAGCGCCGCGCAGTAGCACTGAGTATCGTCGAGAAGCTGAGCATAGTCGCGACGATCATAGGCGAGCGCGGCCAGCGAAGCGCGCAGCACAGTGCAGCCCTCGAATCCGGGGAGCGCGCACGGGACGCCCTGCCCCAGCGCCTGCTCTACCGCGTCGAGCTGCTCCGGCGCGATCAGGCCAAGGTCGTTGCAATCGTCGAGCCAGAATAGCAGCGCCAGTTCGCGATAGAACGCCACGATCAGCGTTTCGTCGTGCGGATCGCGGCCGGTGCGGGTGCTGATGTCGCGCAGGCTCGGTTGGATGCGCTGCAGGATGTACTGGCCGCCCCTGACCGCTTCCACGGCATGCTCGTCGGCGAACCCTGTCAGGGAACGCCCCCACTCCAGCACCTGCTGCAGCGCGCGTTCGGTCTGGATCATCGCGCCGCTCCTGCTCCCTCGGGCAGGACGCGCCGGCCCCAACCAAGCGCCAGCCATAACCCGGCGAGCTCGGCGACGCGCACGACCCGGGTGGGACAATACAGTTCCTTGCCGATCCACAGCGGCGTCTTCGGCAATGCATGCGCCGCATGACGGGCGAGCATCCATTCCAGCGCGCGCGCCACCGCCTGCGCGATGCGCCGGCGCCCTGTCGGTTCTTCGCTCCCGTCCATCACGTGCAACGCGAACAGCGCATAGGCGGTTTCCTCGAATGTGGACGCGCGACGGGTGCCCCAGCCGCCGTCATTGCGCTGCGCCTGCAGCAGCGCCGCCAGCGCGGACTCGTCGCGCCACTGGGGCTTGCCTTGCGCCAGCGCAGCGACCGCATGCGCCGTGGGATACAGCCACGAAACGTGCCATTTGTCGTTGTCCCATAGACCATCCGGGTTGCGATTGGCCTCGACGTAGGCGGTGGTGCCGGCGGCGGGCTTTCCTAACAGTCGCAACGCATGCAGGGCATGGATGTTGGTCGAGACCGAGGCATTGCGCTCGCCGGGGAAGGTGACGAACAGCTCGCCGATCGCGAAATGGCGCAACGCATCGACCGCCGGGTCGCGGCCTGCAAGGCACAGGACGCACAACGCAACGGCGGTGTCGTCCGCATCGGCCGCGAAGTGCAAGGCCGGGCCCAGACCGCGCACGCCCAAGCGGGCGTCGAGCTGCGCGACAATCACGCGCACCGCCTCGGCGAGCGCGGGATGCGCGAACAACCCAGCCAGATGCAGGGTGTACAGCGACCAGCATGGCTCGAACACATTGATCGGCCAGACGTTGGGAACGACACCTTCGATGCCGCTGCGCGTCGCCCGCGATGCCGCCTGCAGATACGCGTCGGCGCCTCCGACCTGCGGCGTGCTCCCCTGTGTCACGGCATGCGCACGCCACGCGGCGGTGGCCGCCGGACTGATGCCGATGCTGCCGTCGTCATCCGGGCATGCGGTGGCCGGCGACGTCCCCCAAGCTTCCCAGGAGTGCAGCAAGGGATGGCCGCTCGGCAACGTCGCCACCGCCCCCAGCTTGACCAGGCACGCTTGCCGCAACGGCAACAGCGCCGAGTGGCGCGGAAGCGCCACGCCGCCCAGCAAGGATGCGGCCTCGCAGCAAAACTGCGGCAGGATCAGCTCCACGCCGATCGGCGCATCTTCCGGCACCGCATGCGGGTAGGGATCGGGCTGGCGCTGGAGGAATCGGGTTGCAGCCTGGACTGCGTCGGCCGCGCCGGGAAGAGGATCGGCACGCTGCAATGCCAGCAACGCCGCCCACGTGGGCGCATGGCGGAACAGCGGGAAGTCCGCGCTTCCCCATCCGCCATCGGCCTGTTGCTGCGCGATGAGCCAGGCGTATGCGTTCTGCCGGCCGGTGACGTTGCCGCGGAACTGCAGAGCTCGCGCCGTGTCGTAGACGGACGGACCGACGCTGCCGCCATCGCTCATCTCGCTCAGCACGTGGCGCAATTCGGAAAGGATCTGTTCGGACAGCGCGTTCACGCGGGATGTTCCTTCCGCAGCGGTTTGACGAGAACCAGGATCGAGCAGACGCTGCGCACGTCGCCGCAGGCCCGTCGCGGCCCGGCGCATGGGCAGCGCCGGACGGCCGCCCTACTCCGGCGCAGCGACGCGCCCCCGATGCTGGCGCCGGTCCGCCGCATAGGCTTGCGCGCCGCGTGCGCCGCGGCCGCGATGGGCGACCGCTGCGATCGGCGCAGCGGACTCGGACACAGTGCAGCATGCACCGCTGCCGCCGGCCGATCGCAGCGCCACAGGGGCGACTCCATGCGGACGGGCGCGCTCATGCGCATGGCGCGTGCTTGAACAGATACGCGTTGGCCCGCCGCAGGAGTTGCGCCAACCGTTCCGCACGCGGCCCCAGTGGGGCAATGGCCTCCCCGGCGTCGCGCAACAGATCCAACGCGAACTGGCGCGCTGCCTGCAGCCCCATGATCGACGCGCAGGTCGGCTTCTGCGCCGCCGCGTCCTTGCCGCGGGTCTTGCCCAGCGTCGCGGTATCCGCTGTCGCGTCGAGAATGTCGTCGACCACCTGCAACGCCAGGCCGAAACAGGCGCTGTAGCAATCGAGCGCACAGTACAGCGGAGCGTGCGTGGCATCCTCCGCGATGGCGCATAGCGCGCCCATGCGAACGGACGCGCGCACTAGCGCTCCGCTCTTCATCCGGTGCATCGCCACGATCCTGTCCAGCCCGACCTGCTTTCCAACCAGCGACAGATCCATGGCCTGCCCGCCTGCGGCACCCTCGGCGGACACCGCCTGCGCCAGTTCGCGCACGAGCGCGATACGGTTGTCGCCCGGCGCATCCAGGCTCGCCAGGGTCAGGAAGGCGTGCGCCTGCAGCGCATCGCCAACCAGGATCGCAGTGGCTTCGCCGAACTTGACGTGCACGGTCGGAAGGCCGCGGCGAAGCACGTCGTCGTCCATCGCGGGCAGGTCGTCGTGGACCAGGGTACAGGCGTGCATCATCTCGATGGCGGCGCCAACGTCGTCGAGCATGTGCGCCGGCGTGTCGGCCAGTGCGCCGGCAGCCAGACTGAGCAAGGCGCGGGTGCGCTTCCCGCCATTCAAGGTGGCGTAGCGCATCGCCGCCATCAGCTCGGTCTCACCGTCGTCTTTGGCGCAGAGAAGACGCGCCAGCGCCTGTTCGACCCGCTTTGCGCCGTCCAGCATCCAGATCTCCGGCAGCAGCCAGCCGGATGCGCCGCGCGCCTGCGCGCCCGATCCGCCGAGCGCGGAAACGCCAGTCCAGTCGTCGTGTAGCGTGGAACCGGTCTGCATGTCTTCATGTCCTTGTACCTGACAGGAGACGGCCACGGCGAGCGGCGAGCCGCCGCGGGTTGCTGGCGTCGCAGCCAGTGCAGCAATGCCGCGCGTTGCCAGCGCCGCTGCCTCGCCACACGGGGCATGTGATGCGATGCCAGCTCATGAGAATCCGATGCGGATTGTCATGGACGGATGTGCGATCGGGTAGTAGCGCCGGCCTTTTTCGACGCCGTTCAGCAACCGCGGCCGTACCCCGGCCTTGTGCATGGTCAGCGCCAAAGCGATGCAGAACTGCACCAGTTCCAGCCATACCAGGTGGTAGCCGATGCAGACGTGTGGACCGGTACCAAACTGCAGCATGTCCACCGGTCGGATCGGCTCCGCGCGTTGCAGCCACCGTGCCAGGCGGAACTGATCAGGCGCCTCGTGCAGCAGCGCCGAGGTCGAGAAATGCAGCAGCGGGATGCACAGATCGGTGCCCGCGGGAATGCGCCGTTGGCCAAGTTGCAAATCCTGTAGCGCGCGACGCGGCAGGAGCGTGGTCGCCGGATGCACGCGCAACGTCTCGCGGAACAGCGCCTCGGCGACCGGACATTGCGCCAAGTCCGCGTGCCGGGTCGGCACCGCGCCCACACGTTGCGCCTCCTCGACCAGGGCGTCCCACAGCTCAGGCTGCCGCGCCAGCTCGATCACCATCCAGGCCATCGTCGAGGCGGCGGTGTCGTGGCCGCCAAGCAGCAGCAAGCGGATGTTGGCGACCAGGATGTCATCGGAGAGCGCATCGCCGCTGCGATCGAAGGCGCTCACCATGTCGTTGATCAACCCGGTGCGCCCGGCATGCGCCCGTGCGTCGCGGACGAACTGGCGCAACTGCGCGTCGATCCATTCCCGGGCGCCGCGGCCGCGCCGCAAGGGCAGTCCGGGCAGGTCGACTGGCGGCGCGACGATCAACTGCAGCAGTTGCTGGTACTTGCGATGCCATTCCGGCAGGTCCTGCGCGGGGATTCCCATCAGGCTGAAGATGAGCTTGAGCATCAGGTCGCCGGTTTCGCGCAGGATGGTTACGTTGCCGCGGTCGCGCCACGCCTGCACCCGCGCCCGGATGACGGGCGCGAACAGGTCGCCGATGCCGGCCTCGGTCAGCCCCTTGGGCAGGAACGCCGCCTTGATCGAATCGCGCGCCTGCCGGTGAGCGCCGCCGTCTTGGGCGACCAACGTTCCGCCAAACAATTCGGGCGCGATCTCTTCGATCAGCGCCGAGGACACGTCCTTGTGCCGGAGCAGTGCGAACGCATCCGGATCCACGCAGGTCATCAGGTGTCCGGCAGGGCCGAAATCCAGCCAGAAGTGCCTACCCAGCGTCCGTTCCGCGCGCCGCAGCAGGCGCGGCAGGTCGCAGACGATGGCGGGAAGATGCCCGACCAGGGGGAAAGCGCCGGGCACGACCGGGATGTCGCACCGCAGCCGATGCCGACGGTCGAGCGGGTTGAGCAGCATGTCCATCAGCAGTGCGGCGCCGCGGCCGCTTCGGCGGTGTCGCCGGCAGGCTGCGCGGCGCGGCTGTTGCCACCATCCGCGTACGTCGGCACATGTGCCAGCATGCCGCCGTCGATGCACACGATCTGGCCGGTGATGAACGCAGCATCGTCGGAGAGCAGGAACGCCACCAGCGCGGCTACGTCCTCGGGGCGGCCGACGTGCGGCAGGAGCTGGTGCCGGCGCAGATGCCGTTGCATGCCCTCATCCAGCTTAGCGAGGAGACGCTCGGTCATGATGAGACCCGGCGCAACCGCGTTGCAGCGGATCTGCGCATAACCGTACTGGGTGGCGAGTGAGGCCGTCAGCATGTTCACCGCCGCCTTCGACGCGGCGTAGGACGTATGCGCGGTGTCACCGCTGAGCCCCTGGCACGACGACATGTTGACGATTGCGCCACCGCCGCGGGCGATCATCCGTGGGATGGCCTGCCGGCAGCAAAGCAGTGTGCCGCGCAGATTGGTCGCCATGGTCTGATCCCAGACCGCCAGGTCCAGGTCGAGGATCGCGCGGTCGCGCGGGGTCAGGTGCATGGCGCTCGCGTTGTTGACCAGCAGGTCGACCCCACCGAAGTGCCGCTCCGTCGTCTCGAACAGCGCTGTCACCGCCTGCGCATCGGCGATGTCCATGGCCAGGGCCAGCGCGTGGCCCGCTTCGGCCGCGATCTGCGCGGTGCAGGCGATGGCCGCCGAGCCATCAACGTCAGCCACCACCACTCTGCCGGCCTCGCGCGCGATGGCGAGGGCGCATGCCTTGCCGATGCCGGCGCCGGCGCCGGTCACCACGGCCACCTTGCCTTCAAACCGTCTCATCGTGTCCTCCTGGATTGCGATGGTCTTTCGCGGCATGCCGCTCGGCCTCCGCCGGAGAAGGCGCAGGGTCGGCGCTGGCGCGCTCGTCATCGCCAGCGTCGCTTTCGATGACCCGAATGGCGGCGACCGGGCACTGCCTGGCCGCGAGCCGCACGGCGGTGTGCAGCGCCTGCGGGACAGTCGCCACGCACACTTCGGCCACGCCGTCCGATTCGCGCTGGCGAAAGGCGCCCGGCAGCTTCAGCACGCACTGCCCGGTGGTTCCGCACAGATCCTGGTCGACCACGACGCGCATCTCAGCCCCCCTGCGCAGGCAACCGCACCGGCAGCGCGCGGAACGTCCTAAGGAACGCGGAGGGCTCCCGGGTCGGCTGCTCGGCCAATGCCAGCCTGGGGAAGCGGGCCTGGATCCGCGGCAGGCTCTCGGCCAACTGCACTCGGGCCAGTTGCGCACCGAGGCAGAAGTGGATGCCGTGGCCGAAGCTCAGCATGATCTTCCCGTCGATCGATATGCCAGGACCGGTGCCGTAGAACCGCGCGGGATCGAAGTGGTCGGGATCGGCGAAGGCGTCCGGGTCGCGATTGCCGGCCGCGATCAGCACGCGCGCGTCCGCGTTCTTCGGGATCACCACGCCGCCGAGTTCGATGTCGCGCTGGGCGATACGCGGAATGGAGCTGAACATGGCGGGCGCGTCGCAGCGCAGGACTTCTTCGACGAATGCCTTCACCTCCGCGGCGTCTCCCTGAAGCCAGTGCCGCTGTTCGGGATACGACAGCATCGCCAGGACCGCATGGTCGATGGTCGCAGCAGTGGTGGCGAAGCCGCCCAACAGCATGCCCCACAGCATGCTGATCAACTCCGCATCCGACAGCGTGTCGGCATCGTCGTCGTGTGCGCCGACCAGCATCGACACGATGTCGTGGCGGGGATCAGTGCGCTTGCGCTGTATGAGGTCGCCGAAGTAGGTCTGCACCCTGGCGCTGGCCGCGTCCGCAGCGGCGAGCTGGGGATCGCTGGCGTGCGGGCTCAGGCCTTCCAGAATGGCGCCGATGCCGGCGGCGAGCCCGAACATGGCGTCCTGGGGCATGCCGAACAGTTCGGCGAAGACCAGCATGGGCAGGGCCAGCGCGAATTCCCGATGCAGGTCCACCGCCTCCCCGCGCTCCAGCGCGGGCGCCATGCCCTCCAGGCGCGCTGCGACGATACGCGCAATGCTCGGCCGCAGGTTGTCGATCTGGCGCATGGTGAAGTCGCGCGAGATCAGCCGGCGCAGACGCGTATGCGTTGGCGGATCCTTCATCGCTAGCGTGGACGCCAGCAGATTGAGCGACAGGCTGGTCGCCGCACGGGGGAAATAGCGCGCCAGTTCGCCCGTCGCCGGTCCCCGAAACGCATCGCCCGTGGCCTGGAGCGCCCAGTAGATGTCGGCGTGGCGGCTTAACAGAAAGAGGCCCGACGCCGCGCGATGCACCGGATCGTGCTCGCGCAACCACCGCATGAATGGATACGGGTCGTGGATGCATGCTGGCGACGCCAGTTCGGCGAAGGCGTCCCGGCATGCTGCCGTGGTTTCTTGCACGTCCATCTTGGTTACCTGATGGCTGGCTGATCTGACCGGCGCGTGCGCCGGCAAACTGCGGTATCGCGATCCCCGGCGGCGTCCGCGCATCACGAGAGAACCGAAACTCCTCGAACCCGTCAGTGATGATCTCCTTGCGCAACTTCAGTTCTTCGGGCGCCACGGCCAGGCGCAGCGCGGGAGGGCGCTGGAAGATCGAACCGAACACCGCCTTGAGTTCCAGCCTGGCCAGCGCCACGCCGGGGAAGGTGACCGGCAGGCGCTGCGGGCAGCGGCTTCACGTGCGCTTGCGTTCACTTCTGTTCGTCGATGATGATCGGCGGCCGGACCCTAGGGCCTCAATTTGGCTTTAGCCAACTACCGAACCTTGTAGTAGCCCCCTAAGCTAGAAGCCTGGTGGAGCAAAAAAATATGCGGAAAACACTGTCGCCACGCTACCATCCGGAAACCTATTTCCAATGGGTAGACTCCGGTGATGATGTTCAGCATCGAGCTCTTGCCGGCGCCGTTAGGACCGATCAGCGCGCAGATCTCCCTCGGGCGACCCCGAAGCTCAGCCCATTGAGCGCCTTGATTCCCTTGAACGATAGGTACACATCACGCAGCTGCAGAATCGGCTCGGACATCGCGCGTCACGCCTCGACGGGCTGGCGCTCGGCCGTGCCCTCTAATTGGCCGGCACGGCGCTTGACTGCCTCGATATCCCGATAGGCGGCGGCCGGGTGACTCGAGGGCAGATAGACCCCTCTCCGAACAGCTTCTCACGCAACGTTCCGGGACGATAGGCAGACGGGTAATGCCCCATTGCCGCACTCGCATCCATCGCCGATCCGCACCGCCGACGATACGATCGATCTGCTGCGGCGACTGGCGGCACATTATCCCGACACCAAGATCACCGGCATCCTCAATCGCCAAGGCCGTACAACGGCCACAGGACTGTCGTTTACGGCAAATCGTGTGTCGAGCCTGCGGACGCACTGGGAGATCCCGTGCTTTGAGCCGAAACAGCAAGTGCAGGACGGCGAGTGCATGAAGATCGAGAAAGCAGCACGCGCTCTCGGGATCGCACCCTCTACTTTGCATCGCTGCCTCAACGATAGCTTCATTGCCGGAGAGCAGATCACACCTGACGCGCCGTGGCGAATCCGTATCAACGACAAGTTGCGGTCGCGCTTTGTGGAGAGCGCGCCCGAAAGGTTACGTGAAGACGTTCAAGGCCATGAATCTACTCGGCGTCTCGCGGCAAACCATCTTGCAACGTGTAAAGTGAAATGGCGCCCCCGATTTTGGGACCAGAGGCTTAGTTGGAAAAAGGCCGCTCCGTCTGATAGACGGAGTGAACAATGACGAAGAAGCCGAAACGCAAGATCGACGCGGCACTGAAGGCAAAGATCGCGCTAGAGGCGGTGCGGGAGCAGGCGACGGTGGCCGATTTGGCCCCGCGCTACGAGGTTCATCCGAACCAGATCTATGCCTGAAAGAGGCAACTGCTGGAACAGGCGGCCCGGGCCTTTGACGCGGATGTTCGGGCGGGAGGGCGAGGACGCTCGTAAACGCGAGATCGAGAAGCTGCACGCCAAGATTGGACAACTGACAGTCGAGCGCGATTTTTTAGTGCGGAGGTCCGGAAGATGAGCACGCCGGACCGTCCGGGAATGCTCGATCGCGCCGGCGCTGTCGGTCCGCGGGCAATGCATGTTGCTTGGCATCTCCCGCTCTGGCGTCTACCGGCCGCCCCGGCCGGCCAACGACAACGACCTTGCCCTGATGCGGCGGATCGACGAGCTGTTCACGGCCTGGCCGTTCCTGGGCTCGCCGCGAATGACCGCGATGCTGAAGGCTGAGGGGCTTCAGGTCATCGCAAGCGCGTGCAGCGCCTGATGCGCAAGATGGGCATCGCGGCGCTGGGACCGAAGCCGAACACGACGAAGCCGGCGCCGGGCCACAAGATCTATCCCTATCTGCTGCGCAACATGACGATCGACCGGCCGAACCAGGTGTAGGCGGCCGACATCACGTATTTGCCCATCGGCCGTGGCTTTCTTTATCTCGTTGCCATCATCGACTGGGCGAGCCGTGCAGTTCTGGCGTGGCGTATCTTCAATACAATGAATACCTCGTTCTCCAGCGCTTCCATGTCCGGCAGGTCGCGCAGCGTCTCGAAGCCGAAATGGACCAAAAACCCCTTGGCGGTGACATAGGTATAGGGCGCCCCCGGTTGGGGCGTGCGCGGGCCTGAGGCGATGAATCCGAGACCGCGCAGGTGGCCGATCAGATCGCGGCTGACCTTCTTGCCGAAGAAGAAGGAGAGCTCACTGCGGGTAATCGGTTGATAATAGGCGATACACATCAGGATCAGGCTTTCCGCTTGCGAGAGCGGGCACACCTGCTCACCACGCCCAGTCGCTGCGCGGATGGCTTGCGCGAACACTTTGCGGGTGCGGTGCTGCCAGCCGCCGGCGACAGTCACGAGTTCGTAGGGCCGGCCGCGCAGCTCTTCGCGAATGTCATCGATCAGGAGCTCGATGCTGCAATCGCGCCCGACGACGCGGGCGAGGGTCTCGCGCATCACCGGTTCGGGCGAGGCAAAGATCACGGCCTCGACCCGGCCCATCCACTCGCGCCAGCGCAGCTCTGGCGGCATGTCGGCGAGCTCAGTGTCGAGATCCGCTTTCGCTCGCGCGCGCCGTCCCATGTCAGAGCCCGTAGAGTCGGAAGGTAGGCCGGCCGGTGAGCTCGCGCACAACGCCGAGCGCCACCAGCCGCTCGAACAGGCGCCGCGTCGAGCGATCGCTCGCGGTTTTGCCCGCGCCGGCTGGTTGCGCGTCTTCTATCAGCAGGATCGCCACCATCATGTCGGCGTCGCGGCGGCGCAGCTTCGGCGCAGCGGCCAGTAGCCGATTGGCCCGCCGTACGAGGTCGGCATAGAGCTCCGAGGCAGCGCCGGCGGCGCGGGCAAAGGCGTGAGCGCAAGCGATCGGCCAGGTTTCGTCAGGCCCGCCCGCCTTGGCAGCGGCGCGCAAATCGGCGCGGCGGACCTGGCCCGCGATCAGCGGCACGACCCTCGGCCATTTCAGGCGATGGGCGAGCACCATAAGGCAAGCCACAACGCAGCGGCTCGCTCTGCGGGATGAAGCGCATGCTCGCGGCGGCAATTTCCGCGTCGGCTGCAACGGCGCTGCCCTGTCCGGACGCCAGCTTCGCCGCGACGGTGACGATGTCCAGCAGCGCCTCGTCTCAGTACAGCTCGAACCGAACGGCCAGGGTCATCAGCCAAGCGTTCGGCACCATTGCGGCACGCTCGCCAAGATGCCGCCAAGCCTTGAGGAGGCGTCCACCCGGGCCAGGATCATCGGTCTGGCGGCGCAGGTACCAGGCGTCGCGGAGTGCCGCCTCATCTTCGCTGCGGCCAGCATGCCGGGTCAGGGCGGCGGCGTCGGCGAGCGCCAATCGGTCGCGCCAGAGAGCGCCGAGCAGGTGCTCGCTGCGGGCGATCGGATGAATGGCGGCCAGTGCGGCCCCGGCGAAAAACATCGCATCGTCAACGGATTGCGCAGCTGGGGCGGTCCGGACCCAGATCGGACAGGGCGGAAAGGCCGGCGGGGCTTCAGGGAGGATTCGCGTGCGTGATGGATGGCCGAGTCTAACCACGCGCGGTGCTTATCAGTCGTTTTCTCCTTTATATAGAGGATGCCGATTCTCAGCGCCTACACGACCGAAAATCACCCGCAATCGAGCTCCCGGCCGCCGCTCGACGTGGCGTCCGGAAGTCCAGGCAACGTTACGTGGGTGTCGGCAGAGGACGCCGGGGCCTGGCTAGAGCCGTCCGGCTGCCCGCAACGCATCGGCGAAGGTCGCAAGCGGCGCAACAAGCGTAAGCGGCCGGTAGGCCAGCGGCTCGGCGCCAAAGCCGCGATACCACTGCGCGGCCCGCTCGTTCTTGGCCTCAATGCCTATCAGGACGCCGCCGATCTCTTCCGTCACCCGCAAACAGCGCAAAGCGGCCGCCAACAGGAGCTGGCCACCCAGTCCCCTGCCCGCGACCGTCTTGTCGACCGCGAGCCGCGCCAGCAGGAATCCCGGCACTTTGTGGCGCGCCAGGCCCTTGGTCATGACGGCCGCCACGGCCTTGTGAGCGACCGACGCCGGCGCAACGCTGTAGAAGCCGAGGACGAGGCTCGGCGCGTCATTGGCGATCGCACAATAGGTCTTGACCGCGTTCTGCTCATGCCCCTGGCGCGCATAGCGCATCAGGAAGGTGTTCAGCGCGTCGTCCCCACAGTCAAAGGTTTCCCGATCATGGCTCTTGGCGATCGGCTCCTCATGCCAAGCCGGAACCGTCACAGATCTTTGGGCAGACTGGCTGCGGCCGCGCGCAGCTTGGCATTCGCCTTGGGCGGATTGTCCAGGAGGTCGAGGATGCGCGCAAAATCGCGTTCCGGCACCTTGATCACATCGGCTTCGGCAATGACGGCGTCCGCTTCGCGCAGCGCCGACTGCGTCACAAAACTGGTCAGATCAGTATGGCGTAGCGCAGCCGCGCGCATCAGCCGGGCTTTCACCTCCGGCTTGATCCGCAGATTCATGCGGTTGGTGTCATCGATGGCAACGCGCGCCATGGCTCAATCCACTCCTTGTACAGCCACAGTATGTACACGAGACAGCAGACCAAGTCAATTCCGTACACACACAATATGTACGGAGAGGAAGCATGACCATGACCGGCGCCGAAAACCAGGATTCTCCCGACATCGCCGCTCCCGTTCGAGACATGGTCGAGGTCCCCTCCCCTGCCCTGCCGGCGCATCTCGAACGGCTTGCCGATCGCGCCCGCGACTATGTCGCGGCGGCGAGCTCGGCCAACACCCGCCGCGCCTATGCGGCGGACTGGAAGCACTTTTCCGCCTGGTGCCGACGCCAGGGCCTCGACGTCTTGCCGCCGTCGGCGCAGACGGTCGGGGTCTACATCACCGCCTGCGCTTCGGGCGCGGCGACGGCTGATCGCCGGGGGAACGCGGTCTCCACGATCGAGCGCCGGCTCTCGGCCCTGAGCTGGAATTACGCCCAGCGCGGGACGCCGCTCGACCGCACAGATCGCCACATCGCAACCGTACTAGCCGGCATCCGCAACACCCACGCCGCCCGCCCTGGCAGAAGAAGCCGTGCTGCCGGAGGACGTCGCCATGCTTGAGACGCTCGACCGCGGCACGCTGCGGGGCTTGCGCGATCGCGCCATGCTGCTCATCGGCTTTGCCGGCGGCCTGCGGCGCTCCGAGATTGTCGGTCTCGACGTCGGCCGCGACGAGACCGCGGACGGCCAAGGCTGGGTCGAGATCCTCGGCAAGGGCCTGATCGTCACCCTGCGTGGCAAGACCGGCTGGCGTGAGATCGAGATCGGCCTTGGCTCATCCGATGCGACCTGCCCATCGTTGCCCTGCGGACTTGGCTGAAACTGGCCCGGATCGGCCACGGTCCATTGTTCCGCCGGGTGCGCGGTCAAGGCAAGGACGTCGGGCCCGATCGCCTGACCGACCAGCAGGTCGCCCGGTTGGTCAAGCGGACGGCACTCGCCGCTGGCGTGCGCGCCGATCTGCCGGAAGGCGAGCGGGAGACGAAGTTCGCCGGGCATTCGCTGCGCACCGGCCTCGCTTCCTCGGCCGAGGTGGACGAGCGCTACGTCCAGAAGCAGCTTGGCCACGCCTCCGCCGAGATGACACGCAAATATCAGCGCCGGCGCGACCGCTTTCGGGTCAATCTGACCAAGGCCGCGGGTCTCTGACCTAGGACCGCCCCTTCCAAACGCGCGGGGCGGGGATCTAATCTAAGTCTAAGAGCGCCTATAGAGGAGGCGTCCGAAACTAATGTGGCCCCCGAGGGTGGTGATGGGACGCAACAACCGGGCCTCAGCGCCCAAGCCCGCAGAGGATTATCGAAGCCGAGGTGAAAGCATAGTTTCGTCGAGGCATCGAGCCGTTTTGCTTTGGGCAATAAACACGATCGTACTTGTCGGCCCAGCCTGCTTTCACACGGCTAGTCAAATTCGAATTATGACACGACCGGCAGGGCAAATTGAAAGGACGCGCCAGGCTCTTGCTTGTGGACGATCGACAGGCGGCCTCCGTGAGCTTCTACGATCGAGCGGCAGATCGACAGACCCATTCCAAGGCCGGTAGATTTGGTGGTAAAGAACGGATCTAAGATTCGGATCCTATCATCCTCAGCAATGCCGACGCCGCTATCCGTCACGGAGAGCTGCACGCGGCCCTCATTGTCTCTGGATGACTGAACAATCAGTTCGCGCGCTCGGTCGTCAACTGTTTGCATGGCCTCAACTCCGTTCATCACCAGATTGATGATGACCTGTTGCAGCTGAACCCGGTCACCGAGAATTTTGGGAAGTGATGGTGCCAGCTCAGTTCGCAAGGTCACTTGGTGATTAATCAGCTCACGCGTTACCAGCGCGATAGACTCGTTCACAACCTCATTAATGTCGAGCGCTGCCATCTCGATATCACCTTTCTTCGCGAGTGTGCGGACCCTGCGAATCACTTCGCTTGCACGCATCGCGTCGTCAATGATCCACTCTACCGATCTGTGCACGGCGGAAATGTCGGGAGCTTCGCGACGTAGCCAGCCAAGGCACGCATCGGCGTTGCTGATTATGGCCGTGAGCGGTTGGTTCACTTCGTGGGCGATGGAGGCTGTTAGTTCCCCCAGCGCCGTCAGGCGCGTCACATGCGCAAGATCCGCCTGTGCCTTCCTCAGTCCTTGTTCAGCCTGATCGGCGCGAACTTTCGCCGTGATATCAGTGGCCACGCCCCGGTAGCCGAGAAACCGGCCGCCTACATCAAATAAGGGCTTGCCGCTGCTCTGGAAGTAAATTGGTGACCCGGTCCTCCCCACGGTACGATAGATCAGATCGCGAAATGGGAGATGGGCATTTAGCGTTAATTCATGCTGCCGCCACTTCTCGCGCTCTTCTTCAACGTCGCTCGCAATCTCCCAACAACGCAGGCCGATGACCGCTCTTGCCAAGCGGCCCGTAGCGTTGGTGTGCTCCGACAAGGTGTACCGGTGATCTGGCCCGGTCTCCCATAGCCAGTCAGAAGCAGTTTCGGCGTAGTCACGAAAGCGCTGCTCGCTCTCACGTAGCGCAGCAAGAGTGTCTTCCAACTGTTGCTTTGCTGCGTGCTGCTCAGTAACATCCATATGCGTTCCGACGAGTTCGACAGTTGAGCCATCGCTTGCCAACACGACGTGCGCAACAGCATGTATGTGTCGTATCGCGCCTTCGGGAAGACAGATTCGGAAATCGTATTCGAGGTTCCCTGTTTTTTGTTCAATGGCCTGACGTTGGATTTCCTGTTGCCGCAGCAAATCGTCTGGATGAATACGCGACCGGATGGCCTCAAGGGTAACCGGCTCGTCCGGGTCAAAGCCAAATAGACGACTGACTTCGGCGGAGCGATACGCAAAACAGCGACGGTTGCAGTCCCACGACCAGGTGCTCGTACGACTGAGCCGCTGCGCGTCGGCCAGATAGGCCTCGCTACGGCGCAGTTGCTGTTCCGTCTGCTTTGCTGTCGTGACGTCCGTGGCCGCCCCGACAAATTCGATATGCCCGGACGCGGTTCTCGTAGCACGTGCCACCGCGTGAATGTACTTTATCGAGCCGTCGGGCATCAGCAATCGGTATTCGTGCTCGAAATCCTCGCCTCGAAGCGCCCGCTTCAAAGTGGCTTGGACAGAAGCCTTGTCGTCTGGGTGAGTGCGGTCAATGACGTGTTGCGCCGTTACTTTGGTCTCTGGATCATACTGGAATATCCGAAAGCTTTCCTTGGACCAAAAGACCTCGCCGGTTGCGACGTTCCATCCAAAGCTGCCTGTGTGGCTCAATTCCTGCGCCTGAGCCAAATGCGCTTCGCTCCGCTGCAGAGCAAGCACCGTCCGCCTCTGTTCGGTGATATCTTCGCAGGCAAAGAGGACGATGGGCTTATCGTCGGCCCACAGGATCGCCTTGGCATTCTCGCGCACCCACAGGACCGAGCCGTTCCTACGGACTTTCTGGATATCCCATGTACGCGATTGGCCGATATATGTAAGGCATCGCTCGATGGATTTGCGAACGACCTCGCGATCGTCTTTCAGAAATACTCTGAACACCGATTGGCCGATCAGTTCCGCGGGCGTATAGCCGAGCTGGGTCGCGCCGAAACTATTGACGTTAAGGACGGTTCCGGCTTTATCGACCATGAAGTACATGGCCGGGTTATGCTCAAAGATCTCGCGCCAAAGTTTCTCTCGTTTGCGCAGATCGGCCGCGCTGTGCCTTAGCTCGGCGGCGACCTCACGTGCAGCTTCCTTTTCGTAGCGGAGTTTTGCGATCAGGCGCGTTCCGACGATGGACGCAGTAAGGAAAGCGATAATCACCAAAAGCTCGTGGGGGTCGTCGATCTGGGGACTGAACATGGGTGGCGTGAGCACGTAAACTAAAGCGCCGACGGCGACTGTGGAAAGCGCCAATGATGCGATGAAATTGCCACTCAGCGAAAACAGCAAAATCACCACCAAATAGACAAGCGCTGTGGCTGCGAAAGGGCTATGAATATACAAGGAAGCTAGCGTCAGTGCCGCGAGCGTAATGCTAGCCAAAATAAATTGCGCCGATGAACGTCCAAACACGGTGAGCCGGTTAAACATGCTTGTATCCGTCCGGCCCTTCTGGCGGGATGATTGAATCAGACAAAAATGCAGGAATTTGTTCGAGCCGGCGGACAAACGCTCCTGAGCGCTTTCTACCTCGGCCGCCGAAATCAGCATAGCCGAAAAAGGCGCATTACAAACCTTCGTATAGTTCTGATAAATGGTAGAAATCGCACGCTCACACAGGAAATCAATCGCGTCTCGTGCTTTTAGCTGTCCTCCTCGTTGGCGGCAATGCTACAAATCTAGATTGCCACGGCGATTGGCAGAGGAGTGCAAACCAAGCGGTGGACCCGACGGATGGCCGCGGGGCATTGCTGAGTCTTAGGGATTTCGAGGAAGCTGTACGTCGTTCCGGAAAGGGGCCGGGCGAGGGCTTTTTGAGCGGCTCTTTCTGATGGAGAGGAAGAGGGTGGACGGGCTAGTGTGAGCGCGATCACGAGAGCGTGCCGGCGGCTCGACCCGGGTCGCTCTCCTCAGGTTTATCATGTGCTCAAGCCCCCCGATTGTAAGGCCGATGGCTGCCCTAACGTTCTCGTCCACAGCGCCCCTTCTGCTCTCCGTATAGCCAGCGGTCTACCTGCAAGACTTGACCGCGGCGTTCGCCTCGCCGCAATCTTTTGCAGCGTCATGGAGGTTAATTCGGTTTCTTGTCGATCTGCTCAAGGCAAGCCGCCTAAGATGCCTGCGTGTCAATCGGCCCTTTAATTGCGGTTTGTTGTCAAGCTACCATTCTTTCTCTCTTTCCAGTGACACGGCGGTAGCGATTGCTCCGTCGGAGCTGGTCAAGTTGCGGAGACGGAGCGATCGCGGATGGCGAGACGATTGCCTAGCGGGATTGGCAATCGATGTCGTTGGCGGCTTGAGCGGGTGGGGTGGATGTCGTAGCTGGGGTCATGGTCCTTTCCGGGGTCGCGAGCGCCTCATGATGATGTCCGGATCGGGCGCTCAACGTTTGCAGCGGAGTGCGGGCAAACCGCCACCAGCCGATTGACCGAGGTCACCACGACCACCGTCCCAGCGGGACATCGCCAGTCCGGCGGACCGGACCAGGAACTTGCGAGCAAATATCAGATTGGCTTCGGCTGCCCCCAGTCGAACGATGTTCCATCGACCCAGATGCAGCGGAGAATCACGGCGATCTTTCGGGCGATGGCGACCTTTGCTTTCTTCATGCCGATCCGCTTGGCGAGCTTCATGCCCCAGACCTTTAGTGAAGACCACTTTTTGGTTCGATAAAGAAGGACAGTGGCGGCCTCGAACAAGTAAGTTCGGAGAAGCCCGTCGCCCCATCGAGATATCTTTCCATTGGTGTCGGTTTCGCCGGATTGACTGCGCCTCGGCGTAAGGCCGAGGTAAGCGCCGACCGTCGAAGCCGATCGGAAGCGCGAGGGGTCATCGATCGTGTGGCGGAACGTAAGGGCCGTCACGGCGCCGACCCCCGGGACTGTCATCAGGCGACGCGTCGTCTCGTCCAGCTTTGCCAATCGGCGGACCTCGTTGTCGAACTTACCTTGTTGTTGACAAACGTTCTCATGGATCGAGAGCAGCGGCGAAATCACGCTGAGAAGCAAATGATCAACGCCCAAGAGTTCGCTAACCTGGTTGCGGAACTGTTGGCCCATCGCGCGAGGGAATAGTAATCCACATTCCTTGATCAAGCTGCGAACCTGGTTCTCGATGTCTCGGCGCATGGACCCTAGCCGAGATCTGGCGACAAGGATCGCTCGGATCTTCTGGCTTTCCTCACTTTTGACTTCGACCTCTCGATACCATCCAACCCGCACCAGTTCGGCAAGGCCTCGCGCATCATTCTGATCGCTCTTGTTCATTCGGACCGACAAAGCTGCGTGCGCATGCCGAGCGTCGATGCAGACCACCGGAAGCTCAACCCTGCGGAGTTCATGCCATAACCAACTCGCTATCGCGCCGGTCTCGAAGCCGATACGCTCGGCATGAGGCGCATGTTTGCGAAGCAGGTCAGTCAAGGCACCAGGATTAGACTTGGCCTTTCCTTCGAAGATTACTTGACCAGTCTCGTTGACGACGCACACAGCGGTTTCTCTCTGTGAGACGTCCAGCCCGACGTACTGCTTCATGGGAGCTCCTTCGAATCATTTGAATGCGAGGGAACGAGGATAACGGAGCTTTCCTGCCACGAGCGCCGACCGCAATTACGTCATCGTCTGCAAATTTGGCTCTGACGCAATCTTGGTGCAGCTCCGATTATTCTGCGCTGATTAGTCTCGCTTGAAGCAGATCGAGTTTGCCGCAGCCGTACATCTGACGTCTGACGACCTTGAGGCGCGTGATCTGACCTTCGGTCTGGCCATAGACCAGGGCAAAGTGATTGCTGCCCGGACCGCTGCTTCGTCCCTTGCGACGCCACCGGCGAACGAGGCGACGAGACTAGCGCGGACGCTCTATCCACGTCATGAGACCCGCCTCCGTCTTGCGCCGGATCATCAGATGGAATTCGGCAATGATCTCGCGTGCCTCGACCAAGGTTGGCACGCCAACTTCGATCGCCGCGACCGTCACGGTCTCTGCTTTCGTGAGCAAGTCCCGCCCGATTATCATGAGGCGCGCGATCGTTCCGGCCGACGGAATCCTCTGAAGGTTTTGTGTGTCGGCTCTTTCCGCCCGTCGTCTGCGGGTTGCCCACTCGCTGATGACTCGGAGCGAGCCGAGGAAGCCCCGCCCTTTTAAACGACGCCAAAGTTCAGCCCCGCCCACTGCTCGTCCAGCCATGGTAAATGTGGATCCAACGAACTTTGTCGGGTTCGGAAGACGTCGTGACGTTCGCCGCGGACCACCAGTCGCACCAGCTTCCTGCTGTGGCCGGTCTGACGCACGATCTGCTTGATAGGTATGCCGTTCTTCGACAGAGCCAGGATGGCGGCGTTGGTCTCCTCGCGGCGCAGATAGCTCTCATACTGAAGACGCTCGGCGGCCGTGAGCAGCTTGGGGCGATCGTGGTCGCACCGATCACGGTGCGGATCTGGCGCATCGACTTGCGCACGGCCTCGACGAAAGCCCGACTGGCGTTCTCCATCAGATGCCAACGATCGGCGACCTGTACTGCATGCGGCAGGGCCTTGGCCGCGGCTTCGCCGTATCCGCCACCACGATCACGGGCGACGATTGCGATCGTGGGATGAGCAGAGAGCCACGCTTGTGAGTTGCTGGTTCACGATCCGGCAGCAGGGTGACCACCCGACGCCTCTCCAGGTTGCAGACAATGCTGGCGTATCGGTGATTGCGCCGCCAGGCCCAGTCATCAATGCCGATAACCCTGAGCGGATCAGTTGGGGGACGGCTTTGGCGCCGAACCACCCGAAGAAGCGTATCTTTGCTTACCGGCAGCATCAGCCCCTTTGCAAATCCTGCTGCCGGCCGACCGCCAAGCGCCAGACCGAGGTGGTGCACGATGGAGTCCAGCCTTGCCGTGCGTCGCGCCGATGGCGCTAGTACGCCTTCGGCGAAGCTCTCACCGGAGGGAGACCTTGAGCAGAACGTGGAGGCGCCGATAACCAAGCGGCGGCGCTCCTGGGTAATCGCTTTATGCGTTGGAGAAGGCCGGCATCGTCTGCCCGGGCCGCCTCGTATATATTCTACGGTCATACGGCAGCAGCCGACGGCCTTACACGCCCCCGTTCGCTCATGACGAAGTCATCTCGGAGAGGGGGCGACAGTCATCCGCTTGACCGCGGGCGTCGCCATTTCTTTCCCGCGAGATCCTCCTAGGCTGCCTTGTTCAGCCTGGCGTCGGCCAGCAATCGTCCTAGCCACGTGTTCTCGTCCTCCAGCGTCTTCAGCCGCTTGGCCTCCGAGACCTCCCGCCAGCCTTGACTCCCATTTGTAGATGACATCGCTGATGCCATTCTTTCGGTATAGATCGGCGACCGAAACGCCGGCCTCATGCTCCTTAAAGATCCCGATGATTTGCTCCTCCGAAAAGCGGCTGCGCTTCATGCGTCCTTATCGTGGGCCAGAACGCACTTCAAACTGGATTAGACCCGCGGGGCACGGTCACTATGATCTCTTCAAGCTTGCCCATGAATCTCAATTCATGGCGCGCTTTCGCGTGCTTCCCGCTCGACAGCCCGACCAATGCCGCTTCCGTTCGCGCAGAAGGATGGCACGAGCTGAGCGGCAGACCACTCGTCAGATAGCGAAGCGCTGGCGATTAGCCGCAGTCTCAAGAGCTAAACCTAGGGCTGCGGGTTCCCAAGTCACACCGCCGGCGCCTTCAGCGACCTTGAGTAACCGCCTTAACCGCTTTCTGGCCAAATTTGCCACAAATTCCATCGGTTCCTTTGTAAAGGGGTCGATTCCCCTTCGGGGTGCCAGTAGGAAGCTGAGTTCCTTCAGCAAGCGCGTCGTGCCGCTTCGGCTTGACCGTACAAGCTGATCGGCTTGGACTTGCACGCGTTGCTGTATGACATCCCCCTGCGCCGCAATACGATTATGGCGGCTCCTCGATCTGGCCGACGCGGAAAGAGGACGAGACGTTCGAGGCCACCGTCCGTCAAAAGCGTTGATCCGATGGGAGCTTGTCCTGGCCCATAGCGGAACACCTTGAAGCACAATTGAGCGGCGGCACCCAACCAGCGCGTCAACAGCGACGCTCGATGCTCGAGATTCTGTTTTTCGACGCGGCACGCCAACGCATAAGAGCGTTGCTACTTCCACTGACTCATGGGCTTGCGGCCGACCCAGACGCTGACTCTGCGCGCCGCTACGTGCATTCCCTTGCAATCTATTCGCGGGTTGGATGGATACTATCAAGAAAATTGATTTTTCGATCCTACCTGAAGCCTCGTAAGTCATGGCCGTTCTTTAGAAGGAGGACGCAGTTACTCGTGCGATTCGTTTCTCTCTTCAGTCAAGGCCTCGACAACTCCAAGCGCTCGACCAGGTGGGGGGATCATCGTAGCTCCATGCCGACAGTGATGCGCTCAGGCCTCGACGCAATCGCATTATAGGCGATCACAATGCGAATCCTACTGGTCGATCAGGACGCCGCCTTTGTGCGAGCCGCCAAGGAAACCCTGCTCGTTCGCGGTTTTGCCGTGGACCTAATCTCTACGCTTGACGAAGCGGAGACCGCGCTGAGTTGCGCCAGCTATCACATTCTCTTGCTCGAATTGGCTCTGCCGGACGGAAATGGATTGGACTGGTTGAAGCAGTTGAGACGTGAAGGATATTCAATGCCCGCCATGATGATGAGCAGCCTGAGCGATCTTGAGACCCGGATCGCGATATTCAATGGTGGCGCCGACGATTTTCTGCCTAAGCCGGTGTCTATCGATGAGCTTGTTGCTCGAATGCGCGCCATCTTGCGACGATCGACGCAATTGACGGCACCCGTGATCACCTTCGGGAACCTACATTTCGATCCTATCGGCCGGCAAGTCTCCGTTGACGGTCGGCCACTCAGAATTGCGCGCCGCGAAGTCTGCATTCTTGAACATCTGCTCAGCCGAGCAGGCCGCACCGTGCCGCGAGCGTTACTGGAGGAAAGCCTCTATGCGTTTGACGACGAAGTCTCGACCAATGCCTTAGAAGTCGGGATCTATCGCTTGCGCACACATTTGAGCAAGTCCGGCGCGACGCTACGAATCAAAACCGCGCGCGGCGTCGGCTACGCGCTTGAACTGAAGAACGATCCGCTGCCTTGCCGCCACACTTGAAAGCGACGCTCAGTTGAAGTTCCCCCTCGATGTTCGCAGCTGCCGATGGCCGAACGCGGTCACGACAGCGATTCGCCCGCGCCTTTTGTATGCCGTTTGCGCGCTTTCTCTCGTGCTGCCGCCCACTTCCGCAGCTCAGATAAAGCGCGAGCCTAATCAGGCGTCCCCACGGTCGACGACTGACAGCCTTAGCGGAATTTTGAATCTTTCCTCCTCTCAGGGCAAGACGATTCATCTTCCGGCGGCGGCGGCCAGCATATTCGTTGCCGACCCAACGATAGCCGACTACCAGGCCCCATCGAACACAACCATCTTCGTCTTTGGAAAAAAGTCGGGACGGACCAGCCTATTTGCTTTGAACGACAATGGAGAGGCGTTAGCCGAGTTACGTGTTGTCGTTACCCAGCCTGTCGAGGATTTGCGTGCTGCACTGAAGGCCGAGCTCGGGGACTATCCGATCCAAGTCACCTATACGCCGCGCGGCGCTATTCTGAGAGGGACAGCACCCAGTGCCGACATCGTTGATCGCGCCAAGAAGATTACCGAGCAGTTTCTGGGCGCGGGCGCCCTGGTCGTCAACAACATCCAAGTGGCCGGCTCATTGCAAGTGACGCTAAGCGTGCGCGTGGCGGAAGTCTCGCGCAGCGCCATGAAGGAGCTTGGCATCAACCTCTCTGCATCGGGCCAAAATGGCGCGGTCGTTTTCGGCTTTAACAGTGGCAAAACTGGCGGTTCCGGCGCGAGTCGGGGCGGCGGCACGGCAAGTATTGGGGTCGGCGTCGGCAGCACGAACATCAGTGCTGTTCTTGACGCACTCGCCAACGAGCATCTCGCATCACTGCTGGCGGAGCCAACTCTTACAGCCATGTCCGGCGAATCAGCGAGTTTTCTCGCCGGCGGCGAATTTCCAATTCCGGTCATGCAGGACAATCGTCAAGTTTCAGTTCAATTTCGTCACTACGGAATCAGTTTGGAGTTCGTTCCGATCGTTCTTAGCAACAATCAGATCAATATCCACGTTAATCCTGAGGTCAGCGAGCTGTCGAAAGACGGTGAAGTCAATATCAACGGAATGTCTCTGCCCGGCCTCTCAACGCGACGCGCCAGTACTGTCGTCGAGCTTGCCAGCGGTCAAAGCTTTGCAATCGGAGGACTCATCAGGCGCAATTTCAACACTGACATCACCACGTTTCCTGGGTTAGGCGATGTCCCGATCCTTGGTGCGCTGTTTCGGTCCTCCTCATTTCAGAAGCAGGAGACAGAGCTAGTCATCGTCGTGACCCCGTACATCGTACGGCCAGCATCGTCTGCCGCTAAGATAAGCGCGCCGACTGACCGCCTCCGGCCGCCCTCAGACGCGGGACGCATTTTAACGAATACGCTGGCAAGTTCCCCACGAAGCCGCGGCGCTCCCCGCACCGAACCAGATGCGACCGGCGGAGCCGGCTTTATTGTCGAGTGAGGATCTTCAATGACCTTGCGAAACCTGGGCCACTTGATCGCTGTGGCGGCAATCCTTAGCGGATGCACACATGGTGTTGCGATGTATTCTAAACCAACTGAGGACGCGATCCAAGTGGAGCAGAAGATTAGTGTCTTGCGACTACAGAGCTTTCGTCGCGCCGAACGGCATGATCTGCGTACTTTCATCGCCAATGGCAGCCACGGTCGGCGGGATGCACTCCATCTGGACGTCAGTGGCTTACCCTGGCTGGTTGCGCAGGTGGCCCATGAGGCCCGCGCGATCGGCGTTCCGGCCTACAATATTCGCCTGTCCGCCCCCCCCGTCGATCCGCCCGGCCATTTCAGCGTCCAGGTCAAGGCGATCACTTACGAAGCACGTCCTCCGCTCTGTCCATTCCTTTCAGTCCTGGGCCCTTCAGTAGACGACAATTCCTTCAATCCAACGCTTGGCTGCTCGGTCCGCAGTAACCTCGCAATCATGGTCAACGATGCCGGCGATTTGCTAGAGAACAACGCTATCCTGCCAACCACTGGCGACCGTGCAGCGCTTCCCCTTAGCCCTGGCGGGAGCCTCATGGCCGGCAGCAAGAGCCACTTGGGAGGTGCCACTCATAATAATGGTTCGTCAGACACGCAATGAAGCGGCTCTTTTGACCTGAGCAGGAACAGCCTTGGCCGAACTGGTCAATTCCTGCCTGCGGACGAGCCCCATAGAGGCCGCGATCTGCTGACGCCTTTCCGGCGACGTCACATACGCACCAAGCTACGACCAGGGGTCTTAGATTGAAACCCAAATGCATCGATTTGGTGAGCCAAGCTAGACAAAGCCCGCGGCTATGACTGCCTTTGCGACCCCCTCGAAACAGTCCATCGGAACGGCCTTCCCCATTATTCCCTTTCGGATCAGCTGACCTGCCAACACCGGGTCTGGAATAATGGTCAGATGCAGAGCCCTCGCCCGATCAAGCAACTGCGAAGCAAGTTCGCCCTCGGCGCGGCACACCAATACGGGGACCCCGGTCTGCCCGCGAACGTAGCGCAGTCCGATCAACTTCGCGGGGCCCGTCAGTATCAACGTCGCCTGATTAACCCCGAGCGGCAGCTCGATCGCCGCTTCCCGACGAAGCCGACGGTGTTCACCCTTCACCTGCGGATTGCCTCCCTGTTCTTTAGACTCGCGCTTCGCTTCACTCTCCGTCATGCGCATGTCACGCAAAAATAACCAGCGCTGAATTAGCAGATCGCTCAAGCCGGCTATCAGAAACGCCCCGGCCGCAATCTCCATTAGAAGCTTTAGCTCTTTGAATACAGTACTAACGCATCCCAAACCGCAGACCGGCAGGTACACCAGCACTTTCCAACTTGCGAGTGAGGTTAACAACAGCGGTACGCCGAGAAGGAACACTTTAAGCACCGACTTAGCAAGCTCGATCAGCGACCTCTGAGAGATGATCCGTTTCAGCCCTTTGATGGGATCACACTTCTCAAGGTTTGGTTTCAGCGGCTCCACAGAGAACGTCAACCCACCAGCAGGCAAGATACCGGCTAGAATGGCTGCAACCACGGCCGCTCCGATGATGGGGGCAACGCTAGTCAATGAAAGTTCGATCAATCCGACCAGTGCCTGCTGAACCGCGCTGCTAAAGGACTGGCCCTGCAGCTGCTCGACGAGCCGAATCCCTTCACGCCATTCGTCCTCGATCGCGCCCGCTCGGACAAAGAGGCAGCCGAACGCGGCGCACAAGCTGAACGCGCTCACTAAATCCGCGCTACGCGGGATCTGCCCTTTCTTGCGCGCTTGGCGTAGCTTCTTAGGGGTTGGTGGAAGCTTCTTCTCTTCGCTCGAGTCGCTCATTTTAAGAACTTCCCGAGCCACTCCAGTACCCCGTAGAACTGGACAATCTCCGTTCCCATGTATTCTATGAGGAAGACGGTGTAACTCACCATGATGATGCCAAAGGCGCCGTTCTTGGTGGCGGGAGAGAGGTCGTTCAGCTTAACTTGCGGCGCAAACCGCCCAAGCAACATGAGGGAGACCTCAATAAGAAGCAGCAGTGCCAGCACGGGTCCGGAGATTAGCAGAGCCGTGCGCATGACATGATCGAGAAGTGCAACGAATTCCATTGCCCCTTGCAGTTTTAGAGGCGGTAACAGCCTGTATACGGGCCAGATCAGATAGCTGCCATAGAGGCACCACACCATTGTTTGTAGACCGCCACACAGAACGAAAATAGTAACCGCAGCAGTTCCGAGAAAAAGACCTGTGGCCGAGGCCTGGCTGCGTGTCGCGGGATCGTCCAACAGGTTTGAAACACTCCGCTGCGTGTCAATGATGTCGCCAACTGCCTGGATGCTCCACAGCGGTATGCTTAGTAACATCCCAAACAGTAGGCCGATGAATATCTCTTTGAGACCAAGGAACGCGACCGCGGCCAGACGGGTGGCCGGATCCAGGGTCTGCAGACCGGCCTTGACGTGCGCAAGGCATGGCAGTCCGATGACGATCGTCAAGCTTGCGCGGATCATCCCGCTAATCTGCGGCCGCGTGAATACGGGAAGCACCAACATAATGCCTAAGGCCCGCGCGGCACTAAGGCCCGCTGCAACGACGAACTCGAGAGCCGTCTCGATCAGAGCTTGCGCCTCGGTGGGTGACAAAGCATGCATTCGCGGTGCCCGTTGTTCGCTTCAGCCGATCTAACGCTCGTTGCGTCTCACCGCTTGGTGGGAGCCGGCCCCAGACAATCCGCGGCGTTCGTTCTATGAGCGCTCAACGACAGCACCGGCCGCACTGCGGTGCTGCACGATAGACAGAGACTCTTCCTACTCTCATGCTTGCGGCTAACGTTGATGAACTGACTAGCTCCTTTGGTAACTCACCCGTGATGTCGAGGGCTTTGTCTTCATACACTAAGCCGTCTGTTCCGCACTAATACCTCGATGTGAGGGAGGGAAACTCAGTGAAGATATGCTGGGCTTGTTCGATAAGCGGCGCGCTAAGCACCGGAGAAAACACAACGAGCACGGCGACGACGACGAGGAGCTTCACGGTTAGGGGCAAGGTTTGATCCTGGAGCTGCGTTGCCGCCTGTATGATGCCAACAGCCAATCCGACTACGAGAGCTGCTAGGAGCGGTGGCAGAACCCAGATCATAAAGAGGACGAGCGAACGGGTCAAATGCGTGAGAATGCTGGCCTCGTCCATATTAACCTCCAGGCGTGGCGTAACTTAAGACCAACCCATGCATGAGCCGCGACCATCCGTCGATCGTGACAAACAGAAAGAGCTTAAAAGGAACAGATATCATTGTGGGCGATACCATTGACATGCCCATGGCCATCAGAATCGTCGTTACAATCAGATCAATCGTGATGAATGGAAGATAGAGAAGAAAGCCGATTTCAAAGGCACGCTTTAATTCCGAGATCAGAAAGGACGGTATAAGAATCGCAAAATCATCCGCTGTAGCGTTTCCCCGCATCTCCTCTGACCAGACATGCTCGGTGGATGACAGAAAGAATGTGCGCTGCTCCTCATTGGTGAACTTTTTCAGGTGAGTGCGCAACGGCTCGCTCCCCTCCTTAACGGCTGCCGTCCAGTCATCCACTGTTTGATAACGAAGTTGCGGGGCGGTGACCCGGCTGTGAATCTGCTCGAGCACTGGAGCATCAATGAAGACTGTAAGGATCAATGCAGCGCCATACAGAGCGATGTTCGGGGGTATTGATTGGGTTCCGAGCGCGTTGCGCACGAGGAAGAGAACGACGGACACCTTTATAAATGCCGTGGTCGTGACGACTGCGAAAGCCAGCAGACCAAGGCCTGCCGTTACTGCGAGAAGCGCAAGGATGCCTGGCTGAATGTCAGTCATCGACCGCGAGCCCACTAAGTAGCCTGATGGCCAATTCATCCCCGACACGCACGATGTCGCCCTGGCCGATCAATCGACCGTTGGCAACAATGTCAACCGGACGGTCAACGGGACGGCCGAGCTCGAAGACATGCCCCTCGCCGACGCTTCTCAACATACCCAGCGGGATAGGCCAGCGGCCGCATTCGAACACAAGAGTAATCTCAATACTGTCGATATCGGCTTCGGAGGGCAAGGTCGATGGCTGGGTCTGGGAGCGTGTCGTCATATGTGCACTCTTTAGTGGGTGGGGGTGCAGGCGGAAAGGGCCCCGCAAGATCACTCTGTCGCCAACAATCTGGGCCGGCGCCCACAATTTGTCCGCGGTTAGGATGACTTGACCGCTCGCAAAGGGAATGACGTCCGGCAACAGCGCATCGGCAGTCTGCGCCTGTCGAACAAGCCCGACCGACCCGCGCAGCGAGCCAATCTCGGTGGCAACCATGATGGGCAGCTCCGGGGACAGCTTGCGCATTTCCCGAGGCAGCTGCCGGAGCACCTCGCCCAACTTACAGAACGTCGCCTGAACCGGGCCGTCAAGAGACGAGAACACGAACAGTCGCGCCTCGTCCACGAGCGACCCATAAACGACGTGGAGTTCCAGATAGGGACCATTCGTCGTTGCCTCATCAATGCGAACAATTTGCACCTCCCGCCCTAGCAGATCCTCTAATCGAGTCAGCCATTGTTCAAGCGCAAGTTCGAGAACGAGAGAGCGGGCTGGATCCGACGGTAAAGCAAGGCCATGCTGCACTGTCGAAATCAATGCCTCCGCCAGCGAGCGCGGCACCGACAGGATCGCCATGTCAGCTCCGACACGAAATGTACAGTCAAGCATCGGCGCAGTCGCTGGCTGCGCCCGCCACACAAGCCGGTTGATGCATATAGAGACCGGCGCATCACCAAGGCGGCTCTTCAGGACCATCCGCCGAGGGGCCATCCCATTGAGGCACGAAACAGCGCTAGGCGACAATCTTAGGGGTGGCACGAATCGTGCTGGCTCACCGATCGCATTTTCCACGCTCATGTTCACGGGATCGGAAGTTCGCGCCGATGTAAGAGAAGCTGCCATTAAATCGAGAAGCCAACCGCCCGGCCCCGTGAGCCACTGTGATACCGGAGCACAACCTCATCGTCCGTTTCGATTTCAACTCCAAACTCCGAACGAGCGTTGGTCGTGCGCTGAACATCACACTCAATCTGCTGCCATTTGTGGCTCGCCGTCGCGAGCTTGGCCCACACGACCCGCGCCTCAACAACCGTCGCCTGGGCCTGCTCTTGACCGGTGCGCGCTCGCTCAAGTGCCTCGCATGCAGATGCGATCTCAGCTGTGCTTCGTCCAATCACGAGATGACGCCGGCGGTCGAGTTCGGTGACGCATATCGTATGAGACGATGCGAGTTTCAGATAAAGCTCAGCTTCGAGGCTTGCGCGGCGGTCCTCGGCGCTGGCAACATTCTTGGAAGCTTGCTCCACCGCTTCGACCGCAACTTGGCATTTGGCCTGCATATTGGATAATTTACGAAGCGCACTTCGCTCCCTTATGTCCTTTACCAACCGCAATTTCGACGCCTGAATGTGATTCAAGCCGTCAGACGCGACATCCATGTTACGGCCTCCTCAAAAGTGGACGGCTCATCCTGCCGCTGGCGCAAGAAATTCCGCAACTCCTCGATCGAGGCGATTGCCCGGTCCGTCAGCGGATCGCCCCCTGGCTTGTACTCACCGACCTTGATTAAAAATTCAGCCTCATCATAGCGCGAAAGAAGATCTCGAAAGAAAGAGGCGGACTTTCGATGCGACGCAGAGACGACCGCATCCATCACGCGACTTCGGCTCGACAACACGTCGATGGCAGGAAAATGCTCTCGCGATGCGAGCGCGCGTGAGAGAATGATATGACCATCGAGAATGCCGCGCGACTCTTCGGCGATTGGATCGCCCGTGCCGTCACCTTCGACAAGCACGGTATAGAAGGCCGTGATCGAGCCCCGCTCGCCCATACCGGCACGTTCCAGCAGACCCGGCAGCAGCGCAAAGACAGAGGGCGGAAAGCCGCGCCGCGTCGGAGGTTCTCCCGCGGCAAGGCCGATTTCACGCATCGCCCGGCTGACGCGCGTCAATGAATCCATCATGAGAACGACACGCAATCCCTGATCACGAAAGTACTCGGCGAGTGCCGTCGCCGTATGAGCACATTGTGCGCGCTCCATTGGCGACCGGTCGGAGGTCTCAACGATAGCGATCGTACGATCGATGGCATCGCCAATATGGCGCTCGATGAATTCACGCACCTCACGTCCGCGCTCCCCTATAAGCGCAACGACGGTGACGTCGGCGTCCGCGCCTTTTACAATTTGCGACATCAGCGTCGATTTGCCGCAACCAGCGTCTCCGTAGATTCCGATCCGTTGACCTTCGCCGCAGGTCAGAAGTCCGTCCAGCACACGGATACCGAGAGGAAACGGCTGCTCGATGCCGCGTCGCCTCATTGGATTGGGTGCCCTGGCTCGCAGCGGGCGAGTGTGGGTCGTCTTTATTGGACCCTTCCCATCGAGCGGACGGCCGAAGCTATCGATGATGCGGCCGAGCAAATCGGCACCGACTGCAACTTCCTGCATTCGCCCGGTCGGAACCACTTCCGCGCGGCTAGACAAGCCTACCATGTCGCCGATTGGCGTGAGCAATACCCCATCCGGCAGTAGACCGATGACCTCCGCCTGAAGTGACCATCCCGTATTGTGATCCTGCAATAGGCACAGCTCCCCAACACGGGCCCCGGGCAGCACGGCATGGACCACGGTGCCGACCGCTCGGGTGATCCGTCCGCGCACAGCGCGCGTATCGACCCGCTTTGCCGTAGATTTAAGAGATGACAATGCCGCGTGCACAGCGCCATCATCAGCCGCATCGTCATAGCTTAGCCTTTGGGAAGTCATGGTTCGCCCTCCCCAGAAGACGGAGCAAGGGCCAGACGCAATGTGCGGAGCTGCGCGGCAAGTCCTAGGTCGACATTACCAAACTCACTCCACAAAACGCATTGGTCCGGCGTTAGAGCCGGGTCCGGATCAATTCTGACCTTCGGACGTCCCTGCGTTCCGTCAAATGATGCGAACTCGCATATCAGGGCATCGACGTTCACAGGAGACACATGCAGGCACAATTCCGCGCTGCCATACCTTTGCTCGATAGCGTGACCAACTGTTCTCACTAACATCTCGCCCGGATCAAATGAGCCGACCAAGTCATTCAGGATCTCAATGACGAGCTGCGGCAACTCTCGTTGTAGTACGGCTTTTCGTCGAGCCAGCTCAGAAGCAGCCCCGGCAACCAGCCGCGCCATTTCGTCAGAGCCTGCATTCAGGCCTTCGGAGTGGCCGCGCGCCTGCTCGCGCTGATAAGCGTTCCTTGCCCACTGGCGAGCCTGCTGTAGATACCGTTCTGCAAGCGCGCGCGTCTGTACCGCATCGTACCAGATCCCAAGTTCCGAGGCTGGTATGAGTGGACCCACCGGGCGCATCTGCGGGCGTTCTGGCAATGCTGGCTCATCGGCGGTCATGCCGGCCGTGTCTCCGCGGCCAAATGGGTTATCACCAAAGACATCAATTGCCCCGCGGCTTTCTGGTGCTCGGCGGTTGGGCTCTCCGCAGCAGTCCCGACTGGCAAGCAGAGAACCACGCGCATACGGTCGAGTTCTGAGGCTTGCTTGAGCCAAGCGCCAAGGCAGGCGTATCCGTCATGTTTAATCCGCTGCGAAAGTTGCTCCGGACCGACAATCAATTGAGTTTCGACGGCACTAGATACATGTCGGATAGCGAGAGAATGTGCTTCCGCACCGATATTTCCGATCAGTAGAGCAAGATCATGCTTTGAGACCAGCTTCAGCACCGAACGGGCATGCCAAATACTGCCGGCGAGCAGCGCCGCACGATGCGGATCATGCCCAAGCAAAGCACCCTTGCCCCAGCTACTTCCCCTCCAAACCAGTTCACTGCCTAGCAGAAGTTCGGCTAGTCTTGTCTGTAGTCTGGGAGTTTTCTGCAGTTGCAGCACTGTAGAAGCTGTCAGCGACGCATCAAGCCGTTCAGCAAAACGGCTTGGATGGATTAAAGGCGCAAGCTCGCGCGCCCGGTCCGAATGTTGGTTGAGCGAATGATTTAGTTCGGTGGATGTCATCATTGCGGCTATTGCATTCCGCCTATCTCGCATCGGAGTTCCGCTTTCTGCCGGCGGGTTGGACGGCGGGCATGCCCGCCGCCGTACCAATATTCGCCACTTTGCGCCAGAACTGACCGAGCTGGCGCGCCCGTGAGCTCAGCAGCACGTAAGATAGAATGCCGAACGCAGCGCCGGCACCTCCGACCACGACCGCAAGAAAGGGGGCTGACATGGACTTGGTTGGGTGCATCGAAGCAGCTGCTGGTGCAGAGGACATCTCATGCTGCGCCCGCTCGACCGGCACGAAAACGACGGCCACCCTGTCGTAAGATAATCCTTCGATGCTGTTAGCGACAAGCATCTTGATTTGGGGTAACAAGGCTGAGAGCTTCGCATTGGAGCCATGTCGAATGAAGACTGACGCCGAGGACGGGGTCGCGTCCTGTCGTAAAAGGTCATTCTTCGGCAAGACAACATGAACTCGGGCGGAGAGAACCCCATCGATGTCGTTGATCGTCCGCGACAATTCTTCGCTTAGGGCATAAACGTAACGAGCGCGCTCCTCAACCGGAGACGCCACCAGGCCCGATCCCTTGAACACATCCCCAAGATTTTTGAACACTTGGCGCGGTAAGCCCTGGTCATTCAGCAGTTCAATCGAAACAGCGAGTTGTTTTTCTTCGACCTGAATCGTGCTTGTACCATCCTTAGCGACAACACGGACTGCATCAATACCCTTACTGAGAAGAAGCGCAAGCATCTCGTTGGCTTCACGCTCCTGGACTTTTGTATAGAGATCCGCCTTGCAGCCAGTTAGCAACAGCAAAAACGGCAGCAGCAGAAAAGCATGAAGCTGCCGTCCCTCAGGCGCGCGGCGGCCGATATTTCTTTGCGCGAACGGAGCCATCGACCGCCGCTCAGCCCGCTGCTAGCAACTTGTTCATAGATGAAGCGACGGCGCTGGTACTCTTCGAGATGAGCGACACCTGAATAGCGCCGTTGTAAACATCCCGCAGATTCTGCAACGCCGACTCGAACTTTTCCGCACCTTCTGGTTGGCCGACGGGACGGACATCGTCTCCGTCCGAGCGCGAGATAGGCTGCGCGGCAGGCCCAAGCTGGACGCTCTTGGAAGGACCCGGCTCGACGATCGAAGGAAGCGCAGTCAAAGGATATGGATTGCCTAGGTGACCTCCCAAAAGATTCTGAAGAATGCGATCGCCCGGCAGATCGGTCTGCGTGACTGCACGCTGAACCTCCGGTACAGGTGGCGCCAACGCGCTGTCGGCGACCAACGAGGCGGCACCTTGCTCCGTGGCCGCCTTTGCAAGATGCTCTTGAAAGTTGCCCGGCACCGATGAAGACCCTTCGGTGAGACACTCGCCGACGCTGGCAGAGATCGGCATAGCGCCAAACATCACGGAAGAAACCATTGCTCTCGCGTCTGTTAACTGTCGTTGGAACGGCTCGGCACCCTAGCGAGGCCAGCTGACCAAAACCTGACGTGGATCACAAGCTACGTCATCCAAAACCGACTATTGGCTTCACATTTCCGACGAATTTCTTCTTGCAACCTTGGAGAATTCCAACGCATGACCGCCAGGAATACTCACCCATACTACGAGGCTGCACACGTTGAAGAACATTCTAATTGTTGGTGTTTTCATCTCCTTGAGTGTGGCTAGGGCGCCCGGCTCCCCCCTAGAGCTCCCATCCACGCCCTATGCTTATACGGTTCTGGATCAGGATGTCGCGGCCGCACTGCAGGAGTTCGGCAACAACTTGACTATTCGAATCAATGTCAGCACTCAGGTAAAGGGCCGGATTCGCGGGCGCATGCCGGATCTCGCGCCGCGAGATTTCCTCGAACGCGTGACCACTCTTTATAATCTTCAGTGGTACTACGACGGGCTGGTGCTGTACGTATCCGACGCGCACGAGGCGGAAAGTCGTCTGCTTGTCTTGACTCCAATCACTTTCGATGCATTCAAGGCGGCACTCGATGCACTCAACATTTCCGACGAACGCTACGCCGTAAGAGCTGCACCGGAAGATGGACTGGTCTTCGCTTCTGGCCCACCTCGCTTCATTGCGCTTGTCGAGCAAACGCTCAAAGGCCTAGTGGCGGAGGCCCAGGCGCGACGAACTCTTACGACGGCCGCAAAGCCGCAGCCCGAGTCGGTCTTGATGTTGTTTCGGGGCTCCTCAAGTGCGGTCGTTCGTGGCGGACGACCGGAGGGACCTGTTTCGCCGGAGCCGTCACATCAAGACAACGTGGTTCACGCGCCTGACCCACGCCAGCGATGAACTGACAGCAAGAAAGCTCGCAAAGGCACTCAATGCGGTCGCGGCATTCATTGTGAGCATTCCAAAAGCTGATGCTGTCGTCATGAGAGCCCGAGGCCAGACGATGGATGCACCGATTTGTGCACGGATGCCTCAACTGGACGGCTGGGGCAGCATCATTCTTGCGATGACTACGGCTTTAGCTCCGCTCAACGATCAACGATCTCAACTCTTTGAGCACATTTGCCGGCAAGCGAGGTCTGATCGCGATACTTCATGGCCCTGATCGAGCACCCTAACCGTCTCGTAACAGAACGGTAGACACGGCTACTTGTCATCGCATTCTCTGCGAGAGGCGGCAGCATCATTTACACCAGTTGCACGAAACCGCGCGCGATCTTCCGCGGATTTGCAGGCCTGAGCTCCCATTGTGCCATCCGCCGCGTCATGACGCGGCGGCCTGGCAGACCGTTCTGGGTGGATACGGGTATTGCAAATACGCTGCATCTTTGCTGCAACACCCACCCGTGTCCCTTCGCGCATTCTTCTGAGCGCCGTCAGCTTCTCGAAAGCTGACTCCCCCTACTATTCGGGGTGAATATCAACCAGCCAAAGCCTCTTGATCCCACGGACCTGAGCACCGGACGCCCACTCAGTCGTCGAGAGCGGCTGCCGGGAGTTGTTGAACCGCCCATCAACACTTTGGTGTTCGTCGCGAACTCGGGCTGCACGATGGGACAGGCCTGAGGCGCAATCTCACAGCACAGGATGCAGAATGTCAGTAAACAACCTATCCCTAGCCGCCAGCTCGAACGTGGCTTCGTCCGGGATTGCCCCCGGGCTGACGCCGGCGCAGGAGCTGTCAAGCTTCGAGGCGGTGCTAGCGAGCTACGCCTTAAACACCACGAGCGGCGATCATTCCGCATCACAGGATGCGACCTCCCAGTTGACCAAAGACCTGACGGAGGAGCTCATACAGCTGACGGACAATATCTTGCCACCTGAGATTAGGGCTGCATTGGATGCAGATGCGTATGGCCAGCCCCCGCAGTCAACCTCTGCTGCGGGCTCCCCTGCGATTGCAGCCGCGCCAGTACCCAGCCCACGGATCACATGGAACAGTGGCACCCTGACTGATACCGAGTTGCAGATTGTGTCGGTGCTGAACCGCCATAAAGATAGATGCCCCTTGGATTGGAAGTCGCTCGGAGATTTGGCGAGCGACCCCTCCACACCGCCGGATCTGAAGTCGGCGATCGAGGCATTGCAGCAGGATCCGCAGCTCTTCTATGCGATAGGCTCGCAAGGCGACGGCCGCTGCGGCGGGAAGCTCACGGCAGGTGACCTCTCCGCGTTCTCCTATCATCACTCACAAGTGGCTGCATTCCAAGAGCAGCAGGCGCGGGGCTACGAGCACAACTACATTCCATCGGACGGCACCGGAAATGGCATGCCGGCCGTTATGACCCAGACCGATGCATTGCGTGAGCTCTATCGCTATTCTGATAACTTGCCCAATTACCTGAGCCTCGCGGATTTCAAACGAATCGTTGATGGCGAGGCGAAAATCGGCAAATCCCCACCTCAGGTTCTCGCAGCCGCTCAATACTTCCTCAACCATCCGGAGGAATGGAAACAGTTGTACGGCGGCTCGGTGGATAAGGTCCACAAAGAGGACCTCTTGCAGGCGGCGTCATCATCGATGAGCCTCACGCATGCCGAGTTGGATTCGCTAGGTACAATCAACCAGAACCAAGGCGCATTCTTCGGGAAGGGTGACCTGACCCGGGAGACGCTCGCGAGTATGGTCGATGACAAAAGTCTCGCCCGCGACGTGCGAAAGGCCGCCTCACAGCTGCTTTCGGATCCTCTCTTATTCGGATTGCTGAACAACTCGATCACAGGCTACAAGACCCACCAAAAGTTCTTCGACTTCGGCGGCGGCCACACCATCGATTCGGGCAACATCAGCAATAAGGACTTCTCCCATTTCTTCAGTAACATGTCCGCTGCGAACCGCACGCCTCACCAATTGAAGACTCATCCCGCTCAGACGGCTGCCGATCAGGCTGCCGTCGCGAACATGATGATAGGCGTGGCGGACCAGCCGGACATCAAGTCACCCAAGAAAAACGGAGGCGCCTTTATGCACGCCGTTGATGACGTGCTCAAGGTGGGCTCCAAGGTGCTCGACTGGGCTGCGACGGCGGTTGGTGTACTCGGCTTCATTCCAGGTTTGGGCGAATTGGCCGATCTCGCGTCAATGGTACTCGAGAGCGAGGCGCAAGCAGCAAATCTTCTGCACGCCGCCATCACAGGCGGCAACATAAAGCAGGCGCTGGAAGAAGCGGGGCTCAGTCTTGCAGCACAGGCGGTGGGATGTATCGGCGGCCCGGAGGTCAAACTCGCCATGCGTGACGGTTTGGTGAAGCAGGCAATCCAAGAAGCCGGGACCGCCGGCGTTAACCTTCCGGTCTCGATGGCACAGTCTTACGCGGAGGACTATTTGGACGCCCTAAAGGACCGGATTGAGTCCGAGAGCATGCAAGATGCAGGCGTTTACAGCTAGTAAGAGTAACTTTGGACTCTCAGATCACAAATGAGTAGCTAGGCGAGCTTGCGCAGCCCCCGTGCGGTTGGGTTCCCAACTGCAAGCCGGTAGAGCTCGCAAGCTTTGCCAGCATGTTCGAGCTCCTTAGCCACATTCGACGAGTCTGCTTCGTTCGTTTTCATCGAGGCCCAACTTATGTTCGGCTGAACTCGACCCGCCGGGTCGGCAGCAGCCGCAAATGCAGTACGTCGTCGCCAAGAGTTCGATAGACGGCCATCCGGCTACAACAACCAACCCTGAACTTTCCAATGTTTCCAACTTAACATTAGAACCGGAACCAGACGATGTCGACGACGACGGCACGCGCTGCACCGACATGCGGAAAGCGAGCAGAACGGATGAGGCCAACGACCACCGCACGAGGCGCGGGCCCCTACCCGCTGAGCGGGGCACCGCTCGATGACGCTGAGGCCTTGGCGGGGTTGGCGGATTTGCCTTCGCGCTCTAGTCGTCTCAGCCCGCTGCACATTCCCGGTCGTGTTTGATCCGCTCTGGACAACTTGCCGCCTGCGCCTGGCAGGAAAGAAAATGTGTGCCCGCAGCGGTGAGCAGAACCTTAGAGCGTATGGTCCTCAACGCTTGATCATCGATGAGACCGCCCGATCAACCGGCTCAATATGATGATTTTGCTTGGTAGAGACTATCCGATCTCCACACGTCGCTGATGCACCAATCACGTTTGAATTAGTCAATCTGCCAAAACCGCCGCGAATTTTCTGTGATCGGTCAGCTTGTCGAAAGCTAATGCTCGCACAGTGAAGAACGCCACTGCGGCAGGATCGAGTTGACATAGGAGAAGCCAATGCGCATTCCGAGTTCGAGCGCCAGTGCGCGCGTTGATTCCGACCTCCATGCCGCTCGAGGTGACAAGAAAGGCTCGCGCGCACCCGACGGCCATGACGATCATGGTCAATCGCCCGGTGCTAGCAGCCCTGCAAGTGGCACGTCACACTCGGCCACTCGCTCGCAGGAGGCCGCGTGGAACGAAGCATTTAACGCCGCCCTCGGCGCCGCTGCCTTCCAAATGGCAAATAATGCAATGGCTCGTGTCCATGAGACCATTGGTGAAGAGGATTTCTGATGTCGAATGTTGCGGCCTCAGGAAATAGGAGCCGCTCGTAGCGGCAACACCCGAACACACAGGAGACAACAATGTCTAATAAGGTCGGTGCGACTACTGCCTCAACTGCAGGTGGGGCGGCTGGCACTGCTACTGCTGCACTTGGCACTGGAGCTGCCGACGTTGCCGGAGAGGCCGCGTGGCAGAGACAAATTGCCGCTCTGACTGCCGAAACGACCAAGGCTACCGAGAGGGATTTGCAACTCCGCGTCGTTTCAACCGAGCTCACGAGCATCAAGAAAGTGGCCGACGAGCGGGTGCAGTAACGGATGAAGTGGGACGACGACGTCGTCCCACTTTCCTGGTCCGCGTAAACTGCAAAGCTCGCAACGAGCCGTACGGCTCCCGTCGCTGTTCAGAAGATCGTCTATCGTGAATGAACCACACTCCCTGCATTTCGAGGTGCTGTCGGGGCTCTACTCCGGGCTAACCGGTACTTTTGGCTTGGGATCGACCCTGATTGGTAGCGACCTGGATGCCGACTTAGTCTTCGTCGAACAAAGACTCGAGCGCCATCACCTTCGTATCACCCCACATTGCAATTCGATCGAAATCGAGCCTCTTGCTACGGGCGTCAGGATCGACGGACACGAGACCCTTCGCCCAAACGAGCGCATTATTGTTCCTCTTCCCATCGTCATACATGCGGGCGAGATGTCTATTCGGTGTCGCTCAGCGGATTCTAAACAAGCTGGGTCGATCGGCCGCTGGCTCGGATCGACCGCGGTACTTGTCTCTGTCCTGATCAGTTCTGTCGCCGTCGGCGCAGTCACAACCAGTTTCGTCCAGACGGACAGCGCTGACGCTGCGAACACCGATCTGCCCCGTGCCGTCGACGCACCTGAGCTGGCGCCCAGCGCTCCCGATGCTCTGACAACCGATGCAGCTGCCGCACGGCTGCAAGAGGAAGTTGATGAAGCCGGCCTTCTTGATATCAAAGTCAGATCTGAGCCGGGTCTTGTCGCTGCTGACGGCACCGTGACGCGTGCCTCTCTCACTAAATGGCGGGAAGTCCAGGAACGGTTCGATCACGAACGAAAGGGCGCATATGTTCTTGTCAATGCAGTAGCCGTCAAGGAGGCGAAGACGCCGTCCTCGATTGCTGTTGAGGCCGTTTGGCGGGGAAGCGCGCCATATCTTGTCATCGCTGGTCAAAAGTATTTCGTGGGCGCCCTGTTGAACAACGGGTGGACCGTCAATCGAATTGAGGAACGACGTGTGCTGCTGAGCCGGAACGGCCGGCTTGTGGCGCTCCCCTATTAGAGCTTCAGACCGCGGCTAAGAAGGAACTTCTGATGACTAGGCTGCCTCAGCATGCGCTAGGGCCTGGCGCCTCTTTTCAAAGGCTCAATGTCGACGACCAGCCACCTACTATTACGCCGACGACCGCTAGAGGCACCGAAACCGAAATCGAGAGAACTCATGCAAGTGGTGGACAGAGCTTCGAGGTTCTCCAGGATGGGCGCCTGGAAGATCTGCTCGGTGCATCCACGATCGAGACCGCACTGGAGCTTAACTCGATTCATCCCGTTTCGCGCATCGCGGCCCAGGAGGCGCCTGGCAAGATTGGCAGGATCGAGCCAGGTTCAGCACTTGGTTGGCTTAATGGTACCAATCTCGCGGGTAACCTGCTCTCCTTTGTCGCGCCGCGTCTCTGTCATTCAGATGTTTTGCGCCCAGATACTCAGGGACTTCTTCTCGAGCGTTTGGCTGAGACGCTCTCGGCCGTGCCAGAGAACTTGGTGCCTCGTGAAGACATCGCGATTTTGCAGTCGGAGCTCCGACGGTTAACTCTGCTCCGACAGAACCAAAACGGTCTAATCAAAGGCTAGCAATGGCCCAGCCTGACGGTGAGCAACTCCTCACATCCGCTCCGCCGGCACACTCATCAAGCTACGGCGCGGCTTTTCCCATCTCAACACGAGAGCGCAATTTGCTGTGCGCGCTTTCCTATGTCCATCTTGCCTGCGGCCAGAGCGCACAGAGCCTGGCTATCCTAAAGTTCGTTGCTCACGAACATTCTCACGACGTCGAGATGCTCCGCATTCTTGTATACGCTCTCATTTCGGAGGGTTACGGTGTCAAGGCACTCGCGGCATTGAATAGGCTAGACGAGCTTGACAATGACCCTTCTTCGCGCCTGCCTTTGATGGTCTTGCGCAGTCACGCGCTGCGTCAGGCCGGCCGCATGGCCGAGGCACGCGCAATCTTCAAAAGCTATGTTTCATTGCGGAGCAACGCAGCTCCAACCAAGCAATAATAGGCTCCTCATGGTCGATCTCCTACGTAGCCTCATCGTGCGCGCACCAGCTAACCCGGATTTCATGGTCGCATTGATGCTTCTTCTGGCGGTCGGAATGATGATAACGCCAGTTCCGGTCGTGGTGATCGACTTACTGATCGGCTTCAACCTCGGCTTTGCCATACTGCTGCTGATGGTGGCACTGTATCTCAAGACGCCGCTTGACTTTTCGTCGTTGCCGGGCGTCATCCTGATTTCAACCGTCTTTCGTCTGGCTCTTACCATTGCAACGACACGGTTGATTCTTGCTGAGGGGAATGCCGGCAGCATCATACATACATTCGGCGAATTCGTTATATCGGGCAATATCGCTGTTGGAATCGTCATATTTCTCATTGTGACCATGGTGCAGTTCATGGTTCTTGCGAAGGGCGCCGAACGAGTCGCAGAAGTTTCGGCGCGCTTCACGCTCGACGCGCTGCCGGGCAAGCAGATGGCAATCGACGCGGAGTTGCGCAACGGGCACATCGATCAGAACGACGCTCGCCGTCGGCGAGCCGCACTGGAGCAAGAAAGCCAACTTCACGGCGCCATGGACGGCGCTATGAAATTCGTGAAGGGCGACGCCATCGCCGGGCTTATAGTTATCTTCATTAACATGCTGGGCGGCATCACCATCGGCTTGCTTTCCAAGGGCATGCCCCTCGACGAGGCAATGCATCAATATACGATCCTCACCATAGGTGACGCGCTAATTTCGCAAATTCCGGCTCTACTGCTGTCAATTACAGCAGCAACCATTGTCACACGTGTCAATGGTCCCTCGCGGGCCAATCTTGGTGCTGATATTGTCAGCCAACTCACGGCCAGCACGCAAGCGCTACGGTTGGCCGCCGGCGTCCTGATTGTGATGGGGCTCGTTCCGGGTTTCCCTTTCCCTCCGTTCATCATGCTGGCCGGACTGTTCGCCGCGGCGAGCTTTGTCAATGTTGGCGCGCAGCGCGGCGGGACGGCTGCCAAGACGGAGGTCAGGAGCACCGGCGCGCCTCTAGCTCCATCGAATGGTCAGAACCACACTTTGCCTGCAGAGGCCCTTCCAATCGCGCTCTTCCTCGCACCAAACCTTGCAGTTGCGATCGACCAAGAGGAACTCGCGCAGTCAATCGGGCGAGCTTCGGCACAGGTCTCATCTGATCTTGGTATCACGATTCCGCGCATACCGACCAAGGTCGACCAGCACTTACCTGACTCGCAATTCAGGGTAGACGTTGAGGGGGTGCCCGTTGGGCGAGATTTTGTGGCCCCGACGCAACTTATGCTCAACGATGACGCCGCAAACATTGAACTGAGCGGCATCCCCTTTCGGCAAGACGCAGAGACAAAGCGGATCTGGATCGATCAAAGTCATGGGCTGGCTCTGAAGGCAGCCGGAATAGGGCATCACCGTCCAAGCGAAGTCGTCGCTTTGCGCGTCCAGTCGACATTGACGCGCTATGCACAACGCTTAGTCGGCATTCAGGAGACTCGTCAACTGTTGGGCCGAATGGAGCAGGAATATGCCGATCTGGTGAAGGAGGTGCTGCGCACGACCCCGGTCCCCCGGATCGCGGATATCCTGCGCCGCTTGCTGGACGAGGGCATTCCCATTCGCAACACTCGCTTAGTTCTGGAGGTGTTGGCAGAATGGAGTGAACGCGAACAAAATGTTGCTTTGCTTACAGAGTATGTTCGCTCCGGTTTGAAGCGGCAGATCTGTCATCGTTATGCCAACACCCACCGCGTTCTGGCTGCCTTCATCGTAGAGCGCCAAACCGAGGATATTGTACGCAGTGCGGTGCGCGACACCGCTGTGGGTCCTTATCTCGTTTTGGAGGACAGCGAGAGCGAGATGCTGCTTTCGCAGTTCCGCAAGATTCATTCGAGCATTCCGCTTGGTCAGAACCAACCCGTCATTCTTGTTTCAATGGATATCCGGCGATTCATCCGGGGTTTTCTCACCCGCAACGGGATCGACCTGCCTGTTCTTTCGTATCAGGATGTCGCTCCCGATTTTACGATCCAGCCGATTGGATCCGTCAAGCTGGAGGCTCCAAAACATAAGGCTTCCTCAGGTGAGCGGGGTGACCTGCTCACCGCGACAAGCTAGCAACGCGCAGCAGAGCTCGTTAGCGAGCGGCTTAATCACGTTGGACAAACGCGAGAGCGGGGCAGGTTCCGCGCGGAGTCAAGCCTCAAGGTCGGTCAGCAGCGGCCCGCTCCTCTCTTGGCGGACCCGCAGCCGCTTCTCAGCATTAAAGCCATGGATCTCGTGCCCAATCTTGAACAGCTGGTCAGTTCGACGAACCGCTTTCTGAACAACGGGCGAGATCGCTGTCCCCGATCTTACGCGGCGAGCGTTCCGGGCGACGTCGGCAAGTTCGAAGAACGCCCTCCGGCCAACCGCCCAACAGAAGGCGCGTGTAGCCGGCAACGCTTTGCGTCCGGGATCGGGGAGAGCCGTTGAGCCCGCTATAGGCATCGGCCTGAGGATCCCAGCGAAGGTCTGAAGATGCCGCCCGGCATGCTTGCCGCGCCGATCGCGCGAGGCGCAGAACAGCGCCGCCGCTGGACCACAGCCGCCGAATGGCCGATCGTCGCCAACATAAGTCCAAATCTGGCAGGTATCTGCTTTCCCTTTCGCCCGGATCGGGATCTTGGTGACATCACCATCGGAGCCTGTCGGGGAGCAACTGTGCTGAAGTAGACCGCCGATCGGCCGGCCTCAAGGCTGGCGCTGGACGCGCCACCGCCTTTGGCGGCTGACGGCCTTAACCCCGTCCGCTCGCCGGTCTGTCGGCTTGGCATGCGCTCGGTCCAGGACCGAGCGCGGTAGGGCGCGCTCGATCAGCTCACCGCAGCGCGTAGCGGCTCGGATCCCATTTCTCGCCGCGGGCGATCATCGTATTGAGGATGACGATCAGCTTGCGCATGCAGGCAATGAGCGCAACTTTCGGCTCCTTGCCCTTGGCAATCAGCCGTTGATAGAACGCCTGGAGCACCGGTTTGTTCTGGGTGGCTGCGCCGAGACAGGGCATGTAGAGGGCGTTGCGTACCCAGCGGCGGCCGCCCTTGATGTGGCGCTCGCCACGTCGCTTGCCACTGCCGTCATCATAAGGCGCTGCGCCCAACAACGCGGCGGCGATCTCCTCGCGGACCGTCCCGAGCTCCGGGAGCCCCGCAATGAGGACCGCAGAGGCCGTTTCGGCGAGGCCCGGCACGCTCTCGATGATCTCGGCGCGCGCGGCAAATGCCGGTGTGGCCTTGACCGTGACAACGATTGCATCCTCGAGCTTGGCAATCTCAGCATCCAGGCCCTTCAAGACGCGGGCGTGGGCTTTCTGCACCGCTCCCGGCACGGCGTGCTCGTTCTGGCTCTGCAAGCGGGTCTTCAGATCGATCACGACTTTGCGTGCTCTGACCAGTGCCGCCAGCTCCTCGCGTGCCGCATCGTGGGTTTGGCTCGGCGCATCTTCAAACGTCTCAGCGAACCAGGCGATCGTATCCGCGTCGATCGTATCGTTCTTGGCGAGCCGCCCCGCCGATCGGGCGAAGTTACGCACTCGCCGCGGATCGACGATCCGCACCGCGAAGCAGGCCTCGCGCAGCGCCTTGGCCCAGTCCCGCTCGTAGCCGCCGGACGCCTCCATCACCGCCCTGTCGACCTTGTGCTTGCGCAGCCAGGCGACCAGCTTGCGCCGCCCCTTCGCACCGCTCGAGAACGCTTGCCGTTGCGACAGCGAGCGAATGCATGCATCCACCTTGTCCTTGGCAACATCAACCCCGACGACAACGCGACTGTTTTGTGCCATCATCCACTCCCCTTCCTTGCTCGGTTCGGGCTCGAAGCCCATGCAACTGTTCGGGTTGAGGAAGACACGCCGAATCCGTCCCACGCTCCCCGACAGGCTCTAGGCCTTTGAGCACGAACGGGCTCGGATCCAGCGACGGGCGGTTGGTCAGAACCGCCCGTTCGCACATCCAGGCAGATTTTGCGGACACAAGGGCACATAGGCTTCGATCAGCTCAAAGATCGGCCTGACCGCAAAGGCTCCGGCGCCCACCTGGTCCGCCAGGGTCGAAGCTGACAGTCACCAACAGAGAAGGCGACCCCAGCCTCTTGCCCCTTCAACACAGCGATGGTCTGCTCTTCGGTAAACCCTGCTCGCTTCATCTGTCCGTCCTTCTTCAGTCCGGACGCTAACTCGATCTGGACGAAATACGCAGAGACAGGTCAGCCCAGGAGCGCCGTCGCTTCGGCGATCGGCGCCCGCAAGTTGTGCTCAAGCGGGAGGGCTGGACGGCTACCCGGTCAATCGGAAGCGCTCGGCTTCGCTCCGCCCAACACCGACCGTAAGCCGACAGTGTCGACTTACGGTGCGCCAGCGCCTGCCGCAGCATGAACGCCCGCAGATGCGCGTTACATAAAGTCGCCGTCCTCGTCGGACTCTGCTGCAACTCCACGATCGCCGTCCTCGTCGGACTCTGCTGCACCTTCACTATCACTGTCCGCTTTGGACAGATAGCGCCGAGAGCTAGTTGCACGCTGCCATTCACCAGCGCTGTTTATCTCCCATTTTTCGGACTGGGTGGGATCGAGCACCATGTCGTCCTGATCTACTTCTACGAAACCCATTGCCTGAGCGCGGGCTTTCGCTTCTGGATTAGCGGGTCGCCAGCTCACCAATGGTCGTTCCCCATCTTGTCGCAATTGGTGCTCGAGCAGAACATCGCCAGCATTTGCCACAAGCGGATGAGCCACTTGAAAATCGACAATCGAGGTCACTTCACTTCTTCCTGGGAACTGCTCTCGCCACGTATCGCTTTCGAACTCAGTCATGCTGAATCCACGCTCCGTCCTTTGGAGGCCGACGCTCATATTTCCTAACTGGTAGCTATAATATCGCGCGTCGGGCGAATCTCTTCTGACGGCGTACTTCTCGGCAACCTCCACCGTGCGCCTTGCTCTTTCGGATACAAACTCAGAATACTCGTGAGGATTGTTGGCGATTCGATTGATAGCTTCCCCATGATAGTTCCGCGCCTCTCTCCTGAATGTCGCTTGATCTATCTCAACCACGGGAGGCCTTGCAAGGAGGGCATATTGCGGATGCGAAGATGAGCTGCCGGCCGACTCTTGCAACTGCATTCTAGCGAACGCATCCGCGAAGTCTTGGCTTTCTCTATTCGAATGCTCCGCATCTCCCCAATAATAAGTTTCGTTCTGGGACAAATTGCTAATTCGACCGTCCATGATGAGCACACTCCTATGGTTCACGTATCTTGCATTGTGTCGGGCCGTTGACCTTACCCAGCTGTAGACCCCTCAGCTGTCCATACTCTGACATCAGCCTATAAATGGAAGAGACCTGGCTGGTGCACGGTGCTGGTCAGCGCGCACAGTTCAGTGCTATCCCTCCGAACCGGTTGATGAGCTCCGTCCGGATCGAGCTCTGGCCCGCATTTTCTGCGCTTGACCCAGTAGCCGCTCATTTCGCGACATCGGCTATGAACATGAGCAATGCAAAATCTGGTCTCCCGACGAAGATACTTGCACTTCGTCGCTCGGGAAGGTGTCGCGCGCCATGGAAAACTACCTCAGCGTCACGAGGAATTGTCTCCTCCCGGATAGCTGGGGAGAGAGTGAATGAAGCAGCAACGAATCACTGAAGGCTCGGCGTGGAGTGATCCACGGGGGCAGGTGATGAAGACGCCGGATGACGAGGCGGAGATGTCGCGCCTGAGGGCGTGCGGGTGGGGTCTGAAGCGGATTGCGCGACAGCTGGGTTGCAGCCATCACACAGTGGAGGGCTACGTGGCGGCGGGCGGGGTGAAAGCGTTCATGCCGCCTGAGCGGCCGAAGCGTCTCGACGGCCTTGACGGTGGGCTGCGCGAGCGGTTCATCCGGCATCGGGGAAATGCGGATGTCGTGCGCCACCTGTTGGCCGAGAAAGACGTGGCGGTCAGCCGGCGAACCCTACAACGGGCCGTGCAGCCGTATCGCAAGGCGCGGAAGGCCGAAGCGCTGGCGACGACGCGCTTCGAGACGCCCGGGCCGGCAGCTGCAGATCGACCTCGGCGAGCGTCTGGTCGAGATCGGCGGGGCAAAGATCAAAGCATTCGTGTTCGTGGCGACGCTCGGACATTCGCGGCGGCTATCTGTGCGTGCGTTCCGGGCTGAGAAGCAGGAGCACTGCTTTGCGGGGCTCGAGAGCGCGTTCACGACCTTCGGCGGCGTGCCGGAGGAAGTGCTGATGGACAATCCACGTGCGCTGGTGGTGCGCCACGACGCAGTGAGCCGGTCGGTCCAATTTAACGACAAGCTCGTCGCGTTCGCGAAGCATTGGGGCTTCCGTCCTCGCGCCTGCGCGCCGTATCGGGCGCGCACGAAGGGCAAGACGGAGAATAGCGTCGGTTACTTGAAGAAGAAACGCGATTGCGGGGCATTTCTTCGCGAGCTGGGAGGCATTCGAGGCACATCTGGCCGGATTGGAGCGTGAGGTTGCGAACGTTCGTATCCACGGCACGACCGGCGAGGCGCCGATCGCTCGCTTTGCGCGTGACGAGCTACATCGGTTGAAGCCGCTCGGCGGGCAGCCATCGTTCGGGTCCTTGCGTGAACTGACGCGCGTCGTCGGCCATGATTGCGCCGTCGAGATCGACACGAACAGCTACTCAGTGCCGTGGCGCCTGACTGGCGAGCGCGCGGCGGTGACCATCGCAGTTGGCGAGGTGCGGATCCGCCATGGCGTGCGCCAGGTCGCGGTTCACGAGCAATCTAAGGGGCGCCGGCTGCGGATCGTCGATCCGATCCATCTCGATGGTGTTGCCGGGCGCAATGGCGCGGTCCGCCGGGCTGAGATCGCGGCGGCGGTGCTGGCGCCGTCCTCACCGCCGTCGTTGTTGCGCCCTCTTGCCGAATATGAAGCCGTGATCGGGGGAAGCTTCTGATGACGCGCGCAAAGCAGGCAACCGAAGCACCGACTGATCCCCTTGATGGCATGCTGGCGCGATTGCAGCTCTCCGGCATCCGCGATCAGCTTGATAGTTTGCTCGACGAGGCGGCGCGTGCCAACCTGTCGGCCCGTGAGACGCTGATCCTGCTGTGCGAACGTGAGATCGCGCGCAAGGATCATCGCCGCATCGATATGGCGCTGAAGCTTGCACACTTCCCGGCCGTAAAGGAGCTCACAGGCTTCGACTTCGAGGCGCAGCCCTCGATCGATCCCAAGCAGATCCGCGACTTGGGCGGCGTCACGTTGGATCGCCAACGGCGAGAATGTGCTGCTGCTCGACCCGCCGGGCGTCGGTAAGACGCACTTGTCGATCTCACTCGGGCGAGAAGCGATCCTGGCCGGTTACACCGTGCAGTTCACCACGGCGACGACGCTCGTCGCGGGCCTGGCCAAGGCGCATGGCGAGCGGCGCCTGGACGAGAAGCTGCTCGTCGTCGACGAGCTCGGCTATCTGCCGCTGGAGCCGGACGCCGCGCATCTGTTCTTCCAGCTGGTCAGCCGCCGTTACGAAACCGGTGCCATGCTGATCACGTCGAACCGCAGTGTTGCCGAATGGGGCACCGTGTTCGCCGAGCCGATGACTTCATGATGCCTCCTTCTTCGAACGCTTGGTGCGTCGTACCCGATTGCGAAGCTGACCGATTTGTTCGTCTGAGAGCTCGATCTGCCATGGCTAGCCTTTGGTTAACTGACGACCTGCCAGCATTCCGCGCGCAAGATAATCGAAGATTGTTTGCGGGGTTACGCCAAGCTCAGCCGCTGCGCCCTGAATCGAGAAACTACCGTCGGGCCAGCGCATCGGATTCTTGTCCATGCCGTTGATTTTGACGGTGGGAATGCCCCAGCGGGTGCGCAACAGCCAGACGTTCTCGCCTTTGAAGGCGCAGCCTCGGGCCGCGGCAAGCATAGTGCACTGCCTTGCTGATCCCGATCCGAGCGGCAGCAATAGACCGGACAGTCGGCATTCGGGCCCGTGTAGCGCATGCTCATGCGCCGTCCACAACGGCCGCCGATCGCAATTCCTTGTAACAGGGCTGCCCCCTTGCGCGGTACGCCAGAGTGTTCTGCCTCATAGCGATAGAGGTTATCTGCCAGTCGCCCCTGGTTGGCCATGAACTCCTCCCAGCTGATATAGCCTGTGTGAGCGGCGTTGAGGCAAACCGCCCAATCCGCGATCGCCACCTTGACCGTTCCCGCCAGCGATCCCGGCCGGCATCGGCTCGGATCCATCTGGCGCACGCCAGACGATCTCGTGTGGAGATGGTCCAAGCAGCGGCCGAACCGGCAGGATAATCCGTTCCTCTCCAAGTACCGCATCACACGGCGAGCGCTTTGCAGTTCCCGGAATTTGGCAAACACGAGATGAAGACGGGCCTGCACCTCCTCTCGGGATTGAGAACAATTGGGCGGATTCAAACGATCGTCGCAACACCATGACGTTGGAGGTTGCGATGAAGGTTGTAAATCGGCGATCGGCGCGCGGTCAGGACGGGCGCCATTGCCATCGCCAGGCCGGCCGTCTGTTGCAGGACGCGATGAACAGAATAGATTTTGGAGGGCGATTGCCACTGGGCAGAGCAGCGAAGATGCTGCGCTTGAGGCTGGATTGTCGCAACCTGTCGGAAGCAGATTATTCCGGAGGGCAGGCGGCATGCCACCAGCGATGTTCAGATCTTCGACCAAACCTCTCTCCGGACGCTACCTTTCGTTGGCTGAACGCGAGGACATCGCCCTTCTAAAGGTGCAGGGCCATTCCATACAGGAGATCGGGCGCCGCTTGGGGCGAGCTGCTTCGACAGTCTCCCGTGAACTGCGTAGGAACGCGGCTACCCGCGGCGGCGGATTGGAGTATCGGGCAACGACTGCCCAATGGCATGCGGACCGATCTGCCCGCCGGCCCAAACCGACCAAGCTTGCGCTCAACGAAGCCTTGCGCACTTATGTGGAGGAGAGACTAGCCGGCGGCGTCGTGGCCCCGAGCGGAGCTTGTATTCCCGGCCCCTCCGTTCGGTGGAACGGCCGCCGGCATAGCCAGCGAAAGGATCGGCGATGGGCCAAGGCATGGAGCCCTGAGCAGATTGCCCGACGCTTGCTGATCGACTTCCCGGACGACAAGACGATGCGCATCAGCCACGAAGCCATCTATCAGGCTCTCTTCGTTCAGGGCCGCGGTGTACTGCGCAGCGAGCTGACGGCCTGCATACGAACCGGGCGCGTGTTGCGCGTGCCCAGGGGGCGCGTACGCAGGCGGGGCAAGGGCTTTGTCTCGCCGGAGATCATGATTCGCGAGCGACCCGCTGAAGCAGCCGATCGAGCAGTGCCGGGACATTGGGAGGGAGATCTTATTCTCGGTCTTGGCAGCTCGGCGATCGGCACATTGGTCGAGCGGACGACGCGCTTCACAATGCTATTGCACCTTCCCCGGTTGGCGGGGCATGGCGAAGCTCCGCGCAAGAAGAACGGACCAGCGCTCGCGGGACGCGGGGCGGAAGCCGTGCGCGACGCGATCTCGCGCACGCTCGTCACTATGCCCGAAGAACTACGTCGCTCGCTGAATTGGGATCAAGGAGCCGAAATGGCTCAGCACGACGGCCTCAAGATCGATGCGGGCATCCAGGTCTACTTCTGCGACCCGCAGAGCCCTTGGCAGCGCGGGACTAACGAAAACACCAACGGGTTGCTGCGACAGCACTTCCCGAAAGGCACAGACCTGAGCATCCACAGCGCCGATGCGATAGCCGCTGTGGCAGCGGCCCTCAATGCCCGACCGAGAAAGACACTGGGCTGTAAAACGCCGGCAGAAGCGCTTGACGAACTGCTGTCATGAGTAAAAACAATTGGTATTGCGACGACCGTTTGAATCCGCCTTGTGTGGCTCGATCATAGGCGAGCGCGGCCGGCAGGGGCAGCCGCAGTTCGCCCCGTGCCGCCTTCTGGCGTTCTCCTTGGTGAAGGCGCATCCGAAGCTGATGCAGCTCCGCCTCGCTCATGATGCCGGACAAGCCCAACAGCAGGCGGTCGTGGTAGGCGTGCGGGTCGTAAAGCCGCTCGCCATCCGCAATGAGCAAGTTATTGCGGGCCAAGCGCGAAGCGTCGAGGCTCACCACAAGGCCGGCGTTGCCAAGGCTGATCTCGGCAATGAGCTTCTGGAAACCATGACGATCCACAGCGCCAGCACCGGATTGGCCCAGATCCTCGTCAATGACCTGGACGCGCTCCGGCGGCCAGCCCAGACCGATGGCGCGCTCGACGAGGCGGTACTGCAGCTCGGTGCTCTCCTGGTGCTGGCGCACCTGGTTCACGGATGACTGCCGCACGTAGACATAGGCCAACTTGGCTCGGTGCGCAGTCGTGAGCCGCTCGTCAGCGACGGTCGAGCTGATCAGCACGACCCAGTCCCCTTCCGGGCGTGCCGGGGATCGCTTGCATTCGCCGCATCAGCGCGGCAATCGTTTGAGCGATCTGGGTTTGCGTCGCGGTCGATAGATTCGGCCACAGGCGCGGAATGTCGGCCGTCGGGCGGCCGGGTGGATTTGCCAATGTCGGCAGCGGTCGATACGCAACGCAACCTGGAAGCGGTCGATGGGTCATCGCGAATCACCTTCTCGTCGAGAAGGCCCAGACTCGCGCTCAAACGTTGCATCAATGGGATGAGCGTGCACGCGCTGATGCGCGGCAGGTCGGCAATGCTGGCGCAGTTTGGCGGCTCAGCGAGATCTGTCGACGCGATCCGCCCCCCGCCGCCGTCCATCCGGCAGCGCGACAACGATGTAGGCGGGACCGCGCCCCGATCGTTCCTTCAAGACGGCAAGCCGCCGTCCAAACAGAAAATGATGTGGGTCGGTGATCGTGACGTGAGACACGACCCACTCAAGAATACGGGTACTCCGACGTGTTCGGCGATGCCGTGGTCGCCACCGCGATCCTCGACCGGCTCCTGCACCACAGCCACGTGCTGACCATCCGCGGCGACAGCTACCGGCTCCGCGCCAAGCGCAAGAGCGGCCTCATCAAGACGCTGCCGCTGACGGCCCTCCGGTCGGCTCCGCCTCCCCCGGCCCGTCACCGACGAAAACAACCTTCAACCAAGATCATAATCACGATGGCGGGGGCAGTTCTTCATGACGCAAAGGGGGCAGTTCCGGATGGCGTTTGACATCCCTCCGAACCGGTTGATGAGCTCCGTCCGGATCGAGCTCTGGCCCGCGTTTTTTGCGCTTGACCCAGTAGCCGCTCATTTCGCGACATCGGCTATGAACATGAGCAATGACAATATGTGGTCTCCGGACGAAGATACTTGCACTTCGTCGCTCGGGAAGGACTGATGCGAAAGCGCTTCTGCAATCGAACGAACAGGTCTGGCCTCCGCTAGGGCGAGGACCTTCCGAATAGAGTTGCGTCATCCATGCTCGTCCCTCCTCAGCATAGTCTTAAATAAGACAATTCCCCTCTGAGCATGTCGATTAGGGCAACAATAACAGGCGCTAGACCGATGATCTTACTTGGCCCGTTTGGAGTCATACTCGCCTGACATCTTTTTAGTATTGCGCTAGAACACTCAAAGACCTAGCATGTCAGATTGACCATGGTCTTGCTGGGATCTCGACAGCTGGAAGTCGGTGTCATCCCGCTACAATTGTCATATTGAACCTGTCTGAAGGAATACGTTGATGTCTGAAATCCAACAAGACGGGCATAATATTCTGCGTGCGCAGGGCGGAGCACATGATTTCTCTCATCCTCAAGCCACGTCTCTTATTGCCGGGATACTGTGACGAACCATCACGCCGACACCGGCCCTGAATTGGAATGGAGCTTGGTGAATGAATCAAATCGAAAGCCGTCGACGGGGCAGAGTCGAGTTCGCTCCGCCTCGCCACAACACAAGGAGCGGGATCCACTACCGCTGTTGTCCGATTTGTGTCCGCGGGATTGAAGCCCGACGTCGAGCGGCAGACTAGAGCGCTTTTAATGCGAGGTGGACCATGTCGTTGTCGGTAAACTTGAAGACTATCGACAGCTATTGCGCTACGCAGGCAGTCATCACCGAGACCGGAGCTCACCTGTCAGGCGGCCACCACGATGATGTTGAGCGCATAAAGTTACCGAGCGTGCGACCTATCAAGTGGAACTATTCGGCAAGGGACTGATCGAGGCACTCTACGGAACGTATCTCGAAAGATCCGGGATGGTAGTAGTCTGGTCGGGATGTATTCAATCACGACTTTGGCCGGCTCGCCGCTTTGCCAGGATCCGTTTGTATTCGTCAGCGCTTCGTGCTCGGGCGCCACGACGGAACTTCGCGGTGAGTTCGCGCGACCGCCTCCCCTGCCCCGATGCCGCCGTCTCGTGCTCGAAAGTTAAATTCATCCTTCATAGAACCGCGTTTTACAGATGCTCCTGCACTCCTGATGCCCCCGAATTCATTCGTCGCGTTCTCTTACGCAAACTTGGCAGGCGCCGCTCTCCATGAAGGCATGACTTTGTGAGATTGCCGGCCTGGACTGGATCGCGGGTATTTGGATCGCAAGGGCTCCGATCCTAAAGCGGCCTTGGCCGCTTTAGTCTCGCGGAGCAAGGATTGCCTTACTTATAGTGCGCGATGAGATCCAACGTAATCGCGCCACCTGCGCCGCCAACGCAGTACCGGGGACCCTTCCTGCCGAAGAGATTCAGGTTCCCCCAATGACCGGCACCTTTCGCAGAGGCCGAGAACGTGATTTGGTGGTCATTCTTGAAGCTGAAGTTTCCGACACAACCGTTCTTTGACTCCGTCAACCGCAGTTCGATGCCGTCCATCACCCCGCGATATGAACGGTCGAGCCGTTCCGGATCGGGGACGTCAACGGTGAACGTCTTAGACTCTTCTTCACAGCCAAGGGCTTCAACGTGCTGCCTGTTCGCAATCGTCTTGTGTGAGGGCAGTTCTTCTTCAGCGCGACCGAGGCTTATGCCTATACCTACGAGCGCCACCGAAGTGAACAACACTTTCAAATAGTCACGCATTGCTTTGCGCCTCCACAGGTCGGGACGCTGGTGCTTAGCTGTTTGAACCCGCCGCTTGTTCCTGAGCCAGATCGCGAACTCACCTACCCAATGACACTGATTCATGTGATCTCCTCCTTTCGGCTCAATATGAGCCTCGTTGAGCGACGAATGTGATGCAACCCAGAACATACGTATCTGAGTGCTTGCCAAGGCGCTCATTCGGCCACGCGATCGCGCTCGAGCGCCACAGTCTGGTCGGTATTATGGCCGGGCGGCGCTAGTTTTCTTGGTCAGGCTCGGACCATGCATCTAGCGCGGGGGCCGGCGCCCGCAGGAGCTGTTCGGACGTTTTGTGTTTAAGCGTGGCGGAGCCTTCCGTGACCTCAACCTCCGTCGTTACCTCCAGGTCGCCATCTTCATCGAGTGCAAACGTCATCCGTGTTGTAGAGGGACCATGAACCCATACGACGTTCCAATGTCGGTCATCGGAGCGCTGCGCCGTGGCGATGCCCAAATCGCAGATCTTCGAGGAACAGTTAACAAATGCGTGCGCCGACGGGTCCGGCTCCGGGCTAAGATCTAGGCGCCTGATCGCTCCGTCTTCGTTAGGGTTGACGAACACCCCTGCGTGCTTGGGAAGCGCGAAGGTATACGGCACCGCATCAGGAGAGTTAGCCGGAGCGGCAAATGCTGCTCCCACAAGCGAAACCGTGGCAATGCTGGGCAAGAGCAGCCGGCGCATGAGCTCAGACCTCATGTGTATTCCTTTATGTGCTGCTTCGAGCGAAATGCCCGAAGCAACTAGGTTATTGCAATGTGCATACCAGATGCAGCTCGAACCGAAAACGGAACGTTTAGAAATAGATAGCAAGCGCATTTGCTTGCTGGCTGTGCCGCAAACCCGACAGTCCTGTCGCCAACCGCACAGATCGGGCACCGCACCCCCTGACCTGAGACCGGCAAACTGGACCATTTTTTGGCTAGAATTTTCGCCTGCCAAATCTCAACGGCTTAGGGGGAGCGGACGACGATGACGGCCTCAGGATTTTTCGGAGGCCCAGAGGGCGTTCATCCTGAAGCAAGGCCATGACGGGCTTGCGGTGGCGGAAATCTACCGCAAGGCGGGAATCAGCCAGGTGCCTCATTTCAACCGCGGCCGCAGCAGATGGATCTGTTCGGGAGCGGCCTGTCGAGCGGCATGCGCCCACATGGTCGGAGCTTCCGGCGGAAGCGCAGGCGGCCCTTACGAGTCTGATGACGCAGTTGATCCTCGACCATGCTGCGACGACAGCGACGCCGCGCGCGAAGGAGGTCGGTCATGATCTCTGACAAGGTCAGGCCTCATCATCTGGAGCGCAAGGCGATTCTTTACGTGCGTCAATCCTCAGCACATCAGGTGCTACACAATCGCGAGAGCAGCGCGTTGCAATACGCCATGCGGGACCGACTGACGGCACTCGGGTGGTCAGAGGTTGAAGTAATCGATGATGATCTCGGTCGCTCAGCCGCCGGCGGCGTACAACGCGCCGGCTTCGAGCGGATGGTAGCGGAGGTTTGCCTCGGTAAAGTTGGTGCGGTTTGCGCCCGCGAAGTCTCGCGCTTCGCTCGCCACAGCCAGGATTGGCAGCAACTCATCGAGATGTGCCGCGTGGTCGATACCGTTCTGATCGATCAGGAGACGATCTACGCGCCAAGGCACGGTAACGATCGCCTGTTGCTCGGGCTCAAGGGCAGCCTCAACGAGTACGAGCTGGATCTGTTGCGCCAGCGCTCGCTCTCGGCCCGCTACGAGAAGGCGCGCCGGGGCGAGTTGGTTGTGGCAGCGCCCGTCGGCTTCGTGAGGGCCGGCGACCGTTATGAGAAAGATCCGGATCGGCGTGTCCAGGAAGCGATCAAGCTGGTGTTCGACAAGGTCGAGGAACTGGGCAGCGCGCGACAGGCGCTCTGCTGGCTCCACGAGTACAATCTCGATCTGCCGGTGAAGCAGACCAACGGCGCCACGGCCTGGCGGCGACCGAGCTACTCCGTCATCCACCGGATCATTGAGAACCCGGTCTACGGCGGCGCCTATGCCTATGGTAAGACGGCTGTCGCGACGGTATACAGCGCCGTGGGTGTGAGCGTGAAGATCCGCCGCAGGGTGCGGAGCGATGGCTGGCGCTGAAGCCCAACACCCACGACGGGTATGTGAGCTGGGAGAGGTTCGAGGCGATCCGCACCATGGTCAGCAGCAACGTTCCCACCGGTCGGCATCACGGCGCGCCCAAGCATGGTGACGCGCTGCTGGCCGGTCTGAGCCGGTGCAAGCGCTGCGGTCGCAAGCTCACACTCCGGTACTCCGGCATGAACCACCATATCCCGCGCTACAGCTCTAGCCGCGCCTGGATGGACAATGGCGGCCCTCACTGCATCGGCTTCGGCGGACTGCGCGTCGATGATGCAATCGAGGAAGCACTGCTTGGCGTCATCGGTCCGGGCGCTATCGCCGCCGCAACGCTGCCGCCAAGGAAGCCAGGGAACGGCGCGATCAGGTGCGCGATGCTCTCAGTCGCGATCTCGAAGCGGCGTGCTATGCCGCCGACCGGGCTTTCCGGCAATACGATGCCGCTGACCCCGCGAACCGGCTGGTGGCGGACGAGCTTGAAGCGCGCTGGAACAGGACGCTCGCTCACGCGGCGGAGGTCGAGGGCAAAATCGCCACGCATGATGCGGCGATGCCCGCCCCCATTGCTGATCCAGCTTCGCTCGGCGTTCTGGCCTCGAACCTCAGAACGGTCTGGGATGCGCCGACGACGGATGCTCACCTCAAGAAGCGCATTGTGCGCACCCTCATCCATGAGGTCGTGGCCGATATCGATGATGCGGCCTCCGAGGTCGTCCTTGTCGTCCACTGGGTCGGCGGCGTTCACAGCGAGATACGCCTGCCCAAGCGCCGGCGGGGGCAGCGTAACAGCACCTCCGCCAACATCATCGAAGCTGTGCGCCAACTGGTGCTGATCGCCAGCGACGATCTGATCGCCGGCCTCCTCAACCGCAACGGCCTCAAGACCGGTAACGGCAATCGCTGGACGCGCGAGCGCGTCACCTCGATGCGCTCGAACTATCGCATCCCGGTGTTCAAGCCCGCCGAGGACGGGATCGAGCCCTGGCTAAACCTGCGCAACGCGGCAAAGCTCCTAAAGATTGCGCCCAAGACACTCCGGCTCGCGGCTGAAGCCGGCGAGATCGCAGCCATCCATCCTCTATCGGAAGGCCCGTGGATCTTCGCCCCGCGCCTCGCTGATAGCAACTGCTGCTCAATCTATTGCCAAACGAGCGCGACAGAACCCAAGATACCCCACGGGATCGCATCCCAATCAGCAAACTCTTTTCTCTTCAACATAGACAGATGGGTGTTCTGATGCGCGGTTGTAGAAGCCGTCGATGAAGGCAAAGATATCGCGCTGAGCCTCGGCACGGGTTTGGTACTGGCGATGATGGACGCGCTCCGCCTTGAGGGTGTGGAAGAAGCTCTCCATCGGGGCATCGTCGTAGCAGTCGGCCTTGCGGCTCATTTGATGCGGTGGTGCCGGCGGCGGCGAGGGCGGCGCGATAGTGGTGTGAATCCGCCCTGCACGCCGCGATCGGAATGATGGAACAATCCGGCCTCTGGCCGGTGCTGGTGGAGCGCCATTGACAGCGCGGAGGAGACGAGTTCGACCCGCATGTGATGGCGCATCGCCCAACCGACGATCTTGCGGCTAAAGAGGTCCATGACGGCAGCCAGGTATAGGCCAGCCTTCGGCTGTCGGGATGTAGGTGATATCGGCAAGCCAGACCCGGTTGAGGGCTGCAGCGGTGAAGTCGCGCACGATCAGGTTCGGCGCGATCGGCAGATTGTCACGACTGTCGGTGGTGCGGACTTGACGTGGCGGCGCCATGATCAGCCGAATGCCGTGCCGCCGCATCAGCCGTTCGATCCGGCCCGGGCTGACGCCACGTCCCTGCCTTCGCAGGACGCCGTGGACCCGGGACTGCCGTAGCGCTCGCCGCTCTCGCGATGGACCTGCCGGATCTCATCCAGCAGCGCGGAATTGGAAGTTGCACGGGTGCTCTCCGGGCGCTCGCGCCAAGCGTAATAGCTGGCCGGCGAAACCTTGAGCACGGTGCACGTCAGCCGTACCGGATAGCTGTCGCGATGGTCCTCAATGAAGCGGAAGGTCATGTCCAAGCTCCGGCAAAGATCGCAATCGACATTTTTAAAATGTCGCGCTCCATGCGCAGCCGCTCGTTCTCCTGGCGCAGCCGGGCGATCTCCGAAGCCTGGTCCGCCGACATCGGCGTCGCCTGCGTGGTGCGGCGCCACGCCGCCGATGCCGGCTCCTGGCGGAGTTTATCCACCCAGCGCCGCAGCACCGAATCGCGCAGACCGAGCTCCTTGGCGACGACCCCATTGCTCGGCCGCTCGAGACCGCCAGCTCAACGGCCTGGCGCTTGTAGTCGTCCGTGTACGACCGACGTTGCGTCTCCGGGCTCTCCGAGCCTACTACAGGTGTCCACTCATTCGGAGGAGGTTCACGATTGCAATCGTGCTCTCCCCAACACCGTTAGAGACATCTACTTTCTGAAGGGCCGAAAAAACCTTGGCGATTATAGAATCGCCTGCGCGTTCAGCATGACTCTAGCCTGATCGGTCCCGAATATCCCATCACCGACCGACCCGAGCAACGGGCTGCTGCCTTAGCCAGGAGAAAAAAGAGGCGCGTTACCTCACCGGGATCGGAGCCGACGAAACCCAACACCTCTCCGCTCTCTTGGCGCGAACCGTCGGCACATCTTGATCATGCCTTCCTAGCGTTCGGCTGCGTCTCCCCCACCCGCCGAGTGCAAGGGATAATGGCCTTGACCTGCCACTGAAGTCCAGCGGCAGTTGGAGTCTTGGAGTTTTGTACGCCAAGTGGCGCGGGTGGAGCAACGGACGATCGGCGGAGCTGGTCGGGGTTGCGCAGCCGATCGTCCGTTGCGGTGAGGTGGGCGGCGTAGGCCGCGGGTGTCAGGTATTTCAGCGCCGAGTGTGGGCGCCGGAGGTTGTAGTCGGCGACCCAATTGGCGATCTTGGCGCGGGCGTCATCGAGATCGAAGAATAGGGTCTCGTTGAGCAACTCATCGCGCATCCGACCGTTGAAACTCTCGACGAAGCCGTTCTGCATCGGCTTTCCCGGTGCGATGAAGTGCCAATCGATGAGGGTGTCCTTGCACCAGGCGAGCATGGCGTTTGCAGGTGAACTCGGTACCATGGTCGGACATGATCATTCCTGGCCTGCCGCGTCGGTCGACGATTGCCGTCAGTTCGCGGGCCACGCGCCGCCCCGAGATCGGTGTGTCTGGAATGGCGCCCAGGCATTCCTTTGACGTCGTCGACGATGTTGAGAATGCGGAAGCGCCGACCGTTGGCGAACTGGTCGTGGACGAAATCCAGTGACCAGCGTGGGTTGGGCCTCGCCTCGACCAGGATCGGGGCGCGGGTCCACGGCCTTGCGGCGAGCCCGCCGCTTGCGGACGGTAAGCCCTTCCTCGCGATAGAGCCGGTAGATCCGATTGATCCCCGACGGCTCGCCCTCCCGGCGCAGCAGGACGAACAGGCGGCGGTAGCCGAAGCGTCGCCGCTCGTTGGCGAGGTCACGCAGCCGGCCCCGGAGAGCCGCGTCAGGAGGACGGCTGGAGCGATAACGGATCATCTTCCGATCCGCACCCACGATCGAGCAGGCCCGCCGTTCCGACAGGCTCATAGCGGCCTGCAGATGCGCGACCGCAGCGCGCTTGGCGGCGGGCCCTACCATAATGGGATGGTCCGCCCCGTCCTCCTCCCTCATCATAGCAAGGGCAGACAAAAGAGGAGAGTATCATGGCCGATCGCAATTTGCCGCGACCCGCGGCTGTCAATGGAATCGACATTGGCAAGAACCTATTCCACGTCGTTGGCCTGAGCTGCGACGGCACACCTGTTCAGAAAGTTCGCTTTCGACGGGACACCCTTCTTCAGTTCTTTGCGCGCGCACAACCAAGCATAGTTGGCATGGAATCCTGCGCCGGTTCACAGTGGCTCGCCCGGAAGATACAGGCACTTGGTCACAAGGTGCGCCTGATCCGCGCGCAGTTCGTGACGCCCTACGTGAAGTCAAACAAGAACGATATCATCGACGCCGAGGCGATCGCTGAGGCCGCTAGGCGACCGACAATGCGCTTCGTTGCCGTGAAGGAGGAGGACCAAGTGGATCTTCAAGCACTGCATCGAATCCGCGACCAGATGGTCGGCTCGAGGACACGCCTGATCAATCAGATGCGGGCTTTCTGCCTCGAGTACGGTGTACCTTTGCGTCAGGGTGCCGGAATATTCAAACTCGAGTTGCCGCGCGCTTTGAATGACGAAGGAAACGATTTGTGGCCAGTGATGCGTCGCCTGGTGGGCGCTCTCTTCGCCGATCTCCGCCGCCTCGAAGAACGGATCCGCGAAGTGACACAGGAGATCGAAGCGGTCGCCGATCGAGAGGACGTCACCCGCCGGCTGATGACAATTCCTGGTATCGGCGCATTGGGTGCGACCGCCGTACTTGCCGCGATCGGTGATGGGCTGCAGTTTCGCAAGGCCCGCGACCTTGCTGCCTGGCTGGGGTTAGTGCCCAGGCAATACTCGACCGGCGGAAAAGAGACGTTGTTTGGCGTTAGCAAACGCGGCAACCGTTATCTGAGAAAGCTTTTGGTGCATGGCGCGCGATCCTGCTTCCGGCATTTGGACCGGACGCGCGATCGCCTAGGAAGCTGGCTCGACGGGCTCCAGGCTCGGATGCATCTGAACAAGGCCGTTGTGGTCGCTCTAGCCGCCAAGATGGCCCGCATTGTGTGGGTGGTCTTGAACAAGCCCGGAGCACTCTACGAACGCAGAGATCCTGCCTTCGCCTGACGCTTCTGGCTTCGATTGCAAGGCTCGGGAACAGTGATGACGAAACAGTGGATCAACATGCCGTAAGCCCTATGCAAAAAGCGGGCTTCGTGCCCGAACCATTTATTGGGAACGGCGTGCGCGGATCTCATCATGGCCTGGCTGCAACAGCAGTCCACTCGCGAGAGGCCGGATACATTTATGCAACTGGAAGCGTTATTTTTGCTGTTACGAACCCTTGCACGGACGGGGCGGACCATACATTTTTCGAAAGCAGCTCGCGAAGGGCAGCTCGCATCGAGCATCTGCTCGGCCAAAAGCTTCTTCAGCTTCGCGTTCTCTTCCGCCAGAGCCCTCAGCCGCTTGGCCTCGGAGACATCCATGCCGCCGAATTTGGCCTTCAATTGTAGATCGTCGCTTCGGAGATGCCGTGCTTGCGAGCCAGATCGGCCGTCTTCGCCCCGGCCTCAAGCTCCTTCAACACCGTAATAATCTGCTCTTCCGTGAACCGTGCTCGCTTCATCTGTCCGTCCTTTTTCGGGGCGGACTCTAACTCCTTCTGGAGGAAACACTCAGTGGCAGGTCAGCCTGGGTCCACAGTGAGATCTTCCCGATCGCCTCACTCGACCAGGTCGAGTTCGTGCCGGGCCTGCCAAGACCCACTTTCGAGCGGAAGCAGTCACTGCTCGCGTTGGTATGCTTAAGCGATGAAAATTCTCCACTTCAAACAGGTTGGTCCCGACACTCTTTCCAAGAGTGCCGACAATGTCGGCCATAGGCCCGTTAAGTAAATGTTGTCACTCAGCTGACACGAGCCGGGTGAACGTACGACACAAATCAGTAAGAGATTAAACCGTTGTCTGAGATTGCGTCAGCTATCGCCGCGGCTATTCAAGAGCAGAGCGTTGCGGCATTAGCGATCTCTCGAAATGTTCAGCAGCGACCCGCACGGTGTCATCCGACGTAGCCGCGGTCCGCAAAGGGACAAGCGAGACGGGCTCGACTTCTTTCCAAGTGCTGTCTGCACCCCAAGGCAAGCTACTCTCAAATGCCCGCATCTTGAGCGCTTTTCTACGGTGACAGGATACCGGCAGAACTTCCCTGCATTGGTGGGTGCGCGGCGGCGATCAGGGTGAGACTCCGTATTGCCGCAAGTAAAAGTGCTCCCGCTGGCTCGTCCGCTGCCTCATCTTTTTTGCTCCTGGCTTGAAGCGGAGGCGGCCAGGCGTCTCAATGATTGCCGAAGTGGGCCTAAGATGTGCTGGAGTAACCCCATTGTGGTGGCTGTTCGCCATGAGCTTTGCTGACAGAGGCCGGCCTCAAGGCCGGGCGTGCCAGCAAAGCTCATGGTCGTCCGCGGCCTGATCCGCGCGCAGGGGTCAAGGCTCGCGAAGCGACCCGCGTAGCGGGCTTGGCCTTGACGCCGAGCACGGATCAGGCACTCGGCCGCACCGGATGCGAAGATGGTCGCGGTTCGCAGCGCCCGGCTTTTCCTGCGCGAGCCCGGCGTTATTGAGGCGCTACGACGTCGAGGGCGAGCGGCGGCACTTGGGAGGGGCCGAACAGCAGGGCGTTGGCCTGTTCGCTGCGCCAGGTCTTTAGGCGACGCTGTAGCGTGCGCAGAAGTTTTTGGGGATAGACTCCAGGGTATTCTGCCTGCAATCGCGCCAGGAGTTCGCTGCTGGTCCGCCACGGCTCGGCTTCAAACCATTTGCGCAAATCCGGCGTCACTCGAATGAGCGGGTCGGGACGGCGACGGCCTCTTTTTGCTTTGACGATCGGCCGATCTGTCGGCCGGGCGCCGCCCTCCTTCCAGGCGGTTCTCAAGCTCGCCAGGAAAAGGTCGATCGGCTGCGCGATCGCGCCGGGATTCGCGACAGGCTCGGCGTCGGTAAGCGCCGCCAACCGCTCCTGCGTCACTCGGATATCGCGCAACAAGGCGACGGGGTCGAGGCTGACGAAAGTCTCTTGTAAACGGGCGCGAACTTCATCGGACGTGCGCGCGTCGGCGGCTAGCCGTTGATGCGGCGTCGCAGGCGCGCTGTAGGTCTTGTGCACACGGGCGCCGTCGCGCTGCTTGGCGATCAGCTTGAACGACGGTTGGAAGAAGTTCACGAACAGGCGCGCTGAGCGGTAGAGCTGCGCCAGCAGCGTCGCCGCCTCCAAACCCTCGAACCGCCGGTAGCCGACCATCCTGCGCACGACAGCGCCGTTCTTTTGCTCGACGAACGCCTGATCGTTTTTGCGGTACGGCCGGCAGCGCGTGAAAACGATATTGGCCGTGTCGCAGTACGTCTTCAGCGTTTCGTTCATGAGAACGGTGTCATTGTCCGTGTCCAAGCCAAGAAGCGCGAAGGGCAATTGCTTACGCAATTCCGTCAGCACGGTGCTCAGCAGCGTCTGCTCGCGCACGATCAGCGGCGCGCATTCCGTCCAGCCCGTCGCGACGTCAGTGAGGACTAGGGTCTGCACGAAACTGCCGCGCGCCGGTGGGCCGCTGTGGGCGACAAGGTCCGCCTCCACGAATCCCGGTGCCGGATCATTCCAATCCGCTGAAGTCCGGATCGGAATGCTGCGTCGCAGGGCGTGCGCGGCCGGTCGCCGGCGCTGGCGACCAAGCCCTTCCCGAATCCGGCCCAACACCCGGTCGATCGTCGCCGCGCGCATCGAAAGCAGCTTGCCGCGGATCTCGGGAGCAAGGTCAAGATGGCTGTGCCGCTCCATCGCCTCGATCAGCATCGGCATCAAGGCTTTCAACCGCTTGCCGCAAACCCGGTCCGACGCTTCCCAGAGGAGTGCGAGCACATTGCGTTCGGCTTCACCGTAAATCCGGCGCCGGGCCCGACGACCTATTCGCGACCCATCATGGCCCCGCAGCAGCCGCATCGCATGCTTGCGATGATATCCAGTGATATTGACGAACTCATCCAATATCCGCGCCTTCTCCACGCGATCGCCCGATCGGTAGCGTTCGCCCACAGCTGCCGTCAGTTCCTTCCTAGTCGCCATGCTCAGCCGCCTCATCGTCGCCCCCGCCCGCCCGTTTGGTCGGGGAGCAACTTACATGAGGCAACGGCCTATCATTCGGGAGCTTCTACGCTGACGCAATGCGCGCTCTCATCCTGATTGTCGCGCTATAGGTGGGCTTGTTCTATTCGGTGGTTACAAGTTAGGCGGCCTCGACCCATTTGGTATTGCTGAGATGCCGACAAGCCTGTAGACGATTCACACACCCTCGTCAGTCGTCGTTCAGCGGTCGGCCACAGCGGGGCCTGTAGCTCAATGGTTAGAGCCGGCCGCTCATAACGGTCTGGTTGCAGGTTCGAGTCCTGCCGGGCCCACCATTTTGTCCTGCATTATGGGAAGAGGGACTTTTTTGGCCGCTCCTGCTCTGCTTTGGGTTGATGATGTTATGACATGCAGGTATCGATTGTTGCGATCTCCCGCAACCATCTTGCCCTGCAAGGGCTCGACAGACGATTGTTGGTCCCTCGAAGACAAGCCGGCAATCAGCCGAATGTGTTTGAGCGACTGTTCTTCCTCTTTCGAATTTGTTTTTTGCCCGAAGCTATTTTGACGATCCCTGCGAGATCGCCCTACAGGTCGATAAGCAGGCCTTCGCCTTTCTCATCTGGCACCAGCACGATCTTTTCGATCAAGCCACGAATGGTCGCGATCGCTTCTGGGCCGTGGCGCTCATCGCGCATACTCTCGGCAATTGCGAAGCTGACCTTCGATCGACAAAGGGTTTTGCAAATCAATCGAGTAGCGGGCGTAACTTGTTTTGCAAGTAGAATGTCACAACCTGAGAGACCGGTTCCGTTGCACACTTCTGCCAGTCCGATTTGCGCGTCCTTTGCGCGGCGATGGCATTCCACGATTGCGAGAGCGTCGGCTAGGGTCATGTGAACTACCTCATGAAGAAGCCTGTGCGAGCGATATTGAGATGGAGCAGCTCGATGCAAAGTTTCTTGCCTTGCGCGATAAGCTCCGCGTGTTCGAGCGAGAGCTTCAACTGCTTACTCACCTAATGTCGATAGGCTTGGGTACGAAAGACGTACCCTGCGAAAGGTACGAATTCCGTACCGCAACTAGACAAGGCGGATTGTTGATGGCGCGACGTCGAGACGTCCCTTCATTAGGTCTTTATCGGACATCTGAAGGACAAGAATTGTTGAGAAGTTTGCGACCGGTTTACAAAGCGAGCACCAACCGAACGGAGGGTAAGATCGCGAGAGTGATAACGCGCGAAGACCCGACACAAATGGATCGAATCAAACAGGCGCTAATAAGATGGTTCCAACACGGGCAAAAGCGTTTGCTTCAAAGTGACCAGCGGCAGAACGAGTATATTTTCAGCGCTTCGAAGAGATGATGCTTGGTGTTCCTGCTTGTCGCGAAATTATGATGACCCATGCGGCGAGCGATATCCGAGATCGCACGGGAGGTGCGCTGGCAAAGTTCTTTTACGGAGGACACGGCGACGATTCTCGTCCGGAGATGATCGAAAAATTACAGGCGGAGGTCGCTGGAGATTACATGTCGATGCTGTTGATCGACGGGGAAAATCAAAGCTCGTGTACGGTATTGTCGCTACATCATTTCTTTTATCGTATTCCAGGAAAGGAATACATGATTGCTCATGAGTATGTGCACATGAACCGTGCGTGGGTGGGTACCGCAATGGGCCAGCGACGTTCTGGCTTCGCTTTCCGGCCTTGGATGGCACGATACACCGTTTAATGGTGAATCAAGAAGTGCCCTCGGAACGCTCATATGAAGTTCTAGGCCCTGCAGTTTCTCGTGAGCAATCACACGCGCTACTGCGGAGGTTCGATACCCCTAGCTATCGCGAGTTATCGCGGACCTTTATAAACCATGCACCGAAGGAAGATTACCACGTAATCAGACCGTATCGCCGGTCAACCACTCGCCAGACCTGGAGCCTTCCCGCTCCACCGGCACCGAACCATGGAGGACCGTTTAGCCGGTCCAGCGCTACTCGGTGGAGCCTCCAAGCTCCCCGAGACCCCATAGTCACCGTCTTGCCGGTGAAGCACGCGCGGGAGATTTCGCTCTCCCTGCACCCATCGACTAAAGGACGTGTCGTCGCCCTTAGCACCCGCGAGCAGGCCCCGGATCTTTCCCGCTCCACCTGCACCGACCATGGACAAACTCTACGCCCGTTTGATCGGCGGCACTTAAATCGGTGTCTCGACTTCTGCGGCGGGGATATCCACGATGGCCTTGATCGGCGTGTAAAGGTCGACATCGACGTTCGCCGCTTTCAGCGTGACGATAAGCGCGTACCGGCTTTGCTTGTTGACGTATTCTTTCCCAGCCCGGTCGCGCCACCAGCCGTTGACCGGCTTGATGCACAGGGTATCTCGCCCGAGCAGTTCGATGGCCGGTCCTGACCACACGTCACAATGGATCGATCCCGCCGAAATACTGTCAGGTCCAAGCAGCCAGCGATTGTCGTCCGCCTCGACGCGCGGGCCTTTTTTGGGATCCTCGCGTTCTGCCGCGTTTACACGCTTCTTGAATGTGTCGAGCGATTCACCTTTGCGGCGCAGATCAAAGCGCAGGCCGTGCGACTGGTAACGTTGCGGTACGACGTTGGCCGACAGTCCCGGATTTGGTTCCACGAAATACGATAGCGTGATCTTCAATTCGACGGGCTCATTCTCCAGCCGCTCCAGAAGGTCCGCCGGGATCGGCAACGTATAATAATGGCATTCGTTGAACTTGCGCTGCCCGTCCAGCTTGAAAGGTTGAATGTCCGCCTGTGCGATCAAGGCCAAGTGGTTGTTCGCGGATGCAGTCGCCCGGTCGTAGTCCGGGACGCCGTAACCGAACCGTCGTACGAGACCGTAGTTTTCCTTCTTGCCGTCGCTCCCGTCGAATGCATCCAACATCGGCTGCGTCCACTCGGCGCTGTGGACGATCAGGCCGCGCAGGGTCTCTGGCCAGTACTCCGGGTGGTCAGCAGCGAGCATTGCCGCCAGCCGCGCACCTTGCGCCGACGCGGCGCTTGTTGCTTGGAACGGAACCAGCGGTGCACGCGCCGTATCGCTACCGGTCGAGAGCAGAGACAGCGACCCGAAAGTCAGCGCTTCTGTCCGCTTCGGACTGAAAGCGCGGTTACCGGCTTCCATCACCACCTCGGGCTTGAACGGTGCCTTGCCCTGCGGCCAGGTCTCACTCGTCCGACTGTGCGGACTAAGATCGCCTGCCGCCGCCATCGGCGACCAGTCCTCATATCCCTTGTCCCGAACGTCAACGAGGTCGGTGTATCCTCCGATGGTCAGGGCATTCCATGCCTGCGCCGGGTCTTCAATCGGGTAAGTATTCTGCGGCTGGATTTTCGTGGGATCGATTTCGGCGCTGATATTCCCGGCAGCGACCACGATCAGGCGCTTGGGCGCATCTTCTTCGTCGCCAATCATTGATCCGGAGGCCGCCTGATCGATGGCCGCGCTCCAGCTCGACGGCGTTGCACCCGAGACATCTGCATTTGTAACCGCCATGCAGAACACACGCGGACGGGCTGGCGCGGCAATCTCAGGCAAAGCGACGGCAGCTTGCGTCAGGACGCCGTAACTGGCCGGATCGTTTTCACCGAAACCATCGGACGGCAACAACTTGACGGATTCCACGCGGTGCTTGAGTTGACGTTCTGATGCATCGCCCAATGCGGCGGTGAGATCGCCATGTAGAGCCATACCCGCCATCGATGTGCCGTGACCGTCCTCATGCTGGTCATCCACGCCCCAAACGGCATCGAGCGTGTGCAGGTCGGCAACAGCCAGTGCCGGTTCAATCAGCGCGTGGCCGCGATTGACGCCTGTGTCGAACACGCAAACGGCCGGAGCATCATTCCCGGGCCATTGAATGCGTCCAGCCAGGTCGTCGGACCAGGGGTGTTGTTCGCCCCGGACTTCATCGAGGAAGAATGTCGGGTTGTCCGTAGCGCGCCGAAGTTCAGCAATCGCGCCGGTCAGGAAAAGCATAAGCTCAATAGCTGCACGCGGTGCCAGCACCGGGACGACCGTCACGTCCGGGAAGTACAGCCGCCGGTCCTTGTTTGCCGCACGGACTTTCAGGCGCTCACACGCTTCCTCGACCTTCGTCTCCGACTCCGGCCAGCACCACAGCGCCCACCACATCTGGTGCTGTGGGTCCGTCGGCAGCGCTGCCGGGTCGTCGGTCCACACAGTCTCAAGCCGCGCGGCCCGGAACGCCTCAATCGCTTCCACCATCCCCTTGTTGGGCGGGTTTTTTCCTTCTTCGGTCAGCGGACCGTTCAGATAGTCGTCGAGAATTTTGGCGAGAACTTCCTTGGACCCGTCCGGCACAAACACGGCAATCGTCCGGTCATCGCGGTCATTGGCCTTGGCCGCACTCGAACGAATATCGGCCTTCTTGCGATCTAGCGTTTCCGGATCGGTGCCACGCCTCAATTCGACTTCGATAATGGAGGTTGTCGGCGCCGGCAGCCGGTCATCTTTCGGGCGCAGCTCTTCAGCGAGCTTCAGTGCAGCGTCGAGTTCTCCTTGCAGACGGCGGCCATGCTCCTCGCGGATGCGCACGGCAGAACTGCCGCCACCGCCTACGCCGGAGTAGTCCTGCTGCGATTTGAAACGCGTGATTTCAATGTGTGGAAGCGTGAACCGCGACGCCATTTATCATGCGCCTTTCGACTCCATGAACGCGCTGCGCATGATGTGACGCTCACGCAGGCGGTCGAGAATATCATTCGTCGTCAATTCGATGCGTTCGTCCAAAATAGCGGTCTTCACCGCGTCGTCAGTGGCGCGGACGATCTCGGACTGGCTGAGGTCTTTCGCCGCCTGAACGATTGCTTTCCAGTTCGGCTTTTCAATTTTCATCTTGCCGAGATTGGCACAGATCAGCTTGCGGATTTGTTCTGCTGTCGGTGCATCGAACTCAAGCACCTGATCGTACCGGCGCAGCAAAGCGCGGTCGAGCAGCTTAGGATGATTGGTAGAACAAATGATAACGCTGTCCGTCGAATTACCCTCTTCCATAAATTGGAGGAAGGAGTTCAAGACGCGGCGCATCTCTGCCACATCGTTGCTGGCTGTTCTGTGACCGCCGACAGCATCGAACTCATCGAACAGATAAACGGCGCGGCGCTTCGCCGTTTCGTCGAAGATGAGGCGCAGCTTTGATGCCGTCTCGCCCATGTAACGGGTAATCATTGAGTCGAGACGGATGACATACAGTGGCAGGTGAAGTTCTCCCGCCAGCGCTTCGGCTGACATGGTCTTGCCAGAACCAGGCGGGCCGACGAACAACAAGCGACGGTTCGGTGTCTTGCCGTGCTCGCGCAGCCAATCGCGCTTGCATTGCTGCCGCAACACATCATCGATGCGGGCGACCAAACGCTCATTCAGGACGACGTCTTTCAGGTTGAAGCGCGGCACACGATTTTCAAGGAGTCCTTCGAGACTGCCTCGCGGCGTCGAAAACGGAATAGCTACCGACTGGCCGCGCCCATGGCGTGCACGTGCCTTGTCGATTTCGGCGCGCAGCTCATCCGCAATCTGCCTATGTCCCTGACGCGCTTCCGCCGCGGCGACCTGCAACGCAATCGAATAGAACGCGTCCTCGTTGCCTTCGGCGCGGCTGCGGATCATTGCGAGTATTTGCTTTGCGTTAGACAAGGGGTAGCCTTTCGTTGCCACGAATCTTATACCACTCCGCCATGATGATGAATGAATTTCTGAGTTTTACCTTGGGAAAGACGTTAAACACCCTGTGGCCGGGGCGTTTTCGGGATTCGACTTTGGTAAGGCAAGGGGCGGTCATACACGTATCACCTCCCTCCCAAGGGGTCGTGTATCGCGGTGAAATGTGGTCACGCCACAGCTTCCAAAACCCGCTCCCTGCAACCGTGGTTAAGACAGCGCGCCACGTCCGTAATACGCATTAGGGCCACAAGAGCTTTGCTCTGGCATCGAGCCGAACGGTCGCGTCAAAGACCGTATCACCGATCAATTACATGTCTGCCTTGGAGCTTCCCGCTCCACGGCCCCGCCGTAGGACCCCGTCCAACGCTCCTCAGGGCAGCCTTTTGCTCCCCGACCGCCGCGCCATCGCTCCGTCGTTAGAGCGTCGGTCGCGTGGGCGAACCCTGTATGACGAGCGAAGGCTTCCGCGCGTCCCCATACTACCCTAAATATGGGATATGCACGACCACACGCCAGAGCCCGACAACACCGGACGTCAGCCTACGCCATCGCAATACATGCGGCAGCGGCGCCCCACCTATTCTCGGACACTAAAAAGACGACCGAAATCGCGCTCACCCGCGAAGTTCTTTCTCACCACCTCGAAACCCTGACCAAGCAGAAGGCGGAAACGGTCTTCGAAGGATTCGCAAAACGCCTTGCGGAACGGTTTGTTGCCCCGAACCTTCGTCCGCAAACGGGGCCGACCGGCGACGGCGACGGGAAGACGGATTCCGAAACCTATCCCGTTGCCCAGGAAATCGCGGAGCGCTGGTTCGTGGCCGATCAAGCGGCTGCCGCCACGGAGCGATGGGCCTTCGCGTTTAGCGCAAAGGCGGATTGGCGAGGTAAAGTCCAGTCCGACGTAAAGGGCATCGTAGGAACCGGTCGTGGTTACCCTCGCATCTATTTCATTACGAACCAGTATGTCCCAGCAAACAAAAGCGCCGAGGTTCAGGACAACCTCGAAAAGGACTTAGGCGTACCAGTCACGATTTTGGACCGAACATGGATTCTCGAGTGCGTTCTTGACCGAGGAGGCTTGGACATTGCGCAAGAATGTCTCGGTGTCGGGACTCAATTTGACGCAACCGTTCTTGCCCGCGCGATCTCAAGCGACAAACGGAACTCGATGCGCTGGAAAAGATGCTTGCCGACAGCACGGCGTATCAAGGGCGCGCTCCCGTTATCGCAGACGATGCACTACGCGCAGCGACGCTCGCACGGGGAATTGAAAAGCCACGCTACGAGGTCGATGGGCGTTTTGATCGAGCTGTACGGCTGGCCCGCGAGCATGGGTCTACGAACCAGCATCTCGCGGCGGTTTATGAGTGGGCTTGGACCTCGTTCTTTTGGCTCGAGGATGCCCTCAAAGTCAGCGACCTTTACGATCAGGTCGAAAAGCTGGCTATTGGTTCTCAAGACGCCGATGATCTTGAAAGGCTGAGCAATCTTCTGCCGCTGCTGGTCAATGCACTCCATCAAGAAATGCTACAACCCGAACTTGCCGCCATCGAACGCCGCCGCGCGGCTCTGACGAAGGCTCTCGAGGCGGCAAAGGATGACACGGTCCGTCCAAACAACTCACTTCACGCGCACGCTCTTTTGTTAATGACACACGTCGCCACGATCAGTGCTGGGGACGACCCCGCCAAGCTCGATCAAATATGGCAAGAGTTTACTTCCGTCCGATCAGTCTCACGGACTGGGGACTTTCCCGTTTGAACCTATAGCGCGAGCGCTCACCGGTCTTGGCGATCTCGTGCCCGAAAGCCCTGCGTTCGACGAGCTATATGAAATGCTCTCGGATGCGCTCGGGGAGCGTCAAAAGGAGGGGACGGCAGCTAAACTGAATGACCTTGCCCCATGGGCTTAATCCAGTTTGAAGTTCGTTCTGGCCCACGACAAGGACCAGAGCATGAAGCGCAGCCGCTTTTCGGAAGAGCAGATCATCGGGATTTTGAAGGAGCAGGAGGCCGGCGTTTCGGTTGCCGACCTGTGCCGCAAGCACGGCGTCAGCGACGTCAGCATCTACAAATGGAAGGCGAGGTTCGGCGGTATGGAGGTGTCGGAGGCCAAGCGGCTGAAGGCACTGGAGGATGAGAACTCGCGGCTCAAGCGGTTGCTGGCGGATGCCATGCTCGACAATGTCGCGCTGAAGGACTTGCTGGGAAAGAAATGGTGACGCCCGCGGGGAAGCGGAAAGCTGTCGCCCATCTCATGGATGCGCACGGGATGAGCGAACGGCGTGTAAAACCATCGGCGGCTGCCGCATGACTATGAGATACAAGACGATCCGGACGGACGATGGCGGCCTTCGCCAGCGTATGAAGGCGATCGCTCACGAGCGCCGCCGCTTCGGCTATCGGCGGGTGCATGTGCTGCTCAAGCGGGAGGCTACAGGGTAAACCACAAGAAGCTGTTCCGGCTATACCGGGAAGAGAAGCTTGCAGTGCGCCGCCGTGGCGGCCGCAAGCGCGCTATCGGGACCAGGGCGCCAACGACGGTGCCGATGGCGCCGAACGACCGCTGGTCGCTCGACTTCGTGTCGGATCAGCTGACCTGCGGCCGCCGCTTCCGCGTCCTCACCGTGGTCGATGACTGCACCCGCGAGTGCTTGGCGCTGGTCGCCGATACCTCGCTCTCCGGCATCCGCGTGGCGCGGGAACTGGACCGGCTGATGTTCGAGCGCGGCAAGCCGAAAATGGTGGTCAGCGACAACGGCAGCGAGCTGACCAGCAACGCCCTCCTGAAATGGGCGGATCAGAGCCACGTCGCATGGCACTACATTGCGCCAGGCAAGCCCATGCAGAATGCCTTCGTCGAGAGCTTCAACGGCCGGCTGCGGGATGAATTGCTGAACGAGACGCTGTTCACGTCACTGGCCCAGGCTCGCGTCGCACTCGGATGCTGGCGGGCCGATTACAACGATGCACGGCCACACTCGCAGCTCGGATGGAAGACGCCCTCCGAGTTCGCCTTCACCTGCCACCCGCGCCGGGATCTGGCGCTGCGCTATGCCGAAAGCTCCGCGCCAGCTCCCGTCGCTACCACCGCCCAACTGGGCAAATCCAACTGCCAGGGCGAACTCAAGATTGGATAAAACTTGGGGGCAAGGTCAGGGGCTTTTGAGCCGCTCGCCGGAGGCACTCGGCCTCGGTCCCGCCGTACCGGCGTCGCTATCACTGCCCTCGGTCCGGGTTCCTTCTTAACCGGTCTCGCGGCCGCACTCGGTCCCGCGTCCCGCCTTCGGCGGCGCTATGCTGACGCTCCTGCGGGTGCCTTATTCCTTCTGATCTTCGAGGGGCGTGCCGCCCCTGCCGTCAAGGTCAAGCCCTTACGGGCGGAAAGCGTCGGCCCGTGTCGTCGCTGCGCTCCAGCCCGCGCCAGCCTCCGCTTCCGGCCTATGACGGCTAACCCCCGCTCATTGCCGCGTGGCTAGTCGGTTGCATGTGCAACCCAAAAACCATGAGAGGCAAATATGGATGACATCAAACTTGCAGACCTGCACCAGTTCACCGGCACAGAGCAGTGGTATCGGCATCGGCGATGATGGGCTCTTCGCCGAAGGGACGGTTGATGATAGCGAGAGCTTCGGGAGAGGCGTAGATCCGGTTTCGCGCATAGCCGGTCCTCTCTAGCAGAATGCCGGCTTCCTGCAATTGCGCGATGGCCTGATTTACTTGCGCAGGCGACACATCGAGCAGTTGGCCGAGGCGCTTCGCCGTCACGACCGGATAGTTGTGAAGTTGATCGAGGGCGCGGATGGCCGCGGAGCCCTTTCGGAATTTTCGGCGCTCCCTCCAGCGCTCTGACAATTCCGACAGTGCCGTCCGAGTGCGGATGAGTTCTTCGACGGTGCCGGTTACGGCGTCGGCCATGAAAGTGATGATCGGCTCCCAGTCGAGCCGCTGTTGAGCGTCTTTGAGCGACGCGTAGTACGTGCCCTTCTTGCTTTCGATGTAAGGGGAAAGGTACAGAGGCACGTGCTTCTCCGCCGCCATCATGAGCGGAAGCAGAAGGCGGCCGACGCGTCCGTTACCATCGCGGAACGGGTGTACCGCCTCGAAATGGGTGTGCGCGATCGCCATGCGCGTGATGAACCCTTGCGTCATCTGCTGCATGCCCTCGTTCCGCAGGTAGTCGACGGTTTGGGCGAGGCAGTCGGGAACGGCATCAGGAGGCGGAGGATTCAGGCTGGAATATGCGATGTCTTTGTTTCCACCGATCCATACGACGCGCGTACGCAGGTCGCCGGGCACGTCCTGATAGTCGGGATCGTCTTTCATCACGGCGCGATGGAGATCCTTGATCAGGTCCATGGTGAAGACGCTGTAGCCGTCCTTTGCGGCTCTCGGGATGAATCCGTCCAAGGCAACGGCGTAGTTGCGGACTTGGCGCGCTTCGTCCCGTGCTCCGTCGTCCCCCGTCTCTTCGACGGAAAGCAGTTCGTCGAGAGTGCTCTGGGTACCTTCGATCGACGAGGAACTGACTGCCTCGCGTCTGGTAAGGACCCGGCTGACGATGTAGGCGTCCTTCATCTGGGCGGCGATGGCGTCCACCTTGCCAAAGGCCGCTTGCGCGGCTTCCAAGGGTTTCACCGCCCCGCCGACGAACACGCCCTCCTCCGGGGGTGCCGGCGGGACGATCCCGTAGTGTGAGTCGTAGGGCGGCGGAAGCCGCTTCAGGGTCTCGCGGATCGTATGACTGAGATCGCTACGCTTCATGGGAACCCAAAACAAGAGATCGTTTGGTGCAGTATATTTTGGGTTCCCGCAAAAAACCATAACACAGCGCGATCGCGGGTCGGCTTATTTTGGCTTTCAGGACCAGACTAGCGTTCCAACGTTAGGTTCCATTAACCATGGCCCCGGGGTCGACCTCCCTGGCATGTTGATGGGGACCGCCATGACCCGGCCGTTCTCGTCGGCGAAAACGGCCCGCCGGGCACCTCCCAGACAAAGCACTCACCGGCCAACGGTCGCCTTGTCCGGCGCGCTCCCAGGTGGTCACGCTGTTGACCATCGCTCTCGGCAGCGCGTCCGGATGATGAGAGCCTTGCCGGTCGAGGGAGAGGTCGGCACCCGTTCTTCGAGGAGCTTTGAGAACACCTCTGGTGACCAGAGCGGCAACTGCAGATGTTTACTCCGCCGCAGCGACCACGTTCTCCGCGTTACGCCGACCGCCAGCAGCATCAACGCGACCAGGGCGGAAAGACTGAGACCGGCCGATACCATGACTACGCCTCGGCCGAGGGGCTCGATCAACAGTCCGAACCCCAGCGGGGCCAGCGCCTGAGCGATGCGCGAAGGCGCTCCGATGAGCCCAAGCCGATAGGCATAGTTCTCAGGCCCGAAGATGGCCAACGGCAGCGTTCCGCGCGCGATCGTGAGGATGCCGTTGCCGGCGCCGTGCAGCAGGGCGAAGGCCGCTGCGGCGCCGCCGCCGAACAGTCCGATGACACAGGCACCGATAGGGTGCGTGATGCAGGCGAGCCGGGTTGAGACGAGCGGGTGGAAGCGGGCTGGCCTCCATGACGCGGGCGGCGACCTGGGCGGGCCCGATCCACCTTGCCATCCTGGTGCGGGGGCCGGCCTCCTCCGTTCGTCGCGCGACGGCCGCACCATCATCTACAGGTCCGACGTCGAGGGTATGCGTTCCGTGATCGCCTTCCTGGTCAACGACTGCTGCGATGGCCATCCGGAGCTCTGCAAGCTCGTCGCCGCCGATGCTGCGGCGTGCTGCGCGCCGGCGAAGAGCAAGCCAGCGAAGAAGGCGGTCAAGCGGAAGAGCTGATCGCGAACCTAGACGCTCTGGAGTTGGCAGTCCACCCCCTCCGGGCTGTTCGGCGCTCCCGCAGCTGCCAGTGCGCCCACGAACATCGGTTCGGGTTCGGCGGCCACAGCGTCGCCGGGGTGGCCCGGGGTCGCCCTGAGGGGTTGATGCTCGGACAGCAACATCTTGTTGAAGTTGCGCTGATTATCCGGTCATCACTCTGGTTGATTCCGCCGGCCTCCATTACATGCATATCCCATGAAAGCCATGTGGGACCCACCTGAAGGGTTTGTTCGGGGGCGAGGAAGGGATGCCGCTGCACGGCAAGATCGCCCTGCCGCTGGTCGCCGTCGGCGTCGCGCTCCTGTCCCCCGGATGGAAAGATGCGGGGCTCGCCTATCTGAACAAGTCCTACGGCCTGGGGCCGTCGCTTGACGCTCCCTGGTGGGCGGGCGCGGTCTGCATCGTCCTCGCGGTCGTGGTCTTTCTCGTCGGGCATCTGACATCGTCCCGAAAGCCCACCGGGCAATTCGTCGCCATCCGTCATCAATCCTTCCAGCCGCTCACCGGGCCGCTTCCTCCGGAAGCGTTGCCGCGCAAGATGTGCGGACGGAAGATCGTCACGTACGACTGCGACCAGTCCAACTTTCTCAGCCTTGGCGCGTTCGACCCGATCGGTGCGGTCAGGCAGCAGCAGCGGATGATCACCGAGATCGCCGGCATCCTGAAGGCCGATTCCTCGGCGGCCCTCGGTTACTACGGGATCGTGCATATTCCTCTCCAGTTGCTGGCGGGATGCGGCGTGTCGTCCTTTCCGCAGGTCGCTCTTTTCGACCTTCACCGTGAAACGAGCACCTGGCGCGAACTACAGGCGGGAGCCGGTCCTGACCTCGCCGTGAAGACGGCACGAACGATCGATCCTCCTCATCCCATCGCCTGCGTGATCCGCGTGGAGGTGAGCTACGCCGTGCGGTCGGACGACGTCGCCGAGGTCGTCGCCGGCCCCTACCGCGATTATTCCATTTCGATCGGCAAGCCGGGCATCGACAAGGTCACGCACTACGGCCAAGTCGAGCAGATCAGCGGGGCGTTCCGGAGTGTTCTCGACGAGATTCACGGCGAGCTTCCCAGTAATCTCGTCGTTCACGTCTTCTACTCGGGTCCGGTCGGGCTTGGCTTCACCCTCGGCCGCCGCATCAACAGGACGATCCACAACCCGGTGGTCGTCTACAACTATACGGCCAACACCAAGCCCGCCTATGCGTGGAGCGTCGAAGTCACGAAGGAAGGCAGGCCCGAAGACATGGTGGCCGTATACAAATGACCATGTTCGACCTGAGCGCCGATCTCCAGATCTTCTACGACAAGCACGTCCGGCTCGGCACGGATCGCCGAAAGAAGCTCGCCGGCCACCGGGATCTCAACATCGTCCGGCTGAAGAATGGCCTCGACAACCTGGCGGAGGAGTCGAAGCGCCCGCACCCGTACGATTGGCAGAACCAGGGTGGATACGCGATGCACACCCTCAATCAGGATCCGCGGGACGACAACGACTACGACATAGACGTGGCGCTGCTGTTCGAGCGTTCGGCGCTTCCGGAGGACCCCCGCGCAGCCCGCCAGCGCGTCGCCGACGCACTCTGCAAGCGCTGCACCAACTTCACTCAGGAGCCGACGGCGCGCACCAACGCGGTCACCGTGTGGTACGCCGAAGGTTACCACATCGACTTCGCCGTGTACCGGACCTATGCCGACGACTTCGGTCGCCAGAGAATCGAACATGCCAGCACCGAGTGGAAGGAGCGCGATCCGCAGGAAATCAACAAGTGATTCCAGAACGCGGTGAGCACCAAAAGCCCGGCCGTCGGCCTCTTGACCAAGGTCGGGGAAGGACAACTTCGGCGCATCGTGCGCTTCCTGAAGTGGTTCACGCGGTCGCGCCCGTCGTGGAGCCTTCCCGTCGGCCTGATCGTCTCCACCTTGGTCGTCGAGTGCTACAGACCCAGTTTCGACCGCGACGACGTGGCGCTGTACGACACGCTCGTTGCGCTCCGAAACCGCCTCGCCGCCGACACGACGGTTTACAATCCCGCCGACCGCACGGAGTTCACGGCCAACTCCGAAATAGCCAACCAGGTAAAGAGGTTCAAGGACCAACTGGACATGGCCGTCGGGAAGCTTGCTGCGCTGTTCGAGAAGGATTGCGACCGGACCGGGGGCCGCAGCGCGTGGGACTGGGTCTTCGTCCAGGGCTTCTGGGGCGACAAGGAGGTTGCCAAGGTCGCCTTGGACGAAGCCCTCGCGAGCGGCGGTCTGCCGACTGCCTACTTCGTCAAGATCCGATGCGATCTCGCGAGGACGGAGGGAAGCAAGACCTACAAGCGCTATGAAAGCGGCTCGTCCGTGTTGGCGAAGAACGTCGCCCTGAAATTCACCGTCGAGTCGACCAACGTGCCGCCTCCCTACAAGATCGTCTGGCACGTGGACAACCATGGAGACGAAGCGGCCGAAAACAAGCAACTGACGTGGGAAACGCCGCCTTCCGACAGCTTCGAGAAGTGGACCAGCACGGCCTTCAAGGGTTCGCACCGCATGATCTGTCGCATCGTCAAGGACGGCCGTGTCCAAGCGGAGACTTCGCACATCGTCAATTTCGCGCCCGGACGCTGGTGGAGACGGTAGGGTACGCAGGGAGCAGCCTCTCCTGAACGCGCTCAAGATTGGCGGCAGATCGCGTTCACCACTCCCACGCCAAACGATAGATCCAGTTCTGCGACGGCTTGGCGATATTCCACACGATCGAGTGCCCGTCTGCGCTTTTTTCAGCAGTCGGCTCGTTCACCAGATGGTTCTCGGGGGTCTCGCTGCGGGGATAGGCTGCTCGTTGGAACGAGCCGAATGTTTTGCTGGACGAGCGAACCTCCAACCGGATGCTCTGTGTCGGAAATTGCACGGGGATTCCGATCCACCAAGTTTCGGGCGTCAGGAAGACATTCCAGTAGACGGAGTCCACCCTGACGTCGAACCATTCACCGACCGGTTCGTTCGACACGTCTATGAGCACGTCGTACAGCCGGGGGATCGGGCGCCACTGGATCAGCGGTCGTTCGGACGCATCTCTGACTGTGTACCTATGCGTGCTCGAGGCGAACTCCGGTTTGACTTCGCCGGTGACCGCTCGTCTCATCACGAAGGTTCTGATGTCGTCTCGCAGGCGCTTCAACTTGTAGCGATCGTGCCAGACGGTTTTGGAGGTAGGAACTGACAGGGCCTCCTCGGGCACAGGCTTCCAATCGGATAGATCGACGACGCGGTCGTGATTGAATATCTCGAATCCCACTTGGGGCAGCGGTGGCGGAGGGGGCGGCGGTATGATCAGCCGCATCACGAACATCGCCAACGCCAACGCCATCGCCGCAGCGAGGATGTACTTGATCTTGAAGATGGAGATGAGCCTCACCCATAGTGGGGGGATCTCCGCAGGAACATCTCCGTCTTCGACGTTCTCCTTGTCCTTTCTCTCGAGAACTTTGACCCATCTGTCCTCGCAGAACTTGGCATTCAGAAAATAGCCGTGGCCAGCGCCGTTGTAGTATCTGTCCCGGACTCCGGGCCGTTCGAACCCGTAGGTGCCTGCCGAGCCGTATCCGGTGGTCACGCTCTCGGCCAACGCAGGCCACGGGTCGGCCGTGCCGACCTCGTTGACGATCGATCCTTCGTAGCGATCGTCAATCTGCTCGAACGGGAACTTACTTTGAACCACGCTGCCGCAGAAGATGACCCGGCATAGCTGAAGGTTGAACTGGCGCCTCAGCAGCGACGCGACGATGTAAGTGCCGAAGCTGTGCGCGATGATGGATACTCGCTTGCCCGGGTGCAGCCTGAGGGCGTGCTGAATCTGGATCCAGACGTCGTCGATAGCCTTTTGCCTGAAGTAGGAAATGGGCAGCAAGAATTCGATCAGGTTCATCCTGCCGTAGTTCGTCGGCTCCACGGCGAAGCCGGCTTTTCTGAGAGGAACCGCGACCTCAGACTTCCATCGTGCGATGTCGCGCATTCCGTGAACGAGAATGACGAGATGGTTCTTTGGCGGCGCAGCGATTTCTACGGCGTCTTCGGTCACAGGAATCACCATTCATGAAATCAACGGGGCGAGTACAGATGGTCTTCAACCTAAGGCAATCGTGGGCGTCTGGCGATCGTCATGACTGCAGTGCCGCTGGGCCGACCCTTTCTCGCAAGTCTCGGAACGACAGGAAAACTTAAGGCAGGTCAGTTTCCATGCAGCAAATCGCCCTATAAAGCCCAACTTTGAGGGGCAGACATGTACACATCCGAAATGATCCAATACGGCACGCTGAAGAAGGGGCCCGAAGCGCCCCTGCAGCGGGTCGTGGAAAGGACAGCTTCTGGACCTGTTTCCGCAGCAGGATCGGCTGGTATGGCGCGCGGGCTCGGCGCCGGTCGGCGCCGGCAAACCCGACATCATACTCGCCGGCTGCTCACCCGAAGTGGTCGCCCTCGACCACAAGGACGCCCGCGCCCGAGCGCTCCTCGCCTATCTGAGGATGGCCTGCAAGGCGAAGCTTGAGACGATGTCCTCCAAGCTCGGCTACGACGCCAACTCGGTCAGGCGGTCGATCGAGGGCCTCGTCGAGGCCGGCATCGTCCTCCCCGAGAACGGCAACTTCTCGATGGCAGCGCCATGGCGATCGGTGCTTCCGGAGATCGTGACCGTCGAGGCAAAGGTCGGCGATTGGCCGCGCGCCCTCAACCAGGCAGTGCGGTTCGAAATCAGCTTTTCGCTCACCGGTGCTTCGTCGCGCTCCCCTCCAACGTGGCCGCGCGCGCGAAGACGGACGAAATGTTCGGACAATACGGAATCGAGATTCTCTCGGTTGAAAATTGTGACAGTGTTCGCGTCCTTAGACACGCAAGGCGCGCAACACCAAGGATCTGGCTGTATTACTACCTTATCGCGAGTCTTGCCGCTGAATATTTCAACGGAGCTCGCGGTGCCGTTTGTAGTCGACATTGATAATGCCAAAGCCGATTTCCCCGATTTCGAGTTCGTCTCGGCACTGACTCCCAGCGAACAGAAGGCAGCCTTCCACGTACGGCGCGGCGGCGACGACCTCTGCCTGAAAATCATCGCCCCGAACCACTCACTTGATCGGGCGCAGCGGGAGGTCGCCACCATGCAGGAGATCGACCACCCGAACGTGGTGAAGCTGATCGAGTACGTCTTCAGCTCCAAAGGCGCCGGCGATCCACTACATGGTCGAGGAGTTCATCCGCGGACGTGATCTCGCCCAGGAAATTAGGCCCGGGGTATCGCTGGCCACTGGACCAGATCAAGACGGTGTTCGGGGAGCTTTGCGATGGTTTGTCCGAGCTGAGACGCCGTAACATCGTCCACCGCGACCTGAAGCCCAACAACATCCGCGTCCGAGACAGCGGCAGCCCGGTCATCATAGATTTCGGCCTCGCCCGCATGCTCGATCTCGACAGCCTCACCCGGACCGGCATGAAGGTCGGAACGCCCCTGTATTTTTCGCCGGAGTAGTGCATCGGCGACAAGCACGGCATCGACCACCGGACAGACCTGTACGCGGTCGGAGCCATCATGTTCGAGGCCGCCACCGGCAAGCACCCGTCCCACACGGCAGGAATGACCGAGGACGATTTCTATCGCGCCGTATGCGAAGGCGTGAAGATCGCCGGCGATGCGGACTTTTCGGCGCTGCCGGGCGGCCTGAAGATCATCATCAGCCGACTGCTGGAGAAGGAGAGGTCGCGCCGTCCCGTGAGCGCCGAGCTCGTCGCCAAACTGCTCCGGAGCGTCCAGTGATGAGGCGGGGCGTGTGGCATCAACTCGGGTTCAACACCCAGCTCGTGGTCAAGGAATTCCTCCAGGCGGGCGTGGGCGTGATCGTCAGCCCGAAGGACCTGGCTCACGACAAGGCGCTCGAACACGCCTCGCAGTACAAGTCAGATGGTCCCGACGTCTTGCTGAACCCACAATTCTACGTGCCAGAATACTCGGCCGGAAAGGTCGGGACTTACCCGACGGCCGCATTCCGGCAGCCCATCACGACATTGGGAGCCGTCACCGAACGCGACTTGCACGGCCTGGCGCGCGCGCTCGAAGACGAGAACCGCAAGTTCGGGACGTCGGCGGTTGTCGCGCCCGCGCTCCCGTACGAAGCGGCGCGGCCCGACATCGAGGCGCTGAATTCCAAGCTCTTCCGCGCGGCGAAGAAGGCCGGCGACGCCATCGGCGTGCCGACCTACGGCACTGTCGCCATCTCCCAGACGCTCTCGACCATGGATCTGAGAGCGCGCTCTCGAGCACGACCGCGGAAGAGGCGGCGGGGTGGTATTCGACTTTCGAATTCAAGAAGGAGCGGCTGCCGACGGACGTCGTTGCCGCGGACATCGCCGGCCTACACCAATTGGTCGCGGCCTTCCGGCCCGGAACCGGCCCGGCCAAGATCGTGCAGCGCCTGTCGGCGACGGCGGCGGTCCTGCTCGGCGAGGTCCAGAAACGAGCGCGTGAAACTGGCGGACCTCTTCATCCACGAAATCCAAGTTTTCATCGCCGAGCTCGAGCTCCATCTCCTCGTCGTCCAAAACGCGGCCCGAGCGCAGCTTCTCGGCGGTGGCCAGGCCGCTGGCGTAACCTCGACAATTTCGGGGACGTGCACCGGCGTCGCGTAAGCGCGCGCTTCAATCGTAACATTATAGCCGGTTAGGATCATGGTCGGGGCGCCAGCGCAGAGAGCCGAATGGGTCGGGAGTTTGGCTGATTCTCCGGAAAACCGTTCGCTTATTGTTCTTGGGCGGAGAATATCTGCCCCATTTCTCCGCATTAGATGCGGAGAATGATCTTGCATATGCGGGGATTAGGCCTCATAATCTCCGCAGGACACACGGAGCTTATGGCAACTTACATTCATGAACTGCCAGAATGGCCTCATTTCGTCTGGAACCAGGAAGCCTTGGCCAGGACTTTGGCGGCTGTCCGGCACCGGCAAGGCAAGCTCATTGGCCGGATGGAAGCGCTCGGTTTTCCGTTGCGCGAAGAAGCCGTACTCATCACGCTGACGGAAGACGTTCTCAAATCCAGCGAAATCGAAGGCGAAATCCTCGATAAGGATCAGGTGCGCTCATCAATCGCGCGGCGCCTCGGGATCGAAATCGGCGCCTTGGCAGCATCGGATCGGAATGTCGAAGGTGTTGTCGAGATGATGCTCGACGCCACTCAGAAATACAAAGATCTTCTGAGCGCTGATCGTCTGTTCGGCTGGCATGCGTCGCTTTTCCCGACCGGGCGAAGCGGACTGAGCAAGATCACCATCGGCGCATGGCGAGACGATGCCCTCGGGGCCATGCAGGTTGTTTCGAGAGTCTACAGCAACAATCCGCGTGTCCACTATCAGGCGCCCGCTGCGTCGCGTCTTGAAGCCGAAATGAAGACTTTTCTCGATTGGTATAACGGGGAAGACTCCTTTGACCCTGTTCTCAAGGCGGCGCTTGCCCATCTGTGGTTCGTGACCATCCATCCCCTCGATGACGGCAATGGGCGGATTGCGCGAGCCATCGCCGACATGTCGTTGGCGCGATCCGAAGAAAGCTCTCAGCGCTTCTACAGCATGTCCGCGCAAATTCGTGTGGAGAGGAATGCATATTACGACATACTGGAAAAAACGCAGAAGGGCAGTCTCGATGTTACCGCGTGGCTGGAATGGTTCCTGGCGTGTCTCGACCGCGCCTTCGAGGGCGCTGAACAGATACTTGCCGCTGTCTTTCGCAAAGCTGAATTCTGGAAGAAGCATGCAGCTGCGCCGCTCAATGATCGTCAGCGTGACATACTGAACCGCCTGCTCAATGGTTTCGAGGGCAAGCTGACTTCATCCAAGTACGCCAAGATCGGGAAGACGTCACCAGATACTGCCCTGCGCGATATCAACGAACTGATCGGAATGGGCATCCTCGTCAAAGAGGAAGGCGGCGGCAGGAGCACGAGCTACGCATTGACCGACCCCAATGACTCGCCTGACAAAGGTGGGGCTTAGGCCAAATGCGGTGACAATCGAGCCAATGCGCGTAGCTCGTCCTCCTTGGTTCCACGCGGCAGGTGCGCGAGAAGAGCACACCGATTCGGATCTTTGCTGGGTGGCAGCTCGACTCCTAGATATGCCTATCCGCATCAAGACATTTCTGCACGTGAGATAGAGAATGGGAATAGGGCCTGAAGACAGCATTCGGCTCAACGGGCAGGTCGTCAATTGGGATGCCGAAAACACTGAGGAGATCAGCATGTCGCCAGATGGCATTGAACTCTATGAATCGCAGGCCTATGCGGTCATCGAGATAGCGGGTCAGACAATTGCCTTTCGGTCGCTGCCGTTCGAAGACGGCACCATCCAGATCCAACCAAAATCCGACATGATGGGTCGCACGGCCACGGCCGGTGGCCATGCCAATTTCGGCTATTCAGGCTATTTTAAAGGCTATGTCTATCTCGACGGCAAGCGCAAACGGCTCGTTGATTTTTGGTCTCTGTTTCCAAATGGCGAGCATCACTACGAGGCTCAGAAAGACAAATTCGCTACCGAGGCCGCAATCCGCGCTGTCATCGGGCAACGCGCCGGAACCTCGGTGTCGAAGGTCAAAGGCGGGTATGCGTTCGACGCAAAGCTAACCCATGAGACCGGTCGGCAGCGGCTGGCGAGCCAAATGCTGCTCCCCCAAGTCAATCTTGCCGACTTAACTCAATCCCATTCATGCTTACCCTCCAGAGCGAACCGAACCTCTGGCACAGCATCATCCGGATAGACAGCAAGCCAATTGTCGATAGCGTCTCCCGACGAACCGGCCTTTTTTAGTTGATCTGCCAAGCGAACACATTCGCGCCGCACCAAGCTTAGAGATCGCGAAGGAAGATCACGCGGGTCCCAATTCCCATAGTCGGTTTCGATAGAGAGCAACTCCAATGCCTCGACAAGGCGCGCCTCATCGCCCGGAGCTCTCAAGCCCGCCACCAGCAAACGACGCGCGCACCAAAGCAACATCAGCAGCCCTGGTTCGCGGCGGGTGACGCACAGGGAAACGACATCCGATGCGAGCACATGCGGAAAGGATGCGGGTGCGCTGCTGCGCAGTTTAACCAGATGATTGATCGCTACTACCGCCCCGTTGATCGCAATACGGTACGGCCCGCCAGCGCGCGCCGGATCGAAGAAATGCCTACAATCGGTTTCAATGTCGTCCGCTCTCAAAAGTGGGTAAGCCTCCGAGGAGAGCCGCCTTGCGGCGGGCTGACCTGATGGTTGAGAACTGTACGTATGGACAGCCATACGATCAGCGCGCTGAATCGACTTGAAGTGGTGGAGACGGGCCGGCGACGGCGTTGGTCTGAGGAGGAGAAGGCGCGGATTGTTTTGGAAAGCATGTCCGAGCCGCGTTTGGTTGCGGCGACGGCGCGGCGATATGGCCTGTCGCGTTCTCTGCTGGTGACCTGGCGAAGAGCCTTCGCAGCGAACCGGACCAAATCCGAGGCTGGCCTTGTCAGGGTAGTTGTGGCCGAGGATGGGCCTGTGGCGTCGGCGGCGGATTCATCGCGGAGTGCGACGGCGCATTCGACCGAGCGTCGGATTGAGATCGAGCTGACCGGCGGGCGGCGCGTCATTGTCGATGCGCGCGTCGACGTTGAGGCGCTTCGCCGGATCATCGAGGCTCTGGATCCGCGATGATTCCGATCCCTACGGGAGTTCGGGTGTGGCTGGCGACAGGTCACACCGACATGCGCAAAGGCTTCGCCTCTTTGTCGTTGCAGGTGCAAGAGGTGCTGCGCCGCGATCCGCTGAGCGGTCATTTGTTCTGCTTCCGCGGACGCAGAGGCGATCTTCTGAAGGTGATCTGGCATGACGGCCAGGGGGCCTGCCTGTTTACGAAGAAACTGGAGAGAGGTCGTTTTATATGGCCGTCGCTGGCGGACGGCGCGGTGTCGATCTCGCAGCTTGTTGATGCCCCTACTTTTCACGGTGATCCTCCCTCAGATCAATCTGCGCGATACGATGATTTCTCAAGCTGCGAATGGCCTGCAACGCGTTTGTGTTGTCAGGAAAGAGGAAGCGGCCCGAAGCCTCTCGGGTGGTCAGGATGCTCCCTCGCTTGAGCTGAACATAAATCCATTTGACGGGTATCCTGAGGCGTTGTGCTAGTTGGGTTACTGACAAATGGTCGGCCACCGCTGACCACCGTGTTCGATGCCGCACCTTGAGGCGGTGTTTGAGACGAATGCGCCGGACCGTGATCGGCAGAACTTTGTCAGCCTCCCATGGCGAGTGATGTCCTTCCTGCGTCAGAATGCGCGCGATCTCATCGTCGTAGGCGCCATCCCGCGCCAATGCGCATATGCGTTCTATCATCTCCTTGTGACGCGGCAGCGCAGCCACAGCATTCACAGGTAGGGTGACTACAAGCTCAGTGGTCGCGCCGCCGCGCCACACAATGCGCACCTCAGCCTTGTCCCGAGCACAGCGGCGCATCACCACCTTCTCGATCAGACAGCGCAAGAGCGCCTTGCGGTGGTCCCTGCGGGTTGCGGGGTTGTCCCATAGCGCCGGAAGACGATTTCCAAGGGCGATTACCTTGGCACGCAGATCGTGAGGAACGCCCAAGGGTTCATTGGACTTGTGCATCGTGCGCTGGGCTAATGCCTCCTCGGCTCGGCGCAGCTCCGATAGAGCGGCTTCCCACCGTCGTTCCAGTTCGCCTGTCACGAGCCGGTTATCGGGATCGGCGCGATTGAACTGGCGCTCGGCGAGGGCTGCCTGATAGCGAAGCCTCTCAACCTGCTGCTCTTCAGCGTGCCGCAGGGCTCTTTCGGACTGCAGATGGGTCTTGCGCGCTTTGGACAACGCATCGATTTCCGCCGGTGCCACAGCTTCCAAGAATGCCGCCGCAACCTGTGCGTCGATCGGTGCGGCGCGCAGGTTCTGACATTCCGGTGCGCCACGCTGGATTTTCAGATGATTGCAGACATATTGACTGCCGCCCTTGTAGCGCACGGCCATCTTGTGTCCGCATTCGCCGCAATAGGTGATGCCGTGAAGCAGGGCTGCCCCGTCGCGCGGGATTCCGCGGCTCTTGATGTGCTGGTATTCCGCACGATTGTCGCGCAGCATCGCCTGGATCTTCTCGAAGGTTTCCCAGTCGATATAGGCCGGGTACTTTTCCCTCACCACGATCCTCCAGTCCGTTCCACGACGCGGAGACTTTTGTGGACGCTCTCCCGGTATTTTGGACGGCTTCTGCCAAGTCCTTCCATAGACAAAGGCGCCTGCATAGGCCGGATTCTTCAGGATCGCCGTCACGGCCGACACCGTCGCAGGCTGCCAGCGCAGATCGCCATGGCGGTCGAGGCGAGGCAGTGCCAAGCCGCGGCCAACAAAGGCCCGCATCGCTTGCGCGGCGGTCCGTACTTTCAGGAAGGTCTCGAAGAGCAGCGACAGGCGCCCCTGCACCTCGAGATTGGGATCCTTGGTGACCACCCCTGAAGGGTCGCGGACAAGGCCCGCCGGCAACTGCACGACCAAGTCACCGCGTTCGGCTTTTGCCATACGCCCAGTGGTCATCCGGCTTCTGATCGTGTGCAATTCCAGCTCTGAGATCGTACCTTTCAGGCCGAGCAGCAGGCGGCCATTGGGTGTCCCAGGATCATAAACGCCATCCCGGTCGGCGATCAAACAATGACGGTGCCCGCAGACATCAAGTAGCGGGTACCAATCCGAACAATTGCGCGCCAGGCGCGTCACGTCCATCGATAGGATAAGGCCAACCTCACCAAGAGTGACGCGGGCGACCAAGTCCTTGAAGCCTTTCCGGTGCGCTGCGCCAGCGCCGCTCTGCCCAAGATCGCTGTCAATCACATCGATGTCCGCCTCGTGCCATCCGAGTTCGCGAGCACGCTGCGAGAGGGCGTACTGAAGCTTTAGGCTTTCTTGATTGGTGATCACTTGGTGTGGCGTCGACTGCCGCACATACACCACTGCTTTGCGGTCCAGGTGATCCGGCTTGACGAGTTCCGAGCCCATCGCTCATCTCCCGCAGGACTTGGCCGAGATCCTCTGCGATCGCCTGCCGGAGCGCTTCCGGCAGACTGCGCCAGACCTCTCGAGGTTCGATGGGCATGTGCCCCCGCTCTCTTCGGCCAACGCGATTAAGTCCTGCAGCGCGTCGAGGCTCAGCTTGGTTGGCGCGGCGCGCGGCAAGCCGTTCCGCTCAAGATTCGTCGCCCCGAGCGGCAGAAGAAGCGTGAGACCGAATCGGTAATGTACACGCGCAAAGAGCTCCTTGCACGCTCCGCGTGTTGTCGTCTCCTTGCCGATCGAGATTAATCGATAGCGCCGGCCATAAAGCGGATGACGCGGATCAACGACTTCCACCTCTTCGGAGGTGGCCACGTCATCGTCACTCTTATGGGTATCTCCCGATGCCCTCGTTGTCCGGCATCGATTGGCGCAATCCCCAAGAGTCCTGGCGTCCAACGAGCGTGGGCTGAGAGTTTGACGTTTGAGTTTGGCGGCGAATATGATTCCATCTGGTCATGGACTCCGCCGCTGACGGACTGCCGCCCGATCTTGCCGCCGCGCACGCCATGATCCTGGCCGAGCGCGCCGCCAGGCTTGCAGCGGAAGCCAAGCTTGCTGAAGCGGCCAATGCCCAGGCGAAGCAATCGAGCACTGAAGCGCTGATCGCCCACCTCAAGCTCGAGATCGAGAAGCTGCGGCGGACGCTTTATGGCGCGCGCTCGGAGCGGTCGGCGCGACTGCTCGACCAGCTAGAGCTGGAGCTTGAAGAGCTCGAGGCGGCTGCGACCGAGGATGAACTCGCCGCCGAGAAGGCGGCCGGGAAGACGCAGACGGTGCGTTCGTTTGAGCGCAAGCGGCCCGTTCGCCAACCCTTCCCCGACGACATCGAGCGAGAGCGCGTAGTCCTGCCGGCTCCGACGCAATGTCCCTGCTGCGGGTCGGCGCGGCTGTCGAAGCTCGGCGAAAGCGTGACCTCGACGCTGGAGGAGATCCCACGCCGGTTCAAGGTGATCGACACGGTGCGGGAGAGGTTCAGTTGCCGGGACTGCGAGGCGATCACGCAGCCGCCGGCGCCGTTCTATGCCACGCCGCGAGGCTATATCGGACCACAGCTTCTGGCGACGATCCTGTTCGACAAGTTCGGCCAACATCAACCGTTAAACCGACAGAGCCAGCGCTTCAAATGCGACGGGATTGACCTGTCGGTCTCGACGCTGGCGGATCAGGTCGGCGCTGGAGCCTTCGCGGTTAGGCCGATCTTTGAACTGATCGAAGCCTATGTGCTCTCCGCCGACAGGCTCCATGGCGACGACACCAAGATCCCGATCCTGGCGAAGGGGAAGACGGACACTGGCCGGATTTGGACCTATGTCCGCGACGATCGGCCATTTGGCGGGCAAGGTCCGCCGGCGGCGCTGTTTTACGCCTCGCGCGATCGGCGCGGCGAACATCCGGCGCGGCATCTTCAGAACTTCGCCGGCATCCTTCAAGCCGATGCCTATAGCGGGTTCAATGCGCTCTTCGATCCCGGGCGCAAGGCGTCGCCGGCCACGCCTGCCTTCTGCTGGGCGCACGGCCGGAGGGCTTTCTTCGAACTGGCCGATATCGCCCAGAACGCGCGCCGTGGACGGTCGGCGACGGCGATCTCGCCCCTTGCACTGGAAGCGGTCCGTCGGATTGACCAGCTGTTTGAGATCGAGCGCGATATCTATGGGCTGAGCGCCGAGGAGCGGCTGCGGGTCCGCCAGGTGAGAAGCGCGCCGCTGCTGACCGATTTTGAGGCTTGGCTGCGGGCGGAATGTGCTCGGCTCTCGCGTTCGTCCAACGTCATCAAGCCGATTAGCTATCTGCTCAACCGGTGGGATGGCTTTGCCCGCTTTGCCCATGATGGAAGGATTTGCCTGACCAACAATGCCGCAGAGCGAGCGCTGCGCGGTTTTGCTCTTGGAAGAAAGGCATGGTTGTTCGCCGGCTCGGATCGCGGTGCCGAGCGGGCCGCCGTGATGGCGACGCTCATCATGACGGCGCGTCTCAACAACATCGACCCGAAAGCCTGGCTCGCCGACGTCTTTGCGCGCATCGCCGACATGCCGCAAAGCCGGCTGCACGAGTTGCTGCCGTGGAATTGGACGCCTCCCACGTCGACGTCCTCCGCTCAGGCGGCGTAGCCGTGCACGTCAACAAAGTTCATTCCGTCTTCACAATCGGTCGCGTTGCAAAGGACCTCGGCGAAGACGAGGACTGGCTCTGGGACGTGGCCAACGGAATGGATCCGGAGGACGGCGTCATCTGGGTTTACGGCATAGGTGACGAAGGCGTCATGGCGTTCACCGACTTCGGCATCGAAAACCTGATGGAGCTCATCAGGATGCACAAGGAAAACCCCGAACCCCTCAAGCGGTGAAATCGGGGATCCACTGTCCGCGGCCTAGCTCGGATGGATACAAAAGTGGCAGAGCCGCATTCGCCAAGCAGGCGCGGGTTCGGTTCAAATCCGAATAAGCGAGCTGTCTCGATCAGTGATGCAACGGCATTGACCCATGCATAACTTGAGTCGCGGGAGGTCGTACGTGTCTCCCGGCGCAATGCCGAGGATATCCACCTTGCGGTCCTTGGGCAGGTTTAAGCCCCCTGGCGTGTTCAGGACCTGCTTCCATTCGATTTGCTGGCCAGCGGCCTCCAGCGGCCACAACGCCGCGAGCCCAACATGCGCAGTTCATCGCCTTATGACGGCAGTCTCTACACAAAGTCCGGTGGACGGAAGTACCTGACACCGCCCGAACATGCACGATTCATCGAGCGGGCCGCGACCTGGCCCCGCCCGGAGGTCGGGACGTTCTGTCTCCTTCCCGCAAATGCCGGGTGCAGGATATCGGAGGCCCTTTCTGTCATCGCGTCCTCAGTGGGGCGCGAGACCGGATACGTTGCCGTCCGCTTGCTCAAGAAGCGCAAGAAGACTGTCGTCCGCGAGATTCCGTTGGGCTGGGAGCACGGGCAGTTCGACGACGCCACGATCAACGAGCCCATCGAGATCGGTCTCGACGACAGCCGTGTGGTCCACCCGGCAACAAATGGAGCAGCCGGCGTGGCGCCTTCGCTACTACCGCGCAAGTGCCGTTAAGGCGGTGAACGCGGCGTACCTGGCGCTCGCCGCGTTCGGCACGCATCGGGTGTCGCTCGACAAATTGATTGAAACGATGCCGCAGACTGGTGCCGATATGCAAGCGAACTACCGCGAGACCTCGCGGCGAGGGCGGGCCATGAACGTTCCGGAATGCTGAGATGATATTTAGTGTGATTTCCGCGACCAACAAACACGCTTATGCGAACCGGCGGGTGCCGGCCGCTCCAATGCACCTACGATGCCGGAAGAGGTGCGGTCGGTATTGGCTGATCTGACCTGCAGCAGATCACACCGCCTACGGCGGGAGGTTCTAGAAGGTTGGCCAATCGCGAGGCGAAGTGCCAATTTTCATGCTGCAGACACTTGCCCCCGCAAATTTCTTCCCTACTTCACTTCCACCTGCGCTGGCACTCGCGGGAATCAACTGCTAACACCCTCAAAACACCAACCCGAGCAAATACTTAGGAGAACTGCATGAAATTCCGTCCGCTTCACGACCGCGTCGTGGTCAAGCGCATCGACGCAGAAGAGAAGACCGCTGGCGGCATCATCATTCCCGACACTGCCAAGGAAAAGCCCTCCCAGGGCGAAGTCGTCGCCGTCGGCCCCGGTGGCCGCGACGAAGCCGGCAAGCTGATCCCGATCGACCTGAAGGTCGGCGACCGCGTGCTGTTCGGCAAGTGGTCCGGCACCGAGGTCAAGATCGACGGCCAGGACCTGCTGATCATGAAGGAGAGCGACGTGATGGGCGTTCTCGAAGTCAGCGAGTCCAAGAAGAAGGCGGCTTAAGAGCCCCTCTCCTCCCTCCAGTCAAACTCACCTAAGGAAAACTCCAGATGGCAGCCAAAGAAGTCAAATTCTCGGTTGAAGCGCGCGACAAGATGCTGCGCGGCGTCGACATCCTCGCCAACGCGGTGAAGGTCACGCTCGGTCCGAAGGGCCGCAACGTCGTGCTCGACAAGTCATTCGGCGCTCCCCGCATCACCAAGGACGGCGTCACCGTCGCCAAGGAGATCGAGCTCGAGGACAAGTTCGAGAACATGGGCGCGCAGATGGTGCGCGAAGTTGCCTCCAAGTCCGCTGACGCGGCCGGCGATGGCACCACCACCGCGACCGTGCTCGCGGCCGCGATCGTGAAGGAAGGCGCCAAGTCGGTCGCCGCCGGCATGAACCCGATGGACCTCAAGCGCGGTATCGACCTCGCGGTCGAAGCCGTGGTGGCGGACCTCGAGAAAAACTCGAAGAAGGTCACCTCGAACGACGAAATCGCCCAGGTCGGCACCATTTCCGCCAACGGCGACGCCGAGATCGGCAAGTTCCTCTCCGACGCCATGAAGAAGGTCGGCAACGAGGGCGTCATCACCGTCGAGGAAGCCAAGTCGCTCGAGACCGAGCTCGACGTCGTCGAGGGCATGCAGTTCGACCGCGGCTACATCTCGCCCTACTTCGTCACCAACGCCGACAAGATGCGCGTTGAGATGGACGACGCCTACATCCTGATCAACGAGAAGAAGCTCTCCTCGCTGAACGAGCTGCTGCCGCTGCTCGAGGCCGTGGTGCAGACTGGCAAGCCGCTGGTCATCGTCGCCGAGGACGTCGAAGGCGAAGCGCTCGCGACCCTGGTCGTGAACCGCCTGCGCGGCGGCCTGAAGGTGGCGGCCGTCAAGGCTCCGGGCTTCGGCGATCGCCGCAAGGCCATGCTGCAGGACATCGCGATCCTGACCGGCGGCCAGGCGATCTCGGAAGATCTCGGCATCAAGCTCGAGAACGTCACGCTCAACATGCTCGGTCGCGCCAAGAAGGTGATGATCGACAAGGAGAACACCACGATCGTCAACGGCGCCGGCAAGAAGGCCGACATCGAGGCGCGCGTGGCCCAGATCAAGGCGCAGATCGAGGAGACCACCTCGGACTACGACCGTGAGAAGCTCCAGGAGCGTCTCGCCAAGCTCGCGGGCGGCGTCGCGGTGATCCGCGTCGGCGGCGCGACCGAGGTCGAGGTGAAGGAGCGCAAGGATCGCGTTGATGATGCGATGCATGCGACCCGCGCGGCCGTGGAAGAAGGCATCGTTCCGGGCGGCGGCGTCGCCCTGCTCCGTGCCTCCGAGCAGCTCAAGGGCCTGCGCACCAAGAACGACGACCAGAAGACCGGTGTCGAGATCGTGCGCAAGGCGCTGTCGGCGCCCGCTCGCCAGATCGCGATCAACGCCGGTGAAGACGGTTCGGTGATCATCGGCAAGATCCTGGAGAAGGACCAGTACGCCTACGGCTTCGACAGCCAGACCGGCGAATACGGCAACCTGGTCTCCAAAGGCATCATCGACCCGACCAAGGTGGTCCGTACCGCGATCCAGAACGCAGCCTCCGTTGCAGCGCTCCTGATCACCACCGAAGCCATGGTCGCCGAGCTGCCGAAGAAGGCCGCTGCCGGCCCCGCAATGCCCCCCGCCGGCGGCATGGGCGGCATGGACTTCTAACGACTAGTCGTTCCGGACGCGGTGCAGCGCGCAAGCGGTGTACCGCGTCCGGGATCTCGCTGAGCGAAATCCAACAGCGCAAACCCGGGCAGCAATGCCGGGGTTACTCTCTTTTTGGGCGTGGACCGTCTAAACGGCCGGCACGATTGGTTCCGTTGCGCATTGCCTTCGTGCCTTGGCTGATCGTCAGATCAGGTTTTCGTTTACCCACACGGCAGGTCGCACATGAGAAACGTTAGCGTCATAATTCTCGGACCTGAGCATTTTCGTTTAGACTCGCGGACGCATGGTCGCGCGGCTTATAGAGCTATGCTCGATCGCGGCGCAGCATTATCGAGGCATATCACTCGGCCAAAATTCGTGGGCGCTGGCGGCGACGAGATGCCGACGACACGGGCTGATACCGCAACAAGTGTTTACCTGGCGCCGGCAACAAAAGCGGACGATCCGCAGTTTGTACCGGCGGTGGTAGACGCCATGGCGCCAGCCGTGGCTGCGCGCCATGACGTAAAGACAGCGATGCAAGGCCAAGACAGATGCCCGGGCATCGCCGTTGCGATGCCGGGCTCATCGAGATCGAAGCCGAGGACGTCACCATCGGGACCGGCCGTGGCGCGAACGTGGCGATGCTTGCCCCCATTGTCCATGCTCTGAAAGCCAGCCGGTGATCGGCCCGGCCGGAAACATCCGGGTAATGGTGGTCACAAGCCGGTGGACTTCCGCAAGGGAATGGAGAGGCCTGCTTTGTTGGTACGCGAGCACATGAAGCCGATCCGTTCTCGGGTGCTGTTTATGTGTTCCGAGCCAAGCGGGCGGACCGGATCAAGCTTATCTTCTGGGATGGTACGGGTTTGTGCCTGTTCGCCAAGGGGCTTGAGGAAGGCGTCTTCTGCTGGCCGAAGATCGAGAATGGTATTATGCGTTTGTCGGCAGCGGAGTTGTCGGCCCTGCTCGAAGGGCTTAATTGGCGGAGTGTCCACGAGGCACGGGAGACAGTCGTCCCCACGCAAGCCGGATAATTGCAGCGCTGCGGCGAATGAATCAGGCGCCTTGAGGTCGTTGCAAAACGACGGCGCATACGATCTAATCTGTGGGTGTCACCGCTCATTAGCCCGTACGCAATGCTGGCCTGACGTTTCTTGAGGTGCTGTCGCCTTCGCGCCCAGTCTGTCAGCCAAGGCCTCGTCAAATTGAACCTCAACATCAAACCTGCGACCACGACGGCCCGAGCCGCTGGGCCAAAGAGACACTTACCTAGACTAGCCCGCATTTCTCACACGGCCGATAGCTGTGCGACGGAGGATAGAAGGTCTAGCGAAGGTGATGAGGAGCCGTTGCGCTGGAGGCGCGGGTGGCGATTTGGCTTTGAGTGTCTCCTTTGGACCTGTTGGTGATGCCGCCGATTGAGCGCGTCGCAGCTTCGCGTGTCAGGTGGGTGCGGCGCGGGCCTTGGCGGTTTCGGCCAGGCGGCGGGCCACGTGTCCCCATTCCTGGGCGGCTGGGCAGGCCGAAGCCATGGCGATTTTGATGCGGCGGACGCTGATGCGCACCAGTGCGCCGATCTTGAGGAGCTTGAGGCGGATGGTGCCACAGGTGGCGTCGGCAAAAGTGGTTTCGGCAAGGCCGATGCGCCGCAGAGCACAGATCAGCACATAGGCCATTACGGCGAACCACAGCCGCAGTTGGTTGGCGCGCATGGTCGCCGCCGACGTCCGGTCGGCATAGAGGTCGAGCTGGCACTCCTTGATGCGGTTTTCCATGTCGCCGCGGGCGCAGTAAATGTCTTCGTAGAGCTGTCGCGCGCCCGCCTCGGCCCGCTTGAGCGAGGTCACGACGAAGCGCGGATTGGCTTCGCCTTTTGTCCACTCCGCCTTGGCGACGACGCGGCGCCTTCGGCTCCAGGTGCCGAGCGTGCTCCATTGGAAGTCCTTGAAGCGGCGCGCCGGTCGGTCGGTCTTCTCGGCCGCAGCGCGAGCCGTGGCAAGCTCCTCTTCGATCATGGCGACCAGGCGCGTGTTGCGGGCGAGCCCGAACAGGTAGTCCACGCGGTTCTGCTCGCACCACGCCATCAGCGCCTCGCGCGCAAAGCCTGAGTCCGCCCGCAGCAGGATGCGCACGAACGGCCAGCGGGCGCGGATCTGCCGGACAATCCGCTCGACCTCCGCGACGCTGCCCGCGCTGGCGTCGATATCGGAGGGTCGCAGCTTGGCTGCCAACAGATGCCGGCCACAGAACACGTACAGCGGCAGATAGCAGTAGCAGTCGTAGTAGCCGTGGAAGAAGCGTCCCTCCTGATGGCCGTGTAGCGGGTCGTCGGTGGCGTCAAGATCGAGGATGATCTGCGCCGGCGGTCGCTCGTGGGCCTCCAGGAACAGCATCACCGGCAGCGCCTCGATCGCCGCCGCGTCATAGGCAATCTTGTGATAGCGCGAAGGCTCGCTGCGGCTCAGCTCCAGCCGGTTCAGCGTCGACTTGCCGGCCACCGGTGCGCAGTCCTGCCGCCGGGCCGCAAGCTTGCCCGCCAGCACCGCCATCAGCGGATCGTGCCGCAGTTCATCATGGTCGTTGAGATCTTCGTAGCCGAGCGCAATGCCAAAGACCCGCTGTCCGATCAACGTCGACCGCATGCTCGATCAGGTCCGCGCGGCGATGATCGCGAAAGCAAGCTGCAAAGCGCCCCACCAGATCGATCGCTCGATCGGTGGCGCCCAGAAGCAGCGCTCCAGCATCCGACGTCACCAGCCCAGCATCAAAGGCCGCTTCCACAGCCCGGCCTTCCACCACTCCAAAGTCAAAACGTTCTGCGCTACACTCTGTCGGCATCGGGGCATTCCTTGAATCATCGCAAAGTCCTTCTCGCAAAAGAACTTTCGTTGATTCGCGCCCCGATGCGCCTCAATACTGTGAGAAATGCGGGCTAGCCGTTAGGCCCTTCGTTTTTCGTGCAGTCGGGAGTTGATCTGCGCCATTAGGATTGGCCCGAGCGAGAATTCGCCGGCCTCGGCTTTTCGCGTCAGCCCCCGCAGATATCCGCCGGCTGAACGGATAGCCTCCCCTCGCTGCAGGATGCAGCCGACCACAATTGCAGCCTGAGTCTCCCCCATGACGCTCAGCGCCTCCTCCCAGGCGCTGGGACTGATGCCAAGCATCGATCGAACGACCGCGGCAGTCGCAATGAAATCGCGCCAGTTTGAAATCCCTCCCTTGGCGTAGTCAACGATGTCTGGACATGCGCTCAAGACCATACCCAGAGGATAGGAGCCTTTCGCAAATCGCGTCGGTTGTGGTTGCGGCTCGGTACTCGCCGCCCTGCCTTCCTGAAGGCTAGGTTCAAGATCAGTGAGGGAATTTGGGTTTGAATTCTGTAAGTGACGCTCAGTATGGGACTCATTGGCGCTCATATTTGCTGCTTGGACGTGAGTTTCCAGCAGATTGAGGACGTCGTCGGCAAGCTGCGATAGTTCGTCGGCGATCGCCTCAAGTTCTTGGCAGGTCGCCCGGCGTGGAATCGTCTCGACGATCGAACGGAATGCCCGATGCACCTCGTCCCAATCAGCCGGCCCCTTCCCTTGCCTGTGGGTCGGCACGTTTTCCTCGATGCCCGTTGCAATCATCTTGGCGATGTCACGACGGCAGAGTGTGATGCGCTCGCGCGCATGTTTGATAGCACGAGCCTCCGCCTTGATTTCCCCAGCCACCCTCTCGAACTCTTCGGCGCGAACGACGAGTGGCGACAAGTCAAAGCCAAAGGCGCGCTCGATGTCACCGCCGTTGCCTTTGCGAGCGTAGCGCTTGCCGTTCGGACTATCCCTGCGAACGATGAGCCCGGCGTCGACAAGCACAGCGAGATGACGCCGCAACGTGGACACCGGCATGCCGTGAGCTCGCAGCGTCAGCTGATTGTTTGACGGAAACACGATGAGGTCACCCTCACCCGTGAGCGTAGTCTCGGGATGAAAGCTGAGCAGAGCATCCAGCACCGTCAGCGCACGCTCAGAGATACCGAGGCGCGGCCTCGCGATGCAAATGGCCTGAAAGATCTTCCATTTATGGACGATCTTTTCCGATGGCCTGGTCGATACTGCGACTTGTGTTGCCACATGGGCAAGCTTCAACGAGCGCCGCCCAAAGGGCGTCGTTGGGGCACGTGATTGCATGTCTTTGCCTTATGCGGGCAAAGAAAATCTGCTCGCCGAAACGGCGCCGTCTCTCACAAGACTCTTGACTATGGTGCGCGGAAGTGATTCTCTTTAGTCGCCAAACTACGAAGAGAGGCTTCCGGGACGGTGACGTTGCGGGGGCCTTTTTTCTTTTGCCGTGCTGCTCCTGGTTCGCGGTTGTTCATGAGGCGGTTAAGCCCCGGTGGTCTCCTCGGATCTGTCCGATTTGCAAAACGTCTCGAACAGGTTCGGAAGCTGGGTGATAAGAAAGTCCGCGAACAACGCCGGGACCTTCTTGTCGATGGTCAACTTGAGTTCTCGATCGCCCTGACGGACCTGAGCGATGCGCTGTCCATCTGAGGCGAGCACAGCAGACGATTGCGCGAATTGGCGAGTTGCAGCAGGTTTATTCGCGGCCGAGAACACCGTCAGAAATCTGTCGTCTGACTCACGGCCGGCGAACTTGTCGTCCCCGATCGCCGCCCTTACGCTGTCGATCACCGACGCATCCGCCAAGAGATCAGCAAAGCTCTGCCATCGCCCGCGGCCAACCTTTGGGGCCTTGCCAATAGCATCGATAATGTCGGGCGGAATGGATCTCGCAACCGCAATCAGTTTTGACGCTTCGGCCCTATCGACTGCGAGCGCGTCTTGAACGACTGCGCGCTTGTGCCCGGCATCTTCGATGCGCATTGCGAACATCGCGCGCTCGATGAAGCTCAAATCCTCCCGCGGCGCGTTCTCAAGGCCTTGTGCCACGACGAGGGCTTCGTCGGAGAGCGGTTTTAGGATCGCTTTGACGGCAATACCCAGCTCGCGCGCGACACGCACCCGGCGATGACCATAAGCGCTCTGATATCGTCCCGGCATTGTCGGATGCTTGCGGACGAGGACAGGAACCTCCTGGCCGCTCTGCGAAATCGATTGCTTGAGAAGTTCGTAAGAAGCCGTGTCGTCGTCGCGAAAACGATCAGACACGGGCGAGGGATCTATCAGACCGGGATCGATCTCTACGATCGTCGCGCCAGATGTGAGCTTGTCCCGAAGCTCCTGATTCTCCTTCTCAACTTCTGAGAAAGATTCCTTCAGCGAGCGCACAGCACCTGACGACACCCGCGCCAGCGGCGCTGGTGCTGTGTTGTCAGCTGACAACGGACTCGTCTGAGGTGCGGCAGTAAAAAGCCCCCTGATAGCATCCGTGCGCTTGCTCATCGTCCCCACACCTTCTTCAGAAGCTGCACGATTTCCGCATTGATAGCATCGACAGATTCAACCGCCCTGTCATAGGCGCCGCGTCCGACGGATCCGCGGTCAAGCTCATAGAGCGATTGTTTTGTCAGGCCAGCATTGGAGATCGCAGTGGACTTCCAGGCCGTCGCTTGCAGCACGTCTTCGCGGAACAGATTGCGCAGCAGCGCAACGATCTGAGCCTCAGGCACGTCATTCGGATCATGGCGCGTGATCACATAGCGGATGAAATCGTGATCGAGGCGGCCACCCGCCTCCTCGATGACGGACATCAAATCCGACGTCATCAGAAGGAATTGGCTCATCGATGCGACATCGACCATCTGCGGGTGGATTGTCACCAGCATCGCCGTCGCCGCATTCAAAGCGCCCATGGTCAAGTAGCCGAGCTGAGGTGGGCAGTCGATCACCACGACATCATAGTCGTCGCTTACCTGATCGATTGCGCTCGCTAGGCGGCGAAAAAAAAGATCATGTCCACGTTCGCGGCGCTCGACCATGGCGCGCGGCGTGTGATGCTCAAACTCCATGAGTTCGAGATTGCCAGGCACCAGGCCTATACCCTCGAAATAGGTCGGCCGCACAACTTCACGCATGGGGCGGCGCTGGTCGTCATAGCGGATGGCACCGTAAATGGTTTCGCTTTGCCCAATGTCGAATTCCGGCTGATAGCCGAACATGGCCGACAAAGAAGCTTGCGGATCGAGGTCGATGGCCAGAACTCGAAAGCCGGAAAGGGCGAGATATTGGGCCAAATACAGGGCGGTCGTTGTCTTGGCCGAGCCGCCCTTGAAATTAGCGACCGTGATGATTTGAAGCTTTTCGCCGGAGCGCCGCCGTGGGAGAAAATCAAGTGCCTCCCGCGGGCGGGCTGCAGCCAGATAGGCCCGCAGCTCATTCACTTGAGCTAAGGTATACGACCGCCGCCCGCCATGACCGATCGCGGGGGCAGGTCCCAGGCCGTCGAGGGAAAGTTGCCGCAAATAGCCGTCTGACACGCGAACGATCTTGGCCAC